>CAJTMB010000016.1 GCA_910577105.1 uncultured Lachnospiraceae bacterium | reverse complement strand
CAGGTCACAGGTGCAGTCTGCCTATTACTTTCCGACAATAAGTTTACCCTATCAAACACAAGAAAACAGTTGAAATAATCCCTTTAACGCGATACAATAAAACTAACATATTCATCAACTAAAGGGAGAAAGCATATGGGTAAAGATGGCAAGAAAGTTCATTTAATAAATTCGATAGTAGTAAAAGTTGTCTGGTGCGTAGTGTTTGCTATTGTGCTGACATGGCTATTGCAGTATTTTATGTTTGTTCCGCTGGCACAGAACAACACATCTGACAATATGGGAAATTATATGTACGATTTGGCTGTTGCTTATGGTACTAACCTGGAAAGAAATGTGATATTAAGGGGAGGGGAAGAAGAACTGTCCAAAGAGGTGCTGGGAGAAATTTTTGACGGAGTGAAAATCAAGGGTTCCGATTCCAGTTATTTGTACATAACGGATGGTCAGGGAACAATGCTTTATCACCCCACAGAGGAAAAAATAGGACAACCGGTTGAAAATGAAGTTATTAAGGGACTGGTTTCCAAGCTGCAGGCAGGGGAGGTTTCCAAGCCGGCCCTCACTACATATAATTTTAACGGTGTCACAAAGTATGCTTCCTACTATGTATGTGGGGATGGCAGCTTTATTCTGGTGGTAACGGCGGATAAGTCCGAAATGTTCAGCGCGGTTACGACGATGAGAATAAGGGGCGTACTTAGCGGTCTTTTCTCTCTGGTAGTTTGTGGACTTATTGGATTTGTGCTTGCCAAACTTGTGGTAAAGCCGATAAAGAAGGTGACGGAAAGCGTATTGAAGCTTGCTGATTGGGACTTTACGGAAACGGACAGTGAGAAAAAGCTGAACAAGCGTAAGGATGAAACCGGTCAGATAAGCAGGGTGGTTTCCAAACTGAGGGAAGGATTGAGAGGGATTGCAAAGGATATTAATGAGCAGACGGTCATGCTGTTTGACGCTGCAGACAGTTTGAATACCAGTACAGGCAAAACCAGTGAAGCAGTGGAGCAGGTGGAAAGAGCTGTCAGTGAGATTGCAGACGGAGCAAATTCCCAGGCTGAGGAAACGCAGAAAGCAACGGAAAATGTCATCCTGATTGGGAACATGGTGGAAGAGGCTGGCAGACAGGTGGAAAAACTGGGCGCCAACGCCGGTATCATGCAGCGTGCGGGAAGAGAAGCCGACAATACCTTAAAGCAGCTTGATGAAACAAACAGTAAGACGCGGGAAGCGATTGAAAGGATATATCAACAGACCCATACCACCAATGAATCAGCCCTTAAGATTAGGGAAGCTACCGGTATGATTACTTCCATTGCGGAAGAAACGAATCTCCTTTCCCTGAATGCATCCATTGAGGCTGCAAGGGCAGGTGAACAGGGCCGTGGTTTTGCGGTTGTTGCGGGTCAGATACAGAAGCTGGCGGAACAGTCCAATGAATCTGCAAGGCAGATTGAAGAAATCATTGATTCTTTGATTCATGATTCGGAAGAAGCTGTGGCAACGATGGACAGCGTCAGGGAAATAATTGCAGAGCAGAGTGAAAATGTAGAAAAAACCGGTGCTGGATTTGCAGAAGTAAAGAAAGGAATTGACAGTTCCCTGGAAAGTGTGCAGGCTATTACCACAAGCATTAACAAGATGGATGAAGCCAGGGTTAACGTAGTGGATGTGGTACAGAACCTTACAGCCATTGCGCAGGAAAATGCAGCAAGTACAGAAGAAACTTCTGCATCTGCCACTGAGGTGACGGCAACGATTCAAAATATGTCAGACCAGGCTGAGCAATTAAAAGGTGTGGCTACCGGGTTAGACAACTCCATGAAAATTTTCAAATTTTAATTTGTCAAAGTACTTGACTTTTTGGCAAAAGTACCATACAATTAATCGGTTCGTAAAAGTAGACAGACAACGTCCTTTACACGGGACGTTGTCTTTTTGCCATGCAGTATGCAGGGTATTACAGGATAACTGATAGGAGAATTATGCAAAACAAAGAAGAAGTGATTTTAGATGAAAAAAAGGAAAAGGAAGACCTGCGTTATGCGGATTCCAATTTGGATGCAAGGATTTTGCGTGCGGTAACGGAAATGGGGTTTGAATATATGACTCCCATTCAGGCACAGGCAATTCCTGTATTGATGGAAGGGAAAGACGTAATTGGGCAGGCCCAGACGGGTACCGGTAAAACAGCGGCTTTTGGAATTCCCATGCTGCAGCAGATAGATGAAAACAACAGGAATCTTCAGGGTATGATTTTATGCCCGACCAGAGAACTTGCCATTCAGGCAGCGGAAGAGCTTAGAAAGTTTTCCAGATACATGCATGGCATAAAGATGGTGCCTATATACGGGGGGCAGGACATATCCAGACAGATTAAGGCATTAAAAGGCGGGGCACAGATTATAGTGGGAACCCCGGGGCGCGTCATGGACCATATGCGCAGACATACCATTAAATTACAGGACATCAAAATGGTGGTTCTGGATGAAGCGGACGAAATGTTAAATATGGGTTTTCGGGAAGATATGGAAACCATACTTTCAGAGATAGAACAGGAGCATCAGACAGCGCTGTTTTCTGCTACCATGCCGCAGGCAATCCTGGATATTACGGATGAGTACCAGCGCGATGCAAAAATGATTAAAGTGACCAAAAAAGAACTTACCATTCCGCTTGTAAAGCAATATTATTTTGCAGTGAAGAATATATACAAGGAAGAAGTGGTGGCAAGGCTTCTGGAACTGTACGGACTTAAACGTTCCATTATATTCTGCAATACCAAGCGCATGGTGGATGAACTGAGTGAGAACCTGAAAAACCGGGGGTATCAGGCTGAAGGGCTGCACGGGGATATGACGCAGAAACAGAGGGATTTTGTCATGAACCGATTTAAGGGAGGCAACCTTGAAATTCTGATTGCAACGGATGTGGCGGCAAGAGGCATTGATGTGGACGATTTGGAAGCGGTCTTTAATTATGACGTGCCTCAGGATATTGAGTATTATGTGCACCGAATTGGCCGTACCGGGCGTGCCGGCAAGGAGGGAGTGGCATTCACTTTTGCCTATGGCAGGGAATTATACCGAATTCGTGATATTGAGAGAGTCTGCAAGACTAAAATGACGGAAATGAAAGTGCCGAAAGCGGCACAGATTATGGATATTAAGATTAACAGGGTAATTCGTTCCGCAGCAGAAAAAGCAGGAGAGATGGAACTGAATCATTTACAGGAACTGCTGGAAGACAAGATAGCGGAACTTGAGGCAGACCCCATGGAACTGCTTGCGGCGCTTGTCAAAATGCAGGTTGGCGATGAGATAAAAGAAATTGTAGTGGAAGAGCCGCGCAGAAAAAGTGACGGTGCAAGGAGCCGCGATGGCGGCCGGTACCGGAAAGAAGAAACCGGACGCGGCAGCCGTACAAGAGGAGAAGGCAGCCGCAGGAATGGCAGAAGGGCTGATTTCGACAGAGGAGGCCGTAAGGAAGGCTCGGAACGTTTTGGCAGAAGAGAAGGCAGTGGCCGGACGGGAAGTAAGAAAGAAGAAAATACGCGATGGACTGACAGGAAAGAAAAAGGCGGGCAGGAGCGTAAATACAAAGGTAAAGAAAAGAAGGAAGCAGGAGGCAGGCGCAGCAGAAAAGAATCATAGGTTTTCCGCCGCTGCTTCATCCAAGAGAGTCCGTACTGAGCGTATGGACTCTTCGTCAGTTTGCCATAGGGTATATTCATCCATGCCGGGCAGTCCCATGGAAACGGAAGGATTCCGGTATTGCATACCACTGGATATCCTTTTTTTGCCGGACATGTGAAAGTCGGTAAGCGCTGTCTGTGAAAGAAGCGTTTTGACAGCATCGGCATCTACACCGCCGCCTGCGAGAATGGTTATCTGATTGCCTGACAGAGGCAGCAGTTCTTTAAAAAGAGAGATTCCTTTCGTACAGGACGTTGCACGGCCCGAAGTGAGTATGGTGTGAATGCCCAGTTCCCCTGCCTGCCTGAGTGCTTCAAGGGAATCACGGCACATATCAAAGGCACGGTGCAGGGTAACGTGCATGTCTCCGGCCTGTTCCATAAACCGTTTCATTTGTTCGATATGAAGGGAACCGTCAGCACGCAGGCTGCCGATGACGATACCGTCAGCGCCTGCTTTCCGGAAAGCTTCTATTTCCCTGCACATAATACAGGCTTCTTCCTCCGAGTATAAAAAGTCCCCGAAACGGGGGCGGATTAATACACGGATATCCGTATCGGTCTGTTCGCGCATTTTTTGATAAAGCGCCATTGTAGGAGTAGTTCCGCCGATAATCAGGTTAGCGCACAGTTCCAGACGGTCCGCGCCGCCCCTGAGGGCAGCGTGGGCGGACACAAGTGAATCCACACAGCATTCCAGGGTATATTTGTTTTTCATGTTGTTCCTCTTCCTTGGTATGTTTTCAAAGATTATAATCTTTTTTGTTTTTTTGTGCAACTTTTTCCCGGGCAATCCGGTTGGACATATAATTGTGTAAAGATAAGGAGATAAAAATGGAAAGTGCTTTGGTATATTGTAAAGAGGATGAGAAGTATGCGGTAAAACCGGACGCATTTGGCAGTTACATGCAGTATTGCTATATGGTACAACAGTATACGCCGCAGGATTTCCGGTATTCGTTTATTAAATACTTTATGCAGCTTTTGGAAAAGCAGCTGGATTGGAAAGTATATAACTGCAAAATTACTTACAGCGCCACCGCATATCTGGCAAACTTATTGGATGTAAAGGTATATCTGGAGGATATAAATTACGACTATATTATCACACAACAGTTGGAAAAGGATAAAAAACATCCGGTATTTTCCTGCTTTTACGAAGCATTGGGACGGTTTCCGCTTCCGGCTGTCGAAGAGCATTTGATGCGTGTTCTTGTGACAAGCGCTGCTAATGTCAGGATGGACTGTTTTATCCAAAAAGGATTTTCAGCAGTGAAAAATAACATTCCCAAAATGTATCCTAAAGTGGAAGATGCCGGATATTTAAGCCGGTATTTATGTCTGATATTAAAAAAGAAAAGTGATTTAAAGCAGCTCTCCAGAAGCGGAAAATTAGAGCAGCTAAGGAAGGCTTGTTATCAGGAACTTGTAAACAGGGCAGATTTCCGGCGGGAGATGCCCTATGATAAATTCCACATTAAAGTAGATGCTTCCGGTATTTATCAGGAAAAAGGAAGCAGAATTTTTTTTGAAACGGAAGAATATTTACATGCATTGATTGTTTAACGGGATTGGTATATTATCTCTTTTTTTACAGATACTACTACCACAGTAAAATATGTAAAAAAGGAGAAAACGCCTTTTGAGAAAGGAGCTAACATGAAAGCGACAGGAATAGTGCGCCGCATTGATGACCTTGGGCGTATTGTCATACCAAAGGAAATCCGAAGGACACTGCGAATCAGGGAATCAGACCCGCTTGAAATATTTACGGACAGGGAAGGGGAAATTATATTAAAGAAATACTCTCCCATCGGGGAGATGACAACTTTCGCAAGACAGTATGCAGACAGTCTTTCCCAGGTGTCCGGCCATGCGGCCCTGATAGCAGACAGAGACCAGTTTATCGCAGTAAGCGGCGGTTATAAACAGTATCTTGGAAAGAGTATCAGCAAACAATTGGAAGAAAAAATTGCAGAGAGGGAAACCATCATTGCAGTTAAGGGAGAAAAAAAATTTATTCTGGTGATAGATGACGGACAGGACGATTATCAGCAGGAAGCATTAACACCGATTATCTGTGAAGGTGATGTAATAGGAGCAGTCGTTCTTTTGGAAAATGACACGAAAGCAAGACTGGGGGAAGTGGAGCACAAACTGATTATGTCTGCTGCAGGTTTTCTGGGAAGGCAAATGGAACAGTAAATGCAGGCAATTTTGCGAGGACAAAAGAACAAAAGACATGCTCCTTTGCCCTCGTTACATATAAAATATTACTTATCACCCATCTCATCCAGCAGGCGTATTTTGGTATCATACAGCTTTTTAGACAAGTCCACATAAACCTTATGGGGATTTACAAGGCGCTTGGTTTCATCCCAGAGCGTATCCAGTTCCTGCTTACAGTACGCACGGATTTCCATGACGCTGGGAGAGGTGTAACAGCATTCCCCTTTGTCGAAAATCTGTTTCAGGATGGGGCGGAGGGTATAAGTGCCGCCTTTTAACTTTGTCTTCTTCCAAGGCTCTGCAGGGTCAAAAAGCAACAAGTCATCTTCTTCTTTGTAAATCTCTTCCACCAGGCAGATTAAGTCTGCTTTGACTTTGCCGGACTCTTTTTCATATACGCGGTAAATCATTTTATTGCCGGGGTTGGTGACTTTTTCTGTGTTTTCAGAGAGTTTGATTTTGGGGATAAAGGTTCCGTCAGCGCCCTGTATGGCTGCAAGCTTGTAAACACCGCCGAAGGAAGGGTTGTCCTTTGAGGTGATCAGGTTGGTTCCCACTCCCCATGAGGTGATGGCAGCGCCCTGCACCTTCAGACTGTCAATCAGAAATTCGTCCAAGTCATTGGAAGCGGAAATAATTGCGTCGGGAAAACCGGCAGAATCCAGCATTTTACGGGCTTTTTTGGAAAGGTAAGCCAAATCGCCGCTGTCTAAGCGGATGCCGTAGAAAGTCAGGGGAATGCCGGCGTTTCTCATTTCCGTGAAAACGCGTATGGCATTGGGAACACCGGATTTTAACGTATCATAGGTATCCACAAGAAGGATGCAGGCGGAGGGGTACATGTCTGCATAAGCCTTAAATGCGGTATATTCGTCAGGAAAACTCATAATCCAGCTGTGGGCATGAGTACCCTTTACCGGCACGTCAAACAATTGTCCGGCAAGCACGTTGCTGGTGCCGATGCATCCGCCAATCATGGCAGCCCTTGCACCGTAAGTGCCGGCGTCGGGACCTTGAGCGCGCCGTAAGCCGAATTCCATAATGCCGTCTCCGCGTGCCGCATAACAGACCCTTGCCGCTTTGGTTGCAATCAGGCTCTGGTGGTTCAAAATGTTCAGAATGGCAGTTTCCACAAGCTGTGCTTCCATAATGGGTGCAATAACTTTTATCATCGGTTCCCTTGGAAACATAACGGTGCCTTCAGGAATGGCATAGATGTCCCCGGAAAACTTAAAGTTTTTCAGATATTCCAGAAAGTCTTCCTGAAATATGCTGAGGGAGGCCAGATAATCAATATCCTCCTGTTCAAAATGCAGTTCCTTGATGTACTGGATTACCTGTTCCAGCCCGGCTGAAATTGCATACCCGCCGTCACAGGGAATGTTGCGAAAAAAGGCATCAAAAATGACGGTTTCATTTTGGTCCTTATTTTTAAAGTAGCCCTGCATCATGGTTAATTCGTAGAGGTCTGTGAGCAGGGTAAGGTTTTGTCTGTCCATTTGCATTTTCCTTTCTGGAAATCATGGTGGAAGGATTGGTAAATATTGCGTTAATCATACGCTTTTTCATATGATTCGTCAAGCTATGATACAATTTCTTCCGCCGCTCTTTCCTTCATACAGCTTTGTATCTGCCACTTGAAGAAGGCGGTGGATATTTGTGTTGAGCCCCCCTTCGGCAAGACCGAAAGTCATGGTGATATGTATCGGCTGACCGTCATATTCTATGGCCAAGCTGCGGATTTCATTAAGAAGCTTTTCTGTTTCGGCATACGCTGTTTTTAGATTAGTATCGTCGTAAAGGAAAAGAAACTCTTCCCCGCCCCAGCGCGCGACAAATCCTTTTTCCAGCATGTGGTTTTTCAGGACGTCAGCGATTCGTTTCAAGACGATATCCCCGCATTCATGTCCATAGGTGTCATTTACGGATTTAAAAAAGTCAATATCTCCAATACCAATCACAAAGTTGTTGCCAAAAGTGTTGGCATTTATCTGGGTCTGTTTCAGGCGTTTATCTGCAAAACGCCGGTTGTTTAATTCGGTGAGGGTATCCTGCTCTACCAGATTACGAAGCGAGCGCTGCATAAAAAGCGCAGACTGGGCCATTTCACTTAATTCGTCATTGCGCACCAGTACATCCGCATCCAGTTCTTCCCACAGGTTGCCGGTTGATACTTTGGAAAGAAAGACACGTATTTTTTGAAGTGCATTGAGCAGCCGACGTGTATAAGAAGAAGAAATCAGGCTTACAACAACCATGCCAATCAGCGCAATAAGGATTATGGGCAGTACTGCCCGCATAACGGTCGCCTGCACGTTGGTACAGGGCTTGCCGGTATAGACCATACCCACAATATCACCGCGGTTATCGCGAAGCGGTGCGTAATATGCAAAATATCTCTGCCCGTTAATGTTGGTGTTGGTATAAAAGTGGGGCCTGCCCGAATAAAGGATATCCTGAACAATGCCGGTATTTGCGGTAGTACCGGTAATGCGGTTGCCGTCAGCATCCATAATGGTAGTCAGCATACGGGTATCCTGGTAAAAAATCGTAATGTCTATCTGCGTTTCAGCCTTCAATCTGTCAATGATGGACGAATCGTCCGTGAGGACCTGGTTGCCTTTCATAAATTGGGCGGATTCTTCCTCCAAATGGTAATCTCCGGAATATAATAATTCATAAGTCAGCATAACATATTCCGTCATGTTTTTCAGTTCTGTCTGCATCTGTGCGTGCAAGGCAGATTTTACGGTATAATAGCTAAAGATGGTAATGACAAAACCAAGGACGAGCAGCGGCAAAATGCTCATGGCCTGCAGGGAACGGTATAAGTGTCCCTTCTTTTTCATTGAATGCATGGCATATCCTCCATATGAAGTCTATTATAACATTAAGGGTTTTAGTAACACAAGTACTAAACACCGCGGCTTCCGTATTTTCCATGGCGGCTGTCCCCGGCAAAACACAAGCACATTTTTCTTGACAACCGGGACTGCACGCTATTATAATTACTTTTGATAAAGGCTATGACAAAGACAGTAGGCAGTTTTCCGAAATTTCAGCGAGCCGGTGGCGGTGCGAGACCGGCGGGAGTAGGGGGCTGTTGAACATCACTTTTGAGCCGCACGGGCAAAAGGCGCTTATGCCGAGTAGTCCGGGACGGATTCCCGCCGTTACCGGGAAACATATCCCTCCGGTTTGGATTAGGCGAAGGAGGCGTATGCGGTAACAGGTGGTAACACGGAGTTTATAACCCGTCCTTTTACGGACGGGTTTTTTATATGCAGCCACAAAAATATTTTGGGGAGGGAAAGGAAGATGTTGAAGCCGGAGATAAGCCGGTTGCTGTGACCGGGAAAGAAGAGAGTTCTCCTTCGGAATAAACGCATACAAACAAGGAAAATAACAGCAGGAAAGGATGATAACCATGTATCAAAAAGTATCAACGGATTTGAACTTTGTGGAAAGGGAAAAACAGATTGAAGCGTTCTGGAAGGAAAATGACATTTTCCGAAAGAGCATGGAGACAAGAAAGGAAGGGCCTGCCTATATCTTTTATGATGGGCCGCCTACTGCCAATGGCAAGCCCCATATCGGCCACGTGCTGACCCGCGTGATTAAGGATATGATTCCCAGATACCGCACCATGAAGGGTTATATGGTACCCAGAAAGGCCGGATGGGACACTCATGGGCTTCCCGTGGAAATCGAAGTGGAAAAGCTGCTGGGTCTGGATGGCAAGGAGCAGATAGAAAATTACGGTTTGGAGCCTTTCATTAATAAATGTAAGGAAAGTGTCTGGAAATACAAGGGCATGTGGGAGGATTTTTCCGGCACAGTGGGCTTCTGGGCAGACATGGATAATCCCTATGTTACCTATCATGACGATTATATCGAATCAGAATGGTGGGCGCTTAAGGAAATCTGGGACAGAGGGCTGCTCTATAAGGGCTTTAAGATTGTACCTTACTGCCCCCGCTGCGGAACTCCGCTTTCTTCCCAGGAGGTTGCCCAGGGATATAAGGATGTAAAAGAACGCTCTGCGATTGTCCGCTTTAAAGTAAAGGATGAGGATGCCTATATACTGGCATGGACGACCACACCGTGGACCCTGCCCTCCAATGTGGCGCTCTGCGTGAATCCGGTGGAAAGTTATGCAAAGGTGAAAGCAGCGGATGGCTATACCTACTACATGGCGGAGGCGCTTCTGGATACGGTGCTCGGCAGGCTGGGCGATGCGGAAAACGAAGTGTCTGCATATGAAGTGCTGGAGACCATGACCGGAAAGGACTTGGAGTACAAGGAATATGTGCCGCTTTTTGATTATGCGGTCAATATCTGTGAAAAACAGCATAAAAAAGCATTCTTTGTTACTTGTGACAGCTATGTCACTTTAACGGACGGTACCGGGGTCGTGCATATTGCGCCGGCTTTTGGTGAGGATGACGCCAAAGTCGGGCGTGTTTATGGCTTACCTTTTGTACAGCTTGTGGACGGACAGGGCAATATGACAAAAGAAACTCCTTTTGAAGGCGTGTTTGTAAAGAAAGCAGACCCCATGGTCTTAAAGGCTCTGGAGGAAGCAGGGCTTTTGTTTGACGCACCCAAATTTGAACACAGCTATCCCCACTGCTGGCGATGCGATACCCCGCTTATCTATTATGCAAGGGAATCCTGGTTTATCAAAATGACTGAGGTTAAGGAGGACTTAATCCGAAACAACAATACCATCAACTGGATTCCGGAGTCCATAGGAAAGGGCCGTTTCGGGGACTGGCTGGAAAATTTACAGGATTGGGCAATTTCCCGAAACCGTTATTGGGGTACTCCCCTGAATATCTGGGAGTGTGAATGTGGCTGCCAGCACAGCATCGGAAGCCGGGAGGAACTGGCCAAGATGAGCGGCAACCCGGAAGATGCAAAGGTGGAACTGCACAGGCCCTACATTGACGCCGTTACCATCAGATGTCCGAAATGCGGAAAAGACATGCACAGGGTGCCGGAGGTAATTGACTGCTGGTTTGACTCCGGTGCAATGCCTTTTGCACAGCACCATTATCCGTTTGAAAACAAGGAGCTGTTTGAAAAGCAGTTCCCTGCGCAGTTTATTTCTGAGGCGGTGGACCAGACGAGAGGATGGTTCTATTCCCTGCTGGCAGAGTCTACATTGCTCTTTAACAAGGCTCCTTATGAAAATGTCATTGTGCTCGGACTCGTGCAGGATGAAAACGGACAGAAGATGAGTAAATCCAAGGGTAATGCGGTAGACCCTTTTGATGCGCTTAGGACTTATGGCGCAGATGCCATCCGTTGGTATTTTTATGTCAATTCCGCGCCATGGCTTCCTAACCGTTTCCACGGAAAGGCAGTGCAGGAGGGACAGCGTAAGTTTATGGGAACCCTTTGGAATACTTATGCCTTCTTTGTGCTGTATGCCAATATTGATAATTTTGACGCTACAAAGTATCAGCTTGAATATGACAAACTGACTGTTATGGATAAGTGGCTGCTTTCCAAGTTAAATACCGTTGTGTCGGAGGTGGATGATGATTTGTATCATTACCGTATTCCGGAGGCTGCAAGGGCTCTGCAGGAATTTGTGGATGAAATGAGTAACTGGTATGTAAGGAGAAGCCGCGAACGTTTCTGGGCAAAAGGAATGGAGCAGGATAAGATTAACGCTTATATGACCCTGTATACGGCTCTTGTAACCATCTGCAAGGCGGCAGCGCCCATGGTTCCGTTTATGACGGAAGACATTTACCAGAATCTGGTAAGGAGCAATGATGATAAGGCGCCGGAAAGCATTCATCTTTGTGAGTTTCCTTCGGCAGATTCCGCATTTATGGACAAAGTGATGGAAGGAAATATGGATATTGTGTTAAAGGCTGTCGTAATGGGCCGTGCTTGCAGAAATGCCGCAAATATCAAAAACCGTCAGCCGATAAGCACCATGTTTATCAAGTCACAGCAGGAATTGCCTGATTTTTATAAGGATATTATAGCCGAGGAGCTGAATGTAAAGCAGATTCGGTTTACACAGGATGTAAGGGATTTCACCTCCTATACCTTTAAGCCCCAGCTTCGTACGGTAGGCCCCAAATACGGCAAACAGTTAGGGAGCATCCAGAAAACGCTGTCTTCCTTAAACGGCAATGAGGCGATGGATGAATTAAAGGAAAAAGGCGCCCTCTGTTTTATGGCAGGAGATGTGGAGATTACCCTTACGGAAGAAGATTTGCTGATAGAGATGACGCAAAAGGAAGGTTATGTCACGGAAACGGATAATTTTATGACAGTGGTGCTGGATACCAACCTGACAAAAGACTTGGTTGAGGAAGGTTTTGTGCTGGAAATCATCAGCAAAATCCAGACCATGAGAAAGGATGCCGGATTTGAAGTGACGGACCATATAAAGGCGTCATTCTCGGAAAATGAAAAGGTAGCCGGGATAGCCATGAAGCATAAGGAATCCATAGCAGGAAAGGTTCTGGCAGACGCAATGGATACCGGGAAAACCTATGCAATTGCCAAAGAATGGAATGTAAACGGAGAAAATGTTACGATTTCTCTGGAAAGAGTGTAGCGCATGGAGTATAATATCACTTGAAACAAAAGCAGACAGAATCTTAAGGAGGAAAGTGATGCTGAAAAAAACCGTAAAATTCGACAAGGAATTATTTAAAAGAAGCGTTTTGTACAATGTAAAAACTCTATACAGAAAGACAATGGAAGAAGCCACACCCCAGCAGGTATTCCAGGCTGTATGTTACGCCGTGAAGGACCAGATAGTTGACAGCTGGATGGAAACCCAGAAACAGTATGACAAGCAGGACCCGAAAATGGTATATTATCTTTCCATGGAATTTCTGATGGGAAGGGCGCTTGGCAATAACCTGATTAATATGCAGGCTTATAAGCCGGTTAAGGATGCCTTAAAGGAGCTGGGACTTGACTTGAACCTGGTGGAGGACATGGAGCCGGATGCAGCGCTCGGAAACGGTGGTCTGGGCCGTCTTGCCGCTTGCTTTCTGGATTCTCTTGCAACCCTTGGCTATCCTGCTTATGGCTGTGGTATCCGTTACCGTTACGGCATGTTTAAACAGGAAATCAGGGACGGCTATCAGGTGGAGGTACCCGATAACTGGCTGGAAAACGGCAATCCGTTTGAACTGAGGCGTTCCGAGTATGCAAAGGATGTGAAGTTTGGCGGGTACGTCAATGTCAGGACGGATGAAAACGGCAGAAACCATTTCTTCCAGGAGGGCTATCAGTCCGTAAAGGCCATTCCGTTTGATTTGCCGATTGTGGGTTATGGCAACGGCATTGTAAATACATTGCGCATCTGGGATGCGGAGCCTATCGAATGCTTCCAGCTGGATTCTTTTGACAAGGGAGATTACCAGAAGGCCGTGGAGCAGCAGAACCTTGCACGTAATATTGTGGAGGTGCTTTACCCGAATGACAATCACTATGCAGGAAAAGAGCTCCGCTTAAAACAGCAGTATTTCTTCATTTCCGCTTCCGTACAGGAAGCTGTGGAAAAATATATGAGAAAGCATCAGGATATAAAGAAGCTGCATGAAAAGGTGACATTCCAGCTGAATGATACCCATCCTACCGTGGCAATTCCTGAGTTGATGCGCATACTGATGGATGATTATGATTTGGAGTGGGAAGAGGCTTGGGCGGTAACCACAAAAACCTGTGCTTACACCAACCACACCATTATGGCGGAAGCTTTGGAAAAATGGCCTATTGAACTGTTCTCCCGCCTGCTGCCCCGTATTTACCAGATTGTGGAGGAAATTAACCGTCGTTTTGTGGAAAAGATTACCGCCGCATATCCGGGCAATCAGGACAAAATCAAAAAGATGGCAATTATCTTTGACGGACAGGTACATATGGCGCGCCTTGCCATAGTGTCGGGCTATTCCGTAAACGGTGTGGCAAGGCTCCACACGGAAATCTTAAAGAACCAGGAATTAAAAGATTTCTATGAGATGATGCCGGAGAAATTCAACAATAAGACAAACGGCATTACCCAGAGAAGGTTCTTGCTGCATGGCAATCCACTTCTGGCAGACTGGGTGACGGAGCATATCGGTTCGGAATGGATTACCGATTTGCCGCAGATTGCAAAGATGAAAATCTATGCGGATGACAAGAAGGCACAGCAGGAGTTTATGAATATCAAGTACCGCAATAAAGTGCGTCTTGCCAAGTATATACTGGAAAACAATGGGATAGAAGTAGACCCGCGTTCTATCTTTGACGTGCAGGTGAAGCGCCTTCATGAGTATAAGAGGCAGCTGTTAAATATTTTACATGTTATGTATCTGTACAATGAACTGAAAGCTCATCCCGAAATGGATTTTTATCCCAGGACTTTTATCTTTGGTGCCAAGGCGGCAGCAGGATACCGCAATGCCAAGCTGACGATTAAGTTAATCAATGCGGTGGCGGATGTGGTTAATAACGATGCTTCCATCGGCGGCAAAATGAAGGTTGTATTTATTGAAAATTACCGTGTTTCCAATGCAGAAATGATATTTGCTGCAGCGGATGTATCCGAGCAGATTTCCACTGCCAGCAAAGAGGCTTCCGGTACCGGCAACATGAAATTCATGTTAAACGGCGCCTTGACGATTGGCACCATGGACGGCGCCAATGTGGAAATTGTAGAAGAAGTGGGAGAAGAAAATGCATTTATCTTCGGACTGTCTTCCGATGAAGTTATTCATTATGAGAATTTTGGCGGATACAACCCCATGGATATCTTCAACAATGACCAGGATATCAGAAAAGTACTGATGCAGCTGATAAACGGCACCTATGCGCCGGGGGATACGGAGCTTTTCAGGACGCTTTATAATTCCCTGCTCAATACCCAGAGTACTTCAAAAGCCGATACTTACTTTATCCTCAAGGATTTCAAGTCCTATGCAGAGGCACAGAGGAAGGTAGAAGCTGCTTACCGGAATGAACAGGGCTGGGCTAGGAGCGCCATTTTAAATATGGCATCTTCAGGCAAGTTTACTTCAGACAGAACCATTCAGGAATATGTGGATGACATCTGGCATCTGGATAAGGTAACTTTAAAATAACAGACGGTTTAGGGCCGGCGCATGGTGCGCCGGCCCGTTTTATTTTCTGATAGTTTTCTGTTTTCTAAATTTAAGTAAATCTTAAAGTATTCATTTTCCAAAATGTGCTATGCTAACATTTGTAAAAGCCTGAATAAGTGATAGGCTGAACAAGAAAGGCAGAATAAATGAATGATAAATTGACAGGCAGGAAACAAAGAATTGCCGCAGTATGCCTGAAGGCAGCGTGTGTACTGCTTTTTCCGGCGTGCATTAGCGGATGCGGCAAAGAAGCAGCATGGGAAAAGCAGATTACGGAAGAAGAAATTGTGATAGAAGGACTTACCGGGGAATATGATTTGTTGTTTCTTACGGATAACCATATGATTGTCATGGATGAGGGGGATTCCGGACAGATAGTGCAGAATGCAGCTCCCAGACTTACTATGTTTCAGAATAAGGAGAGTGTTTCCTCGGCGGAACAGTTTGAGGAGTGGGTGTCATATGCCAATGAGGAAGAAGTGGACGGCGTACTTCTTGGCGGGGACATTATTGATTATCCTTCTGAAGCAAACCTTGCCTATTTGAAAGAGCAGCTGGAAAAATTTCATATGCCCTATTTGTATACCATGGGAAACCACGATTGGACATATCCGTGGGAATATATGACGGAATATGCAAAAACAGCGTACCGTCCTTTGTTTGAACCTTATATGAAAGGAAACTGTGCTTTTCAAGTGCAGGATTTTGGGGAATTTCTGGTTGTGGCGGTAGATAATGGCAGTAATCAGATAGACGGGGAAGCATTGGAAGAATATGAGGAAATATTGGAAGAGGACAGGCCGGTCATTGTGATGGTACATGTGCCTTTTTATACGCAGGATTTGCAGGAGAAGGCAAAAACCGTGTGGAACAGCCCGGTTGTCATTGGAGGAGGCGCACAGGGAGGTATTTACCCCAATGAAGTCTCCGCAAAATTTATGGAACTGACCACGGCTAAGGACAGCCCGGTACAGGCCGTAATAGCCGGACATGTGCATTTTTACAATAAAAGCTATATCGAAGGGGAGAAAAAAGTGCTGCAGATTGTGGGGGATGCCGGCGCTTTTGGAAGTGCGGTGAGGCTGCATGTGAGGGGGGATTATTGAAAATATACCCGGATTATTGAACAGATTAACACGAATGCAGTTGCGTAAGATGCTGCTTTCCTTTATAATAAAAACGATGTGTTTTTGAGAATCAGCAAAGGAAAACGGGAGGAATCAAATGATTGAATTGTTGCAGGGCGGCGCTTATCTGGTGAACGGCACGGAAATTGTCGAAGATAACGGGGAAGCGCTACAGTCCATTCAGAGTAAAACCGGCAGGACAGTGACAAAGGAGGAAGCGGCAAAACAGACGATTGCCGCAGGCATCCTGCAAAGCCATAATACCTCCGGCAATATGGATAAATTAAAAATTAAGTTTGACAAGCTGACAAGCCATGATATTACCTTTGTGGGGATTATCCAGACGGCGCGCGCTTCGGGGCTCACCAGATTTCCGGTGCCTTATGTGCTTACCAACTGTCACAATTCCCTCTGTGCGGTGGGCGGCACCATCAACGAGGATGACCACATGTTCGGACTTACCTGCGCTAAAAAATACGGTGGTGTGTATGTACCTCCTCATCAGGCGGTTATTCATCAGTTTGCAAGGGAAATGCTGGCATGCGGGGGCGGTATGATTTTGGGTTCCGATTCCCACACCAGATATGGCGCACTGGGTACCATGGCTATGGGGGAAGGTGGTCCTGAACTGGTTAAACAGTTGTTAAACCAGACTTATGATATCAACATGCCGGGAATTGTGGGTGTGTACCTGACCGGTTGTCCTGTGAAAGGAGTCGGTCCGCAGGATGTGGCACTGGCTATTATCGGCGCGGTATTTAAAAACGGTTATGTAAAGAATAAAGTGATGGAATTTGTGGGACCCGGCGTGGCATCCTTAAGTGCGGATTTCAGAATCGGCATAGACGTCATGACGACGGAAACCACATGTCTGTCTTCTATCTGGCAGACAGACGAGGAAGTGAAGTCCTTCTATGAAATCCATGGAAGAAAAGAAGATTACAAGGAACTGGCTCCGGGAGAAGTGGCTTATTATGACGGCATGATAGTGGTGGATTTGGGTAAAATCCGTCCCATGATTGCCATGCCTTTCCACCCGAGCAATACCTATACCATCGAAGAGGTCAATGAGAACCTGATGGATATTCTGGCGGAAACAGAAAAACGCGCACAGGTAAGCTTAGACGGCGCGGTGGAGTTTTCTCTCCGCGATAAGGTGAAAAACGGAAAGTTCTGTGTGGACCAGGGTATTATTGCAGGCTGTGCGGGCGGAGGCTTTGAAAATATCTGTGCTGCCGCCGATATCCTGAAGGGAAGGTTCATAGGGGCGGACGGATTTACCCTGAGCGTCTATCCTGCTTCCATGCCTGTTTATATGGAACTGATAAAGAACGGCTGTGCAGCCGATATTCTGGAAACAGGCGCGGTGATGAAGACGGCATTCTGCGGTCCCTGCTTCGGCGCAGGGGATACACCGGCCAACAATGCATTCAGCATCCGGCACTCCACAAGGAACTTCCCCAACAGGGAGGGCTCCAAGCTGCAAAACGGGCAGATTTCTTCCGTGGCGCTTATGGATGCACGTTCCATTGCAGCGACGGCGGCAAACAAAGGTGTGCTGACGCCCGCTACGGAATTTGACGGTACATTTGTTAAATATCAATATCACTTTGACAGCAACATTTATGCAAACAGGGTATTTGATTCCCATGGCGTGGCAGACCCCGATGTGGAAATCCAGTTTGGTCCCAATATCAAGGACTGGCCGGCAATGGGCGCATTGCCTGATAATCTGGTTTTGCAGGTGGTTTCCGAAATTCACGACCCGGTAACCACAACGGATGAGTTGATTCCGTCCGGTGAAACCTCCTCTTACCGTTCCAATCCTCTGGGACTGGCAGAATTTACCTTAAGCCGCAAAGACCCGCAGTATGTGGGCCGTGCAAAACAAATCCAGAAGGCGGAAAAAGAAAGAATGGCAGGCGGGCATCCCTGTGAGGCCTGTCCGCAGTTAAAGGATGTTATGGAGGCGATAAAGACAAAGCATCCGGAAACAAGCCGTGAAAATACCGGTTTCGGTTCCACCATTTTTGCAGTAAAACCGGGTGACGGTTCTGCCCGTGAGCAGGCGGCTTCCTGTCAGAAAGTATTAGGCGGCTGGGCAAACATTGCCAATGAATATGCCACCAAGCGTTACCGCTCCAACCTGATTAACTGGGGCATGCTTCCTTTCCTCATTGCGGAAGGAGAACTGCCTTTTAAAAACCTGGACTATCTGTTTGTTCCCGGAATCAGGAAAGCGGTGGAGGAGAAGGCAGAAAACATAAAGGCATATACCGTTTCAGAGAACGGTTTGCAGGAGTTTACCATGCAGTTGGGTGAACTGACAGATGAGGAAAGACAGATTATCCTGAAGGGCTGTCTGATTAATTATAACAGGGTGTAAACTTTAGCTGTCTTTTGGCACCCTGGCATTTAAGGAATCTAATATTTGTGCGGCAGCCACCCCGGCGGCAAGGAAGAAGATGTTTATCATGCAGCCACGGGTGGAGGCCGCAAAACTTTTGTATGGGATTACCATCAGGGTTGCCGCTGTTACGATGCCCGTTATGGCGTGAAAAGCCGCAGGATAGTGGCGTTCAAACAGGACATTCATGGCTTTGGAGAACAAAATGACGGTAAGGATGGCGCCGATGCCTCCGGGGAGTAACACGTAAAAATCAAGGCGGCTGATGCCGTCCACAAAAGGCGTATAGAGTCCAAGGGGCATCAGCAGGGTGGAAAAACTCATGCCCGGAGCAATCAGGCTTAATGCAAGACAAAAGCCGCAAAACAGATACCATCCGAAACCGGGCGTAATGCTTAAGGATGCAGCCTGTAATCCGCCTAAAAGCGCGGTTACGGCTCCAAAGCCAATAATAAGGGCGGGCAATGCACCTCTTTTTCGTCCCTGTAATCCTGCTTCTTTCCAAAGCGATGGCAGCATTCCTGCAATCAGGCCGACAAACAGGCAGACGGAAGGCGCAGGGTATTTTTCCAGAAAATATGCCAGCAGTCCCGCTATTCCCAAAAATCCCATGCCTGCGCCGAAAATGACGGGAAGAAGTTTAGGAACATGGGTTTTGAAATGATGAAATGGGGCAGAAAGCAATTCCATGACGGGTTTGTAAATGCCGAATACCACACAGAGAACACCTCCGGAAATGCCGGGAAGGACGGCGCCCAGACCGATTAAAATTCCCTGTAAAATTTTCAAAAGAAACATGCCCATATCAGTATCCCCCAAATAAAAGTTTCTCACTTCCCTAAATTTATCCAGCAACAGGCCGATAAATATAGTACAGGTGCTTATGGCCAAAGCGCCTATATAAACAATTTTATGAAGTCGCCACGGATGGTATGCAAAGGGAAAAGGAAAGCTCTTCGTATATCATTTTTGTTTTTTGCGTAGCATGGAGGTGAAACAAAGGCAAGGGACTTACGGAAAGGGGCATTATTTGAGAATTGATTCCAGTGTGATAGGAATGGAATCCGCCAGAAGATATTCATCTTCCACAGCAAGAGTTAGCCGGCTCCAGGTAAAGGACTACAGAGGAGAATCGGCAAATGGTGCCAAAGGAATGTTTGGCAACCTGTTTAATCCCGGGACGGGGGAAGAACTGTCTGCAGGGAGCAATAAAAAGGAAAATGGCAACGGAGAAGAAAACGTAGCCACAAAAGATGATTTAATGGACCTTAGGGACAGGATTGAATCCATGCGGGGCAGCCGTTTTACGGTTCGCTCGTCCAGCCAGAACACTTTAAGTGAGTTCAGGCAGAACACACTCCGTATCGTATTCGGTATGCTTTTCGGAGGCAGCAGCCGGATGAGGGGATTGTTTGAAAGTCTGGTTGGAGATTTGTCTCTGAGTAACAGTTCAGCTAACAATGCCTTGACATTAAGTACCGGTCAATATTTTGAAGAAAATGAAACAACTTCTTTTTCTACAACCGGCATTGTGAAAACAGCGGACGGCAGGGAAATTTCCATCAATGTGGATATCGGCATGAGCCGTAGGTTTGCCCAATATTTTGAAGAAGAACTGCAGGTTCTGCCGACGGTCAATACCTGTGACCCGCTTGTCATCAATTTTGATGGAAATGTAGCGGAACTGACCGACCAGAAGTTCTTTTTTGACATTGACGGGGACGGTGAAAAAGACGAGATTTCCAGGCTTGGCGCCGGCAGTGGTTATTTGGCATTGGACAAAAACGGGGATGGCATCATTAATGATGGCAACGAACTGTTCGGTCCTCAAAGTGGAAACGGGTTTGCCGACCTTGCCGCTTATGATGAAGACGGGAACGGATGGATAGATGAAAATGACGCCATCTGGTCAAAATTAAAAATCTGGTGTCAAAATCCTGACGATACCAGTTCCCTTTATACATTGGCAGAAAAAGGCGTAGGCGCAATCTGCCTGCAAAATGCCAGCACGGATTTTGCATTGAACGGAGCGGATAACAAAACAAACGGTTATATCCGCAGTACAGGCATTTTTCTGTATGAAAACGGCAATGTGGGTACCATGCAGCATCTGGATGTTGCAAAATAGCGGCATACAAAATTCATATGAAATCGTCAAAGTTTTCAAAAACCATACATAAACAGAGCAATCTGTGATGTATGGTTTTTTTCTTCATTAAGAATAAAACAAAATTTTAAGGCAAAACTATCCGTACAGGAAAAAAATGATTTGTGTAATCACAGATTTATATAGGTAACAGGGAAAGGAAAGAAAGGAAACGGATAGATATGAAAAGACAAAGCAGAAACAGTAACAGAAACAATAACAAAAAGGAACAGATTGTCGTGATTGCCTCAGCAGTCTTTGTACTTGCTGCATTAACCCTGACAGGCGTGTATGTAAAGAGTAACAGTGACAAGGCAAAAAATGACGGTTACAACATTGACTTCAGCCTGTTGGAGGATTCACAGGATAATACAGTGCAGGATAAAGTGGATGAGATTACAAATCAGGTAGAACAGAATTTTTTTGAAGATGATTTGGATTACACGCCGATGGAGCAGGTAGATTCTCCTACCGTGGAAAATCCGGGATTCTCAGACCAGACAAACAATGCAGGGCAGGAAGATAATCAAAATCAGGAAAATAATGAAGAACTCAATCAGGATGCACCTCTCATGGAAACGGACAAGGTTCCGGAACAGGTGGATGAGACTGTCGAAAAAACAGACAATGATGCAATGGACCAGGCAGCCATGGATGCAGACGCCCAGAGTAATGTGCTGATTCAGCCTGAACCTGACTTTCAGTCGGGGGACACTTTGATTTGGCCTGTAACAGGAAATGTGCTGATACCTTACAGTATGGACAAAACAGTATATTTTTCAACGCTGGAGCATTTTAAGCGCAATCCGGCAATGATTATATCGGCAACGGAGGGTGCATCCATCTCCGCAGCGGCTTCGGGCCAGGTGACAAACGTATTTTATGATGAAGAAATCGGAAATGCCGTAACCGTGAATATCGGCAACGGCTATGAGATTACCTACGGACAGTTGAAAGATATTGCCGTTACAAACGGTTCTTATATAGAAAAAGGCAGCATCATCGGTTACGTAGCGGCTCCTACAAAATATTACAGTGTGGAAGGGACCAATGTATATTTTTCACTTACGTTAAACGGAGAGCCGGCAGACCCCATGGGCAAGCTGCAATAGGCTGTGATATATATGAAATAAGCGGGGTTATGGAATGGTTATAACTGGCGGTCATATACTGACCATGACGGGTCAGGTATATGAGAACGGAACAATACAGATAGAAAACGGAAAAATAAAGGATATTCATGAAGGTGCAGTCGGGGATATGCCCACAGGCACACAAAAGAGGGTGCTGGATGTACAGGGGGCATGGATAATGCCGGGGCTGATAGAAGCGCACTGCCATATGGGTATCACAGAGGAAAAAAAGGGAATGGAGGGTGATGACTGCAACGAAAATGTTGACCCCGTAACACCTTACCTTCGTGCCATAGATGCCATCAATCCCATGGATGCTGCTTTTGATGATGCAGTCCGGGCAGGCATTACTTCAGCTATGATAGGACCGGGCAGTTCCAATGTGGTTGGAGGACAGTTTGCTTTTGTAAAGACAAAAGGAAGATGCATAGATGACCTTATAGTAAAAGCCCCTGCTGCCATGAAAATCGCTTTTGGAGAAAATCCCAAGGTGAATTTTTCGGGTCAGGGAAAAAGTCCTGTTACGAGAATGGCAATTGCTGCTCTCTTACGGGAAGAGATTTTTAAGGCAAAACAATACAAAGAAAAAAAGGAAAAGGGTTTGGATGGGTTTGAAGAGGATTTTCGCATGGAGCCCTGGTTACCGGTGCTTAACCATGAGATTCCCCTGAAAGCCCATGTGCACCGCGCGGATGATATTTTTACCGCAATCCGTATTGCCAGGGAATATGGTTTATCCATGACACTGGACCATTGCAGTGAAGGGCATTTGATAGCAAAGCGCCTGTCAGCGGAAGGATTCCCTGCCATAGTAGGACCGGATTTGTCGAGCCGCAGCAAGATAGAAGTACAGAATATGGCATTTAAGACAATCGGTGTGCTTAATCAGGCGGGAGTGCTGACGGCCGTTACCACGGACCACCCTGTTTCCCAGATACAGACGCTCCCCCTTTGTGCGGGACTGGCAGTAAAGTCAGGACTTCCCTGGGAGGAAGGGTTGAAGGCAATCACGATAAATCCGGCAAAAATCTGTGGAGTGGCGGACCGGGTAGGAAGCCTTGAAGTGGGAAAGGATGCCGATATTGCTGTATTTGACGGCAATCCCATGGAGGTTTCCACCAGAACTCTTTACACCATTATTGATGGAAATATTGTGTACGATGCATCAGAAGAAGAAAAATAGATGAGAAAAGGAGAGTGTGCAAAAAGTGCGCTGCTCCTTTTCTTTTTTGCAAAAGATGGGAAATACGGGAAAGCAGGACTCCAAACCTTTACCCGTATCGGTATTCATGCTATAATATCGCCAGCGAAAAGTATTATTTATAAGGATTTTCTGAAACCGGAGGACTGCTTGCTATTGCTTAATAAAAACAGAATCAAAAACATAATATTGCTTATTCTGATAGCGGCAATTCTTTCAGGATGCAGCCATGCCGGGGAACCGGCAGGGAAGGGCGGAACAGGAGCCATGACGATGGACGGAATGGAGACGGCTCCCATACTTGATTATGAGGTGCCGCGGACGATGCCGGGTGTTTTAATCAGCCAGGTTGGCTATGAACCTTCCGCAATCAAGATAGCAGTGGTGCGGGGTGAGAAACTGCCGGATAGCTTCCGGATAGTGGACGCTTCTACGGGAGAAGCTGTTTATACCGGAAGGTTGGAGGCACAGGGGTACGATTCTGATACCGGGGAATATATTAGTTATGGGGATTTTACTTCATGGGCGGAAGAGGGCTCTTATTATCTGGAGTGTGATATCGTAGGACGTTCTTACCCGTTTGATGTAAAAAGTTCCCTTTACGAGGAGCTGATGCAAAATTCTCTGGACATTATTGCGAAGCACAGGGAGAATCTGTCCGAAGAAGATGTTGTGGAGGCCTGCCGCTGTATTTCCATGCTTCTTTTATCCTATGAACTGTTTTCACAGACATATGAAAGCGGGGAGGAGGGTGATGGGGAACCCCGCATAGCGGCGGAAATAAAAAAATACGTGGAATGGCTGCTTTCTTTACAGGATGCGGAAACAGGGGCAGTTATGACAAAAGAAGGTTATAAACGGGAGGAAACGGCGTGGCTTTCGGCAGTTTTGGCAAAGTTCAGCTATACCTACCAGAAATTTGACAGCATCTATGCGACAGCTTGTTTACAGGCAGCGGATAAAGCATGGAAATTTCTGGAGCATGACGGGGAAGACTCGGATGATGAACTGATGTTTTACGCGGCAACAGAGCTGTATCGTGCTACCGGCCGGTATTCCTACCATGCAGCCGCCCAGTCACTGGGAGAAAACCTTGTACCCGATGCGCAAAATGAGGTTTTGGTTCTGGGTACGCTGACTTATGCGGCGACCAAGAGGAAAGTGAACGTGGATTTATGTGCCGGATTAACAGGCGTGCTGTTTGAAGAGGCGGAGAAAATTGCAGAACTGTCTAAGGAAGATGCCTATATGGCAGGCAGCAGCCTGGAGAAGAACAGTCTGGATGACATTTTGTTTCAAATGGTAGTGGTAGCTTCCATAGATTATATCATTACTAACCATGAATATGCGACCCTGCTGGAAAAACATCATAATTACCTGGCCGGGGAAAATGCAGCAGCGTTGTGTTATGTTGACAGCGGGGAGTGTTCGGCGAAATCTGCATCACAGATTGGAGAAAACAGCGTAAACACGGCGAGATATATTTTGATATTAAGTGAAATCATGAGTCATGGGCAGGAGGAGTAAAAACATGGATATCGTGGTACTGGCAGGAGGAATCAGTACGGAAAGGGATGTTTCCCTGAGTTCCGGAAAAATGATTTACAGGGCAGTAAAAAGGTTAGGGCATAATGCGATTTTACTCGACGTTTTTCTTGGATACGCAGGAAAAGATTTGGAAAATATTTTTGAGAACGGGGAGGACTGGGAAGCACAGGTGACCGGAATCAAAGAAACAAATCCTAATCTTGATGAGATAAGAGCGCGCCGCCCTGACTGGAAAAAGAATTTTTTCGGGCCAAATGTGATTGCCATCTGCCAGAAAGCCGATGTGGTATTCATGGCACTGCATGGGGAAAACGGGGAAAATGGAAAGATACAGGCCTGCTTTGATTTGATGGGCATTACTTATACGGGTACGGATTATGTGAGTTCTGCCCTCTGCATGGATAAGGGGCTTACCAAAGACATCCTCATGCAGTACGGTGTGCCTGTTCCGAAAGGCATCAGCCTGAAAAAAGGGGAAAAGGATTTGAGAAAGGTGCCCTTTCCCTGTATTGTAAAGGCCTGCTGCGGTGGGTCCAGCGTGGGCGTCAGCATTGCCCGTAATGAAAAGGAATATGAGGCAGCAAAGGCTGAAGCCTACCGATATGACAAAGAAGCCATCATAGAGCAGTATATTGAAGGACGGGAGTTTTCCGTAGGCGTTTTGGACGGAAGGGCGCTTCCCGTGATAGAGATTGCCCCTCTTACCGGTTTTTATGACTACAAGAATAAATATCAGGCAGGCAGTACCATAGAAACCTGCCCTGCAGAACTTCAAAAAGAAAAGACGGAAGAGATGCAGCATTACGCCGAGGAGGCATTCCGGGCGCTCAGGCTGAAAAATTATGCCCGCATGGATTTTATGATGGGAGAAGACGGCGGGATTTACTGTCTGGAAGCCAATACGCTTCCGGGGATGACACCCACTTCCCTGCTTCCGCAGGAGGCAGCTGCTGTGGGAATCAGTTTTGAGAAACTTTGTGAGCAGTTGATTACGGTATCGTTAAGGGATAGCAAGGCATAATCGGGAAATAGGGACCTCGTCCCGGGAATGGGGAAAGCATATGGATAATACCATGGAATATCTGACATTGGAGAATATTGCGGGAGCCTGCCAGGGAGAACTGTGCGGGGCAAAGGGCATGGAAAAAGCAGGCATAACCTGTGCGGTAATTGATTCCAGGAAGCTGGAAGCCGGAGGTCTCTTTTTTGCGGCAAGAGGAGAGAAGGTGGATGGACACAGGTTTATCGGACAGGTGTTTGAGAAGGGCGCGGCTTGTGTTATAACGGAAAAGACACCTGCACAGGTGGAAGAGGAACACGGTATTCCCAAAGAAGCATGGGGGCCATATATACTGGTTGGAGATTCTTTTGATGCCTTGAAAAAACTGGCGGCGTTTTATAGGAAACAGATTGCCATTCCCGTCGTGGGGATTACCGGCAGTGTGGGCAAAACCAGTACCAAAGAATTTATTGCAGGTGTACTTTCGGAAAAGTACAATGTGCTGAAAACGGAGGGCAATTTTAACAATGAAATCGGGCTTCCGCTTACGATACTGCGTATTCGCAGGGAACATGAGGCTGCCGTATTGGAGATGGGAATCAGTGATTTTGGGGAAATGAGCAGACTCGGGGAGATGGCAAGACCTGACATATGTGTCATAACAAATATAGGGCAGTGCCATCTTGAAAATCTGCATGACAGGGCGGGAATTTTTAAAGCTAAAACGGAAATCTTTGATTATATGCAGGAAAATGGGAAAATCTGTTTAAACGGCGAAGATGATATGCTGTTTCAGGTAAATAAAGCGGACGGAAAGTCTGTTCACCATTTTGGCATTTCTGAACAGGAAGGGTTTGCAGTGTATGCAACTGATATAGAAAGCCGGGGACTGTTTGGCAGCAGCGCTGTCATGCATATGGCATTGGATGCGAACAGGAAGCCGGGGAGTAAAGATGCGGCTTATCCTGTGGATATTCCGCTTCCGGGGCAGCACATGGTAATTAATGCCATGGCAGCGGCGCTGGTGGGAAGCCTGTTAAATCTTACGGCAGAAGAGATACAGAAGGGGATAAAAGGCGTGCAGCCGGTTGGCGGCAGAAGCAATATCCTGAAAATTTCCGACAAGACTGTCATAGATGACTGCTACAATGCCAATCCGGTATCCATGAAAGCAGCCCTTGATTTGCTTTCAACAGCATTGGAGCGGAAGGTGGCTGTATTGGGTGATATGTTTGAACTTGGAGAAAATGCAGACGCCCTCCATGCGGAAGTGGGCGCTTATGCAGTGGATAAAGGAACGGATGCGGTATTCTGCGTGGGAAAAAATGCACGGTATATGTATGATGCGGCAATGGAAAAATATGACGGTTCCCAGGATATCAGGTACTTTGAAGACCGGGAAGAACTGCTTGCTTGTCTGCCCGGCCTGCTGAAGCCTCATGACACCATATTAATCAAGGCATCACATGGGATGGGATTTGCTTCCGTGGTGGAAGCGCTGAAGACATTACAGGATTAGGAATCCTGTTCAGGGGATGCAGGAAAATAAGAGGCCTTATTTTTGAAGTAGGTTTCTTCTATAATGGATTTAACCTTAGTACCGATGCTTTTTCGCTCTTCTTTTGATAACTCGCTGATATACAGGGGGGTTCCATATTCTATGACAACAGTGCGTTTTTTGATTTTGGGGAGCTGGTCCTCAAAAACAGCGGCAGAGTTTACGATTGTCATGGGAATAATGGGAGCCCCTGCTTTTTCTGCAATTTTAAAGCTGCCTTCGTGGAAGGGGAGAAAAGTGTCGGCAGTTTTGTTGCGTGTTCCCTCCGGGAAAATACAGATAGAAATGCCGGATTTTACCTTTTCAATGGCAGTCAGAATGGTTTTCATACCTTCCTTGATGTTGTCACGGTCCAGAAAAAGGCAGTGGAGATTTTTCATCCACACGGATAAGAGGGGGACTTTTTCCATTTCTTTTTTGGCAACATAGCCTGTAGGACGAGGTACGCGCACATAGGTCAGCACTATATCAAAAAAACTTCGGTGGTTTCCCACATATAAAACAGCACAATCCTTTGGAATGTTTTCTTCACCCAGAGCAACCACTTTTGTTCCGGCAAGAAAGATAACGCAGCGAAACGCCCAGTTGACAATGGCAAGGCTGCTGCGGCTTTTGACATCCATGTTAAATTTGCCGATTATCCATTCAACAATCATAACAGGTATGGAAAGAATTAAAAACAGTATAACAAAGGAAGAAACAAGAATAAAACGTAGCATAAAAATCTCCTTTAGCTTTTGATAAGTGTTTAACGCTCACGCGTTCATTATAACAGATTTTGGAAGAAATAACAGTAAAAAGATAGTTTGATAAAAAATCTGTAGGTTTTTCTCAGCATATTTTATTATGTTTCACGCTATTTCAGGGTATGTTTTGCCAAGGTTGTGTGGTATACTCATAATGATATGCGCAAAGGAAGAACTGGAACAGTAAGCGGTACCGCAGTCAGCCGGCGGTATGCGGGGGTATGAATATGCAGCAGTTTTGGGATGCATTTGTAACGGTAGTACAATTTTTGTTTGGACATCTTGTTTTCTTAAATATTATATTTGCGGTGGTGATTGTCTTTTTTCAGCGCCGGGACCCGAAAACCGTATGGACATGGTTAATGCTTCTTTATTTTATACCGATTCTGGGATTTGTTTTTTACCTGTTTCTCGGAACAGACATGCATAAGAGGAAAATGTTTAAGGTTAAGGAGATTGAGGACAGACTAAACGAAGCCATCCGTCAACAGGAGCATCAGCTTCGGAGCAACGAATTGCAAAAACATGCGCCGGACATTGACGGATTTTCCGATTTGGTGATGTTTAACCTGGATACGGTAGGCGCCGTTTTGTCCGATACCAACGACATTGATATTTTTGTGGACGGAAATAAAAAGTTTGAGGCGCTGATAGAAGACATAAAGCAGGCAAAGGATTTTATCCATATCCAATATTATATTATCAAGAATGACGTTCTTTTTAACAGGATAAAGGATGTGCTTCTGGAAAAGGTGGAACAGGGTGTCGAAGTCAGGATATTGTATGACGCCATGGGATGCCGTTCCGTCAAGCACAAATATTGGGAAGCGCTTAACAGAAAGGGAATTAAGACGGCGGAGTTTTTTCCGGCTTTAATGCGTCGTCTGCACCTGCGTATGAATTACCGCAACCACAGAAAAATAGTGGTGATTGACAATCAGGTTGCCTACGTGGGCGGCTTTAATATTGGTAAGGAGTATATAGGACTGGACTCTAAGTTCGGCTATTGGAGGGACACGCATTTAAGGATATGCGGGGAGGCCATTCTGGGTCTGGAACTTCGTTTTCTGCTTGACTGGAATTATGCCGCAAAGGAAAACCTGTTTCTGGAAGCCAAGTATATGCAGGGGATTACGGCAAGGCACAGGGACAGGTGTGACGTCCAGATTGTGTACAGCGGACCGGATACCTCTTTACAGCCTGTCAGGGACAACTATGTCAGACTGATTAATAAGGCGGAGAAAAAAATTTATATCCAGACCCCTTACTTTATACCGGATGACGCCATGTTCACCGCTCTTATGATAGCAATCCATTCCGGTGTTGAGGTCAATCTGATGATACCCTGTAAGCCGGACCATCCTTTTGTATACTGGGCAACATACTCCTATATGGGGGAACTGGTTATGGCAGGGGCAAACTGTTATACCTACAACAACGGATTTTTGCATTCTAAAGGGATTATTGTGGATGAAAAAGTATTCTGCTATGGGACGGCAAACATGGATATCCGCAGTTTTGCCCTGAATTTTGAGGTAAATGCAGTGGTTTATGATGACATAAAGGCGAGAGAAATGATTGGATATTTTGAGGAGGACTTGAAATACTGCACGCAGGTGACGAAGCACATGTATGCCAGCCGTTCCTTATATATCCGCGTAAAGGAACAAGTCAGCAGGCTCTTATCGCCGCTTTTGTAAAAACCGGGGAAAAAGGACTTTTAAGAACTTCCGTTTTGTGGTATATATATAGATATTGTGTGGTATTTCCATGTGAAAATGATGCCGGTTACCGGTAAAATGAAAGGAAAAAGAAAAAAGGATGAAGAAAAAACTTGTGTTTGTGCTTGCTTTTCTTTTGGCAGTCGGCATGTTTGCAGGCTGTGGGAAAGAAACGAGCCGTTATTTAAAAGACATTTCGGTTTCCAAGTATGTAAAGTTTGACGGTGAATATAAAGGACTGGAAATTACTGTCGCGGCCAAGAGGGAAATAACGGAAGAAGATGTAAATTCCCTTGCACTGAGTGCATACGGCATTATGGACAGGGCGGTCGAAAACGGGGACACTATCAACCTTAATTATGCAGGAACGGAGAACGGAGTTGCCTTTGCCGGCGGTACGGCGCAGGGCGCAACATTAGGAATCGGTTCAGGCCAGTTTATTCCCGGATTTGAAGAGGGCCTGATTGGCGTGATGCCCGGAGAAACCGTGGAACTGCCGCTCACTTTCCCGGAGGATTACAATCCGGAAATGGCGGGTAAAGAAGTGGTGTTTACCGTTACGGTAAATTATATCTATGCTACTGACATATCACAGATGACGGACGGGAATGTGGCGATTATCACGGAAGGCGAATACACAACAGTGGAAGAGTTTTTCGGTTTTTGCAGGGAGTATCTTGAACTGAGGGCAGATTATGAATACAATGCGGGCAGGGAGGATGCCGTTCTTGCTTCCCTTGATAAAATTGCCACTTTAAAAAAGGATGCGCCGGAGTCCTTAATAGAAAAATACTCTGAGCCTATCCGCAGTTCGCTGGAAAGCCAGGCGGCGCAGCTTGGCGCGGATGTGGAAATGCTTTGCCAGTATTATTATCAGATGGATTCCGCGTCTTATATAGCACAGGCAGCGGAGAGAAATGCAAAGCAGGGGATGCTTTTGCAGTACGTTGCCAATGAAGAAGGTTTGAATGTTTCGGATGAGGAACTGGAAGAATCTTTGAAAGAATTTGTGGAAGAAAATAATATTGAGTCCGTGGAAGCCCTGTTGGCTGAGGCGGACAAAGAAGAGTTCAGGGAATACTTTATGTATAACAAAGTAGTGGAGTTTCTAATGGAAAATGCCCGGATTACAGAGTATTGATGTGATTTATTATTAATAAAAGAAAGGCTGGAAGAAACATGGATTTAACGGATATCAGGGACTTGTACCGAAACAGGGAAAGTTATATCGGCAGGGAAGTGACGATAGGCGGCTGGGTGAGAAGCAACCGGGATTCCAAGACATTTGGATTTCTGGTTCTCAATGATGGCACCTACTTTGAAACTTTGCAGGTGGTGTATCATGATAAGATGCAGAATTTTGAGGAGCTTACCAAACTGAACGTGGGTTCCGCAATCGTTGTAAAGGGTACGATTGTGGCTACTCCGGAGGCGAAGCAGCCTTTTGAAATGCAGGCCGGGGAGGCATTTGTGGAAGGGATGTCGGGCGCCGACTATCCTCTGCAAAAAAAGAGGCACAGTTTTGAATATTTAAGGACAATTCCGCATCTCCGTGCAAGAACAAACACGTTTCAGGCGGTATTCAGGGTGCGTTCCCTTGCGGCATATGCCATTCACTCTTTCTTTATGGAGAGAGGTTTTGTGTATGTGCATACGCCGATTATCACGGGAAGCGACTGTGAGGGCGCCGGAGAGATGTTTCAGGTTACCACCATGGACCTGGATAAACTGCCCAGGACCGAGGACGGTGCGCCGGACTACAGTCAGGATTTCTTCGGAAAGCCCACAAATCTGACGGTAAGCGGACAGCTCAATGTGGAAACCTATGCCTTTGCGTTTAAAAATGTATATACTTTCGGACCCACTTTCCGCGCTGAAAATTCCAACACAACCCGCCATGCGGCAGAGTTCTGGATGATAGAGCCGGAGATGGCTTTTGCGGATTTGACCGACGACATGGCGCTGGCGGAGGCCATGATAAAGTATGTCATCCGTTATGTGCTGGAAAATGCGCCGGCAGAAATGGCATTTTTCAATCAATTTGTGGATAAGGGCCTGATTGAAAGGTTAAACCATGTGATAAATTCCGATTTTGGGCATGTGACCTATACGGAAGCCATAGACATTCTGGAAAAGCATAACGATGAATTTGAATATAAGGTACACTGGGGCTGTGATTTGCAGACGGAGCATGAGAGATACCTGACGGAGCAGGAGTTTAAACGGCCGGTATTTGTAACGGATTATCCCAAGGAAATCAAAGCTTTCTACATGAAGCTGAATGAGGATGGAAAGACGGTTGCGGCGATGGACTGTCTGGTTCCGGGTATCGGTGAAATCATTGGCGGCAGCCAGAGGGAAGATAATCTGGATGTACTGGAAAAGAGAATGGAAGAACTGGGGCTTAAGAAGGAAGATTACGACTTTTATCTGGATTTGCGCAAGTACGGTTCTGTCCGCCATGCAGGCTTCGGACTGGGATTTGAGAGATGCGTTATGTACCTGACCGGGATGGGTAATATCAGGGATGTCATTCCTTTCCCCAGAACGGTAAATAACTGTGAGTTATAAGGTGAAATTTAATAAAATATTCAATATTTTCCAGATGAAAAGCCAGCCAGAATATGGTAACATAGATACATGAAGAAAACGATAGTAAAAATATTAAATTTAATATTGGTAATCGGTTTGGTTTTTGCCCTGACCCTTCAGGCGCAGGCGACTACGGTAGGCGAGATTCAGGATAACATCAACAGGGACCAGAATGCCCTGGAAGGTCTTAATGACGAGATTCTCGGGCTGCAGGACGAGCAGGATATTCTGGAAGAAGAAATCAGCGACCTGGACGCAGAACTTTTGAATACAATGGCGGCTATTGGGCTTCTGGAAGATGAGATTGCAGAGAAGGAAGCTGACATTGCAACGACCCAGGCACAGTATGAAGAGGCAAAGCGGATTGAGGAGGAGCAGTATGAAGCGATGGTCCTCCGCATCCAGTTTATGTACGAGCAGGGAGAAGAGGACTATCTCAGTACACTGTTTTCAGCGGGAAGCTTCAGTGAATTGTTGAATCAGGCAAGCTATATAGAAGCTGTTTATGAGTATGACCGCAACATGCTTCTGGAATATGAGGCAACCAAGGATATGGTGAAGTCGCTATGGGACCAGCTGGAGACGGACAAGGCTTCCCTGCAGGCAGATAAGGACAGCATGGAGGAGCAGAAGGTTTATCTGGATGGTCTTTTGGCGAGAAAGAAGGAGGAATCCTCCAACTATGACGCATTGATTGCACGGGCCAGACAGGAGGCAAGCGTACTCAAGACCAAAATCAAGCAGGAGCAGGCGGAGCTCAAGAAGCTGCAGGAAGCCGAGCGCAGAAGGAATGCGGCGAACGGCACATATACGGTGAGCAATGCCAACGTTTCCGACATTATCAACAATGCCTCCGGCAGCGACTTGGGCAAGCAGATTGCCAGATACGGCTGTCAGTATATCGGCAATCCCTATGTGTCAGGGGGGACCAGTCTGACGAACGGTGCAGACTGCTCCGGGTTTACATACCGTATTTTCAGTGATTTTGGTTATTCGATACCCCGTACCTCCTACCAGCAGAGGAGCGCCGGCACAGAGGTTGCTTACGCCAATGCGCAGCCCGGTGATATCATCTGTTATGACGGGCATGTGGCGCTTTATATCGGCGGCGGTTATATAGTCCACGCCAGCACGGCCAAAACGGGCATCAAACTTGGAAAAGCAACTTACAGGCAGATTTTGTCGGTAAGAAGGATTATCTGATTAAATTAGTCACAAATATTCCCCGGATTGAAAACAATCCGGGGAAACTGGAAACGATTGGCCAATTGACTTTTTTACTGATTTTGCATACAATGAATAACCGGAGGCGTTATTTATGAAAAATGTGTGCAAAAAAATGGTAAAAGCGGTGTTGGCTTTTTTAGCGCCGATTGCGGTTTTTTATTTGTTTGAATGGTTTACCCACAATCCATGGGAGGATATCAGGTGGGATTTACAGATTTTTAATATTATTATTTTTGAGCTGTTTATGGTAATGCTGTATGCGCTGATTGGCAGGCTGCACATTGCGCTTTTGCTGGAAACCGTTGTTTTTATGCTATATGGTCTGGCAAATTATTTTGTGATTTCTTTCCGCTCTCAGCCGATTCTGCCGTGGGATTTTTTCTCCATCAGGACGGCGGCAAGCGTGGCGGGGGATTTTACCTATACCATCGACAGGCAGGCGGCGGCAGTTCTTGCGGGGTTTTTGGTATTGATAGCCATAGAACTGCTCCTTTGCAGAAACAGGCTGAAGCATACGGTGGGCAAGTTTTATCACGGTCCCTTAAAAAGCTGGGCATTTCGTGTGCCTGCGGCGGCGGGAGCGCTGGCAATCTTATTGTTTCTGGTATCGCTCTTACACGATGAAGATTTTGTGCAGAATGAAATGTGCATGTATGACAAGCTGTTTACGCCGGATGTCATGAGCGAGAGAAACGGCGGAACCGTGGCGTTTTTACTGGAACTGCAATATATTGCCGTTGACAGGCCGGAGGGCTATGACAAAGGGGAAACAGAAGAGCTGTTTGCCGTGGAAGCATCCTCAGGCATCTTTGACGATGCAAAAACAGAAGAAAAAAAGCCCAATATTATTGTCATTATGGACGAGGCCTTTTCAGACCTTGCCGTGTTAGGTGATTTTGATACCAATGAAGATTACATGCCTTTTCTGCACAGGATGCAGGAGGATGGGGAAAACGCCATAACAGGACAGTTATATGTGTCTGTAAAAGGCGGAAATACCGCTAACACAGAATTTGAGTTTCTGACCGGACATACCATGGCCTTCCTGCCTCAGGGAAGCATTCCCTACCAGCAGTATATCAATGGGGAACAACCCTCTCTGGCCTCTTATCTGGCGCATCAGGGTTACATTACCAGGGCGGCGCACCCTTACTATGCTTCCGGGTGGGAGAGGGAAACCGTCTATCCTATGCTTGGCTTTGAACAGTCGGATTTTATTGACAGTTTTACAGACGCATCCATGTTGCGCCGGTATGTGAGCGACGCTTCGGCGTTTGACTATATTATCCGGGCTTATGAGGAGAAGGAGCCGGGAAAACCGCTTTTCTTTTTTGAAGTGACGATGCAGAACCACTCAGGGTATTCGGAAGAGTTTGCTAATTTTACGCCTGACATTACGGCGGAAGGCATTGATTCCCAATCCCTTAACCAGTATCTGTCCTTAATGAAACATACTGACAAGGCGCTGGAAGAATTGATAGATTATTTTTCACAGCAGGAGGAGGACACCATTATTGTGTTTTTCGGTGACCACCAGCCCGCGGACTTTGTGGTGGAGCCCGTCTGGAACCTGCAGGGAAAGACAGGTTCGGCGCTGACGGAGGAAGAGGATAACTTAAGGTATCAGGTTCCCTTTCTTATCTGGGCCAATTACGATATTGAAGAAGCAAAGGATGTCCAAATCAGCGCCAATTATCTGGGCGGTCTGGTGCTTGAGACAGCAGGGCTTCCGCTTCCCGTCTACCAGTCCCGCCTAAAAGAAGTCAGGCAGGAGATTCCGGTTCTTTCCGCACAGCAGATGATAACGGCGGATGGCTCCGGCGAAGAATCGGAGCAGCTTTCGGATTATCAAAAGATGCAGTATTACCTGTTGTTTGACAGTGAGTAATGCAGATGTGCATACAAAAAAGGTTTGCCATTATTTGTGGCAAACCTTTTTTGATGGGGCCAATGGGGCTCGAACCCATGACCTCTCGCGTGTGAGGCGAACGCTCATCCCAGCTGAGCTATGACCCCGTTTTCCTTAATTATAGCACTTTGGGGGAGAATTGCAAGTATGGAGTGTATGGGGGAAGGCATATTGCATGGGCGGCGGTGGCGGTGTATTTGTTCCAACAGGACACGTTCTCACTCGGGTAAAAACACAGCGGCACATAAGAGGTTAAAATACAACCTCTCATGCCTTGTTTGCAAGGCATTGGGCCGGTGTTTTTACACGGTCCTTTATGGAATCAAATACACCGCCACCGCCGCCCATGCAATATGTCAAGACGTAGGGAGCGGCGTTTCTGTACCTTGCAATGGAAAGGCAAATGTTATATGATGATAAATAGGAATTTGTTATGGAGACGGGGAGCAAAACAATGATAGCAGAAACGGAAAGACTGATTTTAAGGAGATACAAAAAAGAGGATTTGCAGGATTTATATGAGTATTTATCCGATGAAGAGGTTGTGAAATATGAACCATATAAACCATTGACTCTTAATGAAACGAAGGAAAATCTGGAATGGCGTATTGGAACAGATGAAATGATTGCCGTTGAATTGAAAAATTCCCATAAAATGATTGGGAATGTATATATGGGTAAGCGTAACTTTGAAGCATTGGAATTGGGATATGTGTTTAACCGCAATTATTGGGGAAAGGGTTATGCTGCTGAAAGCTGTGCGGCATTAATCGGGAATGCTTTTGCAAATGGCGTGCACAGGATATATGCAGAATGTGACCCCGATAATAGGAGTTCGTGGAAATTACTGGAAGCGTTAGGATTTCAGCGGGAAGCTTATTTTAGAAAAAATGTGTATTTCTGGAAAGATGAAACGGAACATCCAATTTGGAAAGATACATATGTATATGCCAAATTAAGTGATAACACTTAAAGGTCTTCTTAATTTGCAGAGTGTATTTTTTGTGTTTGAGGAGGAATTGCGGAATGGAGAATAAGAGGTTTTGGCGTTTTTATCTTGCTGCTTCGGTTATCATAACGGCATTATCTGCTTATCCGGTATATATGGGCATCAGGGTGGCAGGGGAGGTGCTCCAAAACGGCTTTGTCCCTGTAGAAAGGTATCCTAAATATGTTATTCCGTATACGCCGATTGCCATTGCGGTTATTTTGGGCGTACTGTTGATTCCGGTATTTCAAAAGCTGTTAAAGAAATGGGATTTTTTAGGGGCGGCAGTTTTCTCCAGCGGCATTTTCTTTCTTTTTGAAAGGCTTATGGAAACGAAAATTCTTGTGCAGAGCGCGGAAATGGTTCCCCTTGAAGGGTGGCAGATGAGCCTGTGTTATGTTCCTCCCGAGCAGTTTGAGACAAGGACCTGGCAGGCTGCTCAACCCAAAAGGTGCAAAATAACAACAAGACGGTGTTTTACGATTAAATAATAGTTAAAAAGGAGGAGAATCATATGCAGTTTATTGAATACCCCAAATGTTCAACCTGCCAGAAGGCCAAAAAGTGGCTGGAGGAAAAGGGTGTGGCATTTTCCGACAGGAACATAAAAACCGACAATCCCACAAAGGAAGAACTGGAGCGGTGGTACCATGCAGGCAATCTTCCATTGAAACGATTTTTCAACACCAGCGGTCTTCTTTATAAGGAAATGGGATTGAAGGATAAGCTGCCGGGCATGAGCGAGGAAGAACAGCTTGCGCTTCTTTCCACGGACGGTATGCTGGTAAAAAGGCCCCTTGTGGTGGGAGAAGATTTTGTGCTTGTCGGTTTTAAGGAAAAAGAGTGGGAGGCTGCCATCGGCAGGTAAAGATGGGAATGCGCACAAGAGAAGAGGTTATCCGCTATTGCCTTACTTTTCCGGATGTCTATGAGGATGCGCCCTTTCATGACGACAACTGGACCGTGATGCGGTGCAGGGGCAACCAAAAAGTATTTGCATGGATATTTGAGCGACAGGGAAACACTTGGGTGAATGTGAAAATGGAGCCTCAGTGGAGGGATTTCTGGAGGGATGCTTTTGTCTCCGTAATACCTGCTTACCATTTAAATAAGGAGCACTGGAGTTCCGTTATCCTTGACGGGACGGTTCCTGACGATGACATCAAAAGAATGCTGGAGGAAAGCTTTGATTTGGTAAAACCAAAGAAAAAGAAAGTCAGCGGGAAGGGCAATGGAAAAAAACATGACGAGAAGTAAAGGAAAGCGGTTGAGTCTGTATGTAAAGGACTATGTTGTTTTCGATTTGGAAACGACGGGACTCAATCCTTTGCAAGATACCATAATAGAAATTTCAGGGATAAAGGTGAGAAACAATCAGCCAACGGAGGAATTTTCCACACTGGTGAATCCGGGTATGCCGATACCTTCTGCCGCTTCCAGAATCAACGGCATAACGGATAAAATGGTAGAGGGGGCGCCGGGTTTAGGCACTGCGCTTGGCGGTTTTTTGGACTTTATCGGAACGGATATTCTGGTTGGGCATAATATCCATACTTTTGACACCAACTTCCTTTGCGACGGTGTGCAGAGGGAACTGAACAAAGGGGTAAAGAACGATTACATAGACACCTTTTATATGGCAAGGAGCTGTCTGCCGCAGTTAGGTCACTATAAACTGACGGATGTTGCTGCCTATTTTGGAATTGCGACCGAGGGGGCACACCGGGCTTTGTGCGATTGCAACATGAACCAGAAGTGCTATGAAAAGCTCGGAGTATTGTGGGAAGAAAAAAGCAAAAAAAGCCTTATGGATGAGGCGGTGTGTCCCGAATGCGGATGCCTGCTTGTGAAACGTCGTGGAAAATACGGAGATTTTTTCGGTTGCAGCGGATTTCCGCTGTGCAGATATACAAAAAAAATCTGACGGCAATCGGGACTTTTGGAAAAATGTGTTGAATGGAGGAAAAGGAGATGCCAAAGACCTTTTTATACAAAGGACGGCTTGCCGGGGCAGGATTGGCGTTGCTGATATCATGTTTGATTTTTTTGGCGGGCTGCCGGGTAGCAAAGGCAGATGATGTGGCAAAGGAGAATACAGGCGGGGAAACTGTGGTGAAAGCGGATATCCCGGATGACGAAACGTCCCTGGTCGAAACAACTCCTGCAACGGAAGGCGAAGCCCCGGAGGAAAGTGAGACGGCAGAAGGGGAGCGGCCCGAAGCATCCGTACCGGATGAAACTACAGCCGGAAAGGCTGCTTCGTTGGAAGTCCTGCATGTAGAGGGTACGACGCTTACGGATGAAAGCGGCAGTCCGGTGCAGCTACGCGGAATCAGCACCCATGGCCTTGCGTGGTTTCCCGGTTATGTGAATGAAGAGTGCTTTAAGCAGCTGCATGAAGAGTGGGGTGTGGATGTCATCCGTCTGGCGATGTATACGGCGGAATACGGAGGGTATTGTACCGGCGGTGACAAGGACGCGCTGAAAAAGCTGGTAAAAGACGGTGTGGAATATGCAACAAACCAGAATTTATATGTCATCATCGACTGGCATATATTGTCTGACGGAAACCCGGGCACTTACAAGGAGGACGCAAAGGCGTTTTTTGCAGAAATGGCGGAAACATATGCGGAGTATTCCAATGTGCTGTATGAAATTTGCAATGAGCCCAACGGGGGAACGGGATGGGCGGACATAAAGGCCTACGCGGAGGAAGTGATTGGGGTTATCCGCACTTATGACGAGGACGGCATCATCCTTGTGGGTACCCCCAACTGGTCCCAGTATGTAAATGAGGCGGCTGCCGACCCGATTACGGGGTATGACAATATCATGTATACGCTGCATTTTTATGCCGCAACCCACAAGGATTCTTTACGTGATACCATGAAGGCGGCAATCGATGCAGGACTGCCTGTTTTTGTGTCTGAGTTCGGCATTTGTGATGCAAGCGGCAACGGTGCCATCGATGAAGCCCAGGCTGACGAGTGGGTGCGCGTCATGGATGAATACGGCGTCAGTTATGTGGCATGGAATCTCTCCAACAAGGCGGAAACCTCCGCCATTATCGACAGCGGATGCGATAAGATATCCGGGTTTTCGGAAGAGGATTTAAGCAGTTCCGGAAAATGGCTGTATCGGCTTCTTACCGATTCTTGATAAATGAAAAATTCCGTGGTAGAGTATATACAGTGTATAAAACGGGAGGAAAGAATATGTTTCACGACGGTAAAATCTGGATTGGAAAATCAGGTGACGAAAAAATCAGCATTTATCCCAAAATGGCGAACCGGCATGGGATGATTGCGGGTGCTACGGGAACCGGAAAAACCATTACGTTAAAGGTACTGGCAGAGTCGTTCAGCGACTGCGGCGTGCCTGTATTTCTGGCGGATGTGAAGGGCGACCTTGCAGGTATGTGCAGGCCCGGTACAGAAAATGAAAGCTTAAAGAAAAGAATTGACGCTTTGGGACTGATGCAGGAGGGATTTGCTTTCCGCGCATACCCGACTGTTTTCTGGGATGTGTATGGGGAAAAGGGACTTCCCTTAAGAACTACCATATCTGAGATGGGACCGCTTCTCTTAAGCCGCATCATGGATTTGAATGATACCCAGACGGATGTTCTGACGATAGTGTTTAAAATTGCAGACGATGAAAACCTGCTGCTCATTGACTCGAAGGATTTGCGTTCCATGCTCCAGTATGTGAGTGAAAATGCTAAGGAATATGCCTTGCAGTATGGCAACATGTCCAAGCAGAGCCTTGGGGCAATCATCAGGGCAGTAGTGGCGCTGGAGGCAGAAGGCGGAGAGTATTTCTTTGGTGAACCGGCATTAAACATCGGCGACTGGCTGTGCACGGACTGCAACGGAAAGGGAAACATTCAGGTTCTGGACTGCCAGAAGCTGATAAACAGTCCCACCATGTATGCAACCTTTATGCTCTGGATGATGTCGGAGCTGTTTGAATCCCTGCCGGAGGCCGGGGACAGGGATAAACCCAAGATGGTGTTTTTCTTTGACGAAGCACATCTTTTGTTTGATTCCGCGCCGAAGGTTCTGCTCAGTAAAATCGAACAGGTGGTGAAACTAATTCGTTCCAAGGGTGTGGGCATTTATTTTATCACCCAGAATCCGAAGGATATTCCTGACGGCGTGCTGGGACAGCTGGGCAACAAAGTTCAACATGCCCTCCATGCTTATACGCCTGCGGAACTGAAAGGCGCTAAGGCAGCAGCACAGTCTTTCAGGGAGAATCCCGAATTTGACACATTTGACACCCTGACCCAGCTGGGAATCGGGGAAGCGCTGGTTTCCGTCCTGGATGAAGCAGGCGTGCCTACGGTGGTGAAGCGTTGCACGATACTGCCGCCCCAGAGCCAGATGGGCGCTTTGCAGGATGAAATCCGAAGCAGCGAAATAACGGGTAACCTTTTATACACCAAGTATTCCGATGTGTATGACAGGGATTCCGCATATGAATTTTTGCAGAGAAAAGCGCTTGCCGAGGAAGAGAGCGAAAGGAAAGCAGCTGAGGAGGCGGAAGCAGAAAAGGCAAGGAAGAAAGAGGAAGCAGCGGAAAAGAAGGCGGCAGAGAAAAAAGAAGCTGCTAAAAATAAAGAAGTGAAGCGGGCTGTGAACCGCGTTGCCAGCACAGCCGCCGGCACTGTCGGGCGTGAAATGGGCAATGAGCTTGGCAAGAAAATCGGCGGCACTTTCGGCAAGAAGCTGGGCGGCAATGTGGGGGCTTCCCTCGGAAGGGGCATTCTGAATACGTTGTTTAAGCTGTAGGGAGAAGCGTTCTGATTGTGGTGCGGTGGAGGTTATATTTCAGAGACTGGTTTGGGAAAAATACTCAAAACAGTCTCTTGTTTTTATATGGGCAAATGCTATTCAAGTAGTATTAGGTAAATTCATTCAGTCATAACCTTCCCGGATTTTTCATACAATGTAAAAAAGTGTTCTGAGGGGATTTCCTTTGAAGGATTATATTGAAGAACGTGCTATCAGCATTGCCAATTATATTATTGACTGCAATGCCACCGTCAGACAGACTGCAAAGGCATTTGGAGTAAGCAAAAGTACCGTACATAAAGATGTTACAGACCGCCTTATGCAAATTAACCCCACGCTTGCTAAACAGGCTAGATGCGTGTTGGATGTAAATAAGTCGGAGAGGCACATCCGGGGAGGGTTGGCTACCAAAGAGAAGTATCTACATAGAAATGCCTGAAACATTTGGACGAAAGGCGTCCGGGGAAGCGGAAACGATGATTTATGGAAGAAAATCGTTTCCGCTGTTTTGATGGAAGAAAAGGGAAGTGGTTTTGGTTGCCGTTTTAGGAACTTTGCGTTAAAATAACTGTAGTCGCATCGGAAAGTGCGTGAGTAGAAACTATTTTATTAAGTGATATGTCACCGGAGGGCTGTATGTATGATTATACATCAGCTCTCCATTTTTATTAACTACTTTATCAATTAATAAAATAAAGTTAAAAATTGGTTGCAAATTATGACAATATGTGGTATTCTTTTTACAAGCAATAAAAATATATAATCATCAACATGATATGAGTTTTAGTATAGGGGACAATGTATGGGGAAATTGTATAAAGCACATATTGACGAGGTGACGGGGGGAGTCCAGACGGTAAAAGAGCACAGTGAAAATACTGCGCTCTTTTGCGAGGATTTTGCAGTGCCTGAATTAAAAGAGGTTATGTATGTCATGGGTCTACTGCATGACATTGGAAAGTATCAGAACGGCTTTCAGGAGAGAATCAACGGTAAAAATATATCTATAGAACATTCCATATGTGGGGCGATTGCGGCACAAGATAAGTATAAGAATGCGGTAGGATTGCTGATGGCATACTGCATAGCGGGACACCACAGCGGACTGCCGGATGGAGGGAGTATGGGGGATACTCCCGATTTGCCGACCCTGCAGGGAAGATTGAAGAGGACAACAGAGGACTACAGCGTATATAAGCAGGAACTGCAGATACCCCAGATAGCTGAACAGGATTTTTTGCAATTTTTGTCAAGTAATTGCGGCAAAGATATAGGCATGCTTGTGGATAAATTCGCTTTTTTGACCAGGTATTGCTTTTCCTGCCTGACAGATGCGGATTCCCTAGACACTGCCTGTTTTTGTGAAAAGAAGCAGGAGCATTCTTTACGGGCTGATTTTGCGGCTGCATTGCAGCGAATAGAAGAAAAATTAAGTGGTTTTATCTGCAAGACGGATTTGCAGAAAAGCCGGGCTTACATACAGGGACAGGCTTTTGAAAAAGTAAATCAGACAGCAGATATTTATCTCATGAACATGCCTACCGGAAGCGGGAAGACGCTTTGCAGTGCCAAGTTCGCTCTGGAGAGGGCAATGAAAGCAGGGAAAAAAAGAGTCATATATATCATTCCGTACAACAGCATAATAGAACAAACGGCGGAAGTGTTTGAAAATCTATTTGGTAAAGACGTGGAGATATTACGTCACCAATCTACTTTTTCCTATGAAGATGCGGAAAATGTGGGCGAGGACTATCGTGAAGCGGCAAAGAGTGCTGTGGAAAACTGGTCTGCTCCATTTATCATTACGACCGCAGTGCAATTCTTTGAATCTATCCATGCAAACAAGCGGGGAAAACTTAGAAAACTTCATAATATGGCGGATAGTATTCTGGTGTTTGATGAAGCGCATCTGATGCCTCAAAAGTACTTACAGCCATGCTTGCAGGCAATTGCTTTTATTACCAGATATCTGAGAAGTGAAGCATTATTTTTGACGGCTACAATGCCTGATTTTGAAAAACTGATGAAGCAGTATGCGTTGCCTGACAGTAAAATCAGCAGTCTGATTACGGATACAACTTTATTTTCTGTATTTCAAAAGTGCAGGTATGTTTATGTCGGAAAAATGGGGAAGGAAGCCTTATTGGACAAGGCCGGGCAGAATGGGTCGAATCTGATTGTAGTAAATACGAAGAAAACGGCACAGCAGTTGTATCAGGCATGTAGAGGAAAGAAATATCATTTATCCACTTACATGACAGCTTATGACAGAAAGAGAATACTGGATGAGATAAGAGAGGAACTTACCGGTCTTGACAGGGATTTTTCTGACTTGTCACAGGTGCCGGATGAAAGACGGATTACGGTGATTTCCACCTCTCTGATAGAAGCAGGAATCGATTTGGACTTCTATGCTGTTTTTAGAGAATTGTCAGGCTTAGACAGCATTTTGCAGGCAGGCGGCAGGTGCAACAGGGAAGGAAAGAGGAAAAGGGCAGAGGTCACGATTTTCGAATATGAATATGACGTGCCAAAGGTTTCTGCGGATGAGCGTGGCAATATTGTGAAGGGTCTGTTGGAGAAGTATGAAGATGTATCCTGCGCTGATAGTGTCAAGGAATATTACGACAGGCTGTTTTTTATCAAAGAAAAAGAAATACAGCAGTATGCCATGCATCAGCGCTGTATGGATATCAGAAGCATTCCTTTCAGGGAGTATGCGGAGCAGTTTGAGATAATCGATTCAAGGACGGTATCCATTGTTGTGGAAAGAGATGAAGAGAGCAGGAAATTGATAGAGGGTTTAAAAACAGTTGGTGCAGGGAATGGCAGAAAATTGCAGAAGTATGCCTGCTCTGTAACGCTGCGTGAATTTGATGATTTACTGAAACAGCATGTATTGGAGGATTATGGGACAGGTATCTGGTGCCTGACAAATCCGGATTATTATGATACGGAACTGGGAATCTTGTTTGAAGCAAAAGATTATTTTTTATGAAAGGAGGAGTAACTGCAATGGGGTACGGATTCAAAGTATTAGTGGAGGGTGATTACGCCTGTTTTACGAGACCGGAGCTTAAGGTTGAAAGAGTCAGCTATGACGTACCAACGCCGGGCGCATTGGAAGGCTTACTCAAGAGCATTTATTGGAAACCATCTATTCGTTATGTGATTGATAAAATCATTGTATATCAGCCAATCGATTTTGCCAATATAAGACGCAATGAGGTGAAAGACAAAGTATCATACAGTGCGATACGAGGGCAGATGAACGGTAAGGAAGGGGAACCAAGCATTTATACATCGGAGGTCAGGAGTCAACGGGCGTCTATGGTTCTAAAAAATGTAAAGTACGGGGTGGAATTTCATTTTGAACTGACGGGACTTAAAAATGACAGGGAAGAGGATGCGGAAAATAAGCACTATAATATTTTGAAACGGAGATTGGAAAAGGGCCAATATTTCCGGGTTCCTTGTCTGGGGTGCAGTGAATTTCCGGTGAAACGACTGGAACCGGTAGAGACTTTTGATGAAAATATGATAAGCAGCGCTATCCTGGCAATGGGAGATGTAGATTTGGGGTTTATGAGTTATCGCGTGGATTTTGCAGATAAGGGAATGCCGGTAAACGGAGATTGGGAGAACCCAAAATTTTCAGACAAGGCATCTACTGTTTATTACAGACCGCACATGATTAACGGTGTAATCGACGTTGCAAAATACAGGGAGGGATTGAAATGCTAATCAAAGCTCTTTGCGAATATTATGATATACTTGCAAAAGCCGGAAAGGTTCTGCCGGCGGGGTATAGCAATGTAAAGATACATTATCTGGTTTGTCTGACACATGAAGGACAGATAGCGGAAATTATCAATTATCAGAATAAAGAAGAAATAGCGGCAGGAAAAGGAAAACTGAAGGAAAAATGGGTGCCGCAGGATGTGATGATGCCGCAGAGAACAGAGAAAACGGGGATTGAATCTAATTTCATTGAGCACAGACCGGCATATCTTTTCGGATTGAATTGGGCAGAAGAAGGCTTGACGGCAGAAGACCGGACGGGTAAGGCAAAGAAATCCCATGAAGCGTTTGTGGAAAAGAACCTGACATATCTGGAAGGAATCGATACTCCGGTGGTAAATGCTTACCGGACATTTATACAGAATTGGAAGCCGGAGGAAGAAACACAAAATCCGCAACTGTTGAAGTTAGGAAAAGATTTTGCCAAATCCAATTTTATTTTCTGTTTATCAGGGTATCCGGATTTACTTTTACAGGAAGACCGTCTGGTAAAGGAAAGATGGGAGACAGAGAAAGAACATCCATCAGGAGATGCGGACATACGTATTTCCCAGTGTGCAGTGGGTGGCGCGGTGGAGCCCATTGCCCGTATACATAACAAAATTAAGGGAGTGTACGGCGGGCTTGCAACGGGAAGTGTGCTGATAGGGTTCAACAATGCATCGGAAGGCTCTTATGGACTTGAGCAGTCCTACAACAGCAACATTTCGGAAAGTGTGATGAAGAAATATACGGAAGCGTTAAATTATCTCCTTAGCGACAGTAAGCACAAAGTTCTGTTGGATGATATGACAGTGGTTTTTTGGGCAATGAGTGAAAATGAAAGCAATGAAGCGCTTATCAGCGCCATGCTTTTTGGACAAGCCGATAAAATGGATGTCAGCCAGGTGGAGAAAATGCTGGAATCCGTGATGCAAGCCGCCCCGACAGGAAAAATAACGAAGGACAGGCTTGCTATTCCTGCTTCTATTGATTCCGACGTGGATTTTTATATGGTAGGCTTTAAACCGAACTCATCTCGTCTGGCAATGAAGTTTATTTATCGGAGAAGATTTGCAGATGTCCTGTATCACATTGCAAGACATCAAGCGGATATGAAAATGGCTGATAATATGCGTCCGGTATCGTTCTTTAGAATCAGAAATGAACTGATTTCACCTAAGAGCAAGGCTGAAAATGTGAATCCGGCCATACTCACAAAGCTGTTTGAAGCGGTCCTGTATGGAACGGATTATCCGGTTTCCCTGTTGGATACAGTGGTAAGACGTGTAAAGACAGACCTTGACAGTGATAGGAACATGGTACGCACAGGCATCATAAAAGCCTGTATCAATAGAAATTATGCGAAAAAGGAGGAATTAAAGGTGGCACTAAACAAAGACAATGATAATCAGGCATATGTATGTGGCAGACTTTTTGCAGTTCTGGAAAAACTGCAGCAGGAGGCATCCGGTAATGCATTGAACAGGACAATCAAAGATGCTTATTTTGCATCGGCAATGTCCAATCCGGCAATGGTATTTCCAAAGCTTTTAAAACTGGCACAGAATCATATGAACAAGGTAAAAAGGCCTGTATTTTTTGACAAGCTGATTAGTGAAATAGTGGGAAAAGTGCATGAGGAGTTTCCGAAAGCGCTCTCATTACAGAACCAGGGACGATTTGCGGTCGGATATTATCAACAGCATCAGAACTTTTATGAAAAAACAGATGTGATAATCGATGAGAAAGAAAGGGAGGAACAATAATATGGCTATTGAAAACAGATATGATTTTGTGATGCTTTTTGATGTGGAAAACGGAAATCCAAATGGCGACCCGGATGCGGGAAATTCCCCACGTATCGATGCGGAAACGGGTTATGGATACATAACCGATGTATGTCTGAAGAGAAAAATCAGAAACTATGTGGAACTCTGTAAAGAGGGGGAATCGGGATACAATATTCTGATTAAACCGGATAAAGCCCTGAATACCAAGTTTACTGAGGCTTATGATGCGGAAGGGATTCCCCACAATAAGGAAAAGATAAAAAATCCGGATGATGTCAGGAAAGCACGGGACTATATGTGTAGGAATTATTATGATGTGCGCACCTTTGGCGCTGTAATGTCTACTGGTGATGACCCCTGCGGAATTGTCAGGGGACCTGTGCAGATTAATTTTGCCAGAAGCCTGTCACCGGTCAATGTGCAGGATGTTGCAATTACACGCCAGGCCAGAACAACAGAAGTGCGCAAAGAAACGGGAGATACGGAAATAGGAAGAAAGAGCACGATTCCATATGCGCTCTATCGTGCAGAAGGTTATGTATCTGCTGCGCTGGCAAATAAGGTAACGGATTTATCCGAAAAAGATGTGGAGCTGCTGTGGATGGCAATTATAAATATGTTTGAAAATGACCACAGCGCTGCCAGAGGTAAAATGTGTATGCGTAAACTTTACGTGTTTAAACATAGCAATGTTCTTGGAAATTGTCCGTCTCATATTTTGTTTGACAAAGTTAGTATCACTGCAAAGAGCGACATACCTCCCCGCGCATTTTCAGATTATGAAATCTGCATAGATAGAGATATGCCGGATGGTGTAGCATTATTAGAAAAATTATGAGTACAATAGAGATTTCCATTCGCTCTATCCAGCATTATCTGTACTGCCCGCACAGATGGGGACTGCTTGAGATTGACCGTGCGTGGGCAGAGAACGCCTTTGTCACGAAAGCAAATCTGTTGCATGGTCGTGTGCACGATTCGGATAAGCATTATTCCGTAAAAGGGAAAAAAGTGTTTACTTCGGTTCCTGTATATAATGATTTGCCGGAATACGATTTGTATGGAGTGACAGACTGTCTGGAACTGACGGAGTCGAAAAAGGGTGTTTCTATCCATGGAAGCAAAGAAAAGTATTCTGTGTGTATTGTGGAATATAAACCTACAAAACCAAAAGAAAAGGATTTTCATGAAGAGGATTGCATGCAGGTCTTTGCACAGAAGCTTTGTGTGGATTATGTATTTGGATGTGATTGTGATGCAGTGATATACTATGCAGATGTGAAAAAGCGAATCCAGCTTCCGGTAAGAGAGCAGTTTAGTGTTTATGAAGAGAAACTGAGATTGACTTTGACAGAGATGAGACTACACTTTGCAAACGGCGATATACCGCCAATGCGGAAAGGGCAAAAGTGCAGCGGATGTTCTATGAAAGATTTATGTATGCCGGATTTAAAACGACATAATAATCTGCGTACAGTAATTGAAATGATTGCTGATTCAGATTTATGAAGGAGGTGAGACTTCGAGTATGAGAAAGCTTTTAAATACGATATATATTACAAATGAAGCCGCCTATCTGTCCCTGGATGGAGAAAATATCGTCTGCAAGATTGACGGAGATGAAAAATTGAGAATCCCTTTTGATAATGTAGAAAGTGTAGTCTGTTTCAGTTATGTGGGTTGTTCTCCTGCACTTATGGGAAAATGCGTAAGCAAGACCATTCCAATCAGTTTCATTTCTCCGCAGGGGAAATTTTTGGCTAAGGTATATGGAGAAACCAAGGGAAACGTATTTTTGAGGGTGGCGCAGATTGATTGTTTCCGGGATAATGGTCTTCAACTGGCTCAAAACACAATGGCAGCAAAGTTCAGTAATACGAGGCAGTTGATTCGCAGGACTTTGCATGATAACCCAAATTTGAGAGAGGATGAGGAAATAAAAGCAGTTTTAGAAGTGCTTTCGCAGGGGATTCATAAAGTATTTGCAGCGCAGAGTCTGGAAGAAGTCATTGGAATTGAAGGTAATTGTGCCCAGAATTATTTTTCCATATTTAATAAACTGATAACAAATCAAAGGGTACATTTTACATTTGAATTGCGTACAAAAAGACCACCATTGGATCCGGTCAATGCGATGTTATCATTTGTATATACGTTGGCTACAAATGAATTTGCCGCAGCTCTTGAAACCGTTGGGCTCGACAGTTATATCGGCTTTTGCCATGCTTTACGGAGCGGGAGAAACTCATTGGCCTGTGATTTGGTAGAGGAAGCCCGATGTATTGTAGAGCGTTTCGTTATAACACTTTTGAATTTGCAGATTATTGGGGAAGAGGATTTTGAAGAACAGATATCAGGGGCAGTGTGGCTGAATGACGAGGGAAGAAAGAAAGTTCTGACAAAGTGGCAGGAAAAAAAGCGGACGGATATGATTCATCCCTATTTAAAACAGAAAATTCCTTTTGGTCTGCTTCCTTATATACAAAGTAATCTTCTGGCGAAATATGTAAGAGGTGATATTGACGAGTATCCTTCTTATTTGATGAAGTAGGTGCAGATTATGTTGGTTTTAATTAGTTATGATGTAAGTACAATTGATGCTGCTGGCAGGACAAGACTGCGAAAGGTAGCAAAAGAGTGCCAAAATCATGGTCAACGTGTTCAAAATTCTGTCTTTGAAGCAGATTTGGATTATTCTGCTTTCTTAAAATTAAAAGATACTCTAATAAAATTAATTAATCAAGAGCAGGATAGCCTTCGCTTTTATTATTTGGGAAATAACTGGGAAAGAAAGGTTGAGCATGTTGGTGCCAAGAAAACTTATAATCCTGAGGGAGTGATTATCGTTTGAGTACAAAACCGCGAAGGTGAGGTGATTTGAAAACAATCGGCAGGTTCGCCTAAAAAATGTATTAAATTTATCAGTAATAGAAGTAGATATCATAAAAAAATTTAGTCCACCCCTTGTATTTAGTGGTGTACTTGCTATAACATACTAATTGTAGCGGTCACACCTCGCAAGAGGTGTGTGAGTAGAAACATTTTAAAGTTACTTATGTCCTGACATTCTTCAGTCACACCTCGCAAGAGGTGTGTGAGTAGAAACTGTTAGTACCAATATGGGTAACTTTATTGCTGTCAGTCACACCTCGCAAGAGGTGTGTGAGTAGAAACAATAACGTGCTTGAAATTAAAGCATAGCAACCGCACGTCACACCTCGCAAGAGGTGTGTGAGTAGAAACTAAATGCCCTTATAGAGCGTTACAAGCCTATATGTCACACCTCGCAAGAGGTGTGTGAGTAGAAACGACAGCAACCGAAAACAGATAGCAAGCGACACTTAGTCACACCTCGCAAGAGGTGTGTGAGTAGAAACCAAAACCTCCTTTGTTATTTTAGGTACTGAAATTAGTCACACCTCGCAAGAGGTGTGTGAGTAGAAACATTAACTGTATAGCAGGGCGGCGGCGTTACACGCGTCACACCTCGCAAGAGGTGTGTGAGTAGAAACATAGGTAATTCCTCGCTTTCTTAAACACTCTTCAGTCACACCTCGCAAGAGGTGTGTGAGTAGAAACGATTGTTGGTTTCAGCTTCATAGCTTAACACTCCGTCACACCTCGCAAGAGGTGTGTGAGTAGAAACGCAATCGACAAAAACAATCATTATACTTGTAAGTGTCACACCTCGCAAGAGGTGTGTGAGTAGAAACTCTGTGTATCACGTCTTTTACAGTTGCTTTCTTGGTCACACCTCGCAAGAGGTGTGTGAGTAGAAACCTACCTTTCTTCATTTTGTGACAGTTTCAATTCCGTCACACCTCGCAAGAGGTGTGTGAGTAGAAACGTCGTCTGTATGGGCAAGGGCCTGTGGACAAGCGTCACACCTCGCAAGAGGTGTGTGAGTAGAAACCAAAGGCATTAATGTATTCATCCCTTGCAAATGGTGTCACACCTCGCAAGAGGTGTGTGAGTAGAAACATTTTACAGGAGGTGGTATGATGGCAGATTTTGAGTCACACCTCGCAAGAGGTGTGTGAGTAGAAACATGAAAAAAGATGAAATGCATAAAACAGAAATGCGTCACACCTCGCAAGAGGTGTGTGAGTAGAAACTAATGATGGCGAGGGAATATTAAAATATATACAGTCACACCTCGCAAGAGGTGTGTGAGTAGAAACGCACAGTACGTTGAGAATCGGAAGAACAATAGTGTCACACCTCGCAAGAGGTGTGTGAGTAGAAACTCTACTGTCGGCGTATTACACATGGGATACAAGTCACACCTCGCAAGAGGTGTGTGAGTAGAAACCTCAATTCATGAATAAAAAATTGACAGTCGAATATGTCACACCTCGCAAGAGGTGTGTGAGTAGAAACTTGCTGTGAGGAGCTGGCAGTCCTCTTCCGGCAGGGTCACACCTCGCAAGAGGTGTGTGAGTAGAAACCCTGCACCTGTCGCATGTGTACACAATCCTTTTCGTCACACCTCGCAAGAGGTGTGTGAGTAGAAACATCAATTTTAACATCATTGGAGAAAATATCCACAGGTCACACCTCGCAAGAGGTGTGTGAGTAGAAACGCAGTTCCCGTCCATGTACTCTTTTATCACCATAGTCACACCTCGCAAGAGGTGTGTGAGTAGAAACAGTCCCGGCTATTAGCCCTGCCTCTTCCATCCATGTCACACCTCGCAAGAGGTGTGTGAGTAGAAACGGTGGTTTTTTTGACAATGTATTCCGCCAGCTTCGTCACACCTCGCAAGAGGTGTGTGAGTAGAAACTCTATTGGTTTTTTTAAATTCCGGCTTGCCATATGTCACACCTCGCAAGAGGTGTGTGAGTAGAAACTTGCATCCCAGAAAATTCTGCGGACTACGAAAGGGTCACACCTCGCAAGAGGTGTGTGAGTAGAAACTATGTCAGGGCAGGTTCGCGGCATTCCTGGCCGGTCACACCTCGCAAGAGGTGTGTGAGTAGAAACTGTGTATTCCGGTGTCTTTCCCATTTTTAAACCCGTCACACCTCGCAAGAGGTGTGTGAGTAGAAACTTTCTTGTGGAAAAGCTTCAGCACGTTCTTGCAGTCACACCTCGCAAGAGGTGTGTGAGTAGAAACTATTTCCCTCAATGGCAACATAACATGAAAATGCGTCACACCTCGCAAGAGGTGTGTGAGTAGAAACTCGAGTTTAGTGCGACTGACGGATACGGTTTGAGTCACACCTCGCAAGAGGTGTGTGAGTAGAAACGGTAAGTGTTTAATGATAATAATAAGTGATGCTACGTCACACCTCGCAAGAGGTGTGTGAGTAGAAACCATTACCTGTAATTCTGAAGCTGTAAATGCTGAGTCACACCTCGCAAGAGGTGTGTGAGTAGAAACCGAGACGGCCATTTATAATGCCCTGAAGAAGATGTCACACCTCGCAAGAGGTGTGTGAGTAGAAACAAGGATGGGAAGTTCCGGTTGTACCGGTTCCGAGTCACACCTCGCAAGAGGTGTGTGAGTAGAAACTAATATAAATGACCGTGAAGGGTCATTTGGAAACGTCACACCTCGCAAGAGGTGTGTGAGTAGAAACACATACAAAGAACGTATGTTCCGGTATTCCACGGTCACACCTCGCAAGAGGTGTGTGAGTAGAAACTAATGGTGTCCCCTCCCGTGTGATTGCTGACCTTATGTCACACCTCGCAAGAGGTGTGTGAGTAGAAACTGTAATTTTCGTAAATTATCTGTATCCATATTTAGTCACACCTCGCAAGAGGTGTGTGAGTAGAAACGGGCATCCCGGTAATCTTCCAGGCGGGCAAGGGCCGTCACACCTCGCAAGAGGTGTGTGAGTAGAAACGCCAAATTTGTTTTTTGCCATTTTCCCCAGCATGTCACACCTCGCAAGAGGTGTGTGAGTAGAAACTTCGAGTTCATCACGGCCCATTTCACTAATTATCGTCACACCTCGCAAGAGGTGTGTGAGTAGAAACTTTTGGAAGGAGGAAAGGAATGTTATCAGGAATGTCACACCTCGCAAGAGGTGTGTGAGTAGAAACGTCATGGCCGGGAAGCCCGGAACTGACAAAGACGTCACACCTCGCAAGAGGTGTGTGAGTAGAAACTTCCTGTTTCCCTTTTCCATCATCGGCTTTTTCCGTCACACCTCGCAAGAGGTGTGTGAGTAGAAACATTTTTTATCCGTAAATCCCCTTTTTCTCCGTTTGTCACACCTCGCAAGAGGTGTGTGAGTAGAAACTTTGACATGTGCGCGGTGGCATGGGGATGGCTGGTCACACCTCGCAAGAGGTGTGTGAGTAGAAACCTGTAGTCGTTTACATCACCTTTTACTGCTTTTGTCACACCTCGCAAGAGGTGTGTGAGTAGAAACGTACCAATAAGATTCAGATTGTGCGTGAAATCCCGTCACACCTCGCAAGAGGTGTGTGAGTAGAAACTGTTGTAAAATATATCATGTCCCGTGCTGATATGTCACACCTCGCAAGAGGTGTGTGAGTAGAAACTTTCCCTGAGAAACGCCGTATCAGCAATACAGCCGTCACACCTCGCAAGAGGTGTGTGAGTAGAAACATCATATCCTGCACTTTATCCCACAGCTCCTGCTGTCACACCTCGCAAGAGGTGTGTGAGTAGAAACTTTTCTCCTCCCGGGACATCTTGGATGTGATTTTGTCACACCTCGCAAGAGGTGTGTGAGTAGAAACTCACGGCGCGTTCCATGGACCGCATTTTCTGTGGTCACACCTCGCAAGAGGTGTGTGAGTAGAAACGATACGGCGGTGCGTGTTGCCATGCGTACGGGGGTCACACCTCGCAAGAGGTGTGTGAGTAGAAACTTTTTCCCTCTTTAATGCTCTCACGGCGCGTTCCAGTCACACCTCGCAAGAGGTGTGTGAGTAGAAACACACCCGGCATATTCCAGGCATAGTGTCGGTTAAGTCACACCTCGCAAGAGGTGTGTGAGTAGAAACCCCTGTCATCAATGGATATGGAAATATCGTCCGTTGTCACACCTCGCAAGAGGTGTGTGAGTAGAAACATTGCAGAGGGATTGTGTTCAGTATTGATGATGTGGTCACACCTCGCAAGAGGTGTGTGAGTAGAAACCTAAATCAGAGGTCGCTTTTCTTATGCCAAAAAGGTCACACCTCGCAAGAGGTGTGTGAGTAGAAACATCTGAAACTGGAAACAGTGGCTAGAGGGCTGGGGTCACACCTCGCAAGAGGTGTGTGAGTAGAAACTATAAAGTGGCATATAATAAGCCCTGAAGGTAAAGTCACACCTCGCAAGAGGTGTGTGAGTAGAAACGGTATCAATATAACTGTTCCAAAAGGTTTTTTTGTCACACCTCGCAAGAGGTGTGTGAGTAGAAACACCTGACCTACCGCAATAGATGCAGTCGGGTCAGGTCACACCTCGCAAGAGGTGTGTGAGTAGAAACTCTTGCCGTTCCCTTATTCTTACCGGCACACTATGTCACACCTCGCAAGAGGTGTGTGAGTAGAAACTATGGTTTCAAGATTAAAATTCATTGTTGCACCGGTCACACCTCGCAAGAGGTGTGTGAGTAGAAACCGTTTGTTGGAACTATCGTTATAATGTCTGATGGTGTCACACCTCGCAAGAGGTGTGTGAGTAGAAACCGCACTGAATGAATCTGAATGGGAAGTATTAGAGTCACACCTCGCAAGAGGTGTGTGAGTAGAAACCAGGTAGTTGGAATGCCAGCAGTAGTCAACCCGGGTCACACCTCGCAAGAGGTGTGTGAGTAGAAACCACGCATTAAAGACAATAAATTTGTTCGATGACGGTCACACCTCGCAAGAGGTGTGTGAGTAGAAACTTTACATCAACGCAGTTCCAATAACTTCCAGAAAGTCACACCTCGCAAGAGGTGTGTGAGTAGAAACTCTTCCAATCCCATACAGTATCCCTGGATATATTGTCACACCTCGCAAGAGGTGTGTGAGTAGAAACTTCTAAAATCGTTTATTTTGCGTTTTAAGGCTTAGTCACACCTCGCAAGAGGTGTGTGAGTAGAAACACAGTTATAGAAAAATCAGGCACAAACAAGCATAGTCACACCTCGCAAGAGGTGTGTGAGTAGAAACTTGGGATGGAGCCTATGGAACTGATGTTGGTTTAGTCACACCTCGCAAGAGGTGTGTGAGTAGAAACTTATGATTTTTGCCAGAACGTCCACGCCATCCTCGTCACACCTCGCAAGAGGTGTGTGAGTAGAAACAGTGACCCTATTTGTCCATCAACCTGTGACATTAGTCACACCTCGCAAGAGGTGTGTGAGTAGAAACCCATCCGCGTCCCATCTATCAATGGCATGGTCAGGTCACACCTCGCAAAAGGTGTGTGAGTAGAAACTAATTCTCGGATTATCTTTAGGATTTTCAAACAGTCACACCTCGCAAGAGGTGTGTGAGTAGAAACTGAAGTACAGGCTGAAAAGCAATCAAGGCTGTGTGTCACACCTCGCAAGAGGTGTGTGAGTAGAAACGCATAGCAGTATTCACACCCATGCAGACATCCCGGTCACACCTCGCAAGAGGTGTGTGAGTAGAAACTTAGATTTCCCACGAAGTGTAAGATATAGCGATAGTCACACCTCGCAAGAGGTGTGTGAGTAGAAACTTCAAAGTCAACGGATTTGGGGTTGATTTTTACTGTCACACCTCGCAAGAGGTGTGTGAGTAGAAACGGAAACGGGGAATGTCTGTTTCAGGATTTGGACGGTCACACCTCGCAAGAGGTGTGTGAGTAGAAACCTCTTCTAAAGCAGCCAATACAAGACCGCATATAGTCACACCTCGCAAGAGGTGTGTGAGTAGAAACTTCCAATGTGTCGGAAGAAATACCCCGGAAGTAGTCACACCTCGCAAGAGGTGTGTGAGTAGAAACATATGTACCGGCCAGGTCACCCATGACCTTATAGTCACACCTCGCAAGAGGTGTGTAAGTAAAAAAAACAAGAGTCGTAAGCGTAAAATATTCCAGCGTAGTGACAACATAGGAATCTAGCCTCATAATACTGATAAGAAATGCAAGCGCTTTTTACTCCATTTCGGATTGCCGGCGCTAGCAAAGCGCAGGCATTTTACTCTGCTTTTGGAGGCTGGATTATGAGAGCATACCGTATCCCGCAGATGAACAATTCTACCTAATAATGGAGTGCCGTGCCAGCGGTTTCACTGACCATGAATGGTGCCTGCAGAATGATATAAAGCCAGGAATCTTTTACAACTGGGTGAGGCATCTTCGGCAAAAGGGTGTACAGAAATTCCGGATGCCTTGAGCGGACATTCTCCTCACAGGCAGGAAATTGTAATATTGAACTTTCCGCGTCCAGCACAAACGGAACCATGATTTCTTTTGTTCAGGACGAAATTAATCAGCCAGTACAGAATGGCATGATGGAGCTTTCCATTTTCGGTGTAGTTCTTCAGATTCCCAGCAGGACGAATTCTGTTCTGTTTAGACAAACCCTTAATATACTTAAGGAGTTATCATGTTAGGCGATATTTTTGTAACAGATGAAATTCACATCGTTTGTGGATATACAGATATGAGGCAATCAATCGATGGACTTTGCGCCATTGTACGAGACCGACTCCATATAAATTCAAGACAGCGGGCACTGTATCTGTTTTGTGGTAAATGCTGTTATCGGCTGAAGGCCTTGCTTTGGAAAGAGGATGGAAGCTAAGGGACGTTTTCGCTGGACAAGGAATTCCGTTGAGGTAATGTCGCTTACCTAATGGTAGTTTGACTGACTCATGTCCGGTCTGGAAATTGAGTAGCCAAAGACCTTCAAAGTGCCGGAAAATGTGGATAAAATTTCTGTATAAAACCGCATGGATATTTTGTCTGGAGAACTTCTCCGTAAGTTTCCCCAAATTTTGAAAATACAGCGTATATGGTTCTCTTCAGGCACCTTTTGGGTTAAAAAAAGGGTATCTGGAGAGGAACGGAAAACAGATAGCAAAGACTGAAAAAGATGTCCAACTCATTAAGTATAAGGATATAATCAGCCACCTGAAAATGACGGTGAAGAGCCAGAATGAAATCATTCTTTCCTTGAAAGAAACCATTGCATCCAATCAGAAACAAATGCGTATCATGACAGATAAGATTGATTATCTTTCCAATAAACTGTTTAGCACTTCCAGTGAGAAAACTAAAAATCTGAAAGGACAGTACAGTCTTTGGATAAAGCCAAGCAGAAAATCATATTCGCCGATGAATTAGGGATTGCTGAGTCTGTTCCTATGAAAGGACACACGAGAAGGGCAAAAGCAAACAGTCAGATATCTTTAAGGTGCTCCATTTCGGGATGAAATCATACCATTTTCCGAAAACAGAAGTATTGTGCTGATTGTGGTACTAAGATGAAAGTACTTGGCTGGGAAATCGTAAGAAGGGAATTCTGTTTTATTCCTGCAAAGGGTGAGGTTGTAAATTTTTATGTAGAAACAGCAAAGTGTCCTGTCTGCTGCGAGGCACCGGCTATGACCAAAGCGTTCAGTTTATGAAATCCCGCATGCCGGAAACGCTGATACCACATAGTTATGCAACTGCTTCTGTGGTTGGCTGAACCATGTACCAAAAATATGTGAATTCCATGCTTCTGTGTCGTCAGGAACAGGACTGGAAACAAATGGGGGGTGCTGCTTAACAGGGCAACTCTCGCTAACTGGATTATTTATTGTGCATCACAGTATTTTGCACCGTTTTATAATTATCTACACCGGCAACTGTTAAAACAAAAGTTCTTGATGGCTTATGAGACTGGAATCCAAATATTACATGAAGAAGAACGAAAGTCATAAACAGATTCCTTAATGTGGCTGTTCTACTTCGGTGAAGACGGTCTTCCAGTTATCGTGCTCTATAAGTATACCGAAACCCGGGAAAAGTTTCATGCAGTGGAATTTCTAAATGGTTTATAGGACTATCTGGAAACCGACTGCTATCAGGATTATAACAATCTGCCCGGCATTGGGAGGTGCTGCTGTTTTACACATCTGTGCAGATACTTTGTAGAAGCTGTCCCGAAGGGAAAAGAACTGGATTACAGCAATACTGTTGCACAGATAGTTCAATATATCAACCGGTTGTTCGAATATGAGAGATATTCAGCAGTAAAGAACCACATTCTTGAGCAACGACATGCATACCGGCTTGAAAAAGAGAAGCCAACACTGGATGCCTTCCGGAAATGGATTTCATAGCAGGTTCCAAAGAAAGGAACCCGTTTCGAGAAAGCGGTGAACTATGCCCAAAACCACAAAGATGAATTTATGACTTATCTGGAAGATGGGCGGTGCAGTTTTTTAAACAATTTCAGAAAAATGCAATTCATCCCTTTACAGTGGGGCGTCAAAATTGTTTGTTCAGCGATACGCCCAAAGGTCCAGATGCCAGTTCCATGATATATACAATGGCCGAGATGGACAAAGCACACAACCTAAACATTTACAGATATTTGTACTATCTACTGGAACGAATTCCAAGAACTGCTATGACAGATGAAGAACCTGCAAAACTTGTACTTGGAATGACACTGTCCAAGCATTTTGTTTTGAATCCATGTAGAGAAAAATGCTTGCAACCAGCAAAAGCGATTAATAAACGTAGAAATACTTTGCGCGTACAAAATGTCAGCTTTTTCGATTAGTTCGTACAAGTCACACCTCGTAAGAGGTGTGTGAGTAGAAAATGCTTAACTGAAAAGATTATTATTGTACCATAATTTATCACATTGTATTACATATTTGTAGACATGCATTGTTTATTTTTTTAAAGTACTCTATAATATAAAATAGTTTTCATACTATTATACAGGAGGGACTCACATGGCTTTTATCCAAATGAATCTGTTATCTAAAACATTAATGCGAATGGTACCTGTCAATGTGATATTGCCGGTGGATAAGTTGACATTCCCGGGAATGCCGGTACGGGAGGACAAGCCCTACAAGACGCTGTATCTGCTGCATGGCATTTTTGGAAATTATACTGACTGGGTAAACGGAACCCGTATCCAGCGATTTGCGGAGGAGTACAATTTGGTAGTGGTTATGCCCTCCGGTGATAACGCCTTTTATATTGACCAGCCGGTAACCCAGAATTATTATGGGGAATTTATCGGCAAAGAACTGGTAGAACTGACCCGGAAAATGTTCCCGCTGTCTCATGAGAGGGAAGATACCTATATAGGAGGTCTTTCCATGGGTGGGTACGGTGCCATACGGAACGGCTTTAAGTATCATGATACCTTTGGGGCAATAGTGGCACTTTCCTCCGCACTGGTGGTGGAAGGTTTTCGGGAAAGAACGAATGATTCTCCAATATTTATGGAACGAAGAGATTATGCGGAGGCACTTTTTGGAGATTTGGACAAGATGCTGGAAAGTGATAAGAATCCCAAATACCTGGTGCAAAAGCTGAAGGCAGAAGGAAACGACCTGCCAGCTGTTTACATGGCCTGTGGAGATGCGGATGCATTGCTTGGCGTAAATGAAGATTTTGCAAAGTTTCTTAAGGAGCAGGGAGTGGATGTGACCTTTGAGGTAGGTCCCGGAAATCATGAGTGGGACTTTTGGGATACTTACATCAAAAAAGGAATGCAATGGCTGCCGCTGGAAAACAGTGGTCTGGGTATTAACAGCGGAAATATAAGAGCATGAGTAGGATTTTGTGGGAAAAAGAAGGAAAAACGCCTTGTAAATCCTTTTAGCCTATTTTATAATGGAAAAAGTGAAAACATCTGGAGGAAAGGATTAATGAATCAAGAAAAAGTCATCGTCATTGATTTTGGCGGTCAGTACAACCAGTTGGTTGCAAGACGTGTCAGAGAATGCAATGTTTATTGTGAGATATATTCCTACAAGACAGACATCGAGCAGATTAAAGCAATGAATCCGCAAGGTATCATTTTGACCGGAGGGCCTAACAGCTGCTATGAGGACAATGCTCCCACATACACGAAGGAATTGTTTGAACTGGGAATTCCGGTGCTTGGGCTGTGTTACGGCGCTCAACTGATGATGCATGTATTAGGTGGCAAGGTGGAAAAGGCACCGGTTAGAGAGTATGGGAAGACGAGAGTTTTTGTAGACAAGGCTTCTCCTTTGTTTACAGACGTAGCGTCCACTACTATTTGCTGGATGAGCCATTTTGACTATATTTCTAAAACAGCGCCGGGATTTGCCATTGTTGCCCATTCGGCAGATTGCCCGGTGGCGGCGGCTGAGAATAGGGAGAAAAAGCTGTTTGCTATCCAGTTTCATCCGGAGGTTCTGCATACTCAGGAGGGTACGAAGATACTCTATAATTATGTGCGGGGTATCTGCGGCTGCGCAGGAAGCTGGAGGATGGATTCCTTTGTACAGAATGCTATTCAGGAGATTCGTGCCAAGGTAGGCAATGGCAAAGTGCTGTGTGCACTTTCCGGCGGTGTGGATTCTTCTGTGGCAGCAGTCATGCTGGCAAAGGCAATCGGAGACCAACTCACCTGTGTGTTTGTCGATCATGGCCTTCTGCGCAAGAACGAAGGGGATGAGGTGGAGGAAGTGTTTGGTCCCAACGGTTCTTATGAGTTGCATTTTGTCCGCGTCAATGCCCAGGAACGTTTTTATGGCAAGCTGGCAGGCGTAACAGAGCCTGAAAAGAAACGTAAGATTATTGGGGAAGAATTTATTCGTGTCTTTGAAGAGGAAGCGAAGAAGATTGGAGCAGTGGACTTTCTGGTACAAGGCACCATCTATCCTGATGTAGTAGAGAGCGGTCTCGGCGGAGAATCCGCCGTGATAAAATCCCATCATAATGTAGGGGGTCTGCCGGACTGCGTTGATTTCAAAGAAATCATTGAGCCATTACGAGATTTATTTAAAGATGAAGTGAGAAAGGCAGGATTGGAACTTGGCATTCCGGAAAAGCTGGTATTTAGGCAGCCTTTTCCCGGACCGGGTCTTGGCATACGTATCATCGGTGAGGTTACAGCAGAAAAAGTACGGATTGTTCAAGATGCAGATGCAATTTATCGTGAGGAAATCGCAAAGGCAGGACTTGACAGAACGATTGGTCAATATTTTGCAGCCTTAACCAACATGCGCTCCGTAGGTGTTATGGGTGATGAGAGAACCTATGATTATGCAGTAGCGCTTCGCGCTGTGAACACTATCGACTTTATGACAGCCGAGAGCGCTGAAATTCCGTTTGCAGTGCTCCAAACAGTTATGAGTCGTATTATAAATGAAGTGCGGGGAGTGAATCGGGTATTTTATGATTTGACGAGCAAGCCACCTGGGACGATTGAGTTTGAATAAACAAAAATGCTTAGTGAATCCAGCGTTTATGCGGGTTTGCGGACTTTGGAAAGGTCTTTTGATAACAAATTGATAACAGTCGTTTGAGTGCGATTATTCTTACTGTCAAGTGGTTTGTTGGTGGGGAATGATTGAGAAGTGGCTGGCTAATGTTCAGAGCCATACTCGGAAATATTACATATTTCCGAGTTGTGGCGTATCCGCCAAATGGCGTTTTGCCAATATATGCTCTTGAATGTAAACATTCATCGCATATATTGTCCAAACTCCGCTTGGCTCTGAACGAATCCATATTAAAACGCCCTTAGCTGTGGGTAGGAACTCATGGCTAAGGGCGTTTTTGTCGTGCTTTTTAATTGATGAATGGGGGTGATGGTTAAAGTATTTTTTCCATAATGTAATTCGTCAAGGGGATATTTGACCTGATTACCTGTTGTTCCTTAATTGTGTTATATCCCCTGTGAAGAAAGAACGGCTTTGCAGTGATGGAAGCATGTGTGGTTATTTTGCTTACCTCAAAAGCATGTTCCAGTTTATCGCAGATAGAGGTGGCAATCCCTTGGCTTTGACAGTCTTTGTGGACATAAAGTCTGTCAAGGTAGCCTGTTTTGTCAATATCGCCAAACCCTGCTATAATGCCGCCTTTTATGGCAACAAGCGAGAAATGTTCGGATAAGGATTGATTCCATTCATTTATGTTTACATTGCCAGTTGCCCAGACATTTAACTGTTCGTCTGTATAGTCTTTGACATTTATGGAATGGACAGTCTGATAAAACAGCTCCGCTAAGTATTTACAGTCCGAGGGGTGGTATTCTCTGATAATCACGTTATTTACACCTTCCAATCTGGCTTTGTTATTCTGGCAGCTTGTCTTTGACCGCTTCAACTAAGGCATCGCCCAATTCTTTAGAGGGGACTTTCACCCAATGCTGCGTGGTGTCAAACTTCGGGTAATTGTACCGCCACTGGTCGTAATCTTCCTTGCTGATTTCCTCTGCAGAGAGCTTTGCAGCCTGTTCCTGCCAAGCGCAGAGCATTTTCAGCAGTTCGGCGGTATCTTTGCTTTTGTCTTTGTTGACTTTTAAGCAGACTTCACCGTCTGTTTCGCTGACGGTAAGACCGTAAATATCTTCAAGGGCAAACAAGGTGTGCATAAGCCCGATGTAACTGTCAATGTCGGGTATGTTCAGAGCCTGCGGCGCAACATCGAGAGCCTGCGCCAGTGCAGCCGTCAAGTCTGCCTTTGGCTTGCGTGAGCCAGTTTCGTACTGTGCCAGCCGCACGTCTGCGCTCCGTTCGGGAAATCCGACAAGCATACCAAGGTATTTCTGTGTCATGCCCCGCATGATGCGGAAAAAATGTATTCTTTCACCAATCGCCATAATGTTTCACTCCTTGTGCTTATGTTTTCAAGGAGTATAGCATATATGCTTAGAGAAAGTCAAGCATAAGCAAAACAAAAAAGTTTAATATTTTCTTACAAACCTATTGACAGTAGCAAAAATGTTTAGTATTATGAATTAAGCAAAAACGCTTAACAAGAAAGGAGAGGTTATATGGACAACAAATTTATCCGTGTGGACGAGGTGGCGCAGGAACTTTCTGTGTCAAAGCCTTACGCCTACAAGCTCATCAAGAAACTGAATGACGAGCTGAAGGAGCAGGGGTTTATCACGATTGCAGGGAGAGTCAACCGCCAGTATTTCCAAGAAAGGTTTTACGGGGCAGGAGAAAAACAGGGAAAGGAGATGGAGTAAATGCCAGTATTTAAGAATGAGGGCAACGGCACATGGTATGTGATGGCTCGGTATGTGAACTGGAAAGGGGAACGGAAACAGAAATGTAAGCGTGGATTTGCCACAAAGAGGGAAGCGCAGGAATGGGAACGGAAATTCCAGTTGCAAAATTCTGCTGACCTTGACATGGACTTTGAAGCATTTACGGAACTTTATGCGAATGATGTAAAGAACCGACTGAAAGAGAACACTTGGCTGACAAAGGAGCATATCATTCGGACGAAGATTATTCCGTATTTTGGGAAGATGAAGATTAGCGAAATTGGCACAAAAGAAATCATCGCATGGCAGAATGAGCTGCTTGCCTACCGCGATGAAAAACGTAATCCCTATTCGCAGACGTATCTGAAAACCGTCCATAACCAGCTTTCCGCTATCTTCAACCATGCAGTACGGTATTATGACCTCCGCTCCAATCCTGCGGCAAAGGCGGGGAACATGGGGAGCGAGGAACACAAGGAAATGCTGTTCTGGACAAAAGAGGAATATAAGAGGTTTGCGAATGAAATGATGGACAAGCCAGTTTCCTATTATGCGTTCCAGATGCTTTACTGGTGCGGAATCCGAGAGGGAGAATTATTAGCTTTAACCGCCGCTGATTTCAATTTTGATAAGGAAACGGTCACGATTAACAAATCTTACCAACGCCTGCATGGGGAGGACGTGATTACCTCTCCGAAAACAAAAAAGAGCAACCGCACAATCAAAATGCCGAACTTCCTCTGTGAGGAAATGCAGGAGTATATCAGTATGCTTTATGGGTTAAAAAAGAAAGACCGCATTTTCACGGTGACAAAGAGTTACCTCCACCACGAAATGGACAGGGGCGCAAAAGCCGCAGGGGTGAAACGCATACGGATTCACGATTTGCGCCATAGCCACATCAGTTTATTGATTGACATGGGTTTCTCGGCGGTGGCGATTGCTGACCGTGTAGGGCATGAGAGCATAGAAATCACTTATAGATATGCTCACCTGTTTCCGTCAAAGCAGACGGAAATGGCAGACAGGCTGGACGATTTAGGGAAAGGGGGTTTTTGATATGTCGGCAAAGAATTTAGACAACTGCAACCGTTGGAGGAACAAGACCGTCGCCTTTCGGGCATCTCCCGAAGAAAATGAGCAGATTGACAAAGCGGTGCGGCTTTCGGGGCTTACCAAGCAGGACTATATCACAAGGCGGCTCTTATGCAAAGACGTGGTCGTGCAGGGCAATCCGAGGGTATATAAGGCACTCCGCAATGAACTTGCCGCCGTCCTTGCAGAATTGCAGAGGATTGAAGCGGGTGAGGGTGTAAATGAAGAATTGCTTGACACAATCGAGCTGATTGCTGTTATCCTCGGCGGTCTGAAAGGAGAGTGTGAAGATGGCGAATAAAAAAGAAACGGCTGCCCCGAATGTATCTGTTGGCGCAGATACGGAGCAACCGCCTAATGTAAACAATAACAGTATAACCAATTACCCGCCGAAAAACAATAGCAAAGCTCTTGAAACTGTATCTATGGCTGAATTGTATGATTCTGTATATCCGAGCAAGCCGCCTTTGATTGACGGTCTGCTCTACCCTGGCACTTATCTTTTCGCAGGCGCGCCAAAAGTCGGCAAGAGCTTTCTTATAGCGCAGATTGCGTACCATACCAGTATGGGAGTGCCGCTGTGGGAATATCCCGTCCGAAAAGGAACGGTCTTGTACCTTGCCCTTGAAGATGATTACCGCCGCCTGCAGGAAAGGCTGTACCGTATGTTCGGCACGGACGGGGCAGACAATTTATTCTTTTCTGTTTCGGCGGGTAATCTTGGCAATGGTTTGGATGAACAGTTGCAGGAATTTATGAAACAGCATACAGACACAAGACTGATTATTATTGACACCCTCCAAAAGGTGCGTGAAGTCGGCGGGGATAATTACAGTTACGCAAATGACTATGAGGTTATTACAAGGCTGAAACAGTTTGCAGACAGCTATGGCATCTGTATCTTGATTGTCCATCATACCAGAAAGCAGGGGGCTGATGATAAGTTTGACATGATTTCGGGGACTACTGGCTTGCTCGGTGCGGCTGACGGTGCGTTCCTGTTGCAGAAAGAAAAACGCATCGGCAACGCCGCCACGCTTGAAGTGTCGGGCAGAGACCAGCAAGAGCAGAAACTCTATCTTCTCCGCAATCCCGAAACATTGTTATGGGATTTTCAAAAGGCAGAAACAGAACTTTGGAAAGAGCCGCCAGAACCTTTACTTGAGGAAATAGATAAAAGAATTACTGCCGATTGCCCCTTGTGGAAGGGGACGGCGACGGAGCTTGCGGCTTGGCTGGAAACAGAGTTACAGCCGAATAGCCTTGCACGGAAACTGAATGTCCTGTCGGGACGTTTACTCAACGAATACGGCATCTTCTATAAACGTGAACGGTGCCACGAGGGGCGTATGATAAAGCTGTACCGTGGGGAGCGTGACGGTATGTGACGGTGTGACGGTATTTTTAGGAGCGGGGTGCGGTACGGAAATAACCGTCACATCGACGCAAACCGTCACGGATAAAGTTTTTGCGGGGTGCAGGGGGCTTTTTTCAAAAAGCCGCCCTGTCTCGTCTGCCGACTCGGTCGGTTCGCAGCTTGTGTGCCACTGGCACACGCTCACCCCTCGGAGAGCGCAAAACCTGCTTGCAGGTTGCATTTTTGTTGGCGTAGCTGACAAAAGTGCTTTTGCGTTACTTTCGGGAAAGTAACAAAGCCTACCAGCCGAAAAGAAAGGGCGTGATTTTATAAGACGGACGATTAGCGCAATGGTGGGGAAAGGCTCGGTCAACCATAACAGCCGAAAATTTAAGGCTGAAAATGTAGATGGGGAGCGTTCACATCTCAATGTAGATTACTGCAATGAGAATATAAAGAAAGTGTATCATAAGCTATTTGATGAAGCATTGCAGAGATATAACGAGAAACAGACAAGGACAGACCGACGCATTGCCGATTATTACGAGAAGATACGGAATTCAAAGCAGGAAAAGCCGTTCCATGAGTTGATTTTGCAGATTGGCGATAAGGAAAATATGAGTGCGGGAAGTGAAAACGGACAGCTTGCAAGGAAGATTTTAGATGAATATTATCATGGATTCCAAGAACGAAACACTAATCTCTATGTATTTTCTGCTTATATCCATATGGACGAAGCAACGCCGCATCTGCATATTGATTTCGTTCCGTTCACGACTGGCAGCAAGCGTGGGCTTGATACAAGGGTATCACTGAAACAGGCGTTAGCGGCGCAGGGATTCAAAGGCGGCTCCCGTGGCGATACGGAGTGGAGCCAGTGGGTACAGTCCGAAAAAGAAAACCTTGCCGCTGTGATGGGGCGGCATGGCATTGAATGGGAGCATAAAGGCACACATGAAAAACATTTGTCTGTCCTTGATTATAAAAAACAGGAGCGGGAAAAAGAGGTTGTTCAGCTTGAGGGGCAGATTTCAGAGAAAAAAGAGGAATTTCAAGTATTGTCGAATAGGGTGGAGAACTACGACAAAGGCATGGAAAACCTAAAGGCGCTGGAGCAGGTGCTTGACACTTCTCCAGAATACCAGTTGCCAGAGCCGCAGGGGTTCATGTCAGCGAAGGCATACAGAAATAAAGTGGCAGAGCCTTTGGTGTTAAAACTGAAATCGCTTGTTAAAACGGCTCTTATAAGGTGTTTTGAAGCAAGGGACAGCTACTATCGGCTGAATGTTACAAACAGCAATCTCCACCGTGAGAATGAGGGTTTAAGGAAAACCAATGAGAAACTGGCAGGGGAAAATGAAAACCTCCGTGCGGAAAACAAAGATTATAAGCTGCTCCGCAAGGCATTTGGAAGTAAGCAGATAGACAATCTTTTAGAGCAGGCAAAAGCGGTACAGCAATCAAAACAGCGTGGAAAGCACTTTAAAAACAACAAAGAGGAAAGGTAGGAAACATTATGGAAAATAGGATTTATGACAAAAATAACGGTCTTTGGTATGCAAAGCAAGGCGACTATTACCTCACAGATCTTGCATTACCTCCCGAAGAAGAAAAGCCGATAGGTATATGGGGACAGCGGCATTTGCGGTATCTCAAAGAGTACAAGCAGCTTGTATATCTTAATCTGCTGACAAGCGGCAGGTTGAATGAATATTTGTCAAGTGTGGATGAACAGGCAGAAGATATGTTTTTTCGGCTGGTAAAGGAGTATGCCGACAGGCAAGGTGTGACGGAACAGTTAAAGGCAGAAAATCAGCTTTTATGGGTTCAAAGGATGAATAATATTCGGGCTTGTGTGAGAGAAGTTGTGGAGAATGAGTTAATCTATTCATAAGTGATATATGGCACTTCTGCGGTATGTGGGAGTGCCGCTCAATTAAGTAAAGGCAGTTGCTAGGGTAAAGTTTTTGTAGGAAAATAAAATAAATAGAAAGCACCTGATTCC
>CAJTMB010000015.1 GCA_910577105.1 uncultured Lachnospiraceae bacterium | reverse complement strand
CAGACCGCAATACCTTATGGAACGCCGCCGAAGCGGTGGAAAAACAATGGAACTCTCAGCTTGCAAGGCGGTGGGTGCTTACCATCCCAAGAGAGATACCGCCCGACCAGTACGCTGTCCTTGTCCGGGAGTTTTGCCAGCAGCAGTTTGTTTCAAAAGGCATGATTGCTGACTTTGCCATCCATGCCCCCCATCCGCCGGGACACAATCCCCACGCCCATGTCCTGTTGACTATGAGAGCAATGGACGAACATGGGAAATGGCTTCCCAAGAGCCGCAAGGTTTATGACCTTGATGAAAAAGGGGAACGGATAAAGCTGCCATCCGGCAGATGGAAAAGCCACAAGGAGGATACGGTGGACTGGAACGACCAGAAGTATTGTGAAATCTGGCGGCATGAATGGGAGGTCATCCAGAACCGCTATCTGGAAGCCAATGACCGCCCGGAGCGTGTGGACTTGCGTTCCTATGCCAGACAGGGGCTTGATATTATCCCTACTGTCCATGAGGGGGCTGCTGTCCGGCAGATGGAAAAGCGTGGTATCCAGACGAATATCGGCAACCTGAACCGGGAAATCAGAGCCGCCAACCGCCTGATGAAGTCCATCCGGCAGCTTATCCAAAACCTCAAAGGCTGGATTACCGAGCTGGGAGAAAAACGGAAAGAGCTGCTTGCACAAAAGGCGGCGGAGGAAGCAACACTTCTTCCCAATCTGCTGATGAAGTATATGGAGATACGAAAGGAAGAACGGAAGGACTGGACAAGGGCTGGACAGAACCGGGGGACTTCACAGGACTTAAAGGCAGTCAGCGAAGCCCTGTCCTATCTCCGGCAAAAGGGGCTTTCCACTGTGGAGGACTTAGAAGCATTTCTGGAATCTTCCGGGAAATCAGCCGCAGATTACCGCAGTCAGATGAAGCCAAAGGAAGCCCGAAGCAAAGTGATTGACGGGCTTCTTTCTGGCCGGACAGACTGCAAGGAATGTAAGCCTGTCTATGAGAAGTACCAGAAGATATTTTTTAAGAAAACGAAGGAGAAATTCAAACAGGAACACCCGGAGGTCGCCCGGTATGAGAAAGCCGCCGCTTACCTTGCCAAGCACCCAGACGATAAGGACAGTACCCAAAAGGAGCTGCAAGAGGAGCAGGAAACGCTTCTGGAAGAAATTGCAGCCCTGAAAACACCGCTGACCGAAGTACAGGAGGATTTGAAGAAGCTGCGGGACATCCGCTACTGGGTACGGAAAGCCACACCCGGCACAGAGGAAAGCAAAGAGCCGCCCAAGAAGCAGCCCATCAAGGAAGTCTTGCAGGATAAGGCGGACGAGAAAAAAGCACAAAGAACCGCCCCGGCACAGACGAAACACAAACAACAGGATATGGAACTTTAACAGGCACTTGCCATTTTCAATCAGAGAATGTCAGGTGCTTTTTCTTTTTAAGGAGGGATAGATTTGAATGTATTTGAAGCTGTGAAGCAGTCCGTCACAACCAGACAGGCTGCGGAGCATTATGGAATCCATGTAGGTCGGAACGGGATGGCTTGCTGCCCGTTCCATCACGATAAAACCCCAAGCATGAAGCTGGATCGGCGTTACCACTGCTTCGGTTGCGGTGCGGATGGGGATGTGATTGATTTTGCCGCCGCCCTGTATGGGCTGGGAAAGAAAGAAGCCGCCGTACAACTGGCACAGGACTTCGGGCTTTCCTATGAGGACTGGAAGCCGCCGGGAAAGGCAAAAAAGCCCAAGCCCCGGCAGAAATCCCCGGAGGAACAGTTTCAGGAAGCAAAGAACTGCTGCTTCCGTATTCTTGCCGATTATCTTCACTTGCTTATGGCATGGAGAAAGGACTACGCCCCGCACTCCCCGGAGGAAGCCTTTCATCCCCGGTTCGTGGAAGCCTTACAGAAGCAAGCCCAAGTGGAATATCTGCTGGATATATTGCTGTTCGGGGAGACAGAGGAAAAAGCGGCTTTGATTGCGGACTACGGAAAGGATGTGATACAGCTTGAACAGCGAATGGCAGAGCTTGCAGCCACAGACGCAGCAAGAACTAAAAAACACCATGAACGCCATGCAGCCGCCCCAGAGCATTGAGGAAATCAAGGCGGGGCTGGAAACCACCGAGAAAGGCGGCGTCCGTCAGAGTATACGGAACTGCCTGACCGTATTCCAGCGTGACCCGCTGCTTTCCGGAGCTATCGCATACAACATCCTGACCGACCGCAAAGATATTATAAAGCCCATCGGTTTTCAAAGGGAAAGCACCGCCCTGAACGATACGGACATGAAGTATCTGCTTCTCTATCTGGAAGAAACCTACGGGCTTACCAATGAGAAAAAGATTGATAACGCCATCGGGATTGTGGCGAATGAAAACAAGTACCATCCCATCAGAGACTATTTAAGTGACCTTGTTTGGGACGGGACAGAACGAATCCGTTTCTGCCTGCGGCACTTTCTGGGGGCTGACGCAGACGATTACACCTATGAAGCGTTGAAGCTGTTCCTGCTGGGTGCAATCTCACGAGCCTTTCAGCCGGGGTGCAAGTTTGAAATCATGCTCTGTCTGGTAGGCGGTCAGGGGGCTGGCAAGTCCACCTTCTTCCGTCTGCTGGCAGTCCGGGACGAGTGGTTCTCCGATGATTTGCGGAAGCTGGACGATGACAATGTGTACCGCAAGCTGCAAGGTCACTGGATTATCGAAATGTCGGAAATGATGGCAACCGCCAACGCCAAGAGCATTGAGGAAATCAAGTCGTTTTTAAGCCGGCAGAAAGAGGTTTACAAGATACCCTATGAAACCCACCCGGCAGACCGCCCCCGTCAGTGCGTGTTTGGCGGCACTTCCAATGCCCTTGACTTCCTGCCCCTTGACCGTTCCGGCAACCGCCGCTTTATCCCCGTCATGGTGTACCCGGAGCAAGCCGAGGTTCACATTTTGGAGGACGAAACTGCTTCCAGAGCCTATATCGGGCAGATGTGGGCGGAAGCGATGGAGATTTACCGAAGCGGCAGGTTCAAGCTGGCTTTCAGCCCCGCCATGCAGCGGTATCTCAAAGAACACCAGCGGGATTTTATGCCGGAGGACACCAAAGCCGGAATGATACAGGCGTATCTTGATAAGTACACCGGGAGCATGGTCTGTTCCAAGCAGCTCTACAAGGAAGCCTTGAACCATGCCTTTGACGAACCGAAGCAATGGGAAATCCGGGAAATCAACGAGATTATGAACCAGTGCATTTCCGGCTGGCGGTACTTCCCGAACCCAAGAATGTTTTCAGAATATGGCAGACAAAAGGGCTGGGAGCGTGAAAACCCGGCAACGGACTCCGGCAACCCGTCTGAAAAAACGATGGACGGTTTTGTGGAGGTCACAGAACAGATGGAGCTTCCATTCTGAAAATGACAGCCCGTTGCACCCCCTGTTGCTATCCCGTTGCCGAGCCGGTTGCCGGGGAAAATCCCATAACTGCGGGCTTTTCTCCCCTATGACAACCAAAACAACAGAAAAATAAAAGAAAAGTATAAATAGTAACCATCGCCAGATTGAGATTGTTTGCAAGGTCTTTTGAAGTCCGTTGCCGGACTTCGTTGCCGACACCCTCTGTCTGGCTATTTTCATGCATGGAGGATAACTGCCTATGGCGAATAATAAGCTGAATATTGAAGGAAAAAATTACTCGGATATTCCGGTGTGGCGTAGATATACGCTTACCATTGAGGAAGCAGCCAGATATTATCATATCGGCGAAGGAAAATTGAGAACGCTTATTGACACACATCCCAATGAGGATTTTTATGTGATGAACGGCAATCGTGCCCTCATTAAGCGTGAGAAATTTGAGAGGTATCTGGATCAGGTTACTGCTGTGTAAACAGAGCTGACAGATTTACCGATTTCACATGATATAACTATGCGGAGAGCTGGATTTGTGCTATGATAAGAGTGCAAGTCTGGCTCTCTTTTTTTGAAAGGAGAGTTCACGATGAGTGAGAAAAGACGAGATAACCGTAATCGGATTTTGCGAGAGGGCGAGTATCAGCGTAAAGATGGGAGGTATCGGTTCCGCTATATTGATGAGGACGGAAAAGAGAAAAATGTATACAGTTGGCGTTTGGACAAGAATGATCCAATGCCAAAAGGGAAGAAGCGGGAGCCTTCCCTGCGTGAGAAAGAAAAACAGATTGAAGCGGATTTGTTTGACCGTATCGTAACCAACGGTGGCAACTATACTGTTTTGGAACTGGTAGAAAAGTATGTTTCATTGAAAACAGGAGTTCGTCACAATACGGTTGCCGGATATAAAACGGTCATCAATATGCTGAAAAAAGAGAGTTTTGGGAATCTGCGAATTGATAAGGTGCGTTTGTCAGACGCCAAGGCATGGTTGATTAAGCTCCAACAAATTGATGGGCGGGGATACAGTTCCATTCATTCTATCCGGGGAGTCCTCAGACCAGCATTTCAGATGGCGGTAGACGATGATTTGCTTCGTAAAAATCCATTTGAATTTGAGCTTGCATCCGTCATTGTCAATGATTTTGTTACCAGAGAAGCGATTACCCGAAAGCAGCAGAGAGATTTGCTAAAGTTTATTCAGGAAGATAAACATTTTAGCAGATACTATGATGCAATCTATATTCTTTTTCACACAGGGCTTCGTATCTCAGAGTTCTGTGGACTGACGGTTTCAGAAATCGAGTTTGGAGAAATGCGTATCAAGGTAGACCATCAGTTACAGCGTACTGCACAGATGCAGTATGTAATTGAAGAACCAAAAACTGACAAAGGCATCCGCTATGTGCCGATGACGGAAGCTGTCGCAGCGTGTTTTCGCAGAATCATTGCCAACCGCAAGACACCAAAAGTTGAACCGATGGTGGAAGGATATGCAGGATTTTTGTTTCTGGATAAAAACGATATGCCGATGGTTGCCCTTCACTGGGAAAAGTATCTGGAGCATATCATTCAGAAATACAACAGGATTTACCGTATCCAGATGCCGAAAGTTACCCCTCATGTATGCAGGCACACCTTTTGCTCTAATATGGCAAAATCCGGGATGAATCCGAAAACCTTGCAGTATATCATGGGTCACGCAGACATCAGTGTAACCTTGAACACTTACACCCATGTGAATTTTGATGATGCAAAGGAAGAAGTATATCGGATAGCGAATAGTTAAAAAAGCCCGTTGGTAAGGACGCTTGCTTTACCAATGGATTTACCAAGATTGCAGGGAAAAACATAAGAAAATATGAGAAGATTTGAGAAGATACCTTGAAAAGAAAGGAAAACTCAAAAGTCGGAAAACCCTGAAATATCAAGCGTTTGAGAAGAAATACAAGACTTAAATGGAGATATAAAAAGATGATTAGAGTATTATTTGTTTGCCACGGTAAGACTTCGTAAAATGGGTAAAAATGTTGAAAAATAAGGGGTTTTGGGGATATGGAGAGAGTTTCCACCTTTAATCTACTTATTTATATTTTGTGAATAAGGGTATAGGGTGATGCAGGTGGTTCCCAAGTTCCCAAAATAGTGTATTAAGGAGTGATAGATTGGAGAGTATAAACGATATTGCAAAATATATTGATGAAAACATTGAGTATATAGATATCGCGGATGAATGTGATTTTAATTTTTATAGAAGACGATTAGAGCACAGATCTGAATATCCATTTCTTAAATCAAATTATGGCTTAACAGCAGATAAGTACTTTCAAATGTTAAAAGTAGACCTTATAATAAGTAGGATAAAACAGCGTGTGGAAGAGAAAAAAATGTTAATGGGGCAACAAGAGAAACAGGCTGCATTATCAGAAGAGGACACAAATAAAAAGTTTGAAGAGTTGCGTAATATTAAGAGGGACAGCAAAGGCAGGCTGAATAAGGGGGCAAAGCTGGCAAAAAAGGATACATGCAATGAAACTAAAATATACCTTATGCATGAACTGGGTGCAACTGTGAAAGAGATTGTTGCGTATTATGGCTGTTCTAAAAGCGTGGTTTACCGTGTCCTTGCCAAGCATAAATGATGTGGATACAGTTTTTTGGAAAATGGACGGCTCCTATTTGGGAAAATATGGCATATTGTAGAAATTGGGTTACAGTAAAAGTGAAGATGATAAAAATATGGAGGGCATGGATTGGGCGGTTCCCAGTTCCCAATTTAGTGACGGTATAGAGGGTGAGGAAGTACAGCGGCTTCCCCACCCTTTCATTTTACTTTAAGTTTACATACAATTAAATGTACATGATAGTGACATAAATATAACAAGAAAAGTGAAATACAGCCTTTCTAATTTACAAGGGAAAAATAAAAGCTACAGTATAGATAAAAACAGTTGCATGATAATTGGTGTCAGTACGGCTGGAGATTGTAATAAAAACAGTATAAGCATAGAAAAGGAGCCAGCATATTTGAAAGATATGGATTGAAATAAAAACAGATATATAAACATATAAGAAATGTCAGTGCATCTGGCATTTTTTATGTTGTAAAAGAATTTACGTTTAATTTTGGATAAGCTATTGTGCTGTTGTTTAAACGGCGTTATAATCCCTACCCATTAAAAAGAAAGGAGTTCTAAAGATATGAAGAAAAAAGAAATAAGGAAGTATCTCCGGCGTGCAGATGATTACATGGAAAAGATAGAAAAGAAAATGAGGTACATAGACAGTACTTTGTTTTTCATCTCATTAGGAATGGAATACTTCTATCAGCAAGAGGACTGCAAACAGTCAAATATGGTACAGCTTGTCAAGGATTATCTGAAAACAATAAAGAATGTTGAAGTTGCGGGCCTGCATGAGGTATTAAAGGAACTGAAGGACGTATGAACAAAAAGGGTACATCAGTAAGAAAAGATGTACCTATTTCATTATGTTAATTAAATCCTGCAATACAGTAAGCTGTTGTTTATTCAAGCCAGAGGTGTCAAGGACTGCTTTGTCTCTGGGGTAGTCAACACCAAGGAGATAGTCAGTTGACACATGGAACAGATTAGCGAGTTTAACTAATGTTTCCAGTGAGGGGGATATCTGGTCAGCCTCATAAGCGGAGACAGCAGAGGAAGAAATACCAATCCTCCTTGCAACCTCTGATTGTGACAGTTTATTCTGTTGACGCAACAGTGTTAATTTTTTTGACAATCCCTGTATCATGTATGCTCTCTCCTTCTTGGATATAGCATACAGGAAAGTCTGCAAGAAATGGTTGCAACTAAAACTATCACTTGCAGAAGTGAGGGAAAAATGGTACTATTAGCATGAAATAAATTTATGTATGAAAAGGAGAAAATCATGGATACACAGGACATTACAAAAGAACAGCTGGAGACATTGATACTGATAAAGAGTTTAGAGGAATTCATTACAGACGAGCATGAAAACCTTTCAAGCCTTAGTGAAGTAATCTGGACTTTGGAAGAGAGTTTATCCGATGGGGAACATAAACAGCTTGTATCAGATATCTGCAAGCTGACAGAAACAGGGTATCTCCTGTCAGATGGAACAGAGGAACATATAGAGATTGACAGAATACCAGAAGTTGAGGGCATCACCCCTAAAGGACAGTCTGTACTTAATGAATGGGAAAAAGAGATAAGGGGGAGCATTGACAAGGGGGATAAAAGGGATATTGTGATTAACAATATTTATAATTTCAAAAATTATAATTTCCTATGTGGGCTTAAAATCAATCCAAGCCTTATAAATGGTTCAATCAGTTTATTTGGTGCAATAGGAAACATAGTAAAGGAGATGTTACATATATGAGAAATAAGAAATTATATAGTTTAGCAATGGCAGTTACGGTTTCACTTCTGCTGTTTACCGGGTGTGGGGATAAAGGGGAGCCTGTTACAGCAGATTCAGAATCACAAGCATACACCAATGAAAACGGCTACCCAATCGACCAGACATCAGGCACAGGAGACACCAGTGGAGAAATTGTTGAAGCAGAGAAACCAGTTGAAGAAGGTAATGGTATGATTGGGGAAGATACTGACATGACTGGTGATGAATACCATGAGCAATTAGAACAAGCAGAGGAAGAAGCTAACAAAGCAGACCAGAATTTAAACGAATCAACAGGCATAGAGATAGTTGAGGAATTAGATAAAACAATGTATGCACAGCAGAATTGTAATTCCCGTTCTGGTGATGGTACAAATTATGACAAAGTAGCATCCATAGAAAAAGGAGCACAGTTACATGTAACAGGGCGTACATCAAATGACTGGTATAGAGTAGAATGGGGAGATGGAGTAGTATACATAGCGGGCAGTTTATTAGGAGACACAGCCCCCACTACACCTCAGCCCTCAACCGGTGGAAATGGTTCCGGTGGTTCCACTGGCGGAGGCAGCAGCACAACACCACCAGCATCCAATGGTCAACAAACCACTCAGCCAAGTAGTGGTACACCCACACAGCAAGAAATCCAAGACATCTTAGATGACTTAGGTGGTTTTGGCGGAAGTGTAGAAGATAACAGTAATGATAGCTGGACACATGACTTATAATTTAAAACACACGATAATCAATAATCAGAGGACAACTCATTAAGAGTTGTCCTCCCTCATTTTAAAGGAGCAAACATATGGAAAATCAGTTTACAAATTGTGAAGCTTATGATAACCTATTCCCAAAATATAAAAATTGGGAGGAAGTACCAATGTCAACGCTTAATTTTAATTCCAAAACATCACAAGTATGTTTTGTATCATTACCAAAAGATAAGGCTCTAGAAATAATAACTTCCAAAGCAATACCTGTAAATACAATAGCATATGAATATTCAGATGAAGTACCAAAAAAGAATGGAGACGTAATAGTAGCAGTAGAAATAGATACTACAAATATGTTGGATTTAACACATAAGCCAGATTACATAAAATATATGCAAAGCAAATTAGATAAAAATATTAAGTTAGATAAAAGTATATCAATAATCAGAAAAATAAGCATGGATGAATCGATAAATCAGTTTAGAGTAATATATATAATAAGAAACAATAGCAAAGTAAAGGATGTACAAAAAGCGAAAACAAACTAAACTGAAGGAACAGGATATAGATAAAATATAAATAAACCAACAATAATTTTTGTAATCATAAATTCTATAAAATCACCTCCGATAAAATCATACTACATTTAAAAATAATGTCATAATTCATTTCATTGTAACCAATGAAATACATGCAGAAAAATTAAAAGGACAACAGAGGTCAGCCAATCAAGGATGACCTCCCTCATTTTAAAGGAGCAAACATTATGAATCATAAAAGAATTAAATTAGGTATAGGTTTTATATCAACATATATAATATGCAGCATTATATTAGCATTATTAACAAAATACTTTTATTCAATAAGTACAACAGCTGAATTGATAGGCTTATTTGTAATAGCATCATTTATGCTAGGGGGTCTTATTATACAAATATTTTGGATGCTAGGTGAAAAAATCAATGATAAAGAGTTCTATCAGTCACCAAAAGAATGATACAAGAAAGTAAAAACGCAATTATAATAGATACCAGTTTGTATTTTTTAAATACAAACTTATGAAAGAAAAGATAAAATAAGGAACTTCCAACTATTAAAATAAACATACCAACAATTATTTTTCTGATAATATCTTCCATAAAAAACACCTCCGATAAAATCATAACATATTTCAAGATATAAAGCAACAAAATAAGGAGGATTTCATATGAAGTTTAGCAGTCAAACTCAACATAAGACAAAACCAAAACTTCTACATCTATTATTATCATTGATACTGTCACTCTCACTGATAATACCAATGTTTGGTTCCCAACCATTAAAGGCATATGCAGCAGATGGAGATATGGGAGCAGAAAATGGAGGAGGTGGTACTGGAGTTTATGATGGGGGTCCGCTGTCGTCACGTACGGGTTGGATTTTCTATTGTATAGACTTATCCAACAACCAAGTCACCCCCACAGTAGCATGTACATCATCTGGCCCAATAGTAGACAAAAATGGTAAAAGTTTACCAAGTAGCAATATAAGTTTACAAAGTAGATATGGTATAACAGCCAGTGGCTGGCAAATTGGTAGTGATTGGGGTCCACCCCATACTGAAAGTGGAGAAGGACTAGGCAATAAAGTAAAAGATTACATGTTAGAAGATGGAGCGGGTGGACACAAGAAAGCATACAATCTTATAGAAAGAGCCTTTGGACAAAGTTATGCCGAACAATGGTACAATAAAGAAGTTTATTTAGTATTTGAACCATTTTACTGGTACAATGCTTTGGCTGGAAGTGGAAAACAAATCGGTTGGTATTGCATGACATCATACAAGTGGGGAGCATTTCATAAAAGGTTAGGCTGTCCAGAAACAGGTATGTCATATTTTAAAAGATACACAAATAAAGTATGGCCTACATGTGTAAAACTTGATGGTTCAGCAGAGACAGCAGCTTTAGGATATTCACCAGTAAGTGGTGCACAGACAAATACAGCCATGGCAACAAAAAATGTAGGTGCTGGTATAGGTATTGTATGGAATGATGATAATGATGCACAGACCACATGTGATGAAACCAAGCAGCCAGAACCTCACGAACCAGCAGACGAATCAACTGGCGTATACAAAATTGTTAAATCCTATAGAATCCGAAACCTGGACACAAATGTACTCACAGACAAAGGAACATATGTTAAGACTGATTCAAGTCCTAAAATAAGCATAGAAGATGAAAGCGAATACAAACTTATAGCATGGAAGACATCAACGACATACAAATCAGATATAAGTAGTATAAAATGGGAATCAACAGTACCAGCAGTACACAAGCAAAGTGGAACAACTCCAACAACAATAGAAATGAAGGCACCTGAAACAACATTGTATTTATCAGGCTGGGAAAATGTAAGCACAACTGGTTTAAAAGAGCCACTTGCAAAACAAGCAGCTCTCATGTATAATCTACTTAGAAAGGTTGATCGGACACGAAGTTCCGATTTGCCCTCAGTTAAATTGATATTACAAAAGAAATAGCATCTAACTTTGGACGGTTGGGATGCTATTTCTTTTTATGATTATCTATGTAAGACAGAGCCGAAAAGATAACAAGCAATAATGTCAAAACTTCCATCACGCTCATGGGCACCACCCTCTTTCGTAAGACTAGAGGGCATCTATCAGAAAACCGCATCCTGCTTTCTGTTCAATTATACAATCCCATTATAGCATGAATAAATGTACCGCTCAATCTAAAAAGAGGATAGAAGCATATTTTATATTTTACGGACTGTCTGTTTCAAATGTTTCAACTTTTTAAAACGTTTTGCGCAATGGATATGGAAGATGCATGTTAATGAAAATGGTAAAAATGGATATATAATGCATAAATGAATACAGTGTGTAAAAATCAATATCCATGAAAGGGTTTATCATACTTACTAAAATTTTTCCATGTGGAATATCAGCAACAATGAACATATAAAAATAAATATTGCATTATGAAAAAATCAAGTTGTACAAGTTAGTAGAAATTGTTGGCTTGTCAGTATACAGTGGGTTGGTTCCTGCATTATCTGATGAAGTTGGTCTGTAGAAAGTATTTTATAATAGTAAAAAAGTGGTTTCTGGCATCAGAAAAATTGGTATGGTGCATGGGGATAATTTTTAAAAATGTATATTAAAAATGCGGTAAAAAAAGCATGGCCTTCAATAGAAAAATAAAAATCTGTTGGAGGTACTTTTATGTTATCAGAACATAATGAATTTTTAGAAAGGGCATACCGGATATTAAACAGGGTTTATTTTGAGGACAGCCTGCCGGAGGTAGTGATTACAATACAGTCCTCTCAAAAATCATACGGCCATATCACGGTTGGGGAGATATGGAAGGACAGCTGGGATTCCTATCATGAAATCAACCTGTCGGCAGAGTACCTTAACAGACCTGTGGAAAACATCATCAGTACTCTGGTTCATGAAATGTGTCATTTGTATGCTATGGAAAATAATATAAAGGACACATCAAATAATAACCGCTATCACAATAAAAAATTTAAAGAAATAGCAGAAAAAAGAGATTTGAAAATAAGCTACCATGAGAGCATAGGCTGGAGTGTAACCGAGCCTACAGAAAAGTTGATAGAAACAATAAAAGAATATTATTTGGATTCTCCAATAGAGTATGTGCGTATGGGTGCTTATGACTGGACTGATGGAGATAATGGAAATGACGGAGATAACGGAAATGGTTTAACTGGCACGAATGGCAAAAAGCCAAAAAAGAAAAGCAGTACAAGAAAATATATATGTCCTAAATGTGGTAATTCAGTGAGGGCAACAAAAGATGTGAATATAGCGTGCCTTGATTGTCTGTTGCAGATGGTGAAAGAGGAATAAAAATCAAAAATTCCTCTACAATCTCCCTAAAAATCAGTGACACATAATGGTTTATTTCCTTGCACTATCACGTCTATGCACATAAATGTTTCAGCGTTAAGATTTATTTGTAAGTTAAATAAAGTTAGTGCTGAGGCACAGAAAGAAAGAGGTAAACATTATGTGTATGTATTTGACAAACGGTAACTTTTTAGGGCAGAGGCTGATAGGCTATGAATTCTATGACAGCAAGAGCAAGGGCTTCGTAGGCATGACGGAGAAGCAGGTCATTACAAAGCTGAAAAACAATGAAAAGGTTTATGGCTTTATCCTTGGGGAAGAGGACGGGAAAGAAGTCCTTAAACTGGATGTTGAGGGCTTCAACATGGGCAACTTGCAGTTGAAAACCGGTGTAAACAGCCTGTCATGGATGAATGAGGACAGCGGTTCAGATATGAACATGGAACTTATTGTTGTAGCGGCCAGCGGTGACAAGAAGAAAGTTTATGAGACAGTCAATGCCAGACATGCAAGGATGGAATATACCGAGGACAAGCTGAAGATGATGCTGGAAATCGGGGTGCCTGTTGCGGGTGTACGGCTTGAAAAGAATAAGCTTGTAGCCTGTGAGGGTGTGGAGATTATCGGTAATGAGGAAGAAGTAAAAGAGGGGGCGTAAGCCCCCTCTTTTGAGGACAGGACATAAAAGGGTTTAAAGAGGTTCCAGAGGGATACAGAGAGATTTGAGAGAGGTACAGGGAGAAATGATTGAACAGTATAGGGGATATGAGATAAAAGTATTTTGGAGTGAGATTAATAATGGTTATGTATTCTGCATCTTTACCAGTGACGGCACGGGCATTATAGAAAGTAATGTTTACCATTATGAAAAATTTGCATTACCGGGGGCAAGGGAAACAGTTGACCGATACATAGAGGTTAAGGAAAGGGGGCTTGACAGATGGACTATCTGACATTTACAGTAATCCATACAATGGTAATCATTTCATTATGTGGAGCAGTTTATTTAGGGAAACAGTGTTTCATTTTCATACGCTGGATAGCAAAAGGGATGTGGAAAGAACTGGAAGAGAATAAAAATTAAAGTCTGGGATATACGGCAAAATCCATAAAAACCAGTTTAAAATTCCGTTAAGAACCACTACAGCCAAAAGAAAAAATGGATGGTACAATCCCCTGCGAGGTTGGGGCAGGGGATTGTTTTTGTAACTGTAAACAATGATTTTGAACATTAAAAAGGAAATTTGTCTTATAGGTTATAATACGTGCCTGACAAATATCATATTCTTCCTGAAAAAATAATCCAACATAATAATCCAAATGTTATTGGGGTGCAGGTAACATTTCAGAGAAAGCACTGGAAAGGTGGGGAGCATACCCTCCTGCTTTTTAAACCTTACAATTCAGATAATTGTTATACAGTGAAAGAAAAATCCTGTCTGGCGGCATGCTGGATAGGATTTTTCCTTATTCATGTTTACATACACGCTGTACATAAAGGGGTGTAATTAAAAAAATTTTGGAAGGAGTAATTTTTTATGTATGAGCAGGAAATAATTAAATGCCTGAAGAATCTGGGCAAGCAGATTTGGTCAATGCAGCAAATTGTTTCAAACCTTGACCGGGATGTCAGAAATATGCGTGTCAGCGGTAACACCGTGGTTAAAACCATGCCATTTGGCATCAAGGATATTTCCAGTGTCCAGCTTGTAGACGCATATACAAGGGGGCTGAACATGGAACAGCTGATTGCTCTGGGTAACCAGAAATATACAGCAGAGCAAATCTACAATAAATTAAAAAGGGCGGGGGTGGTAGACTGATGAAAGCAGTTGTCAAACATAATGGAGTGGAGTTGCCAGAGTCTTTGTGCCTTGTCAACACGGCAAGCAACATTGTTACATTGGAAACAATGTTAGAACCCAATATAAGCCTTGACCTTGACAAGGTTTATGTTGAGGTCAACCTGTTTGGGGATCTGGAAGAATTGGAAGATTAAAAAGGACTGCTCATGGCCTGAAGGCTGTGAGTGGTTTTTTATGGACGTAGATTTAAGTATACACTTTAATGTTGAGGAATTGGGAGAGAGGGAAATAATGTCATGTATGATTTTCCAAAAGTGCACGTTAAGGGAGGGGGATATATTTTTTCCCGAAAAAGTTGATTTTGGAATAAGAAAACAATGTTTCCAGAAAAAAAGTGTGTAGGGGTATAACGCTGTGATGAAAAATCGGGTGTACACAAAAATCAGACTGGTTGGAAAAACAGTATTTCAGTATGTTTTGCATGGGATGCTGAACAATGAGAAATTTTAAAAAGACCATAAGGGGGAGCATTTCAGAAAAACATGTTTATATGAGGAAAAGGTACAGTAATTGCAAGCGGAGCCAGCATAAAAAGAAAAATAGTTCATGGGAAAGATTGTTGTTGCAAAGATAGTTGCAATCAGGAGGCAGTCTCCATTTTATCGCCACGGCATAATTGGGGCTGGTTAGAAAAATGTTATTGCATGGGAAAGAAATAATTTGACGAGGGGAAATGACAAAAATGTAACATTGTGTAAAATTGACACTAAAGAAATGATTTTTTTGACACTATCTAACAAAACAGAAAATGTCAATAGGCATTTTGCCCAAAATATAAGAAATGCGTAGGCATTCTCATTTTTTAATATGCATCTGTTTCGCTATAACAATACCTATTTCAATTTTTAACAATGCCTGTTTTATTTTTTGGATGATGCCTAAGAATACCGATGCCTTGAAAATTCAGTAGTTGCACCAATGTTCAATTTGGGAAAAATCTGCGATAATTATGGCAGAACCGAAAAACATTACGAGAGGTTATTTTATGAAAAATTATAACACGATTTTTGAAAAGGGACAACATAAAATTCTGGCGTGTGTGGAAAGGGATGCTGGAAGTCTGCGGTTATCTGCGTTAGTGGCGGTTCAGCTTTCGGATGGAAAGACTTCGGAGCCAGTTGCAGTCCAACGGCAAAAACTGATTTCCCACAGCACAGGAGTATTGGAGTGGCTTCTAAATTACGAAGCTAACGTGACGCTGGATGATTTAAAACTCATCAAGGATAAGATTCTCATGTTGCTGGAACAGCCAGAAAAGATTTGCGAGACGGCAAGCAAGGCAACACAGGAGGAAGTCCTTGAAAAATTAGTGGAATTTGTCAAGGACATGAAAGAGGAACTAAGCAGCATTAATGGAGTTTTTATGGCACCTGAAGCTTTTCAAAGGCAAGACAAAATCTATATTAGAACAAATGTTTTTGACACATTCATTAGCTGTAATAAGGATTTAGGGTGGGGCAAGTTTGAGGTACTGAAAATGTTAAAGCGTAATGACCTGTTGGAAACGGGAAGCGGTAGGGTTTATGACAAAAAAGTAAAAATCAACAAAAAAGGTGTAAATTATTACGCCATTAAGAGGGAAAGTATGCCAGTGGATGATATGGCAGATGAAACCATAGAAATAAAAGAAAGGAAATAAAATGAGCATTCGTTTTTTTCGTTGTTATGGGGGCAAAATCAGGATGCTTGAAAAACTCGAAGCCCTCATACCAGAGCATGAGATTTATCTGGAGCCTTTTGTTGGTTCCGGAGCACTGGCACTAAACCACATCAGAAGTCCGGTTGAGATTATAAACGATCTGGATGGAGATATAGCCAACCTGTTCAGAGTGATGTCTGACAGAGAAAAGGGAAAGGAGTTGATAGACCATCTAAAGAAGGTGGAGTACAACAGAGAAATTTTCAATATAGCAAGGAGGGAACAGAAGAATTATTTCATAGGTTATAGCGACCTTGAAAGGGCAATCCTAACGTACATAATGATAAGCCAAAGCTACAATTCGACACGCAAATCATTTAGTAAGGATGGTTACAAAAGCAGTATCGCATATCAGCGAGATTTGAAAAATAATCTGCCAAAGGTTTATGAACGTCTGGAACATATCAAGATTTTCAATGTTGACGCTTTAGATTTATTAAAGTGCTACGTTGACAATGAGGAAGTATTTGCGTTTCTGGATCCGCCCTACCGCCATGAGTTGAGGGGGAAAAATGCAGACAAAGCCTACAAATGTGAATTGTCGGAAACACAGCAGATACAGTTATTGAAAATAATCAGAAATGCCAAAGCAAAGATATTGCTGTGTGGCTACAAGTCAGAAACTGGTGTCGATCTATATGATGCTTATCTTCTGCCTTATGGGTGGAAATGCTACAAGCTGATGGAGGTTCCAAAATCAGCGCAGAACAAAGGTACAAGAGATATTGCAACAGAATATGTATGGTGCAATTACGAACTTCCGATTTGGTCAGGCTATTACATTAGCTTGAAAGAATATTCGACATTACAATAAATATGGGAGGTTCATAGGATATGGAGAAGTTAGCAATTTCAGAAAAATATATGCTTACGATTCAAGAAGCGTCGGCATATTTCAACATTGGAGATAAAAAGTTACGGAAACTGATAGATGAAAACATAGGTGCCGAGTACATAATGACAAACGGCAGAAAATACCTGATAAAGAAAAAATTATTTGAAAAGTTTGTGGATCAGATTTCTTCGATATAAAATACATAGTTTGATAAAAAAGTGCTTGCACTTTTTGTGATGTTCCGATAGAATGATCCCCCTCGAAAGAGGGGGAGTTAAAAATTTGATTATGGAGGTTAGGGATTATGAGTGAGAAAAGAAGAGATAGCAAGGGGCGCATATTAAGGGTTGGGGAACAACAGCGGAACAATGGACAATATATGTTTACATACAGGGGAAAAGACGGGAAAAACCACTATGTTTACAGCTGGAAATTAGAGCCGACAGATAAACTTCCAGAGGGCAAGCGTTCAGAAAAGTCATTGAGGGAACTGGAAAAAGAGATTGAAAAATCCCTCAATGAAGAACTGGCATACCAAGGAGGGGATGTCACTGTATCAGAGTTAGTTGGGAGATACATTGCAACAAAAACAGGGGTAAGGCATAACACCCTTGCCGGATATAAAACGGTGGCAAACATTCTGAAAAGGGAAGAGTTTGGCGCCAGACGGATTGATACGGTAAAGGTATCAGATGCCAAACTCTGGCTGATAAAGCTACAGTCAGAGTATAAGAGAAGTTACAGCAGTATTCACAGTATCAGAGGTGTTTTGCGTCCTGCGTTCCGCATGGCTGTTGAGGACGACTTAATCCGCAAGAACCCTTTCGACTGGGAACTTGCAACAGTGCTGATAAATGACAGCGTATCAAGGGAAGCAGTCACACCAAGACAAGAACGGCTGTTCTTGGAGTTTATCAAAAATGATAAACACTACAGCCAGTATTATGAGGGTATGTATATACTTTTTAAAACTGGCATGAGAGTATCGGAATTCTGCGGCCTTACACTGTCAGACGTGGATATGAAAGGAAGGAAGATACATATAGATAAACAGTTACAGCGTACAAGGGATGGGAAATACATTATTGCAGATACAAAAACTACATATGGGGAGAGGGACCTTCCCATGACGGAAGAGGTTTACCAGTGCTTTAAAAAGCTGATAAACAAACGCAGGAAAACAAAGGTGGAGCCAATGGTGGATGGTGTAGGCGGCTTTCTGGTACTGGATAAAAACAGCATGCCGTACCTTGCAAACCATTGGGAAAAGAGGTTTGAGTATGCTTTAGGCAAGTATAACAGGACATTCAAAGAAGAATTGCCGACAATCACGCCCCATGTGTGTAGGCATACCTATTGCAGTAACATGGCAAAATCGGGAGTAAGCCCGAAAACCTTACAGTACCTCATGGGACATGCCGACATAGCGACCACGTTAAATGTTTACACCCATTTGAAATATGATGACGTGGAAAAGGAAGTGAGGGAGTTGGAGAAAAAGCTGTCTGGAGAGTAAGGGGGCATGGGTGGTTTTACCTTTGGAGTGAGTAAAAAAGAGGCCATTTTACTTCTTTTTTACTCATTTTGGGGGACAAGATATACCGAGTTATGGTAAGATATACGAGGAACCGTGTTTTTGGGGCCAGAGGAAAAACCTTGAAAACATGGGAAAAAACCAAGATATACCGAGATATAAGGAGTTATGAGAAGTATGGTAAAAATATTATTTATTTGCCACGGCAACATCTGCCGCTCCCCCATGGCCGAATCCATCCTAAAACACTTAGCCGCCACCCATGGATTAACAGCCTTTCTTTATATTGATTCCGCCGCCACCAGCACGGAAGAAATCGGCAATGTCGTTCATTACGGAACGAGGAATATTCTCAGAAAAAAGGGCATCCCGTGTGCGGAGCACAGGGCGCGGCAGATGACAAGGCGTGACTATGAGGAATATGACTACCTGATTGGAATGGATGATGCAAATATCCGCAATATGATGCGGATTGTGGGAGGCGATCCAAAGCATAAGATACACAAACTGCTGGAATTTGCAGAAAGCAGCAGGGCGATTGCAGACCCGTGGTATACAGGAGATTTCGATACGACCTATGCAGATGTAGAGGAAGGATGTAAAGCCCTTTTGAAGTTTTTACAAGGAGAATTGTCATTTTGAAGCATAAGACTATTGATTTGTCCCAAAGCCGCCGTTTTCCGGAATCATACTGATTAGAAAGTTTTAATGATTTTAAGGGCAACAAAGTAGAAATAGAATGCCGGAATGGCTGATTTGAAAAAACTTAATCGTAAAAGCAAATTTTCAGGAGAAACTGATGTACGCGTATATCCCTGTTTTGTCAAATTATACATCTGGATTTCTGCCTGCCATATTGCCGATTCTTAGCGCTGATTGTCACTATTGTATGACACCAAAAGAGTAAAGGTGCTTCATCCTTTTTACAATATTCAACCGGGATTTGAAAGGAATCATCCAATGTATAAATGCCGATTAATGTATGATGAGTGGAAATGCATAATTTCAAAAGAAAGAATCGGAAAGCAGGTGGATACACCCACAATAAAAGGGTATCTGGGACTATTGACTATAAACGCTGTTTCTGAAAAGCAGATATGGAAATACAATAACAAAGATGTGGTGGTATGTGATAACGGCTATCACTGGCTGACAATTCTGCCAAGTAATGAGTTCTATTGCATTACGGTAATGATGGATGATGCTTATGAAATGAAAGTCTGCTATATAGACATGATTGATACACAGGGTTATGATGACGACAACGTTCCTTATTTTTGGGATTTATATTTGGATTTGGTGTTTTATCCAAACGGAGATATTATCGTAGATGATATGGACGAATTGCAGGAAGCGCTCAAAAACGGTGAAATTAATGAACTGCAATACAATCGGGCACTGGAAACTTCTCAAAAGCTGCAAAACGGAATATTGTCAGATATCGGGAAATTTCAGGAGTACTTCAGGGAACTGCTTAATATGTTTCCATAAAATCAAGAGCTGCGTAACAAACAGGGCGAGGTACATTACATGATTAAACCAATTAAAAAAGATGATTTACAAAAATGCCTTGATATTATGAAACTTGGTTATGAAGATATTGCAGTGCAATTTGGCATGACTGAGTGATATAGTATCTAAAGTTTCAAAGAAGGGCATTACAGATGACGAAATATTACCTGAAGAGAAGATACAAGAATGCTATAATGAACACTTAGAGAATATATATTCACAACTCATTGATAATATCATGGCAAAACTGCCAGCTTTTTTTGAAAAGTTAATTGTGGATTTACTGTTGAAAATGGGGTATGGATATGATAAAAATTCAGGAATTGTTGTTGGTGGAAGTCATGATAATGGAATAGACGGAGTAATTAATGAAGATAAGCTAGGGTTGAGTTTAATTTATCTTCAGGCAAAAAGGTACACATCGGGCAATACAGTTGGCAGGCGAGAAATACAATCTTTCGTAGGAGCAATGCAAAATATTCAAAAGGGAGTATTTATTACGACATCAAGTTTTACCCGAGAGGCTATTGAGTATGCAGAACACCAGCAACAAAAAAGTTTGAAATTAATTGACGGAGAAATGTTAACTAGATTGATGGTTAAATATGAAGTAGGAATTGTAAGTCAACAGAGCTTGAAAATATATAAAGTAGATAATTCTTATTTTGAATAGCCATTAGAGATGTAATAATATACATGAAGAAGATATTACTGCTAATCTTGGGGAGAAATCTGCGAGAAGAGCAGGATCCGACTATATAGATAAACTTGATTTGTTGTTAGAGAATATAAGGATATTTATATTGAGTATACAAAAGCAACTTTGAGTGAAATTATTAATAGAATTAATTGCTATAAAAAGAAATAGATACTGTATGTGTTAAATTGGATGCGGATTAAGTTGAATATAACGCTTAATAGGTAATTCTGTAATAGGTTTTGCGTTTGACATAATGTTATTAAAATGGCATGTATTGGAGGCGATATAATGACCACAGAAAAAATGAAAGAACTTCTATCTGCTAAGGATGAAAAAATAACCATAGAATATAAATCTAGCACTAATGAGATTAGTGAATCAGTTTATGAAACAGTATCATCATTTTCAAACCGATATGGTGGATGGATTATTATGGGAGTGAAAGATGGTGGTATTCCTGTCGGAGTAAACCGTAATGCCGCAAAGGATATGAAGAGGAATTTTGTTTCACAGCTAAATAATACAAATAAGATTTCACCTACGCTTTATGTACAGATAGAAGAATTTGAATATGAAGGGAAATTGTTGCTTTGGACATATATTCCGCCGGCATCAACAGTTATTAGATGTTCTGGAAGAGTATACGACAGAAATGATGAGGGGGATTTTGATATTACTGATTCGCCTATTCAGATGGAAAATATGTATGCTCGCAAGACAGGAGCATTTTCAGAAAATAAATTATTTCCTTATGCTACGGAAGATGATTTGCGAATGGATCTTATGCCGAGAGTCAGAAGATTAGTAGAAAACAAGAATGCTCAGCATGAATGGCTGAAAATGACGGATCGTGAAATTATGATAAGTGCCGGTCTGTATGAGAAAAATCTTGTAACAGGTGAAAAAGGTTACAATTTAGCGGCAATTATGCTGTTTGGAAAGGATGAGGTTATTCGCTCCTGTGTATCCGGATATGTGACAGATGCAATTTACCGAGTTGAAAATGTGGATAGATATGATGATCGGTTACAGGTTAACACAAATCTTATCGAAAGCTACGATAAATTAATGGAATTTATTGCAAAGCATACTTCGGATAAGTTTTGCCTCATAGATAATGTAAGTACAAGCATTAGAGATGTTATTGCCAGAGAAGTTGTTTCAAATATTCTTGTTCATAGGGATTTTTCCAGTGCTTATCCGGCAAAATTGATTATTGAAAAGGACTGGTTAAGAACGGAAAACTGGTGTAGACCTAGAAGACAGGGGAATATATTAAGTGATGAATTTACACCATATCCTAAGAATCCTTTGATTGCCAATTTCTTTACTGCATTGGGAAGGTCAGATACGATTGGCTCTGGAGTGAAGAATTTGTACAAATATACACCTATATATTCCGGAGGCGGTAATCCGGAATTATATGAAGCAGATGTTTTCAGAATAGCAATTCCGTTAACGAAAGAGGCTGTTAAGCAAGTCGAGATGGAAATTGAACTAACAGAAAGAGAACAGCTTGTTTATGATATGATTTGTGAAAATCAGAAAGTAAGTGTAGACGACATTGCTGCAAAATTGGATGTCACAAGGAGAACGGTATTACGTGATGTGCAGGAGATAAAGAAAAAAGTCTTTTTAATGTATGATAAAAAAGAAGGACTATGGAAGTTAAAATAGGAAGTGACAACGAGGTGACAAGGAAGTGACATTTGCGATGTCGCTTCCTGTGAAAAACTGATAAATTGATAATTATAACATTTTAGATTAATGACGAGGTGATAAGGAAGTGACATTCTTTGTGGTATAAGGAAGGAGTTATAGAGGAATGCAAATATCAGAGCACGATTGGAAAATATTCCGAAAAAATATACCAGACTGGCAGGAACGTTACATGGAACGATTGGAGATGGAATACATAGCTCTTTTGCAAAATGAAAAAAGTGCGTCCGTTAAATTCTGGGAACTGGAAAAACGTATCAAGCAAGATAAAAAATCGCCAGGTGTTATAATTGATATGAGGCGCTCAACTGCGATAAATAATGTTGTAAGTTTAGTTTTGGATGGGGTTATATTGTTGGATGATTTGGAGGTATTTAGCGATGAATTAAAAGAGGCAGTGAAATATATAGTAGAGAAATGGTAAATCTTAGTCGGATCAATCTCAAATGACTATGAGACTGGTGCGACTAAGATGAGACTGCAAAGGAAAAATGTTTCCTCAATTTGGGAACAATTAATTAAATTCATTCATCGCATCCACATAATCCTGCAAGCCGTTTTCTATCAGAGCAAGTTTGGCATAAGTAAGCGGAGAATCTTCTGCTAACCGGTACAGATATACAATATCAGTCGGATCATCAAAGATGACAGAGGAATTACATTCCTTGCAACGGATAACAAGAAAGCAATTTTTGCCAGTATTGATGATGATGCTATCTGTAGCAGGTTCGTACATCCCGAACTGGAAATTAAGATTGTTGTTCATGACAGTCTCCTTCCCACAGATATTTAGCACCATCTAATAAGTCAATAATAGCGGTAAGCATATTGGTGTATTTGGTTTGTAATTCATGGATGGTTTCTGAAGAAGGTAGTGTATCAGGAGTGGCATTGGTTGAGGTAAATGCTTTCTGCATTTCTAATAATTGCAGATACAGTGCATTTACAGTCTGTACCAGCGGATATATAGTTTCTTTTTTGCCAACAACACAGATGCGGTTGTATATGCAGGAACGGACGAAGTAATCTTGTTTCTTCATTCCGCTGACAAGAATACGTGCTTCGATTTGTTTGCGTTCAGCATCAGAAATTCTGAAGCTGATAGTTGGATTTTTATGTTGATTGCTCATGGTATTGCTCCTTTTGTTTTAGCTGTGGCAGTAGGCATAATAGATAACCTGACAGCCGCAGGAATTTATTCGTTGTGAGTAATAAAAAAGTAGATTATATCATGCCGATGGAAAATTAACGGTGCAGATACTGCAACTAATTTGCTACTAAAAGTATTGAAAACGATGCGAAAAGAGCGATATTTAGCGAAATAGAAGTGCCCAAAATGCAGAGAATATCAGCATTTATGAGTTGCCGATAAAAACCTCGGGAAGAGTTCGAATTGTCCGTATAGAGGAAGGACGCGTCTGCCGTATTGTATTCTTTTGGAAGAATACAATAGCGGCTGTCTTATGTATGCGTATGTACATGGTGAGGAAGCAGTCGGTTTTTTATCTATGTTTCAGGAAGAATACAAAATGCACCTGAATGATATCGTGATACTTCCTGCATACCGCAATAACGGATTCGGAAACAGACTCATGCAGTTTGCCAGAGAAGAAGCCAAACGAAGGAAATGTGACAGAATAGTTTTGGGAATGGTGCATGATAATATCCCGTTGCGGAATTGGTATGGGAAAATGGGTTTTTGCACTATTAAACTGGACAGGTTTGACAAAGTAAACTATACTGTCGGAACCATGGAACTATTATTATAGAAAAAAGAAGGGAAAACCATGATAACGATAAATACAGAAAGGCTTCTTTTAGAGCCGTTAGGAAGCAGGCACTTACAAACGGTACATCAATATGCCTCCGATTACGAAAATACCAAATACATGGTGCATCTGCCAAATGATTCAATCGAAGAAACGGCAGCTTTCCTGCAAGGGGTGGAAGAGGAATGGAAAAGTGATGCGCCGTCATTTTATGAGTTTGCCGTTATCTATAAAGGTAAACAGATAGGAGCGGTGAGTATCTATCTGAATGACGATATGTCCGGTGAATTGGGGTGGATTATAAGTAAAGAGTACTGGGGACAGGGAATTGCATATGAAGCGGCAAAGGCTTTGCAGGAGTATGCCGTAAAGCATCTTCCAATCAAGCATTTCATTGCGCATTGTGATTCGGAAAATATTGCGTCCTATAAAATCATGGAAAAACTCGGGATGATTCGGACGGGCATCCATGGCGGCAGAAAAAACAAATCTTCAGACGAAGAGAGGTTAGAATATCAATACGAACTAAGTGTTTCACCTTCCTCATAGTTTTTTCACATGCGGCATCAGGTATTTTTGCGCATAATAAGCGCAAAGCCCCGTAAACAGCCCGGTTATGATGCCGCTCACTGTCAAAAACGGCAGGTAGACAAAGATGCCGGTGGTGCGGGTTGTGGCGTAGGCAACCAGGATTTGGCCGATATTGTGGAACAGGGCGCCAAAGATGCTGGTGATGAAGACAAAGCGTGCGCATAAAAAACGGTTTATCACATACATGGCGGCAAAGCACAGGATGCCGCCGCAGAGGCTGTAGAACAGGGTGACGATTTGACCTGAAAATACGGAGGACAGCAGGATGCGGGCCAGAAGCACCCAGAAAGTTTCCGCAGGGGTGAAATTCATCAGCAAAAGCAATGTCACGATATTGGCGAGCCCAAGCTTGATGCCGGGGATGGGGACTGGGTTGGGGATGGCGCTTTCCGCCACAAAAATAGTGAGTGCAATTACCGTAAAAACAGATAAGGTGGCTAATTTTTTGACAGACATGCTAATCCTCCTTTTTAATAGCTGAGGGCATCCGGCAAAGTGTCCGGTGCTGCCGCTTGTTCCTCTATTTCAATCACAAGACCGTGGGGCAGGCAGACGATTGGCAGCAGGGAAGAGTCCGCGTATCCCATGGAAACGCATAGCCTGTCCGGGCAGTCGGCTTCTTTAATGCCAACTGCACCGGGCTTTACCTCTATGGTATTGTGACCGCCGTCCGGGGAATTTACCGTAAAAGAGTAAGCTTCCGTAACAGTGGAAAGGTCAATAGTAGTAAGCAGCGTTCCGTTTTGGTAAATACGGGCTGTCAATCTGCCTGTATGGGGGCTGCGGGCCGCAAAAAGATACAAAAGGGAAGCGGCAAAAAGCAAAATCAGAAAAACAGATAGTAAAATTGCCCGGAAAACCGGGTTTTTTGATTTTGTAACATGTGTTATCATTGCATTTCCTTTTAATATGTTTGTGTTACCGGTTTCTTTTTGGTATAATTACCAGTATATCAAAAAGGACAGATGAAATGAAGACAGGAGCAGAAAAAAGTTTGCAAATCCGAAATGGCTGCAAAGAAAAAAGAAGTATGGCTTCCGGGTGTCTACGGAAAGTGGCGCCGGCAGTATTTGCCTGTTTTATGGGTATTTTGTTTGCGGCAGGGTGTGGGGCACGTGTGCCAAGATATGAAGCGCTGGATACCGCTATGGGAACTGTTATCCGGCAGAGCATATATACAAGGGAAGAAGATATTACCGCGGAAGTGGAATATATTATTGAGACGCTGGAGAAGTCGGAGTTGTCCTGGAGGCTTCCGGATACTGAGGCTGCCAAAATCAATGCGGCAGCAGGGCGCGGGGAACCGGTGATGGTTTCCGATAAATTATATGAAGATTTAATTACCTTGCTGGAAGTTTCCCAAAAAAGCGGCGGCGCCTTTGATTTTACGGTGGGACCTGTGGTACAATTGTGGAATATTGATGAGTGGGCTGCCGGAGAACAGGCGGACGCTGTGATTCCGGACAAGGAAAAAATTGCACAGGCATTGCAAAACACGGGATATGAAAAAGTCGTGATGGAAAATGGCGGCATCAGCCTTTCGGAGGGGATGAGCCTTGATTTGGGGGCGGTGGGCAAAGGTCTTGCGTGTGACAGGATTGCAGTGTTTCTGGAGGAAAAAGAGGTATATGGCGCGGTGATATCAGTGGGGGGAAGCATCCTCACATACGGAAAGAAACCGGACAATACGCCTTGGCAGGTAGGAATTATAAATCCGGAGGATACCTCTTCCATGATAGGAACGCTTTCTTTGAAGGGGCAGTGGTGTGTATCCACTTCTGGAGATTACGAGCGTTATGTTATGGTGGATGGTGTAAGATACCACCATATTTTAGACCCGGCCACCGGGTATCCCGCGGACAGCGGTATTAGGAGCGTTACGGTCCTGTGTCAAAGCGGTGTGCTGAGCGACGCACTTTCCACGGCATGTTTTGTGCTGGGAAAGGAAGAAGGAATGGAACTGGTAAAAAGTTATGGTGCGGAGGCCTTGTTTGTGGATAAGGAAGGCACGATTTCCATGACGGATGGAATGAGAGATATTTTCAGGGAAACGGGAGAATATTAAAAGATGGTAAGATTTTATTGGTTAATGATTACATTATTTCCTGTTATAGTCTATTATATAGTAAAGTCCTCACACTATATCAGACATCCGGAAAAATATAATGACGAGGCCTGCTTTGCGCTGGCGCAGAAATTGATAAGTTTTATCCGAAAAAAGGGAAAGATTACCACAAAGGTATTTGGCAGGGAAAACCTGCCCTATGAAGGCGGTTATGTGATGTACTCCAATCATCAGGGGAGATATGATGCACTGGGAATCATGGGTTCCCATCCCAGAACCTGCTCCGTCGTGATGGATTCCAGACGTGCCAGGATGCCTATCAGCAATGAATTTATCGGGCTGGTAAGGGGAAAACGTCTGGATAAGACCGACCTTAGGCAGCAGGTAAGGATTATGCAGGAGGTCTCGGAGGAAGTGAAAAACGGAAAGCGTTTCCTGCTGTTCCCCGAAGGAGGTTACACTGACAACCACAATACCCTTCAGATTTTTTTGCCGGGGAGCTTTAAATGTGCACAAAAGGCAAAGTGTCCGATTGTGCCTGTGGCAATATGGGATTCTTATAAGCCTTTTGAAGGAAAAAGCTTAAAAAGGGTAGAAACGCAGGTACACTTTTTAGAACCTATTTTTTACGAAATGTATGAAGGGAAAAGCACGGCACAAATCCGGGATATGGTGAGGAGCAGAATTGAAGAGAGGATGAATGAAATTGCAGAAAAAAAGGGAAATTACTGCCCGCCCGATGACCAGATGGAGCAGGCAATATAAGCAGTCCGCAGACGAAAAAGAAATACTTGCCGAGTACCCCCGCCCGGGCATGGTACGGGAAAACTGGCAGTGCCTGAACGGTTTATGGGACTATGCCTTTATACAAAAAGAAGAGCGCCCGGCTTCCTTTGAGGGTAAAATACTGGTGCCTTTTTCACCGGAGACTTGTTTGTCGGGTGTAAATAAACAGCTGATGCCGGAAAGTTACCTTTGGTATGAAAGAAAAATCCGTTTTTTACCCGGAATATGGGAAAGTTTTTTAAAAGGCGGCCGCATTCTTCTGCATTTTGGTGCGGTGGACCAGAGCTGTATGGTCTATGTGGACGGCCAGAAGGCGGGGAGCCATAACGGGGGATATCTTCCGTTTTCCATCGATATAACGGACTTTATCAAAAAAGAAGAGACAGACACAGGCGGATGTACCCTGAGTGTCAGGGTATGGGATGTTTCCGACACTTCTTACCACAGTGTTGGCAAACAGACGTTAAAACCGGGAGGCATGTATTACCCCGCAACCGGCGGAATATGGCAGACAGTCTGGCTGGAGGCGGTGCCGGAGGTCTTTATAAAAAATATTATGTGGGAAGCCTGCTACGATGAAGGTGCAGTACAGCTGAAGGCCGAATGTCCGGCGGGCTGCAGGAAAGGAAATTTTTTTATAAAACTTCGTTTTATAAACAGCGGATACCAAGACAGGACACTGCCTTTTGGTAAAAACTGCCGGATTCCACTGCCTGATTTTGTGAGCTGGAGTCCCGAAAATCCATGGCTTTATAAAGTGAAGCTGGACTTGTATGAAGGAGGAGAAAATACTTCGCAGGTTCTTCTTGACAGCGTAGAAAGTTATTTTGCCATGCGCAAATGCTGTCTTGGAACGGACAGGGCAGGGATGCGCCGCATATTTTTAAATAATAATCCTTATATGCAGGTAGGCATTCTGGACCAGGGGTATTGGCCTGAGAGCATGTACACACCACCCTCGGATGAGGCCATGGTGTACGATATAGAAACCATGAAAAAACTGGGATTTAACATGTTGCGCAAGCATGTCAAGGTGGAATCCGAACGCTGGTACTACCACTGCGACAGGCTGGGAATGCTGGTCTGGCAGGATATGGTAAACGGCGGCAGGAAAAATAAAAGCTTTTATGTTACTTATCTTGCAACAATGTTCCAGCTGCTGGGCATAAAGGCAAGGGACGGACACAGGATTCTGCTTTCCAGACAGGATAAACAGGGCAGGCAGGAGTATGAAAGAGAATTGACCAAAATGGTTCTTATGTTAAAAAACCACCCCAGTGTTGTGTGTATTGTGCCTTTTAATGAGGGCTGGGGGCAGTTTGAAACCGAAAGGATGACCTCACTGGTTAGAACGCTGAATAAGGAAATACTCGTGGACCAGGCAAGCGGATGGTTTGACATGGGCGGTGGGGATTTTAAAAGCATTCACCATTATTTTTTTAAACTAAAGTTAAAAAAAGAAACCAACCGTGCACTTGCCTTGACGGAATACGGCGGATATGCCAGAAGGATTGCCGGACACTGCGCACAGGAAAAAGAATATGGGTATAAAACTTTCCGCTCAAAGGAGGCTTTGGAGGAAGGGTATGAAAAACTGATGAAGGAAACCGTCCTGCCTGCCGTAAAAGAGGGGGTCAGTGCAACGGTATACACACAGCTATCTGATGTGGAAGAAGAAATCAACGGACTTTTGACTTACGACAGGGAGGTTCTGAAAATGGAACCCGGTCTCATCAGAAAATGGAACAACGAATTGCGCAGGGCCGTTGAAAAGCGAAACAATCACAAAGACAAAGGAGATAAAGAAAATGAGTAAAATAATCTTGACCGGAGACCGCCCAACAGGGAAACTTCATGTAGGACATTATGTAGGTTCGCTCAGAGGAAGGGTGGAACTGCAAAATTCAGGGGAATATGACAAAATATTTATTATGATTGCAGACGCTCAGGCGCTTACTGACAATGCAGATAACCCGGAAAAAGTAAGGCAGAATATTATAGAGGTGGCGCTTGACTATCTCTCCTGCGGATTAGACCCCGCAAAGTCCACCCTCTTTATCCAGTCCCAGATTCAGGAACTGGCAGAGCTTTCTTTTTATTACATGAATCTGGTGACGGTGTCCAGATTGCAGCGCAATCCCACCGTCAAAGCGGAAATCCAGATGCGCAATTTTGAAACCAGCATTCCGGTCGGTTTCTTTACTTATCCGATTAGTCAGGCTTCCGACATTACGGCGTTTAAGGCGACCACCGTGCCTGTGGGGGAGGACCAGCTTCCCATGATTGAGCAATGCCGTGAAATCGTCCGCAAATTCAACACGGTATATGGGGAAACACTTGTGGAGCCGGAGGCATTAATCCCCAAAAACCAGGTGTGCTGCCGGCTGCCCGGAACGGACGGCAAAGCCAAGATGAGCAAGTCTCTGGGCAACTGCATCTACCTGTCGGATTCGGCGGATGATGTGCGCACCAAAATCATGAGCATGTTTACCGACCCGAACCATTTAAAGATTACGGACCCCGGTTCACTGGAGGGTAATACGGTTTTCACTTATCTGGATGCATTCTGCAGGGAGGAACATTTTGAAAGATACCTGCCGGAATATGCAAATCTGGATGAACTGAAGGGCCATTACCAGAGGGGCGGCTTAGGCGACGTGAAAGTAAAGAAGTTTTTAAATGCAGTGATGCAGGAGGAACTGGAGCCCATCCGCATCCGCCGGAAAGAACTGGAAAAGCAGATTCCCGATATCTATGAAATACTAAAAAAAGGCAGTGAAGTCGCACGAGAAGAAGCGGCGGACACCATGTCCCAGGTAAAGGCCGCCATGAAAATCAATTACTTTGACGATGCCGCCCTCATCGCAGAGCAGGCAGCGCGCTACGCAGCCGATAAATAGCTGAAACCGGCTTATAGGTCTAAAAGAGTATCCGTATTTTGCACGGGCGGCTGCGGCAATGTATTTGATTCCATAAAGGACCGTGTAAAAATACCGGTACTTTGCGAGGTGTTTTCGAGCTTAGTACCGCTGAGTTTTTACCCGAGTGAGAACGTGTCCTGTTGGAACAAATACATTGCCGCAGCCGCCCGTGCAAAATACGGATACCCAATACGGAATCTCAAGGAAAAAACAGTTTACTTTTTTAAGAGTTTATGCTATTATAACAAGGTATGATTACAGCCGATGCCCGGGTTCTGGATACTCCGACCTAATCCTGGTGTCAGGCGATTTCAAGTATAGGAGGATTAAATCATGATTTCCAAGGAAAAAAAGACAGCTATTATCAATGAGTATGCGACAAAGCCCGGAGATACCGGTTCACCCGAGGTACAGATTGCAGTACTGACCGAGAGAATCAGGGAGTTGACCGAGCATATGAAGAGCAACCCCAAGGACCATCATTCCAACAGGGGTCTGTTAAAGATGGTTGGACAGAGAAGAGGCCTGCTCAACTATTTAAAGGAAAAGGATATCGAGAGGTATCGTGCACTCATTGCAAGACTGGGTCTTAGAAAGTAATGTTTGAAACACAGAGGCGGAGCATGCCCGATTTTTTCGGTTTCTCCGCCTTTACAATTGGGTGGATTCCACCCGGTGTGAAACCCGTAAACCCTTCAGGCAGCATTGTCCGAGACCGCTGAAAAGGGCAGCGAAAAGCGCTGTTTTTTTCAGTAGTTTCGGAAAGCCTGCTGAAGCAAATGTCCGGCAAACGGATAGAAAATAAGGAGAACAATATGTACAAAACTTTTACTATGGAACTGGCCGGCCGTACCTTGAGCGTGGATATCGGCAGGGTGGGCAAACAGGCCAACGGCTGTGCATTCATGCACTATGGGGATACAACGGTACTGTCCTGTGCGACGGCATCGGACAAGCCAAGGGACGGCATTGATTTCTTTCCCCTGAGTGTGGAATATGAAGAAAAACTGTATGCGGTAGGCAAAATTCCGGGCGGTTTTAATAAGAGGGAAGGGAAGGCAAGCGAAAATGCAGTGCTTACCAGCCGTGTTATTGACAGGCCCATGCGTCCTCTTTTTCCCAAAGATTACAGGAATGACGTTACTTTGAACAATATGGTTATGAGCGTGGACCCTGCCTGCCGCCCTGAACTGGTGGCAATGCTGGGCGCTGCCATAGCAACCAGTATTTCCGATATTCCTTTTGACGGTCCCTGCGCCATGACGCAGATGGGCATGATTGACGGAGAACTGGTGGTGAATCCTTCCCAGGAGCAGTGGAAAGTGGGAGATTTGAACCTGACGGTAGCCTCCACCAAGGAAAAAGTTATCATGATTGAGGCAGGCGCCAACGAAATCCCTGAGGCAAAAATGCTGGAAGCGATTTATAAGGCACATGAAATCAACCAGACCATCATAGCATTTATAGAGAAAATCGTAGCAGAGGTGGGTAAACCGAAACATGACTATACGAGCTGCGCCATCCCGGCAGAGCTCTTTACTGCCATGATGGAAATTGTGACACCGGCGGAAATGGAAGTTGCCGTATTCACCGATGACAAGCAGACAAGGGAAGAAAATATCAAAAATATTACGGAAAAGCTGGAGGAAGCTTTTGCAGAGAACGAAGAATGGCTTGCCGTATTGGGAGAAGCTGTTTACCAGTATCAGAAAAAGACGGTACGCAAAATGATATTAAAAGACCACAAGCGTCCGGATGGCAGGGAAATCACACAGATTCGCCCGCTGGCGGCAGAAGTGGACATCATTCCCCGTGTGCATGGTTCCGCAATGTTTACCCGCGGACAGACACAGATTTGCAATGTATGTACCCTGGCGCCTTTGTCAGAGGCCCAGCGTGTGGACGGTCTTGATGAAAATGAAACTTCCAAAAGATATATGCACCAGTATAATTTCCCGTCCTATTCCGTAGGGGAAACAAAAGTTTCCAGAGGACCGGGACGAAGGGAAATCGGACACGGCGCGCTGGCAGAAAGAGCCTTGATACCCGTGCTTCCCGGTGAAGAGGAATTTCCGTATGCAATCCGTACGGTATCCGAAACATTTGAATCCAACGGTTCCACCTCCATGGCATCCACCTGTGCTTCCTGTATGTCGCTGATGGCTGCCGGCGTTCCTATTAAAAAGATGGTGGCTGGTATCTCCTGTGGTCTTGTTACGGGGGAGAATGATGATGAATTTGTTCTTTTGACGGATATCCAGGGACTGGAAGATTTCTTCGGGGACATGGACTTTAAGGTGACAGGCACCACGGAAGGCATTACAGCCATTCAGATGGATATCAAGATACACGGACTGACAAGACCCATTGTGGAAGGTGCGGTTGCAAGGTGCCGTGAGGCAAGACTGTTTATCATGGACAGCTGCATGAAGCCTGCCATTGCTGCTCCCAGACCGGAGGTGGGTCCTTATGCACCGAAGATTATTTCCATTCAGATTGACCCTGAGAAAATCGGGGATGTCGTTGGACAGAGAGGTAAGACTATCAATGAAATTATTGCCCGCACAGGCGTTAAGATTGATATAACGGATGACGGACAGGTATCCGTATGCGGCACGGACAAGGAAATGATGGACAAAGCAGTGGAGATGATTAAGTTAATCGTCACCGACTTTGAGGAAGGCCAGATATTTAAGGGCAAGGTGGTAAGCATTAAAGAATTTGGTGCATTCCTTGAATTTGCTCCGGGCAAGGAAGGCATGGTGCACATTTCCAAGATTGCCAAAGAAAGAATCAATCATGTGGAGGATGTTCTGACCCTGGGGGACGTTGTCACGGTTGTATGCCTTGGCAAGGACAAGATGGGCAGAATCAGCTTTTCCATGAAAGACGTAGCGCAGCAATAATGAAAATTAAATCATTAATGAGGAGGAAACAAATGAAAAGAGTAGTTGCAGCTTTATTGACATGTGTAATGGTCTTAGGCCTGACCGCTTGCGGCGGCGCTTCTAAGAGCAAATGGACAGAAGATGACTTCACTTTCAAGGATGGTTCCGAAAAAGTGGTGGTAGAAGAAGGCAATTCCTTTATCGTGTGGGATGATGTCAGCTATCTGACAACGGATTTCGGCGACAATTCCTATGAGGAATACGATAGCGGATTTGCCACCAACAGAGGTCTTGAACTTGGCATGACCATGGAAGACTTCAAAAAACTTTACAATGTAAAGAACGGATATGCCGTATGGGAACTTCTCTCCGGAGAAGACAGTTCTTACACCAGTTTTGATGTATATTCCAATCAGGAGCTTTCCGAAATGTATGACGATGCCAACAGTGTGTGGCTGGATATAGGCTACAAAAAAGAAGGCGGAGCATGGAAGCAGATGACTGACGTGGAAGTACGCGATGTCTGGTTCTGTGAAGCTTCTATGTCAGACTATGACGAAGTAGTTATCTTTTCCGTAAACTTCGATTATGATGCAGAAGTATGCGGTATCGCCATGTATCATATTACATACGATGATGAATGGGTAACATGGCAGGATTGGGCTGACTAAAGAGCGTGAAAAGAATTTCTAAAGCTCAATGCCAATGGGCGTTTTGCTAAGAAATTCTAAGTTTCACGCGTGAAAAGTACTTCTAAGGCTCACAGCAAAGGCTGTTTCGCCAAGAAGTGCTAAGTTTCACGCGTGAAAAGAATTTCTAAAGCTCATGCCAATGGGCGTTTCGCTAAGAAATTCTAAGTTTCACGCATGAAAAGTACTTCTAAGGCTCACAGCAGAGGCTGTTTCGCCAAGAAGTGCTAAGTTTCACGCGTGAAAAGAATTTCTAAAGCTTATGCTAATGGGCATTTCGCTAAGAAATTTTATGTTTCACGCGAAAAAGGCGCCGCGGGTGCGGCGCCTTTTTGATGCGATTTTTTAAACTGCTTCGTGGAAAGTTCTGCTGATTACATCTGCCTGCTGTTCCGGAGTTAATTTGATGAAATTAACGGCATAACCGGAAACACGGATTGTGAGCTGGGGATAATTTTCAGGATGTTTCTGCGCATCCAGCAGGGTATCCCTGTTAAGAACATTGACATTTAAGTGATGTCCGCCCTTGGTTGCATAGCCGTCCAATAAAGCCACGAGATTGTCTACCTGTGCAGTATTTGTTGTCATATATGATTACCTCCTTTAAATAATAGTAATTATTATCATTTTCTGAAATAATAATATCACGTTCAAGTAAAAAAGTCTATTACTTTCCATGTATTTTTTTCCATACAAAATCAGATAAAATTCTTTAGTAATATCCCGGACAACTTTACATATATTAGTTTTAGGAAAGGCGGCTTCGTAAAGAAGTATGATGATTAAAATGAATAGAGAGAGTTTGCTTTACATATTTCCCCAGCCTTTGCGAAGTTTGTGGAACAAGGCAGTGGAACAGTACCGGGATTTGGAGGAAATCCGCATTCGTGCAGGGAAGCCGGTCATTGTCAAATTGCATGAAAAAGAAACTTTTCTGGATGGGATGGGGGGCTTTACGGATGTAGAAACGGCGTCTTATAAGATGGGAAGCCGCCAACTGTCGGATATCTTAAACCAGGTCTGCCATGATTCCATTTATGCGTATGAAGATGAAGTCAAGCAGGGATTTTTGACGGTACCGGGCGGACACCGGATTGGGATTGCAGGACAAGTTGTAGTGGAAAAGGACGGACGGGTGAGGACGATGAAACATATTGCCAGCATGAATATCCGCGTAGCCCATGAAGTCAAAGGCTCTGCCGATAAAGTACTTCCTTATCTGTATGAGGAGGGGAAACTTTGCAATACCTTGATAATTTCTCCGCCAGGCTGTGGGAAAACCACTCTTTTAAGGGATATTATCAGACAGGCTTCTGACGGAAACAGGTTTGGAAGAGGCATGACAATCGGCGTCGTGGATGAACGCTCGGAGATTGCGGGCAGCTATATGGGGGCGCCGCAGAATGATGTGGGAATTCGGACGGATGTGCTGGATGCCTGTCCAAAGGTTTACGGTATGATGATGTTGATTCGTTCCATGGCGCCCGAAGTGGTGGCCATAGATGAATTGGGAAGTGAGGAAGATGTACAGGCCATGAAGCGTGTGTCAGCCTGCGGATGCGGCCTTCTTGCCACAATGCATGGATTTGGGATGGAAGAAATGAAAGAAAAAGCGTTTTTGAAAAGCCTGATGGAAGAAAAAATGTTTACCAGATATATTGTGTTGGAAAAAAAAGGCGGCTGCCCCCGAGTGAAAGAAATTTACCAAAAGGAGCTTAAAGTATGTTGCGGGTAATCGGTGCAATCTGTATTGTGGCCGGATGTACCGGAATCGGTTTCTGGTACAGAAGGAAATTTCATACATCTTTATGGCATCTGCGGTATATGTGCCGTATAGCGGAACTATTTATGAGTGAAATCCGGTATGGGAAAGCAACCCTTTCAGAATGCTGCAGGCAGATTGGAGAAAAGGCAGAGGAGCCATATAAAGAAGCCCTTCTGACAATCCATCAGGGAATGGAGAGCCATGACGGTGTCAGTTTTTCCGCAAAATGGGAGCAGCATATGAAAAAGGCGTTGTCGGATGTGCCCATTACCAAAGAAGAAAAGGAAATTTTTCTGGGATTGTCAGCCTGCAGCGGGCTGGCGGATAACCAGATGCAGATAAGGGCAATTGAGCAATACCGGGACATGCTGGCCAGTGCAATAGGGGACAGGGAAAAAGATTTGGAAAAGCAGGGAAAAATGGCGGCGGGACTTGGCATTATGAGCGGGCTGCTGTTGACGGTGATATTGCTATAGCGGAAAATGACTTTCTAAGGAGGCAGCATGGGAGTTAGTCTGATATTTAAAATTGCAGCGGTAGGAATACTGGTAACGATATTGAGCCAGGTATTAAAGCACAGTGGAAGGGAAGAACAGGCATTTCTGGTCAGTCTGGCGGGGCTGCTTCTGGTGTTGAGCTGGATAGTGCCGTACATATTCGAACTGTTTACCACAATACAGTCTCTGTTTTCCTTATAGACAGGAGGTATGGCCATGTTGGAAGTTGTAAAAATCGGAATGCTGGGTCTTGTGGGGGTGCTGATGGCGCTGCAGTTTAAAAGCAGCAAGCAGGAATACACGTTTTATATCGGTTTTGGGGCTGCCCTGCTGATTTTTTATTATGTGGTGCGCTGTCTGTATTCGCTGGCCTCCCAGCTGGGGGTTCTGCAAAATTATTTGGTGGTGGGACAAGGGTATCTGGGTACGCTTTTAAAAATCGTGGGAATTACCTATATCTGCGAATTCAGCGCGGGAATCTGTAAAGATGCCGGTTTTTCATCCGTTGCAGGGCAGATTGAAGTGCTTGGGAAACTGACGGTAATGTTTGCAGGGCTTCCGATTCTTCTGGCAGTGATTGAGCAGATACAGCAGTTTATGTAAAAAGGGGAGGAAACCATATGACCATTGATATGGCAAAGCTTTGGGATGATTACCAGATTGCAAATCTGGAACAGGAGCTGGACAAACTGTTTCCGGAAAATACTTTCCGGCTGGAGGATATGTTTGCAAAAATCCTGTCAGGTGATGTCATGGGGGGGATAACAGATGCAATTCAATCCATATTTGGAGGTCTGTCAGCGGAACTCTCATCGTTACGGAATGTATTTATCCTGATTCTGGTTTTGGGAATTTCGGCAACCCTGATTTCCCATTTTATAGAAATATTTGATAACCATCAGATAGCGGATATCGGTTTTTATTTTAACTATCTTTGTATGCTGGTTATTTTGATGAAGTGTTTTATTTCCTCAGCCGCAACAGCGGCAGCCGCCCTGCAAAAGATTGTGGAATTTATCCAGGTGTTTATTCCTGCCTATTTTTTATCCGTGGGGGTGGCTACGGGAGCGGTAACGGCAGCGGCAAGTTATGAACTGGTGATATTGATTATCTATATGGTGGAACATGTACTTTTGACCTTGATACTGCCTCTTATCAACAGTTATGTCCTGCTGGCAGTCATAAACGGAATGTGGTCGGAAGAAAAACTCGGACTGTTAATGGAAGGCATGGAAAAAGCCATTCGTTTCCTGCTCAAGGCCTCTATCGGGCTTGTGACCGGCATCAGTGTATTCCAGTCGATGATAACACCTGCTATTGATTCGGTTAAGGCCACAGCGCTGCAAAAAACCCTGTCAGCAATCCCGGGAATCGGCAATGCAGCCGAGGGGGTAGTGGAAGTAGTGCTGGGTTCTGCCGTTATCATAAAAAACAGTATTGGTCTGGTGCTTCTGCTGATACTGCTTACCGTTTCAGCCGTGCCGCTGTTAAAAATTTTTCTGACTGCCTGCCTGCTGAAAGCCGCCGCCGCTTTTCTGGGATTGGTGAGCGATAAGCGGATTACTGCCTGCACGGATAAAGTGGGAAGCGGCAGCCAGCTGCTTTTCCAGACAGTGGGAACTTCGGTGCTTTTGTTCATGATTACGATATCCATTGCCGCATACACGACGAATAAAGCAATCGGATGAGATGATGCAGGGAAAAGGAGGTAAGCCATGGGTGGAAAACTGCTGCAGATTATCAGACAGGTAGGGATTTTTATGATATGCGCCCAGATGATACTACATTTTAAGCCTTCGGAAAACTACGGGAAATATATCAAACTGCTGATTAGCATAATGGTACTGGTTCAGTTGTTTTTGCCCGCCATGGAGATATTCGGAGGTGGTGGAAACGGAAGTTTTCAAAGTAAAATGGGGTTTTATACAGATATTCTGGATAAAAGCATGGAGGAAGTTAATATAACGAGTGTTACGGCTGAGAAAATGTTGGAAGAATTGACAATGGAAGAAATTAAAACAAGAATTAACAATCAAAATTTAACCGGGGAAGAGGAAAAAACGCAGGAAGGGGATGCGGAGAGGGAAGGTACGGAAGCAGAAGGAAACATACAAATTGACAGGATAGAGGTGGGCGTCAATGATTGAAAAAGTCAAAACATTCATGAAGAACAGGAACAACCTGGTGGTGATTGTACTGGCAGGGATTCTGCTGATGGTAATTGCACTGCCGGTGGAAAATGCGGGACGTAAAGCAAAAACATCAGTTTCAGGGGAAGAAGATAACAATAGCGGTAGTTATTTTATTGAGCCGTCAAAGGATGGGGACGACAAAACGGAATCCGATGACTATATTTTGGCAATGGAGCAGAAAATTGAGGGAATACTGGGGGAAATGGAAGGTGCTGGAAGGGTAAAAGTAATCATTACACTGCGTTCCTCCACGGAAAAAATAGTGGAAAAGGATGAACCGGTAACCCGCTCTGACACCACGGAGGAGGATTCCCAGGGAGGGATGCGGGAAGTGAAATCACTGGACACGGGGGAAAGCACGGTATACACCTCGGAAGGAAGCATTTCCGAGCCTTATGTGGTAAAGACGCTTGCGCCTGAGGTGGAAGGCGTGGTGGTGCTTGCGGAGGGGGCCGGAAACGGCAGGGTCAGCAAAAACATATCGGACGCCATTCAGGTATTATTTGGAATAGATGCGCACAGAATCAAAGTAATCAGGATGGAAACACAAAATAGACAGGAATGATGCATAGGAAAGCAGACGGCCTAATATAATAAAGTAGTAAAAACAAACTGGTAAGAGCCGGTAAAGGGGAGAAAGACGTGAAAAATATTCTTAAAAAGAACCAACTTATGATTACCGCGCTGGCAATTATGATTGCTGTTGCAGGATATCTGCAGTTTGCGGGAACGAATCTGGAAAAAGAAGAGTATCTGCCGACAGCGGGCGAGGCACAGTCATCGGAAGATGCCGGGGTGGAAAACTTTACGGCAGGCGCCGTGACGGATGATTACTCTTTGGATGGACTGCTGGATTTATCAGAAGAAGATTTGGATGCGGAACAGTTTGCGGATATTGAAAGTCTGGATTCGGATGCAGATGTCATTATGGATGATTATCTGGATACCGGCATGGATGTCGCTGCCACGGATGTCACCGCCACGGATGTAGAAACTCCGACAGATGGGGAAATACCGGGAGAAGCCGTTTTTACGGGAACCGCTTCCGTGACGACACTTTCGGAAGCAAAACTGTTAAAGGAACAGGTTCGTGCTAAAAATAAGGAAGCGTTGATGGAAATCATAAACAGCGCTGCATTGAGCGATGAACAGAAGCAGAATGCGGTAGATACCATGGTTGCCATGACAAATATAGCGGAAAAGGAAATGGCAGCGGAAATCCTTCTGGAAGCCAAAGGGTTTTCTGATGTAGTGGTAAGCATCAGTGACAGCGGTGTGGACGTGGTAGTAAATGAACCGGAACTGACGGAGGCGCAGAGGGCGCAGATAGAAGATATCGTAAAGAGAAAAACCGATGTGGATGCCGCAAATATCATTATCAGCACGGTTGTGCAGTAGGGGAGAATATAGTATAATGTACTTTATGCCCGCATTCCCTACATAAACAGACATGCATAAGGGATAAAGGAAAATTGAAATGACTTGGAGGAAAAGAACGTGGCATCCAACTACGCAGACGAAATAAACAGAAGAAGAACATTTGCAATCATATCCCATCCTGATGCAGGAAAGACGACTCTGACTGAGAAATTCCTGCTCTACGGCGGCGCTATCAATCTGGCCGGCAGTGTAAAAGGAAAAGCGACGGCCAGACACGCCGTATCGGACTGGATGGAAATAGAAAAGGAGAGGGGAATCTCCGTGACCTCCTCCGTGCTGCAGTTTGAGTACGGCGGTTTCTGCATCAATATCCTGGATACGCCGGGACATCAGGATTTCTCGGAAGATACTTACCGTACCCTGATGGCGGCGGATTCGGCAGTGATGGTAATTGATGCGTCAAAAGGGGTGGAGGCACAGACCAGAAAGCTTTTCAAGGTGTGCGTCATGCGGAAAATCCCCATTTTTACCTTTATCAATAAAATGGACAGGGATGCAAACGATACCTTTTCCCTGCTGGATGAAATTGAGAAGGAACTGGGGATTGCCACCTGTCCCGTGAACTGGCCCATCGGTTCGGGAAAAGCATTTAAAGGAGTTTACGACAGGAATAAAAATGCGGTGCTCACTTATTCCGATACGGAAAAAGGTACAAAAGAAGGAGAAACCACGGAGGTTTTTGTAAAAGACAGGGAAAAACTGGTTTCTGTAATAGGGGAAGAGGCAGCGGACAAGCTTTATGACGAGATTTCCCTCTTGGACGGCGCCAGTGCGGAGTTTAATCTTGATGAGGTCAGAAGCGGGGATTTAACGCCTGTGTTTTTCGGTTCCGCACTGACAAACTTCGGTGTGGAAGACTTCCTGAAACACTTTTTGGAGATGACGACCACGCCTCTTGCAAGGCGTGCGGATACCGGTCTTGTGGACCCGGTGGAAAAGGAATTTTCCGCATTTGTATTTAAGATTCAGGCCAATATGAATAAGGCACACAGGGACAGGATTGCGTTTATGCGTATCTGCTCCGGCAAGTTTGACGCCAGCATGGAAGTCAGGCATGTGCAGGGGGATAAGGTGATGAGGCTTTCCCAGCCCCAGCAGATTATGGCGGATGAAAGAAAGATTTTGAGTGAAGCATATGCAGGGGATATCATCGGGGTGTTTGACCCGGGGATTTTTTCCATTGGCGACACCATCTGTATGCCGAAGGAAAAGTTCTGCTTTGAGGGCATTCCCACCTTTGCGCCCGAGCATTTTGCAAGAGTCCGCCAGATGGATACCATGAAGAGAAAGCAGTTCATCAAAGGTGTTACCCAGATTGCGCAGGAGGGAGCCATCCAGATTTTTCAGGAGTTCAATACCGGCATGGAAGAAATCATTGTCGGCGTGGTAGGCGTACTGCAGTTTGATGTATTAAAATACCGTCTGGAAAATGAGTATAATGTGGAAATCCGCTTAGAGCCCCTTCCGTATGAGCATATCCGGTGGATTGAGAACAAGGAAATTGACATGAACAGGCTCACAGGCACGTCCGACATGAAGAAGATACAGGATTTAAAGGGCAATCCGCTTCTTCTTTTCATAAATGCATGGAGTGTGGGCATGACTCTGGAGAGGAATGAAGGACTTATACTTTCGGAGTTTGGAAAAAATTAAACGCTAAAAAGGGAGAATGCAGTGAAAAAATTGAGTAAAAAGGGGACAGGCATACTGGCCCTGCTGTTGTGCTTATGCTGCCTTGGCGCCTGTGTGGCGCCCGGTGATGCAAAAGGCGGCGCAAAAACGGCACAGGAGTCCTCAGAAATGGTAATGGGGGAAAAAGAGGATGTACTGGCGGAGGGACAGGGAGAAGAAGCAGGGACGGCGGAAACGGTAACCCTCGGGGAAGAATCCGCTCTGCTGCATAAAACAGACCACAGCGGCAGGTACTGTTATGAGAGCCTTACCAAAGAAGAGCAAATCTGGTATGAAGATATGTATGCCATCATGGACGGGATGCACGAGGATGTGGTTTTGTCCGTTCAGGGAAATGCGGCAGTGGGGGAACAGGGCATTGACAAGGTTTTCCAGTGCGTGATGAATGACCATCCGGAACTTTTTTATGTAAAAGGATATCATTATACCCATTATACACAGAATGGGGAGACCACCAAAATTATTTTCTCCGGCGCTTATACCATGAATCAGACAGAGCGGGAGGAAAAGCAGAAGCTGATTGATGCGGCTGTGGATGAGTGCCTTGCAGGTATCAGCCCGGAGGCTTCCGGGTATGATAAGGTAAAGTATGTGTACGAATATCTGATTTCCCATACGGAATATGACAAAGAGGCAGAGGATAACCAGAATATCTGCTCTGTTTTTATCGGTAAAAAATCCGTCTGCCAGGGGTATGCCAAAGCGACGCAGTATCTTTTGGACAAGCTGGGGATAGGCGCTACATTGGTAATCGGTTATGTGTACGGAAGCGAAAGCCATGCATGGAATCTGGTCTTTATAGACGGTGAGGGTTATTATGTGGATACCACCTGGGGAGATGCTTCCTACCGGATAGCGGAGGAGGGGAATGAGGCAGACAGTTATGACATGCCGGCAATCAACTATGACTATCTCTGCGTCACCACAAAGCAGCTGTTAAAAACCCATGTGATTGACAATGTAGTGCCGCTTCCGGAGTGTGTGTCGCTTGATGCCAATTATTATGTCATGGAAAAAGCCTATTTTACGGAATATGATGAAGAACAGGTAAAAGCATTCTTTGAAAGGGGTTATGAAGAGGGCAAAACGGATGTGACGTTAAAGTGTGCGGATGAAGAAGTGTACCATGCCTTTTTTGAACAGCTGATTACCAGCCAGAAGATTTTCCGTTTCTTAAACAGCCCTGACGGTGTGGTAGCCTATGCGGAGGACAAGGATAAGCTTTCACTGACTTTTTGGCTTGTGAATGAATAACCGTTATGGTATAATAGCTGATAGTAAATAATGATTGGAGGTAATCTGACATGGAAGATAGAAGTACCTATGTTTTGCAGGATGATGAAAACATCGGGGCAGTACAGATTGCAGATGATGTTGTGGCAATGATTGCCAGTCTTGCGACCAGGGAAGTGGAGGGCGTGTCGGCTATGGCAGGAAATGTCACGGGTGAACTGATGAGCAGGGTCGGCATCAAGAACATGAAGAAGGGCGTCAGGGTAGATATTCTTGATAAAAATGTGCGTGTGGACCTTGCCGTAACCGTGGAATACGGTTATAACATACCGGCTACATGCCAGAAGGTACAGGCAAAAGTAAAAAGCGCGATTGAAAATATGACCGGATTAAACGTATCAGATGTGAATATTCGCATTGCCGGTGTCAATATGCAAAAGAATAAATAAGCAGAGGATGCACCTGCACTGCAGGGAGAGGACAAGATGAGCAGACGTGAACTGAGGGAACAGGTTTTTCTTTTGCTGTTCCGTGTGGAATTTAATGAACTGTCAGATATGCCGGAGCAGATGCGGATGTTTTTGGAGGATGACGATGTAAAAAGGTCCGATGAAGATGCGGCCCACATTACCGGAAAGTATGACAGGATTATGGAGAATCTTTCCGATATCGACAGGCAGTTGAATGAAAAAGCGGAAAACTGGAATGTGGAGCGTATGGGGAAAGTGGAACTGACAGTGTTAAGGCTTGCTCTTTTTGAGATGCAGCAGGACGAGGAAGTTCCCGTCAGTGTGGCGATTAACGAAGCGGTAGAATTGGCGAAGAAGTTCGGGCAGGAGGGCTCAGGCGCTTTTGTCAATGCCATTTTGGCTAAATTTGCATAAGGCCGGGTGATGACGATACAGAATATTTACACAGTGGCACAAGTGAATGCGTATATCAAAAATATGTTCACGCAGGATTTTATGTTACAGTCGCTTTTTGTCAGGGGGGAGGTAAGCAACTGTAAATATCATTCCTCTGGACATATTTATTTTACGTTAAAGGATGAAAAAGGATGCATCGCCTGCGTGATGTTTGCCGGAAGCAGGGGAGGGCTTAAATTTACACTGCGGGAAGGCATGCAGGTGGTGGCCGGCGGCGTCGTGGATGTCTATGAGCGTGACGGGAAGTACCAGATGTATGCGAAACAGATTGTGCAGGACGGTGCAGGTTTTCTCCATGAAAAATTTGAGCAGTTAAAACAGGATTTGGAGGAACGGGGTATGTTTGACGAACAGTACAAACTTCCCGTTCCGAAATATGTCCATACGCTGGGTGTGGTGACGGCGCCTACCGGGGCTGCCGTGAGGGATATCATCAATGTGGCGAAAAGGCGCAACCCTTATATCAGGATAGTGCTGTATCCTGCCATTGTACAGGGAGATTTGGCTGCAAAGAGCATTGCGGACGGCATCAGGGCGCTTGAGCATCAGGGTGTGGATTTGATTATTGCAGGACGAGGCGGCGGTTCCATGGAAGATTTGTGGGCCTTTAACGAAGAGATTGTGGCGCAGGCAGTGTTTGACTGCAGTATTCCCGTTATTTCGGCAGTCGGCCATGAAACAGACACAACCATTATCGATTATGTTGCGGATTTAAGGGCGCCTACACCGTCTGCAGCGGCAGAACTGGCGGTCTTTGACTACGGACAGTTTATGCTTTCACTGGAAGAGTACAGAAGAAAGTTTGTGAAGCAAATGTGGACAAGGCTGCAGGAGAAGCGTTCGCAGCTGGAGAGAAGGCGTATGCAGTTAAATTATGCAAGCCCCAAAAGCCGCATCCGGGAGAAAAAAACACGTTTAATGCAGCTGGAGGAAAGGATTGTCCGCAGCATGGAGGAGATTTTGGATGACAGGAGACACAGGCTTGCCATTTATCTGGAGCAGTTTAAAGGACTGTCACCGCTCGCAAAGCTAAACAGCGGTTATTCTTATGTGGAGGACAAGTCGGGAAGGGCGCTAAAAAAGGTATCGCAGGTGCACCCGAAGGATTCCGTTACCATCCATGTGACGGACGGAAAAGTGTTTGCAGTGGTCACGGATAAAAAAGAAAAGGAGAGGGCAGATGTCTTTAGAGGAGAAGTTTGCTAAGTTGGAAGAAACGGCAAAAAGGCTGGAATCAGAAGATATATCACTGGAAGAGTCGTTTCGCATTTACCAGGAAGGAATGGAACTGCTGAAGCAGTGCAATGCAGATATTGATAAAGTGGAAAAACAGGTGTTACAGTTGAATGAGGAAGGTGAACTGGTTGCCTTTGAATAAACTAATGTGTAAATGGAGGGAAGCATAAATGATACAATTAAAACCATCCGAAATAAGTCAGTGGGAAGAACTTCATGAGGAAAGGTTCGAAGACCTGGAAGAAATGATAGAGCAGTATCTTCCCAAAGAAAGAGGACCACAGAAAATCGTGATTGAGGCAATGAATTACAGTATGATGGCAGGGGGCAAGCGGATGCGTCCGAGGCTTATGCAGGAGGCCTATTTCCTTTGCAGGGGACAGGGATGGATTGTGGAGCCGTTTATGATAGCCATAGAAATGATGCATGCCTATTCCCTGGTACATGATGATTTGCCTGCAATGGACAATGACACTTACAGGCGGGGCAGGGAAACCACCCATGTGGCTTATGGGGAATGCATGGGGATTCTGGCCGGGGACGGTCTTCTGAATTATGCCTATGAAGTGGCGCTCTCGGCGTTTACTTCCTGCGTGGTGGACGGCATATCCATGACGGACAGGTACAAAATGGTGGCGCGCGCTGTAACCATCCTTGCCAAAAAATCAGGTATCCACGGAATGCTGGGCGGGCAGACGGCAGATGTGGAAGCAGAGAAAAAGCAGGAAATAACAGAAGAAGAACTTTTGTTTATCCATGAGCATAAGACGGCAGCGCTGATTGAAGCGGCACTGATGATAGGCGCAGTGCTTGCCGGAGCGGATAAGGAAAGAATTGCGGAAATGGAACAGGTCGGACATGTTCTCGGTGTTGCTTTCCAGATACAGGACGATATCCTGGATGTAACGGGAACGGAAGCCGAACTTGGCAAAAATGTTGGAAGCGATGAAAAGAACAACAAAAAAACCTATGTGTCCTGTATGGGGCTGGAAGCGGCTCAGGAAGAAATGGAAAGACGCTACGTTGAAGTTATTGAAATGCTGGAAAAATACGGAGAGGACAGTGAATCGCTGCGGGTATATATCGGAGACCTGATTCACAGAAAGAAGTAAGTAGCATATCCGACAGGCAAAAGAGGTGACGGCATGTTGTTGGAACAGATAGAGAAGGCAAATGACATCAAATACATCGACAAAGAAGATTACGGACTGCTGGCTGAAGAAATCCGGGATTTCCTGATAGAAAAAATAAGCGTGACGGGAGGGCATCTGGGCTCTAATCTGGGAGCGGTGGAACTTACCATGGCGCTGCATCTTTCACTTACGCTGCCGGAAGATAAGCTGATATGGGATGTCGGACACCAATCCTATACACACAAACTGTTGACGGGCAGGAGGGAAGGTTTTGAACAGCTTCGCAAATTTCATGGCATGAGTGGTTTCCCGAAACGGAAGGAGAGCAGCTGCGACTGTTTTGATACGGGGCACAGTTCCACTTCCATCTCTGCAGGGCTCGGCATGGTGAAAGCACGGGATTTGAAGGGAGAAAAAAACACCATTATTTCCGTAATCGGGGACGGCTCCCTGACAGGGGGCATGGCTTATGAAGCCTTAAACAACGCCTCCCGGCTGGAGACCAATTTTATAGTTGTGCTAAACGACAATAATATGTCCATATCGGAAAACGTGGGTGGAATTTCCCGGTATCTCAACAATGTCCGTACCGCCGACAGTTATCTGGATTTAAAGGAGGGTGTTTACAAAGCCCTTAAAAAAACCAGTTCGGGGGATTCCCTGATAGCCCGTATCCGCAGGCTGAAAAGCGGTGTCAAGCAGCTGGTTATTCCCGGCATGTTTTTTGAAGATATGGGTATCACTTACCTTGGTCCCGTAAACGGACACGATGTCAATGCAATGGTAAAAGTCATCCATGAGGCAAAAAGAGTCAAAGGGGCAGTCCTCGTCCATGTCATCACGGAAAAAGGAAAAGGTTATGCGCCTGCGGAACGCCATCCGGCAAGATTCCACGGGGCTGAGCCATTTGAAATCGAGTCCGGGCTTCCCAAAAATCCACGGAATACTGCCAATTATACGGATATTTTTTCCACTGTCATGTGCAAACTGGGGCAGCGGGATGAACGGGTAGTGGCCATCACGGCGGCCATGCCGGACGGTACGGGGTTAAAGCGCTTTCACAATATGTACCCGGAACGTTTTTTTGACGTAGGCATTGCGGAAGAACATGCGGTAACCTTTGCGGCAGGACTGGCAGCAGGGGGACTCAGACCGGTGGTTGCCATTTATTCTTCTTTTTTGCAGCGGGCGTATGACCAGGTTCTGCATGATGTATGCATACAAAACCTGCCGGTGGTATTTGCCATTGACAGGGCAGGGCTGGTGGGAAGCGACGGGGAAACCCATCAAGGTATTTTCGACTTGTCCTTTTTGTCCAGTATTCCCGGCATTCAGGTGCTGGCGCCGAAAAACAAATGGGAGCTTTCCGACATGTTAAAATATGCCATTGCCTCTGACGGACCTGTTGCCATCCGGTATCCCAGGGGAGAAGCCTATGCGGGACTGAAAGAGTTTCGGGCGCCTGTGGAGTACGGAAAGAGCGAATGGATATATGAAGAAGGGGAAATAGCCCTGGTGGCAGTGGGAAGTATGGTAAAGACTGCTGAAGATGTCAGGAGGCGTTTAAAGTCTGAGGGCTATGCCTGCAGTCTGGTAAATGCCAGATACATAAAGCCGATAGATGAAGAAATGCTCAGAAAAGCCGCGGGAGGACATAAACTGCTTGTCACCATGGAAGAGAATGTGGCAAGCGGCGGATACGGTGAAAGAATCCGTGCTTTTTTGGATGACAATGATATTTCCGTGGGAAAAATGTCAATTACCATTCCGGATGCTTATGTGGAGCACGGCAATGTGGAACTTTTAAAACAGGATTTGGGGATGGATGCAGCGAGTATCGCAATACGCGTGAAAGAGTGGATGGAAAAAACATGAAGGAGAGGCTGGATGTGATTCTGGTTAACCTTGGGCTTGCACAGTCCAGGGAAAAGGCAAAAGCCGTTATCATGGCAGGAAATGTCTTTGTGGACGGGCAGAGGGAAGATAAGGCTGGTACGTCTTTTGACATGGAGAAAGTAAAAGTGGAGGTAAAAGGCGCGGCGCCTAAGTATGTCAGCCGCGGCGGGCTGAAACTGGAAAAAGCCATAAATTGTTTTTCCCTGGATTTATCGGGAAAAGTGTGTATCGATATCGGGGCATCCACAGGAGGCTTTACCGACTGTATGCTGATAAACGGCGCTTCCAGGGTTTATGCGGTGGATGTGGGACATGGACAGCTTGCATGGAAACTTCGGAATGATGAGCGGGTTGTCTGTATGGAGAAGACCAATTTCCGGTACATGACAACAGAGGACATTCCCGAACAGCCGGATTTTGCATCCGTGGATGTTTCTTTTATCTCACTAACCAAAATATTGCTCCCTGCAAGGGCATTGTTAAAGGACGGTGGCCGGATGGTCTGCCTGATTAAACCGCAGTTTGAAGCCGGCAGGGAAAAGGTCGGTAAAAAAGGGGTGGTACGGGAACCGGATGTTCATGTGGAAGTAATCAGTAAAGTTATGGACTATGCAGACAGCCTTGGTTTTCTGGTTTTGGGGCTGGATTATTCTCCCATCAAAGGCCCGGAGGGCAACATAGAATATCTGATATATCTGGAACTCAAAAAGGGCAGCAGGCCGGAAAGTGACGGTTTTTCAGAGCATGGGGCAGAACAGAACCTGCAAAGGATTATCCAACAGGAAAGCGGGATTTCTGCCGGAAAAGAGTGGAAAGAACGGATTGGGCAGACAGTGAAAGCAGCTCATGAAGGAAACTTGTAAAGGGAGAGGGACGGTAATGAAACACTTTTGCATATATACCAACCGTCATAAAGATAAAGACTTTGCCACTACGGAAAAGGTCCGGCGTTTTCTTTGCGGTAAAGGAATGCAGTGTACCATAAAAAAGGATGAATGCGACACTATCCCGGAGGAAACTGACTGTATCCTGGTGCTTGGAGGTGACGGCACCATGTTGCAGGCTGTCAGGGAAACGCACAGCAGGAAACGGATTCCGCTTCTGGGTATCAATCTGGGACGGCTGGGATATCTGACGGAAGTTGAACCGGACGGGCTGGAGGCGGCGCTGGAGCAGCTTCTTTGCGGGGATTATGATTTGGAAAGCCGCATGATGTTAAACGGCACGGTATACCGGAAATCCGGAGAAAACCAGAACGGCTGGGCACTGAATGACATTGTTATCAGTAAAACGGAGAGCCAGCAGATATTGTCTTTCCTTCTGTATGTGAACAGAAAACTGTTAAACAGGTATCTGGCGGACGGCATGATTATTACCACACCTACCGGTTCCACCGGGTATAACCTTTCAGCGGGCGGACCGATTGTGGAGCCCGGGGCGCGCCTGATTGTTCTCACGCCCATTTGCCCACATACCATGAACCAGCGCAGTATTGTGCTTTCCCCTGAAGATGAGGTGGTAATTGAAATTCCGGCAGGCAGGGAAGGACAGGTGCAGCATGCAGCGGTAAGTTTTGACAGCTGTGTTGTAAAGATTAGGACAGGGGATGCCGTGCGGATTGCACAGTCTGAGCGGACGACGGATTTTATCAAGTTAAGCAAAGCGGGATTTTTGGAAGTTCTTCATAAAAAAATGAGTGACAATTAGGGATGGGAAGGGTTTTTACATGAAAAAGGCAAGACACGGCAAGATAGTGGAGATAGTGGAAAAGTATGATGTGGAAACACAGGAGGAACTTGCTTCCCATCTGAAAGAAGCCGGATTCGATGTGACACAGGCGACCGTTTCCAGGGACATCAGGGAATTGAAACTTTCCAAAGTGCCTGCCGGGGACGGCAGGCAGAAATATGTGGCGCTCGGACAGGATGATAACAGGCTTGGGGATAAATATATTCGCATTTTAAAAGATGGTTTTTTATCCATGGATATGGCACAGAATATTATGGTGATTAAGACCGTATCCGGCATGGCAATGGCGGTGGCGGCGGCAGTCGATGCCTTGAAGTTTAAAGAGATTGTGGGTTCCATTGCGGGGGATGATACTGTTATGGTGGCGGTGAGAACGGTTGAGGACACAAAAGCGCTTATGGACAGGCTGCAGGGAATGCTGGTGTGACATGCGCTGCCGGTTGGAGGAGTGGCAGCTGTAGAGAAGGCAGAAGGAGAAATATGTTACAAAGTTTACATGTGAAAAATCTGGCCCTGATAGAAGAGTCGGAGATAGAGTTTACGCCGGGACTGAACATTATGACCGGTGAAACGGGCGCAGGGAAGTCTATTCTGTTAGGCTCCATCAATCTGGTTCTGGGCGCTAAGGCAGATAAGGACCTGATTAGGAGCGGAGCGGAGTATGCCCTTGTGGAACTTGTTTTTTCAGATGAAAGCGGCAGGATAAAAGAAAAACTGGAAGAAATGGACTTGCCGTATGAAGATGGTACGGTCATGCTGACCCGTAAAATCCAGCCGGCAAGGAGCACCGGCCGTATTAACGGCGAAACGGTTACGGCAAAGCAGCTGAAAGAGATATCGGAACTGCTTTTGGATATTCACGGACAGCATGAACATCAATCCCTCCTTCGTAAAAAGAAGCATCAGGAAATTCTGGATGCCTTTGCGGGGGAAAAAACAGCGGCTCTTTTATCCGGCGTAGGAGAACTTTATCAAGAACACAGACGTCTGAAAAACGAGATTGCCGGACAGGAAATGGATGAAGCCCGAAGAATAAGGGAACTGGAAATCCTCCGTTTTGAAAAAAACGAGATTGAGGAAGCCGCCCTTTCTCCCGGTGAAGACGAAGAAACGGAAAACCGGTACCGCAGGATGGCGAACAGCAAAAAGATTGGGGAGTCGGCCGGGACATGTTACCGGTACACCGGAGGTGAAGAAGGGGCAGCTGAATACATTGGCAGGGCTGTAAAGGAATTAAACAGTGCGGCGGCCCTGGACGAGAACCTTCTGGGGATGTCTTCCCAGATTACGGAGATAGAGTCCCTGCTGGGTGATTTTAACAGGGAACTTTCCGATTACATGGAAAGCATGGAATTTGACGGTTCTGAACTGATTGCGGTACAGGAACGTTTAAATCTTATCAATCATTTAAAAGAAAAATATGGAAATAGCATTGCCGATATTCTGGAATACGGGGAAAAGCTTTCGGAAAAAATAGAAATACTGGAAAACTATGAAAGCTACATGACACAGCAGAAAGAAAAATGTGCGAAGCTGGAAAGCAGGCTTATCACACAGTGCGGTGAGCTTTCCGCCGTAAGGAAAAAAGAAGCGGAAAAGCTTTCCGAAAGGTTAACAAAAGCGCTGGAAGAATTGAACTTTCTCTCTGTGGAATTTGCCATTCATATAGAAAAAAAAGAAATTGGCCCTGACGGCTGTGATGATGTGGAATTTATGATTTCCACCAATCCCGGAGAACCCAAAAAACCTCTGGGGATGGTTGCCAGCGGCGGTGAGCTTTCCAGGATTATGTTGGGGATTAAGACGCTTTTTGCGGCGAAGGACGCTGTGGATACGCTTATTTTTGATGAAATAGATGCCGGTATCAGCGGAAGGACGGCATGGAAGGTTTCGGAAAAACTGGGACGGCTTTCCGTGACGCATCAGGTGATTTGCATTACCCATCTACCCCAGATTGCAGCAATGGCAGACACGCATTTTCTTATAGAAAAAGAAACGGACGGCGCCAGCACCGCAACGGGTATCCACCGGCTTGACGGGCAGGGGTCACTGGAAGAACTGGCAAGGCTTCTGGGCACGGACGGACTTTCCGGCGCAGCCCTTTCCAATGCGCACGAAATTAAAAAACAGGCTTCCAAAATAAAACAAAAATAAAATTAAAGATTAGACAGCAAAAAAAATGACAACACTATGAAGAGTATCCGATATGGGTACTCTTTTTTTGTTTGGTTGATGATGAAAATAACAGGAGAAGTTGCGTAGAAGGATGTGAAAAAAGTGAGAAAAAAAATATATCAGGGTTGTCTTATATTTGCACTTATTCTGACCTGCATGAGCCTTGTGGGGGGATGGGTGGTATATGCTTATGAGCAGATTCCGGGCAATATCAAATTAAGGGTTGGCGAGGAACATGTGATTGATTTAGGGCTGCCCCTGTCAGGGGAAATAATCAAAACGGAAAAAAAGGATGACGAGAGTATGCAGGCAGCTACAAGTTCCATTTCTGTGGATTTGAGCAATTCGGTAACCATGAAGGCAGATACGTTAAGCAGTTATCAGATGAACTTGAAACTGTTTGGCTGGATTCCTTTCAAGCAGGTCAATATCGAAGTCATAAAAGATATGACGTTGACCCCTGTGGGCCTTCCGATTGGTATCTACTTAAAGACCGACGGTGTACTCGTGATTGGAATCGGTGAATTTGTGTCGCTTGACGGAAATGAAGTTTCTCCGTCAAAATATCTGCTGAAAACCGGGGACTATATTACGGCGGTGGATGGCGTGGAAGTGTCCGCAAAGAAAAAGTTCATAGAAATGATTGAGGAATCTGACGGAAATCCGGTGGTTCTTTCCATAAGGCGCGGAGAAGAAGAGTTTGATGTGGAAGTAAAACCCGTGCAGAACCAGAATGCCAAATATAAACTGGGAATCTGGGTCAGGGACAATGCCCAGGGCGTGGGAACCATGACATTTGTGGACAGCGAAGGTAATTTTGGCGCATTGGGCCATGGCATTAATGACGTGGATACCAGCATTGTCATGGAACTTGACAGCGGTACCTTGTACCATACGGACATAATAGCCATCAAAAAAGGCATCAAAGGAGAGCCGGGGGAAATGACCGGCATGATAGAATATACCGATAAAAACATACTTGGCATTATCACGGAAAATACTGCCAAGGGAATATTTGGTACCTGCAATGAAAAGATGCTGTCCAGGATAGAAACGGAACCGCTTCCCATAGGTCTGAAGCAGGAGGTGGAACTGGGACCTGCCCAGATTCTGTGTACCGTAGACGGAATGCCAAGATATTATGACATTGAAATCAAAGAGCTTTATCTTGAGCATACCAATGTCAATAAGGGGATTGTCCTGCAGGTGACAGACCCTCAGCTGATAGCCGTAACCGGAGGCATCGTACAGGGAATGAGCGGTGCGCCCATCATCCAGAACGGTAAACTTATCGGGGCGGTTACCCATGTACTGGTCAATGATTCCACCAGCGGATACGGGATATTTATCGAGGAAATGCTTCTGGAGTAATGTCGGTTAAAAAACATCCGCGATTTTCCGCGGAAAATGTAAAATATTTGCGACGTGAATCGGTTGCAGTCAAAAACAGTATCACATTATAATGGGTAAGATAAAATTTTGTAAAATGGGAGGATTTATCATGGAAGAGTTAAATGTGATGAGTACAAAAGACAACGACAGGCTGTATAATATAATCGGACAGTTAATGAACACCAACAAAGAATTTCAGATTATGATTACAATACCCTCCGCAAAAAGAGAAGTGCGAGAAAGTACAAATGTTGGGGAAATAATGGCAATGGCGGAAATTGCGGCAGGCAAGGATTTGGAACAGGATGTGACGGATATGATTCATGAAATAGGGGTACCGGCACATATCAAAGGATACCAGTATCTTAGGGAAGGCATTATGCTGTGTGTGAAAGATTCGTCCATGCAGAGTTCTGTCACCAAAATCCTGTACCCTGCCATTGCAAAAACGTTTGATACCACACCCAGCCGTGTGGAGAGGGCAATCCGTCATGCCATAGAAGTTGCATGGAGCCGGGGAAAGATGGAAACACTGGAGGCATTGTTCGGCTACACCGTCAATACAGGAAAAGGGAAACCGACAAATTCGGAATTCATAGCGCTGATTACGGATAAAATCCGGCTGAAGTACAGAAATTAGTTCCATTAAACTGCTGTAAGTCTTTTGATAAGACTTTACAGCTTTTTTTATTTTGCATGTTTTCGACATCGAAAAACAGCATTTTCCAATCGATGCAGAAAATGTAAAATATTTACGATGTGAATCGGTTGCAGATAAAAACGCTATCACATTATAATGGGGATGATAGAAATTTGTAAGAATTGGAGGATTCATTATGGAACAGCTAAACGTAATGACTACAAAGGACAATGAAAAACTGTACAAAATAATCGGACAGTTGATGAGTACCGACAAAGAATTCCAGATTATGATTACAGTACCCTCCGGAAAAAAGGAAATGCAGGCAAAGAACGGTGTCGAGGAAATAACAAAGAAGACGGAAGAAAAGGATTTGGAGCAGGATGTGACGGATATGATACATGAAATAGGGGTACCGGCGCATATCAAAGGATACCAGTATCTCAGGGAAGCCATAATGATGGCGGTGGAGGATACCTCCATGCTGAGTTCCATCACCAAAATCCTTTACCCTACCATAGCAAAGAAGTTTGCAACCACACCCAGCCGTGTGGAAAGGGCAATCCGTCATGCCATAGAAGTCGCATGGAGCCGCGGAAGGATGGAAACGCTTGATGCACTGTTTGGCTACACCATCAATACAGGAAAGGGGAAACCGACGAATTCGGAGTTTATAGCGTTAATTGCGGACAGAATTCGGTTAAAATACAGAAATTAATTCTTTCAAATAACCCTTCCATGTTGTATAATATAAAAAATACAGTTTGATGCGGGAGGCGTTAGCATGAAAAAGGTTTTATTTGTTGCATCGGAGGGGGTACCCTTTATTAAGACCGGCGGTCTTGCAGATGTTGTCGGTTCTCTGCCAAAGTGTCTGGACAAGAATTATTATGACGTTAGGGTGATGATTCCCAGATATACTTGCATGAAACCGCAGATGCAGGAAAAACTAAACTATGTCACACACTTCTACATGGATTTCAACTGGCATGAGGTTTATGTCGGCATTCTGGAAGCAGAGTACGATGGCGTCAAATACTATTTTATTGACAATGAGCACTATTTCAGCGGGTTCAAGCCTTACGGCGACAATGCCCTGTATGAGATAGAAAAATATGCTTTCTTTTCAAAGGCAGCACTTTCGGCACTGCCCCTGATTAATTTCCAGCCGGATATCGTACACTGCCATGACTGGCAGACAGGACTGGTACCCGTATACCTGAAGGAGCGGTTTCGCGGCAACCCGTTTTTCTGGAGCATGAAATCGATTATGACCATTCACAACCTGAAGTTTCAGGGGAAATGGGATGTGAAAGCCGTAAAGAATATTACGGGGCTGCCGGATTACTATTTCACATCGGATAAGCTGGAAGCCTACAAGGATGCCAACCTGTTAAAGGGCGGGCTTGTGTTTGCAGATGTCATTACCACGGTCAGCGATACGTATGCGGAAGAAATCAAGACGGATTTTTACGGCGAAGGATTAAACGGACTGTTAAATGCAAGGTCCCATGACTTGCGCGGCATTGTAAACGGCATTGATTACGAGGAGTTTAATCCTGCTGAGGATACCTACATCGAGCATCCTTATGATGCGGTGAATTTCCGCAAGGAAAAGATTAAGAACAAGCGCGCCCTGCAAAAGGAGCTGAATCTGGCGGAGGACGAGCGGACCTTCATGATTGGGATTGTTTCCAGGCTGACTGACCAGAAGGGGTTTGATTTGATTGCCTACATTATGGATGAACTCTGCCAGGATAACGTGCAGATAGTGGTGCTGGGCACAGGGGAGGAACGTTATGAGAACATGTTCCGCCATTTTGACTGGAAATACAACAACAAGGTTTCCGCCAATATCTATTATTCGGAGGACCTTTCCCATAAGATATATGCTTCCTGTGACGCATTTCTGATGCCGTCCCTGTTTGAGCCGTGCGGCTTAAGCCAGCTGATGTCTTTACGGTATGGCACGGTACCCATTGTCAGGGAAACGGGCGGGTTAAAAGATACGGTGGTTCCTTACAATGAGTACGAAAATACCGGAACCGGTTTTTCCTTTGCCAATTACAATGCGCACGAGATGCTCAGGACTATCCGTTATGCGGAGCACATATATTACGATAAGAAAAGGGAATGGAACAAAATTATCGACCGCGGCATGGCAGTTGACTTTTCCTGGCATGTATCGGCTGGCAAATATCAGGAGATGTATGACTGGCTGATAGGTTGAGTTCCGGAATGGAAATAAAATGGGTAAGAGCAGCAAAAAAGACAGGTTTATAGTACAGGCCGGTATACTGGCGGCAGCCGGTATCATCTGCAGGATAATAGGACTCCTTTACAGGAGTCCTTTAGCTGCTGTTATCGGGGATGAAGGCAACGGGTATTATCAGGCGGCCTACAATGTCTATACTATCATTCTTCTTATTTCTTCTTACAGTATTCCTTCGGCAATTTCCAAGGTAATTGCACAGAAACTTTCCGTAAACGACTATAGAAATGCACACAGGGTATTTGTCTGCGCCATGTGGTATGTGCTGGTGGTGGGCGGCATCGCCGGTATGGTGCTTTTTTTCGGCGCAGGGGTTCTGACAAAGGGACCGGCGGCAACGGTTCTTCGGGTATTTGCCCCCACGGTTTTTTTGTACGGCATCCTCGGGGTGCTGCGCGGATATTTCCAGGCCCACCGGACCATGGTGCAGACCTCCGTTTCCCAGATACTGGAGCAGCTTCTCAATGCGGTAATCAGTATCGGTGCGGCATACCTGATGATTGTACTTGCGCTTTCCGGTACGGATAAATACACGCTGGGTGATGACCATGCGGTATATCTCGGAGAAGAAATGGTTTCTGAAGCAGCGGAATCCGTGGCGAATGAGGACGGTACGGTAGTCTATGTTTTAAGCGAAGAACAGCAGGAGTGGAATACCAGACATGCCACTTACGGCGCGGTGGGCAGCGCCCTCGGCACCGGTGCAGGCGTTCTGGTGGCGTTATTATTTATGTGGGGTGTGTACGGGCTCAACAAAAGGACTATTTACAGACGGATTGAGAGGGACAGGCACGCAGAGGAAAGCTATGAAAGCATCTTAAAGACCGTAAGCGGGGTGATTGTGCCGTTTATCTTAAGCACCGCCATTTATAACCTCAGCACATTTTTGAACCAGACCATTTACACCTGGATTTGCTCTCTGCAAAAGAATATGGGAGATTCCCAAATATCCACCAATTACGGTATTTTTTCCGCCAAAGCGGTGGTTATATCCAATATTCCCATTGCCATTTCCTCGGCAATGTCATCTGCCATACTGCCCAGTATAGCGGCGAGGGTAGGGCAGGGTGACATGGAGGGTGCAAGGGAAAAGACGGCACAGGCAGTCAAGACCACCATGCTGATTGCCATTCCCGCGGCAGTGGGGATTGGCGTGCTGGCAAGACCCATCACATGGATGCTGTTTCGGCAGAAAGCCTCCATAGACCTTGCCTCAAGGCTTCTGACAGCTCTTTCGGCTTCTATTATCTTTTACTCCCTTTCCACCCTGACAAACTCTGTGCTGCAGGGAATCGGAAAGGTAAAAGTGCCCGTGCATAACGCGGCGATAGCCCTCGTCTTACAGACGGGCGTTGTCAGCCTGCTTTTATATTTTACGGACTTGGATTTGTACGCGCTGGTGATTGCCATGCTTCTGTATTCCGGGACCATGTGCGTCTTAAACCAGCTTTCCATCCGCAAGTACCTGGACTATGACCAGGAGATGTTCCGTACCTTTGTGACGCCCTTTGTGGCGGCGGGCTTTATGGGCGTGGCGGCGTACGGCACCCACAAAGGGCTTGCGCTGTTAATCGGGGGCGGGGAGTATCCATCCATGATGCAGAATGCGCTTGCGCTTTTCCCGGCGGTGCTGGTGGGCGGAATCGTATATTTTGTGCTGGAGATTGTGTTAAAAGGAATCAGGGAGGAAGAGCTTAGGGCCATGCCCAAAGGCCGCCTGCTTGTAAAACTGGCAAAAAAATGCCATCTGATGTAAAAGAAAGGAAAAAATCATGGCTTTTGACGGTATCACCATAGCCGGAGTGGTAAAAGAAATGAAGGACGCCCTGGTCGGGGGGCGCATATACAAAATTGCACAGCCGGAACCGGATGAACTGCTGCTTACTATAAAAGGAACGGCGGGGCAGCGCCGCCTGCTTATCTCGGCAGGGGCGTCCCTGCCGCTTCTTTATCTGACGGAGGGCAATAAACAGGCGCCCATGACGGCGCCGGGCTTTTGTATGCTTTTGCGTAAGCACCTGCAAAACGGCAGGATTACGGATATTTACCAGCCGGGGCTTGAACGGATTGTGCATGTGGAAGTGGAGCATCTGAATGAGATGGGGGATTTGTGCCGCAAAAAACTGATAGTGGAAATTATGGGCAAACACAGCAATATCATTTTCTGTGACGACAAGGATATGATAATCGACAGTATCAAGCATGTTTCGGGCCTTGTCAGTTCCGTTAGGGAGGTGCTGCCCGGCAAGCCCTATTTTGTGGCTGACACCACCCACAAAGAGAATCCCCTTGCCATGGAAGAAAAATCTTTTGCGGACAAGATAAAAAATGCGCCCATGCCGGTTTTTAAGGCCATCTATACCACATACACGGGGCTTTCCCCCGTTATGGCGCAGGAAATCTGTTACAGGGCGGGAGTGGACGGCGAACAGCCCACGGCGGCCCTTTCGGATTTTGACATGTGCCGCCTGTACGGCGTCTGGGACGAAATAAGGCAGGCGGTTCTGGCGGGAAGGTTTTCCCCCTGTATTGCCTATGACGGCAAAAAGCCGGTGGAATTTGCCGCGCTTCCCCTTACCATGTATGCGGACGGTGTGTTGAAACATTTTGATTCCCTTTCAAAACTTCTGGAAAACTATTATGCGGAAAAGAGCGTCCACACCCGGATACGTCAGAAATCGGCGGACTTACGCCGCATTGTGCAGACGGCGCTGGAGCGGAATGTCAAAAAATACGATTTGCAGCTCCAGCAGCTAAAGGATACCGAAAAGCGGGAATCCTACCGGATTTATGGGGAACTGCTCAACACTTACGGATACGGGGTCTCTGAGGGCGCAAAGTATCTGGACGCCGTCAACTACTACACTAACGAACCGGTGCGGATTCCCCTTGACAGTACGCTTTCCGCCACTGAAAACGCCAAAAAATATTTTGAAAAATACGGCAAGCTGAAACGCACCCATGAGGCTTTGACGGAATTGACCAAAGAAGTCAAAGAAGAAATCGAACACCTGCAATCCATCAGCGCGGCGCTGGACATTGCCATGGGAGAAGAGGATTTGGTGCAGATTAAGGAGGAACTGACACAGAGCGGCTATATCAGGAGGAAGGCAGGGGCAAAAAAAGTAAAAGTCACCAGCAGCCCTTTCCACTATATCAGCAGCGACGGCTACGATATGTATGTGGGCAAGAACAATTTCCAGAATGACGAGCTGACCTTCAAATTTGCAACGGGAAACGACTGGTGGTTTCATGCCAAAGGCTGTCCCGGCTCCCATGTCATCGTAAAACTGAAAGGAAATGAAGAAATGCCGGACGCCACCTTTGAGGAGGCGGCAAGACTGGCGGCCCATTACTCCGCCGGCAGCAGGCAGGACAAGGTGGAAGTGGATTATATCCAGAAAAAGCATGTCAAAAAACCGGGAGGCGCAAAGCCGGGCTTTGTCATCTACCATACCAATTATTCCATGACGATTGAGGCGGATATTTCCGGTATTAAGGTGGCAGGAGGTATGAAAAAATGAGCGTACCCAATTCTTTTACCATAAAAAAATTGTCCGAACCCCAGATTCTTTCCATCTATAAGGAAATTGCAGTCAGGCATTTCCCTGAGGATGAATTAAAACCGGTTTCCATGATTCAAAGATTGCTTTTGGAAGGGTGTTATGAAGGGATGGGGATGTTTTCAGAGGACAGGCTTGCAGGATACGCCTTATTTGTGCATGCGCCGAAAAGCAGCATTCTGCTTCTCGATTACTATGCTATTTTGGAAGAATACCGTGAATCCGGGATGGGAAGCTTGTTTTTGCAAAAGATGCGGGAAGGCTTTGCAGGTTGTCCTGCCATATTGATTGAAACGGAGGAGGAAGCGGCGGCGTCAGGGGAAGAGGAGCGCTTACAGCGCGTCAGGAGAAACGCTTTTTACCTGAAAAACGGATGTAGGCGGACCGCAGTCAAAAGCAGTCTTTTCGGGGTTGCCTTCGGCATTTTTGTAATGCACGTGGAGAAGGAACTCACAGACGAAGAGGCATATAAGCATCTTAAGGAAATCTACTGCCATATTTTTGCAGGGGAGGATTTTGCAAAATATGTGCGGATGAGTATGGAAACATAAGGGAAAACGGATGAAAAAAAGAATTTTACAAATCAGCGTCATAGTGTTTTTGCTGTTTTCTGGGCTGTGGGCAGCCGTGCGGCATGACGGGAAGGAGCCCATGGGCGCAAGGAAGGCATCCCAATACCTGATTCCGTCGCGGGAAAGGTATTGGGAGGTCATTAAAACAGAGCCGTACGCCATGTTTGATTTTCCGATGGGTCCCGGGTGGCAGGCATTACGCTGCCTTTGGATATTCTGGATGAATTACAGGGGTATATGGCGGGAAGGGCGTGGGAAGCACTGGTTGATTGGAGAGATTCCGGTTTAATAGTGTCGAAAGAGACGCTGCTGGAAAGATGTCCGGAGTATTACACGCTTCTGGAGGACTGGCTTTTGCGGAATGAGGAAGCAGCAGACACGATTGTGGAGGATTCGGGGGAAATCACTTCTGTTTTTTCACCTGCCGCCTGCCTTCTTATAACGGGGAAGAAAACATCTGGCTTGTCTGCCATGATGGGACCTGGTCGCTTTATGCCGTAGTGTTAAAAGAGACGGCAGAAGGTTTTTCCATCATGGGCGCTACAAGCTTTGGCAACGATATTCCCACCTGTATGTTTGGGAGAAAAGAGGGGGGGAAATCCAGTACTATTGCCTTGACCGCCGCAGAATAAGCATTAACACGAATGAAGTCAACGGCATGATGCTGGAGAAGTTTTCCGTCCGTCAGGATGATTCGGGAGAAGGCGTGGCAATTTTATGGGATAAGCTGTGGCTGGCGGATGTTTTTACTTCCGTGTATCCCGAGTATTACTATCTGGATGAAAAAAACCCGTTCCTTCCTGAAGTGCGGAAATATGTGGAAGAAAACCTGGAACTGTTTGTATATAAGGAGTATACCGATATATGGGGGGATGAAAAGGTTTTGTCCGAAGGACAAAAAGAAGAATTGGTCGAAGCGCTCGGGTATAGTGCGGGAAGCTTGGCTTTGACGGATTATGACAATGACGGGAAGGAAGAATTGTTCCGCAGGGGAAGTTATCGTATCTGGCAGCTTATGCAGCAGGAAGACGGAACCTATAGTTGGACGGAATGGGGAGGGGAGAGTGAGTATAAAAAGTGGATGGGGCTGAGGTGGGTCTGGTTTGCGGAATTTGGCGGCAAAACGATTTCTTTTCAGATGTTAGGGGATGTGTATTCGGAGCGCAGAGTGCTGACGGCCAGTCTGGTGGAAGGAGAACGCACCACGCCTATTTTAAGCGCGCAGTTGTGTTTTAGCCATGAAGTCAGCCCGCAGGAAGCCAGCGGATATGGGAGCGAACCGGAGGGATTGTTTTATCAAAGCACCCCCCTTCTGGAAACAACCGGAAAAGAGCTTCCGGAAAATTCCTTAAAAGAAGAGCTTTTGGAAAAGGTGCAGGCAGAAACAGCGGTACATGCCGTGGAAGAAACGGATATGGAGCCGGGGACTATGGAAGGCCTTTTTGCATTGCTGAAAAAAGACACATACCTGCTTTTATGCGGAGCAGAGGCGGAGTATCTGGATGCCTATGCCCTTGATATCAAACGGGATACGAAAGAATTTCAGAAGTTTTGGGTGGAAGACGGAGGCCGGTATCAGCGGCTTGAATGGGCATGGAGATATCCCTCTGAAAGTGGTAAAAAAGAATATCTGGTGTCGTCAGAGGACGGGTATTATGTGTGGGTCGAGCGGTATTTTGTATCGGATAACGGTGAAATAGAGTATCAGGGTGAAGTCTGGACGGGATTTGGAGAAAATTACCATCGTGTGATTTCCTATGGCGGACAAAAGTATTTTGTCTTTGAGAACAGGGATTTTTATACCGCTGCCCTGCGGGGAATGGCAGCCGTGCCCCTTGATGCGGCGGGGAAAGGCGAAGGCGCGGTATTTGTGCTGGAGCCGCAGATTGACGGTTATGAATGCATTCCCCTTTTTACAAAAGAGGGAGCGCCTGCGGCGCTTTCCGCGTATGTGGAAAGCCGTTTTAGGAAAATTGCAGGGGCATGTCTTGCAAAGGAAATGTATCGGGAAGAAAAAATGGAGGAACCGCTTTCCTTGGAGCAGCTTCGCATAATGAAAAACTTAGGTTACGGCCGTTATGGCACAGACAATGCCTACGCATGGGGATATGACCTTTGCGATGTGGATAACGACGGGATGATGGAATATGTGGAATACAATTCTTACTATCAGGCAAAGCATTACGGGGATTATACGTTTATAACCGGTACTGTTTACAAAAGTGCCGACGGAAAATTCCGCGAATATTCCATGGAAGGAATCACGAGGGAATGGTACAATATGCAGCTATGGTTTCAGGAGATTGACGGCATCACCTATCTTTTCACGGTGGAACTGTATTCCGGCGACGACTATGTGCTGCGCATAAAAGTTATAAATGACGGCAGCGTGGAAGAAGTGGCGGCGTACCTTCTGAAGGCAGGCTACAGGGAAGCAATGGAAATAACGGAAATGCAGTAAGATGAATAAGTCCGGCCGGAAAGATAATAATAGTAAGTATCATTATAGCAGGAAGGTGCGTGTAGGAACATGAACCGGACATTACAGAAAATATATCAGGAAATCCTCCGCTATGAGAAAGACACGGTAAAAATTTGCAGGGCGGTGGACGACGAGATTGAAACGCTTGTGAAAAAAAGTGCGGACAGGCTTAAACTTGAAGAAACCGAAGAGTTAAAAAACATGCTGTCTGGCGTGGCGCTTGCGGCAGAACAGGCAGGGTTTGAGGTGGGAGTGCGGTTTGTTGTAAACATGCTGTGCTCCCTGAAGGACAGCTAAAGCAAATCTATGATTTTCAAAATTTTCTTTTTCTTTTCCAAGTCACAAAATTTTAATTTTTCCATAATATAATTATCTACATTACCATCTTTTTCAGATTCCGGGCGGTATGTATATTCCCCTCCGATAAAGCAGTCGACGCTGCAGGTAAGCAGGTTGGCAATTTTAACCAGTGCCGTGAGGGAAGGGTTGGAACGTCCGCATTCAATGTTGCTGATATGGCTGGAATTTACATCCAGCCCGTTGGCAATATATTCCTGCGTAACGCCAAGCGCTTTTCGCCGTTTTTTTATTTTTTCCCCTATTTCCGTGAAGTCTAAATCTGTCATGACTGGTTTCCTTTCCCTGTATACCGTTGATTGTAATGTAGGATTTCTGATAGGATAAGCAGGTAATACAAAAGTACTCTAGCCATAGCTAAGGTTTTATGGTAAAATTACAGAAGAAAAACGTTTTTAGTACTATTCCCGATTGGGAATGGCATGGGTATAACGATGAGAGGAAAACGAGACAAAAAGGAGCGGAAGGCTGATAACCGTGGGGCCTCCCTGATGATTGTAATGGCGGCTTTTGTGCTGCTGCTTACTGCGGCAATGAATATTCTGATGCTTGCATCCTCCGGAAACAGGACCGCAATCCGGGAGTATGAAGCAGAGCAGGTTTCGCTGTACCTGTCATCTATTTACGGCATACTGAATGAAAAGATGACGGGAGGGGAATGGCAGGAAGCTTTTGTGCCCGGGGAAACGGTGGAAATAGAAGTGTCCGGCTTTCATGACAAAGAAGGAGGCGCCATACCTGTGACGATTACGGTAGCACCAAACGGGAATCTGGCAGATGTCAGTTACCTGATACAGATACAGGGAAACCAATACCTTATCCTGGCACAGTACCAGTATAGCAAAAGTGACGGGGGCTTTGCAATTACATTAAAAAATTGTCGGGAGATAATACAGGTAAAATGAAAAAGAGAAACAGGATGACAGATAAAGGGGAAACTTTGATAGAACTGATTGTGAGCCTGGCGCTGCTTGCACTTTTAGTCACAATGCTGGTTACGGTTTTTCAGGCCTCTGCCAAAAGCCTGTATGATACCATTCAGACCAAACGTGATATAAATGTCCAGGCAGGAAAGCTGCTGCTTGAGGAACAGGTCGAAAAAACAGAAAGCCTGACAATCCGGTATCAGTACGCATCAGGCGGCAATAACCATGAAGGCTCCTTTGGAGCGGAACTGCTTAAGGTTTCCGGAGGAAGTCTGCACAAGTTTGTTGTGCGCTAAAAAAGCAGCGCGGAAATGAGGATTGGAATGAAAGACAAGATGGACAACAAGGGTTTTACCCTGTTGGAAATGGTGCTCACTGTGGGCATTATCAGCATCTTAATAGGAGGCGTGGTTACTGTTGTACCACAGTGGCTTTCCCAGTATATAATGTTAAAGCAGACGGCAGCAGCCACGGAAGTGATGGATGTGGTTGCCTCCGGTATCGAAGAGGAAATGTCCTTTAGCAGGAACAGAATTTGGGGAACCCATGGTGTTTCCTATGTGACGGGAGAAAGGGTATGTATGTTACCTTTAAAAGACAGTCCCGTGGAGATGACATATGCGGACGGGAGGCTTGTTATAAGGGGCAAACCCAAAATATACGGTGCAGTGTTTGACACAGCGTTTTATAAAGACATGACAGTGCAACTGACTATGTGGGAAACAAAAAGAACGAGGGACGGAATCTCCATACTGATGACGCAGATTGAAGTGTTTTCCGCAAAAGGGCAGCTTTTATGCAGTGAAACAAAGCCTACGGTATACTACAATCCTTAAGGCAGGGGGGATAAAGAAATGGCTACATATCGATTTAAAGCAAAAGCAGAAGGTGGAAAGGTAATCAATGGGAAACTGGAAGCCATGGACGAACAGGCCTTTTATCTGGAGATGGAGAAACGGAGGCTGTACTGTATCTCCTTTAAAGAAACAGGCTCAGGAAAGGCACATGGGTTTGACGGAAAGCTTTCCCTGAAAGAACTCAATTTATTCTGCAGGGAACTTGGTGTCATGCTTTCGGCAGGCGTGCCCATGATTAGCGTTTTAAATACCATGCATCGGAGGAGCAGCAGTAATAAAATGAAAAGCTGCTATCTGGCGCTTATGGAACAAATAGAAAAGGGAAGTTCCCTGGCGGATGCCATGAAGGACTTAAAGGGTAAGTTTCCCGAGATTCTTATTGCCATGGTACGGGTGGGGGAGCAAAGCGGCTCCCTGGATACGGTCATCACGGACATGGCAGGCTTTTACAGCAAGGAACATGCTGCGAGGAGCAAACTGCAGACGATGATGATTTATCCTTCCATTTTGGTTGCGGTGACTATTGCCGTTGTAATTGCGGTTTTTACTTATGTACTTCCGAAATTTTTTGTCCTGTTTGGCGGGGAAGATTTGCCGCTCATTACAAGGATATTCATGCGTTTCAGCAATTTTCTCATAAATGACTGGGTGGTTTTACTGCTCTTTATACTGTTCTTGACCGTGGCATTTATCCTGACCGGAAAAACCCGTACGGGCCGTTATTATATAGACAAGATGAAATGCGGCATTCCGGTTTTCAGCAGGCTTATGGAAAAAAGTGTCATTGCACGTTTTGCCAATACGATGGGGATTCTTCAGGGAAACGGCGTTCCGGTACTGGATGCCATCCAGATTTGTGCAAAGACGCTGGGCAATGCCTATACCATAGAAAGAATGATGCGTATCAGGGAAGAAGTGGAAAAAGGAATTCCTTTTTCAGATGCCATGGAGAAGGAAGGCCTGTTTGAGGATATGGTATGGTCCATGACGGCAACGGGGGAAGAAACCGGGGAGAGCACAGAGATGTTCAGGAAACTGTATGCCTATTATGAACAGGAAGCCGATATTGCGACACAGAAGCTGTTAGCCATTTTGGAGCCGGCTATCATGCTTATCATCGGCATTATCATCGGCCTTGTGATGATGAGCGTGCTGTTGCCCATTTACGGCATTTATTCATAAATGAATTAATTACTGAGATTTAAGAAAGGAATGTCCCATGAATTTATTATCCTTAGAATTTACGGCAGATTACATTTATCTCTATGAGCAGGACATACGAAAAAAAGGAAATACTGCAAAGAAAAAATACAGGATTGACATGCCGCCGAATGCATATTATAACAGGATGCTTTTAAACAATGACAGGAGCATTTCGGATGCAATCAAAAACTGCGTGTCGGAACACAAAATCAGGAACAGGAAAGTAGTTCTGATTGTATCCGGCACAGACAGCATGGTGGAGACTTTTTCCGTTCTGGCAGGAAGCAAAAAGCAGATTGACGGCATGGTGGAACAGGAACTGAGGAAACGCCATAAGCTGCAGGCGGATTATCTGTATGACTATATTGTTATGGGAGCAGACCCTCTAAAGGAGGGATTCATAAAAATTCAGGTGACTCTCTGTGTGAAAGCTATGATTCGCAATACTTATGAGATTATCAGGAAAGCGGGGCTGGTTCCGTACAGGATTGTGTTTATGAGCCGTGCCATGGAAGAACTGGCGGATTCCTGTGGTCTGACACAGGCACAGGAAAGTTCCATACTTGCCTGCATCCATGGGGACGAAGCGCATTATTTGTATGTGGGGCATGGACTCGAACCGTATTACCGGCACGGCAAATTGCAGTCAGAGCAGAAAGCGGAGGAGAATTTATTTGTACTTTCCAGCATAAACAGCAGGAAAGAGGAGACTGATTCCGATGCCGGCCTGCAGCAGAAAGTGCAGGAGGATTTGATGCGTCTGGAGAGATTTCACCAGCAGCGTTATCCCAATAAGGAGATAGCCCATATTTATTTATATGGCAGTTATGAAAAGATTCCGGATACGGCAAAGCATTTGCAGGCAGCGTTGGGCATACCTGTGGAGCCCCTGAAAGCAGCTCAGATTAGGGGTATCCATTATGACTTTTTGGAAAAGGAGCTTTCACACAATGGTGTGGCGGCAGCCCTGTCCCTATCCGCCGCAAAAGAAGCACAGTATGACTTTTTCGGCAGGCTGGAGGAAACCCGTGTCGGGGATAAGGACAAAATGATGTTTTTGCCTTCCATGATAGCGGGCGCTGTTTTAATAGCGGTTTTGTCTGCAACTTTAATATACAAATATCAAAATGCTGTTCTTTCCGGACAGGCAGATGAACTGGCGGAGTTTCTTTCCGGGGAGGATTTGCAGCGCCGGTTTCAGGAAAAAGACAGCATGATTGAAACCTGCAGCGCCTATGCGGCATACAATAACCGGGTGGCGGAAGCAATTGACTTACTGGAGTCCATGCCCCGGTTTGAAAGCAGCATCTTACGGGTTATTGACAGGATAAAACCGGAGGGAACCGTTATTACGGGTTATTCCTTCAAAGAAGGTACCATCAGCCTGGGATGTTACGCCAAAGACCAGTATGCTCCGGCGGAATTTGCCAAAGTACTGGAGGAGTCAGAACAGTACGGGGAAGTGGGATACACCGGTTTTCGGAAAAATACAGGACCGATGGGAGAAATAAATTATTCTTTTACCATCAATATTAAATTGTGGTAACAAAATAAACTGCATGGAGAGGAATCAAATGACAAGAAGGGAAAAAGTATTGCTGCAAATCTGCATAGCCATCGGGGTGATAGGACTGTGCATCATTTATCTGTTACGTCCCGCCATCAGGGAAAAGGAGCGGTATCAGGAAGAACTGGAAGCGCTTCAGTTTGAAGAACTTCGGATTATGACAGTGCTGGATGCACCGGGTGTGGAAACCGCGCTTGCCGAGCAACAAAAACTTGCAGAAGAAAATTATGAATATTTTTACGGAAAATTAAATACTTACACTATTGACGGGATTTTAAACCACCTGACGGAAGAATGCGGTTTGTCAGTGGAGTCCATGAACATCGGGGACTATATTAAAATTAACGAAGCCTCCCTGCACCGTACGAAAGAGAGTACACAGCAGGATTCGATGCAGCAGGATGGCGTGTTTTTGGAGGAAGGGCAGGATGCCCGGCTGCTTTTAGGCTGTAACGTGGGTCTGGCCGTGACCGGCTCTTATGAACAGATATTGAGATTTGTGGAAGCGCTGTCGGAAGAAAGTGAATGTATTGAGGTGGTTTCCCTGGATATATACCTGAATGAAAGGAATACCACAGAAGAACAGGCAATAGAAGCCTCGTTGGGGCTCTTGATGTATGGAATCAGCGATACCCTGCAGGAAGGAGAAGACTGGTGAAAAAGATAAGACTGGGCGAAATGCTTCTGGATACCGGCTATATCACGCAGCAGCAGTTGGAACAGGCGCTTGCCATCCAGAAGAGCAGTGAAAAGAAACAGATGCTGGGGGAACTTTTGATTTCCCTGGGGTATGTAAAAGAAGAGGAAATACTGGCGGAATTATCCAGACAGCTCAAGGTGCCGGTGCTTGGCATGGAGCAGCTTAGCGCAACGGCGGAAGTAGTTGCCTTAATACCGCGGGAAACAGCCGCAAAACTTAGTATGGTGCCTCTCTACATTGAAGAAAACAATCTGTATGTGGCGACTGACAATCCCCTGAATTATTATGGTTTTCAGGATTTGGAGGAACAGATAGGAAAACAGATTATGCCTTATCTGGCGAAAAAGGAGCATATTGCCATTGCAGCTGAACAGGCCTATGCAAATAAAGAGTTGTTCCATGTGGTGAACGAAGCCAATCAGTTGTACGGCAGGGAGTATCAGGAAAAGGAAGCTTCCGAATCCTACCAGCAGATGATGGACAGAATCGACAGTTCCCCGGTGGTAAAACTGGTAAATTCCATTCTGACGCAGGCAGTTGCCATGCAGGCATCGGATATCCACATAGAACCAAAGCAGAATAATGTGCTGGTGAGGTTCAGGATTGACGGTGATTTGATGGAGGTCATGGTACTGAATGCAGCCATCCACATGTCGCTTGTGACGAGGCTAAAGATTATTTCTTCCCTGGATATCGCAGAAAAGCGGGTTCCTCAGGATGGACGTTTCCATATGGAACTTGGGACAAAAGAAATCAGTTTCCGTATTTCCACGCTCCCCAGCGTATATGGGGAAAAGGTGGTTATCCGTATTCTGGGGGACAACAGGGTGGATTTGATTCCGCTTCCCATGCTGGGGATGAGGGAATCGGATTATGAGAAGTTTTCACGTCTTATCCATAATCCCAATGGTGTTATCCTGATAACCGGTCCTACGGGAAGCGGTAAGACGACCACCATTTATTCCGCCCTCAATGAAGTGGCAAAGCCCGGCGTCAACGTGGTTACGGTGGAGGACCCGGTGGAAAAGGTGATGGATAGCCTGACACAGGTACACATCAATGTAAAAGCAGGCGTTACTTTTGCAAGCGGACTCAGGGCTATTATGCGTCAGGACCCGGATGTCATCATGGTGGGGGAAATCCGTGACAGGGAAACGGCTGTTACAGCGGCGCAGGCAGCCATAACGGGCCATCTGGTGTTAAGTACCATCCATACAAATGATGCACCGTCGGCTTTCATGAGACTGATTGACATGGGGGCAGAGCCTTATGTGGTGGCGTCCTCCGTTATCGGTGTTGCGGCGCAGAGGCTGGTAAAACTGATTTGCCAGGATTGCAAAGAAGAATATGCCCCTTCAGATGATGAACTGAGGTATTGGGATGACAATATAAGACCTAAATTTTACAGGGGTAAGGGGTGCTCCAAATGCAATCATACCGGATACAAAGGAAGGATAGCTGTCTATGAAATCGTCATGGTAAACCACCGGATACGGAGCCTTATCATGGAACAGGCATCCTCCCAGAAGATTAAGGAAGCTGCTATGGAAAACGGGTTTACGGATATGAAACACAATGCAATGGATTTGGTGAGGGAAGGCAAAACAACTCTTGAAGAGATGCGGAAGGTTATTAATTTCCTTGACTAAGGACGCTATAGAGGGAAAGGATAGACAGGATATGGAAAAAAGGATGATGAGAAAAAAGGATGAAAAAGGATTTACGCTGGTGGAACTGATTATAGTCATTGCCATAATCGCCATGTTGATAGCCATGATAGCGCCGAATCTGACCAAGTTTTTGGGCACGGCGACCGAAACCACATTGAAAGCCAATGCCAAAACCGCTTATACCAGTGTAAATGCATGGGTAACGCAGCAGAGAGTGGCAGGTGTGGCGCTGGAAAATATCTCTGAGACGAATCCGTTGATTGTGAAGCTTAAAGCAGACGGTTCCGCCCTTGAGGTCTCTTCTGCAAGCGGCGGGTACAACCAGATAGGGCTTTACAGCCAGATGCTGGAATTGTTTAATGCCGGGGAGTTTAAATCCACCACGCAGTTACATATTTGGTTTACATCAGGATATACAGTGACAAAAGTAGTCTGGTATGAAGGAAATGACAGTGCAGCTTATCCTGATTAACATGGAGCAATCTGGTGATATGTCAAGATGATTTTTGAAAAGATTTTGATATGTTTTT
>CAJTMB010000014.1 GCA_910577105.1 uncultured Lachnospiraceae bacterium | reverse complement strand
AGCACCTGACTTTTAATCAGGTTGTCGGGGGTTCGAATCCCCCGTGCTTCACTAAAAAAGACCATATGGTCTTTTTTTGTACTGTAAAATCTGTTTTATAAAAATAGCGAGGAATAGTAAATGGCGGAAACGAAAGAGATAAAAACGGAATTAAAAGAAAATAAAATGGGAACCATGGAGGTAAATAAACTGCTTCTCAGCATGTCTCTGCCCATGATGATTTCCATGCTGGTGCAGGCGCTTTACAATATTGTGGACAGTATTTTTGTATCCCGGGTAAATGAGTATGCAGTGCGTGCAGTATCCCTTGCGTTTCCGGTGCAGAGCCTGATGATTGCCATCGGCGTGGGTACGGCAGTGGGTATCAATGCGCTTTTATCCCGCTCACTGGGAGAAAAGGACTTTGAAAAAGTAAACAGGACAGCGGAAAACGGCGTGTTTCTGGCAGTAATCTGTTACCTGCTGTTTCTGGCGGCAGGTTTTACCATTGTCAGGCCGTTTATGGAAAGCCAGACGGATATTCCGGAGGTCAGGGCATATGGCATATCTTATCTGACAATCTGCTGCACCTGCTCTATCGGTATGTTTTTGCAGATTGTTTTTGAGAGATTGCTGCAGGCGACGGGAAAGACATTTCACACCATGATTACGCAGGGAATCGGCGCCATTGTCAATATTATCCTTGACCCGATTATGATTTTCGGTCTGTTTGGATTTCCCAGAATGGAGGCGGCAGGTGCGGCGGTGGCTACCGTAAGTGGACAGATTGTGGCTGCCATAGTGGCGATTATATTCCATTTCCGGTTTAATGATGAAGTCAGGATGAAACTGAAAGGATTCAGGCCAAGGCTGCAGGTTATCGGACAGATTTATGCGGTGGGGGCGCCATCCATCGTTATGCAGGCCATCGGTTCGGTCATGACTTACAGTATCAACCTGATTCTTGCGGCATATGGTGTGGCACAGACCGTATTCGGACTTTATTTTAAGCTTCAGAGCTTTATCTTTATGCCTGTGTTCGGATTAAACAACGGCATGGTGCCGATTATAGCATTTAATTACGGCGCGGGAAATAAAGAGCGTGTAATCAAGACCATGAAACAGAGCATTCTGTATGCGGTTTCCATCATGTTCGTGGGACTGCTTATCATGGAACTGTTCCCGGATAAGCTTTTGGGACTGTTTAACGCCACGTCGGAACTTTTGAAGGTAGGAATACCGGCTTTAAGAACCATCTGCCTCAGTTTTATCTTTGCCGGCTTCTGTATCGTGGTGTGCAGTGTGTTCCAGGCCCTTGGGAACGGTGTATACAGTATGATTGTGTCCATTGCCAGACAGCTTGTGGTGCTGATTCCGGTAGCCTACCTGTTATCCCTTACGGGCAATGTGAATAATATCTGGTGGGCGTTTCCCGTGGCGGAGCTGATGTCGGTTTTTATGTGCAGCTATTTCCTTGCAAGAATATACAAAAAGGTTATCCGTAACATATAGGTCTCCGCATTTTGCATTGCGGCTGCCCCGTCATGCATTTGATTCCATAAAGGACCGTGTAAAAACACCGGCATTTGGAGGTTGTTTTTTAACCTCCTATGTGCCGCTGTGTTTTTACCCGAGTGAGAACGCGTCCTGTTGGAACAAATGCATGACGGGGCAGCCGCAATGCAAAACAGTAATGCAAAATGCGGAAACGTTGACAATTACAAAGCTTGACAAATGCTTTCTGATAAGGGTATACTGTTAAAGCATATTTTCGGTGCATACCCGCGGTTATGATGGAATTGGCAGACATGTAAGATTTAGGTTCTTATGCTGAGAGGCGTGTGGGTTCGAGTCCCACTAACCGCATTTTCTTATTATTAAAGCGGAGATTACAGAATAATGGCTGGAGGGAAAAGTATCTGCATGAGAGCTTTTGCCAAAAAACTGAAAAACATCTATTTCCTGTCTTTTGCCATTCCGGTTCTTTTAATGCTGGGCATTTTTGTCGTCAGGGGGATTTTTCCCTTTGGCAGTAACAGTTTCATGTATTCTGACATGTATCACCAGTATATTCCCTTTTTGACTGAGTTTTGGCGCAAACTGCATGGTGGGGAAAGTCTGGCCTTTTCCTGGTACACGGGGCTTGGCTCTAACTTTGTGGCGGTATATGCGTATTATCTGGCGAGTCCCTTTAACTGGCTGGCGTTTTTTTGCCCCCAAAATTTTCTGATTGAGTTTATGACTTATCAGATTGTACTGAAAATTGGGCTTTGCGGGCTGACCTTTTCGTATTATCTGAGCAGGCGTTTTGCTACGAAGGATTTGCGTATTGTGTGGTTTTCCGTGCTGTATGCCATGTCCGGCTATATTGCCGCATATAATTGGAACCACATGTGGATGGACTGTCTGTTTCTTGCACCGCTTATCATCCTCGGGCTGGAAGAACTGGTGTTAAAGGGCAGATGCAGGCTTTATTGCCTTACGCTTGCCGCTTCTATTTTTACCAACTATTATCTGTCCATTTTGATTTGTATTTTCCTTGTCCTGTATTTTGCCATGCAGCTTTTTACAAATGGATTGTCCTTAAGGGAAAAAGGCAGGGCTATCCTGCAATTTGCTGTGTCCTCCCTTTTGGCTGGCGGACTGGCAGGCGTGCTTTTGGTTCCTGTTATGAATGCCATGAGTGTGACGGCGTTTCATGATATCTCTTTCCCCAAAAAAACTGAATTTTATTTTAATTTGCTGGAAGTACTGGCAAGACACGCATCCATGCTGCAGACGGAAAGGGGACTGGAGCATTGGCCCAATCTCTATTGCGGTGCGCTGGCTTTTGTTTTGGTTCCCATCTATTTTTTCCACAAAAACATTCCCCTTAAGCAAAAAATAGGGCGGCTTTTGCTGCTGGGTTTTATGTTGCTGAGTTATAGTGTAAACATACTGGATTTTATCTGGCATGGGATGAACTATCCGGATTCCCTGCCGGCAAGACAGTCGTTTCTGTATATCTTTGTCCTGCTTGCCATGTGTTTTGAAGCGGTATACAAAAATGCCGAAAACGGGCTTGCCAACCGTATTGCAGGCGTGGCCTGCGGGCTGCTTCTACTTGCCGCCTGCGGCATCTTTGTGACGACGGAAGGCCTGACGGTGGGAGTGATGGCCTGCACATGGATTTTTCTTGTGGGATATCTCTTGCTTACGCTTTTGTTTGACAGGCGTTTCAGGAAAAAGTTCCGAGACAGCAGGACTTTGGGCTGGCTAGCGTTGGGCGGCAAATGGATTGTACTCATATTGATATCCATGGAAGCGGTGCTTAATATGGAGCATACCAGCGTGACGCCGGTGCGACGTGAGTATTATATGAGTAAAAAGGCTGATTATCAGGCGCTTGTGGCAGCTGTCGGGGAAGACGATGTTTTTTGCCGTATGGAGAGCGTCGACCAGATGACGAAAAATGACGGGACGCTGGCAAGGTATCCTTCGGCATCCGTATTTTCTTCCACGCTGAACGGGAGTATAGAAAAGTATTATACAAGTCTGGGGATGGGGGGCAATAAGGTTTCCTACCACTATCAGGGAGCTACACCGCTTACCGGCGCGCTTTTAGGTGTGAAGTATACCATTTCCGAAAAAGTACTGTCCGATGCTGCGCTTTACAGGCAGCTTGCAGTGCACGGAGAGAAAATTCTCTATCAAAACCAGTATACGCTGCCAGTGGGATTTGCACTTCCGCGGGACCTTTTTTATGAATTATCGGATACAGTGACGGCTGATGTTTCCAATCCCATAATGGCGCAGAATAACTTTGCAAGAACTCTTTATGACGATATGCCCTTGTTTTCCGCACTGGCGTATGAGGAGGTATCCACGGAGGAAAACCTTATCACGGTACAGGTAAAGAGTGACGGGCATTTATTCGGCCTTGTGACCAAAACGCCGGAGGGCAGCCTTATATGGCAGAAGGGGGAGGAAACAAGGGAGTTTGAAAAGGTGGACAAAAACGGTATTCTGGATTTGGGGTGGCATTCCGGAGGGGAACAGTTTACGGTTACCGCCGGAGAGAACGAAAGCCTGCAAATCAAGCTGTACCGGATGTCTGAGGATGCTCTCGGTGAGGTCATAGGTGTCTTGGGCAGACAGCCTTTAGAGATTCAGTCCTATACAGCAGACGGTTTCGATGGTAAAATTACAGTACAGGAAGGCGGCTATCTTGTGTTGTCGGTTCCCTATGAGTCAGGCTGGGAAGTGCTGGTGGACGGAAAAGAGGCAGAATACGAATCGTTTGCGGAAACCATGCTTGCCATACCGCTTTCCGAAGGAACACATACGGTCAGTATACGGTATTCCATAAAAGTGACAGGCATCGGACTTGTCATCAGTATCGTGAGTCTGGTTCTGCTGCTTTTGTTTTTACGGAAAACAGAAAAGACGGATAGAAAGGAACAATAGAAGATGAGGGGAAATGTGATAGTAGGGCAGTCGGGTGGCCCCACTGCGGTAATCAATGCATCTGTTGCAGGTGTATATGCGGCGGCGAAGAGAGCCGGGGTGAACAAAGTATACGGAATGGTATACGGTATTCAGGGTTTTCTGGAGGACAAGGTTCTGGATTTGGATGAATACCTTGCGGACGAGGCAGGCATGGAACTGCTCAAGAGAACGCCTTCTGCTTTTTTAGGCTCCTGCAGGTATAAGCTGCCGGATGTCTGGAGCAACGAAGAGCAGTTTGAAAAAGTATTTGAAGTGATGGAAAAGTATGATATTTCCTGTATGTTTTATATCGGCGGCAATGATTCCATGGATACGGTAAAGATGCTTTCCGATTATGCAAAGCAGAAAGGGAAAAACCAGTGCTTTATCGGGATACCGAAAACCATCGACAATGATTTACCCATTACGGACCATTGTCCGGGGTATGGCTCTGCGGCAAAATACATTGCCACTTCCTTAAAGGAGATTATCCGGGACAATGCGGTTTACGGGGACTACCGGACGGCGATACTTCTGGTGGAGATAATGGGCAGACATGCGGGCTGGCTGACGGCTGCTGCCGCGCTGGCAAAGGATGATTCCTGTGAGGGTGTGGATGCCATTTACCTGCCGGAGAGGGATTTTAACCTGGACGAGTTTCTGCGCAAGGTGAAAGAACTGGCAGAAAGAAAGAAATCCATAGTCATTGCCGTTTCGGAAGGAGTCAGGCTGGGGAACGGCAGGTTTGTGTGTGAGTTGGACGGTGCGGGAAGTGAAAAAACGGATGTGTTCGGGCACAAACAGCTTTCCGGCTGCGGCGCTTTTCTTGCGGGACTGATTCAGGAGAAAACAGGGTATAAGGCCAGGGCGGTGGAGTTTTCTACTTTACAGCGTGCGGCCTCCCATATCGCTTCCCTGACGGATATCGAGGAAGCTTTCCGGGCAGGCGAAGCGGCAGTGGAAGCGGCATTGGAGGAGAAAACCGGCATGATGGTGACTCTTTTGCGCGGGGAAGGGGACAGCTACCGGTGCCTGACGGGGCTTTATGATATCCATGCCATTGCCAATCAGGAGCGAAAAGTCCCGACAGAGTGGATAACGGAAGACGGCTGCGGTGTGACAAAGGAATATGAAGTGTATGCAAGGCCGTTAATACAGGGGGAATTGTTTCCTATTTATGAAAATGGAATACCAAAGCATCTTGTTCGGAAGGTGTGACGAAAAAATACAAAAAAAACGCTTGACATCCTGTCAGGCGTTTTGTATGATAAAAAAAGAAAACGTTTTCCAAGGAGACATTCATGGTTTCTATTAAAGATGTTGCCAGACATGCCGGGGTTGCCATTTCAACGGTATCCAAGGTCCTGAACAATTATCCGAACATCAGCGAGGAGACAAAGAAGAAGGTCAACGCATCCATCGCGGAATTAAATTTTATACCGAATACGATTGCCGCGGCGCTTTCTTCCAAGCAGTCCGGCCGTGTGGCGCTTTTGATGAACATGATAGCCAAAACACAGGTGATAGACGAGATTGACATGCAGTATCTGACCGGAGCCATCAAAAAGGCAAAGGAGTTAAATCTGGATGTGATTACCGTGTTTTTCTCCATGATACAGGATAAATCGCTGGAGGAGATGATTGCGTATTTCAAGTCCCAGAACATTACGGGGATTGTCATTTACGGCATGAGCAAGGACGATAAAATCCTCCACAGGCTGGTTGCCAGCAGGGAGTTTAAGATTGTGCTGGTGGATGCTCCCTTTGTCAATCAGGACACTTCCATGGTGTGGGTGGCACAGGAGCAGGCACAATATGATGTGGCGAAAAAGACAATTGAGGAAAACAATTGTAAAAAAGTACTGTATATTGCCGGCAAAAAGAATGGTTATGTGACGGAAAGGCGTATCCGGGGTATAAAAAGACTTGCTGAGGATATGAATCTGCAGTTGTTAATCAGGGATGGCGGTTTTTCCGAGAAAAAGGCGAGAGAGATGACGTTCCGTTATGCCGCCGGCAAGGATGTGGTGGTATGCGCATCGGATTTGATGGCTATAGGTGCGATGAAAGCGCTGACGGAAATGGATATTTTCCGTCCGGTCTGTGGTTTTGACGGTATCATGCTGATGGGCTATGTGGGAAAGCAGATGAATACCATCCGGCAGGATTTTGGCCTTATTTCAGCCGAGGCAGTGGAAGAACTGAGCAGGCTGATGAAGGGTGGGAAGGGAAGGGAAATTATTTTGCCATATAGCATAGAGAGACTGCAATATATGGATATTATATGTTAAATTCAGAAAAGATAAAGAAGAGAGCCGCAGGTTAAAAGGCGGAAAGTGAGGAAAGGTTGAAAGCACTTTCAACCTGACATATTCGGGCCTGTTCCCGCATGGGAAGGGCTTATGAGGGAAAGGTATGGATATAAAAATGAATCTGGAACAGAATTGGAGTGCATTGACAAAAAAAGCATACGGGAAGGAAATTGCGGATTGCAGTAAAGAAGAACTGTACTACAGTCTGCTGAACCTGACAAAGGAATATATTGGAAAAACAGCGCCGATACAGGGTGAGAAGAAAGTATATTATATTTCAGCGGAGTTTTTGATAGGAAAGCTGCTGTCAAACAACCTCATTAATCTGGGTCTGTACGATGAAGTGCATGATTTGCTTGCATCAAAGGGGATATCCCTTGCGGAAATCGAAGAAGCGGAGCCGGAGCCTTCGTTGGGAAACGGCGGTCTCGGCAGGCTGGCAGCCTGTTTTCTGGATTCCATTGCGACCCTCGGGCTGCCCGGAGACGGTATCGGCTTAAACTATCATTTCGGACTGTTTAAGCAGGTGTTTTCCGACAAACACCAGAATGCACAGAAAAACGAATGGATAGAAACACAGTCATGGTTAAACAAAACGGAAACCACTTTTCAGATAGAGTTTGGCGACTGCACCGTGACTTCCAGGCTGTATGACATTGATGTGGTGGGCTATCAGAACGGCGTAAACAAGCTGCATTTGTTTGACCTTGAAACGGTGGATGAGTCCATTGTAAAAGACGGCATCAGATTCAACAAAGAAGAGATAGATAAAAACCTGACCCTGTTTTTATACCCTGATGATTCTGACGAGGCAGGCAATCTGCTGCGCATTTACCAGCAGTATTTCATGGTGAGCAGCGGGGCAAGGCTGATTATTGCGGAAATGAAAGAAAAAGGGTATGATTTACACAAGCTGTATGAACATGCTGTGATTCAGATTAACGATACCCATCCGACCATGGTGATTCCCGAGTTGATTCGGATTCTTCTGATGGAGGAGGATTTTACTTTGTCAGAGGCAATTGCAGTGGTAAGCAAAACCTGTGCGTACACAAACCACACTATTCTGGCGGAGGCTCTGGAAAAATGGCCGGTTAAGTATCTGCAAAAGGTAGTGCCCCAGCTTGTTCCCATTATAAAGGAACTTGACAGAAGGACCAGGGCAAAATATAATGACGAAAGAGTGCATATTATTGATAAAGAAAACAGGGTGCATATGGCGCACATTGACATTCATTACGGATTTTCGGTTAACGGTGTGGCGGCCATTCACACAGATATTCTAAAGGATACGGAACTGAACCATTTCTACAGGATATATCCTGAGAAATTTAACAATAAAACGAACGGTATAACTTTCCGCCGCTGGCTTTTGTCCTGCAACCATGAGCTTGCATCATTGATTACGGAGGCCATCGGGGAAGGGTACAAGAAAGATGCAGCCGAACTGGAGAAGCTGCTTGCCTTTGCCGGTGATGAAGCATTTCTGGGCAGGCTTGAGGCTGTTAAAAAACAGAAGAAAGCAGCGCTTGCGGAATATATTGCAAAGAAAGAAGGAGTCGACATCAATCCTGATTCCATCTTTGATATTCAGGTAAAGCGCCTTCATGAATACAAGCGCCAGCAGATGAATGCATTATACATCATTCATAAGTATCTGGAAATCAAGGAGGGAAAGAAACCTGCAAGGCCCCTGACCTTTATTTTCGGTGCCAAGGCAGCGCCTGCATATGTCATTGCACAGGATATCATCCATCTGTTGCTTGTCATGCAGGAAATTGTGGCAAAAGACCCTGAAGTAAGCCCCTATATGAAGGTAGTCATGGTGGAAAATTACAATGTCAGCTATGCGGAGCGGCTGATTCCCGCATGTGACATATCCGAGCAGATTTCACTGGCATCCAAGGAGGCTTCCGGGACAGGCAATATGAAGTTTATGCTGAACGGTGCGGTGACGCTGGGTACTTCCGACGGGGCGAATGTGGAGATACAGGAACTGGTGGGGGATGACAATATCTATATCTTCGGCGAAAAGTCCGAGCAGGTAATCGCGCATTATGCAAAAGGTGATTATGTACCGCGGGATTACTATGAAAAAAATCCGGACACCAAAAAAGCAGTGGATTTCCTTGTAGGCAAAGAAGCGTTAAAGGCCGGCAGCAGGGAAAGCTTAGAGCGGCTTTACAATGAACTGCTGAACAAGGACTGGTTCATGACTTTGCTGGACTTGGAGGACTATATAAAGACCAAGGACAGAATGCTTGCGGATTACGAGGACAGGAACAGATGGAAACGCATGATGCTTGTCAACATTGCAAAAGCGGGATTTTTCTCTTCAGACAGGACGATTGCAGAGTATGACAGGGATATCTGGAAATTAAAATAACAGGGGGATTTTGAACCCCGGAAAATATATCAAAAAAGGAGATGCCAGGATGAGAAAAAGCGGAATTTTATTGCCGGTATCCAGTATTCCTTCCCGGTATGGTATCGGTGCATTTTCTAAGGAGGCGTACCAATTTGTAGATTTTTTAAAGGAAGCGGGGCAGAAGCTGTGGCAGATTCTGCCGCTTGGACCGACTGGGTATGGGGATTCCCCCTACCAGTCTTTTTCCACTTTTGCGGGTAATCCTTATTACATTGATTTGGAAGACCTGACTGCGCTCTCTTATCTTACGGAAGAAGAATGCAATACATATGATTTCGGGAGTAGCGAAGAGTATGTGGATTATGAAAAAATCTATCTTTCCCGTTTTCAGGCGTTGCACAGGGCATTTGAAAGGGCATTCGGGGAAAAGCGTCTCGGGGAAGACGCCTCCTACCGGCGGTTTGTGGAAGAAAACAGCTACTGGTTGGAGGACTATGCGCTGTATATGGCTGTGAAAAACAGCTTTGGCGGTGTGTGCTGGAGCGAGTGGGACGAGGATATCAGGGTCAGGAAACAGGATGCTCTGGAAGCATATCGTGAGAAATATAAGGAAGATATAGAATTTTTCTGTTTTCAGCAGTATCTTTTTAACAGGCAGTGGAAGTCGTTAAAGGCTTATGCCAACGAGCGGGGCATAGAGATTGTGGGGGATATCCCCATTTATGTGGCCTTTGACAGTGCGGATACCTGGGCGGCGCCGGAGTTGTTCCAGCTTGATGAAAACCGTATGCCCATTGCCGTGGCGGGCTGTCCGCCCGATGCCTTTTCCGCTACAGGACAGCTTTGGGGGAATCCCCTATATAACTGGGAATATCATGAAAAAACAGGCTTTGACTGGTGGATGAAGAGGATTGCCTACTGTTATGAATGGTATGATGTGCTGCGTATCGACCATTTCAGGGGATTTGACGAGTACTGGTCCATCCCTTTTGGCGATAAGACGGCAGAACGGGGCAGGTGGTGCAAGGGACCGGGATTTGCCATTTTTGACACCCTGCAAAAGAGGCTGGGAGATAAAAGGGTAATTGCGGAGGATTTGGGCTTTTTGACGGAAAGTGTTTTGGAACTGGTACGAAAAACGGGATATCCGGGCATGAAGGTTTTGCAGTTTGCTTTTGATTCCCGTGAAGAGAGTGATTATCTGCCCCACAATTATCCGACAAACAGTGTGGTATATACAGGTACTCACGACAATGATACCACGCTTGGATGGTATACGGCCCTGCCGTCCGGGGACAGGAATTTTGCAGACCGTTACCTGCATCTTAGCGAGGACGAAACTGAGGTGGAATGGGAGTTTATCCGCGCCGCCGTTTCTTCCGTGGCGGATACGGCAATCATTCCCATGCAGGACTATCTGGGGTTGGACGAAACAGCCCGTATCAATATACCTTCCACGCTTGGAATCAACTGGAAGTGGAGAATGAAAAGGGATGCCTGTACCAAGGAACTGGCAGAACGAATCAGGCGTTTGTGTAAATTATATGGAAGATAGCGTGGAAAGAAGTTCTAGCCGCTCACAGCAAAGGCTGTTTCGCGGAGAACTTCTATGTTCCACGCCGGAAAATGCCTGAAAAACGGCATTTTCATCTGGATTTGAGATTCCGCAAAGCGGAATTATGGAGGTTAGCGAGAGAAGAACTTCTAACTGCCTTTGGCAGTTTTCGCTCGCAGCAAAGGCTGCTTCGCGAAGAAGTTCTATGTCTCACGCTTGAGAAATGCCTAAAATGCGGCATTCTCCGCACAGATTTGGGATTCCGCAGAGCGGAAACATGGCAGTAAAAAAGGAAGTGGCTCTTGTTGTAAGAACCACTTCCTTTTTATATTTTTCGCATACTTAAGTAGGAATTGTGATAGGAAGCGTTATAGGTGACATCTTCAAGGAACCAATCGGGGGGGAGGAAGGTTTCCGCTGCAATTTTGCTGCCAAATTCCACTTCCGCAAGAATCAGGGGTGCAAATGGCGGTTCAAACACGTCCAGTTCAATTGTCAGAGAATAATCCTTTGGCGGCCTGGGGCCGTCGGGTGAAAATTGCGGATGTTCCAGAGGAATCAGGTAACGCTTTTTGGAGATGGTGTTGCCGTCAGCCTTTGCCAGCAGGTGATAGTAGGCATCTTCATTTAAGGGGAGATTGTACTCTTCCCGCGCCATCATGCCGTGTCCTTTATAGGTCATGTAAAAGGTATCGTCTTCCCTTCGTACCCGGATGACAGGGTCTGTGTTTAAGTATGCCTGCTCAATGATGTGGACGGGATAACTCTCCAGATTGTCAGGAAGCTTTTTGATAGTAAATTTTCTTTCGATTTCCATGGAAGCGCTCCTTTTTTGGTGATAGTCATATTATACCTTATTTTGGAAGGAAAGCAAATAGGGAAGGGCGTGGTTTCACTTGTAAAATTTATAGACCTTTGTATGTATCTACAACAGCTTTTAGATTTTTCCCTAATGCCTGGGCTCCATCTAACCGCAATAGCCGGCAATGAAGCGATTTTAACCATTCTTCATGCTTCTGCAATGTGCAGTTGCCAATGCCGTAGTCATGTCCTGCACAATTCCGTAAAAATTTTTGATGTTCCTCATACATATCGCCGCCCGCTAAAATACGTTTCCCGAATAATTTCAGTTCACGTTCATGGACGCGATTTACGCGAAGCTGTTTCTCCGCGTGTAAGTGAACAACCAATTCAAAAAGAGGGTCAAAATATTCATGAAAAGAATCCATGGAACCTGCCATTACAAAATGCTCACAGTCAGCCCCATAAAAAATGTAAAATCCCGAGCCGGGAAAGGTTGCCTACGGTTTCTTTGGTGTGCTATACTGGGGCAAAGAGAAAGGGGGAGAGAAAAATGCTTTTTTCTAAACCGGAATACAAGGAGATTATGATGCCGTTTAAATTTGACGACAGTTCCGATGATTTTGCATGCGGCGGAATCAGCATTGAGGCTTTTGGGGATGTTTTTGGCGAAAAGAAGTATTGTTATGCAAGTTATACTTTAAAAGATAAGAAAATGTATGATAATGGGGAATACGAGCAATTGCGGAAGCTGCTTGCGGATGCCGACGGCAAAAATGTGAAGGTGGTTTTTAAACTGATAAAAGGAAAAACAAAGGACTTTAAGATGGATTTGGACAGTCTTGCCAAATCCTGCGGTGACGACAGGCTTCGGACATTGGAATTAGTCGGCTGTGGGATGAATCATAAATCTTGTTTGGAGTAATATGTCGGTAAAACAATCCGGAAATTGAGGAGAAATTTATGGGAATAGGGATTATTTTTTGTGGGTTAAACGGAACCGGAAAATGATATCCAAAATGCAAAATTTACCATGTGGAGGTAACGTTATTATGAATTATAAAATAATCCGGCTTATAGACAGACCGGAAATAAAAGAGGAAGCTGCAAGGTGGTTTCATGAAAAATGGGGCGTCCCGACAGAAGCTTATGCCGAAAGCATGGAAGAATGCCTGTCAAAAAGAGCGGTTCCGCAGTGGTATGTTGCAATGGAAAATGACAGAATTATCGGCGGTCTGGGAGTTATTGACAACGATTTTCATAACAGGAAAGACCTTACGCCAAATGTCTGTGCGGTTTATACCGAAGAGGATAAGCGTTGCAAGGGAGTGGCAGGGGCTTTGCTGGATTTTGTCTGCACCGACATGAAACAGTATGGAATCACAACCTTGTATCTTGTGACGGACCACACTTCTTTTTATGAGCGGTACGGATGGAAGTTTTTATGTATGGTACAAGGAGATGGCGAGCCGGGGATGAGCAGGATGTATATTCACGAAAGTTGACAATTTTGCCAAACAATGTGCAGATACAAATCTGCCGCCCTTCATTGTCTGAATACCGCATAGCACATGAAAAAAAGAATCATTAAAACAATCATAAAAAATTTGAGTGCTTTCTGGTATGCCGTATTCGCCTGATTTTGAAGCGGATTCCAGTTTTCTTCTGTTCCCGGCGCGTTGCCCCGAAGATACGGATTGACTTTCTCCAAGCGAACCATACCATTTTCCTTATCAAAATAAGGTTGCTAAAATACTTTCTGGAATCATCATATTTTCTCCTCCCATGCCCAAGTCAATTCCGTTATCATTATTACCATGAAAGTCACTACCTCCGGTAAAAGATAAATTATTTTTAATAGCGATATCTTGGAGTTTTTTAGAATATATAGAATCTTGGGACGGATGTATTATTTCAATTGCATCTAAACCGTAATCCATAAGATTTTTAATTAATATCTTTGTTTCATTATCATTCAACCCATATTCTGCAGGATGTGCCAAAGACACAATTCCACCTGCATCATGTATTTTTTGAGCTACAACTGAAAATGAGGGATAACTACACTCAACATAAGCACTGCCTCCCTTATGAAGATATTTTGTCAGTGCCTCCCATTCTGTTGATGCATAGCCTTTTTTTACCAATGTTCTTGCAAAATTCATACGAGTCAGGACACATTCTTCAAATTGTTTTTCCACATCATTATAATCAATACAAATTCCGGTTTTTGAAGCGCTCTTATAATTTCATCGTTATGCTCATCTCTTAGCGCCTTTAGTGTCTTCATATATTCACTTATTTTTTCTGTGACAAAATTGTATCCCAAAACATGAATATTAACTAACCTATTACTAACATAACAACAGGAATTTATTTCAACGCCATTAATAAACTTAATTTCAAGTTTTTCAGATTGTTTTCTAGCCCTTTCTAACCCATTTATTGTATCATGGTCAGTCAGTGAAACGGCTGTCAACTCTTTCTTTTTTGCATAGTACAATAATTCCTCAGGCGTATAAGTTCCATCTGAGCATATAGAATGAAAATGTAAATCAATATATGCCATTTGGTTTCAAGCATTTCAATTATTTTGTGATGCCTTCTTGTTTTGTAATATACTTTGTTATAAAATGATATATAATTTTACACTGATTCTGAGATTTCGCAGAGGGAAATGATGAAAGTTAGTCTGATTGAAAACGGAGGAGGTATGTATGTGGAAGAATTTCAGGTTACCATAATAGAATTGAATACAAAAAACAAATCCCAGCTTAGGGTTAAAGTGGATGAGGCCGAAACAACAGAAAACATTATAATCAGAGCCGGTATTTGTGGAAAAGAAATTTTATCCGCTGACTATAATTATTTACCTGCATTTCAAAAATTCAGAGATAAACTGCTGCAATTAGGATATGGCATTAAATGTAATGGCGCTCGCTTAAATGCAGTTCAGTCAGAAATGATGAGTGGAGTTGATAAGGTTTATCTTGTCGAAATGGGAAGGCAGGCACTCACAAAAGACATTGTCCACATATGGGATTATGCTGATATAAATAATTTTCCGGATACAAAACAACAAGAAGATTTTTGGAAGAAATGGAAAGAACGGTAAATTGGAATTTGAACAAAGGATTCATTGCAGTTTACTCACCGTAAGGGCAAAAACAAGGGAACCAAAATCTAATAACAAGCTATAACAGAGTATGGCAATCTAAATAACTGAGGAAATATACCATGATTAATATTTTGCTTGAAGGATACGACATAGACGCCATTTGGCTCTGCGATGAATTGAAAAAATACATCAAGCCAACTCATTCAGTCGCTGTCGTCGCATTTTCTTTTCGGGATAATTGTGTTAAATCCCTTACGGATTGGAATTTATTATATAGCAAAGAAAACGGCAAATTCTATGATGGAATCACAGGTGGATTTGCGTCCTACGGAATCCCGGAGGAGAGCATTACCTTTATCAATTATTTTGCGGATACCAAGGAGACTGCTGCACAAAAGATTGAAAAGGCGGATATCGTTTACTTTCCCGGAGGTTTACCCGATAGAATGGTGAATCGAATTAAAGAATTTGATTTGTATGAAGTCTTAATGAAACACGATGGCATTGTTATGGGATATAGCGCCGGCGCTGTTATTCAACTGTCTGAATACCATCTATCGCCTGATGAAGACTATCCTGAATTTCGGTATTACAATGGTCTTCCATACTTGAATGGTTTTTATGTTGAAGTCCATTATGAAGGAACTGATATACAAAATGATGCGATTGAGCGTGTGATTTCCGAAAGAGGAAAAACCGTATATGCAACCGTACTCGGAACGGGAGCAATAATTGTTGATAACGGGGACATAAAACTGATTGGACATGTTAAGACATACAACAAATAGAAGGAGGCTGATTTATAATATGAAAGATTACAGTATGCAGCACAAGAAAGCATGGGAATTTAATGCGTACGAGTTCTGGGTGAAAACATCAGGAACACCATCCGAGAGGGCGAAGCAGGACAGGGATAATCCTATCGGAATGTTAAAGAGATATGCCGCATACTTTGATACCTATGCCGGCATTCAAGTGGCTAATTTATGCGTATGATGTATTCCCTGCTGAAAAAGGCGGAAAAATGATATGCAGTGATTTCCATCCATTTACAAAGATAGCCGATATATTAGATTTAGAACAGCCTACCATGGATTATTTTCCCACAGATATTTTTGAAGGTGAGATGGCTCACGCCCGTTTTTTTGAAGAAGAAACCCGCAGGCAAATGCCCAAATGCAGTTATAGGAAGTACACAATCAGCGAAATAATAAATGCCATTATAAACAGTGGCTTCTGCTTAGAAAAATTTGACGAGCATCCGGCATGGACAAATGACAAAATACCGGGAGAATTTACTGCGATAGCAATGAAAAAATGATATAATTAAATGGTATATAAACAAAATCAACCCATTTTCTCCAATCAGGGGATGTTTTCCCGGTGAAAAGTAAGGTATTCTTCCATTTAAAAATGGAGGTAAATAAAATGAATCAATCAGTTACGGGAAAGTTTATAAGTATAAAAAGAAGAGAAAAAAATTTGACACAGGAACAGTTGGCAGAAAAACTCGGGGTTTCCAATAAAACTATTTCAAAATGGGAAACGGGTAAATGTATGCCTGATTATGGAATCGTAAAAAGTCTGTGTGAGGAATTGGATATCACCGTCGCGGAACTGATGGATGGTGAAGAAGCGGAAGAAAAAAGCGTACGCGCATATGATGATGAGCAGATTATGGATTTGCTAAGGAGAACACAGGAGTTAGAGAAACAAAAAAATATATTATACGGAATTTTATTGATTGTAATGGGGATTGCCATACAGGCGCTCTCACATACCTTTGGCGGTTCTGATGCAAAAGATTTCTTTTCGGGACTCCTTTTGGGGGTATCAATTGGGGAAATGCTGGTTGGTATTTATGTGCTTGGGAAAAATATTGCAGGACGATAAATTTTGTGGGATTTGTGTCTGCGCGCTGTTTGACACAAATGCGCTTATCTTCAAAAATGGCGCAGAAATGAGGCAGAAATGAAACTGGAAATAGGACGGATTTGTGCAAAGTATACAGTTAGGGCGTTTAAGGAGGAGGATATTCCTGATATCTTTGCATTGTGTCTGAGTAACCCCAACTATTATCATCACATGAATATGCGGCCGACCCCGGAAAACGTAAACGAAGTGTTTACCGCCCTGCCGGATGGCAAGACCATGGAGGATAAATATTTTCTGGGCTTTTATCGGGAAAACCGGCTGGTTGCCATTCTTGATTTGATTACCTGTTATCCGGACAAGGATACGGCTTTTATCGGATGGTTTATGGTAGACAAAAAGTTTCAGAAAAAAGGAGTCGGTACGGAAATTATGACAAGCCTGCTCGCTTTTTTGGAAAAGGAAGATTTCCGTTTTGTGCGCCTGGCATATGTGGAAGGAAACGGGGAAAGTGAAAGCTTCTGGAGAAAGAACCGGTTTAGCCCTACCGGCGTCAGGCTTAAAAAGGAAGGGTATACGGCGGTGGTGATGCAGCGGGAACTGGTGCCGGTAAAAAGATAAGAGTCAGCAATATGTCTTATTGTATGGGGATTCTAAAGACATTCATTTTGGGGTTTATCACTCATTGACAATACCCTTTTCCGGTTTTATTATAGTGAATATCTCTGTTTTGTTAAGTGGAGTAAGAAGGAGGATTACAGCATGAGCAAAATTGCAGTTTTTTTCGCACAGGGTTTTGAGGAAATTGAAGCGCTTACCGTTGTGGACATATGCAGGCGGGCGGGGCTTGAAACGGATATGGTTTCCATTATGGGAGAACGGGAAGTGACAGGTTCCCACGGTATTTGCGTAAAGACGGATGTTCTTTTGGAAGAGGTGGATTTTGAAGGTCTGGACATGCTGGTTCTGCCGGGCGGAATGCCGGGGACCAAAAATCTGGAGGCATGTGAACCGCTTATGCGGCAGTTGGATGCTTTTTACCAAAATGGCAAGTGCATCGGCGCCATCTGCGCCGCTCCCAGCGTTTTCGGACACCGGGGATACCTTGAGGGCAGGAATGCCTGTTCTTATCCCGGTTTTGAGAGCCATCTTGCAGGCGCAAAGGTAAGTGAAAATCAGGTGGAGGTATCGGGACATGTAACGACATCCAGAGGGATGGGCACTTCCATCCCCTTTGCCCTTGCCATTGTGGAAAGCTTCTGCGGTAAAGAGAAGGCGGATGAACTGGCAAAGACAATAGTCTACAGATAAAAGGAAAACGGTCATGAAACCATTGCGGCTTCATGACCGTTTTTTTCAGGAAATCATTATTTCTCTGAAATGACCTTATTTCATAGATTCTTCCTGCTTCTTAATCATTCTACGAACCATCTCGCCGCCGATAGAACCTGCTTCCCTAGAAGTTAAGTCACCATTGTAACCTTCCTTCAGGTTTACACCAAGTTCAGATGCAACTTCAGTTTTGAAACGGTCCAGAGCTGCTTTAGCTTCAGGAACTTCTACTCTATTAGACTTGTTGCTTCCCATTCTTATTCACCTCCATAACATTTTTGATTTTACAAGACTATGCCTGCAATCTATCTTCAAGATAAGTGGATAATAACCACTTATCCCGGAGATTTTTGCTACAGCTTTTTCCGTAACCGGAGACTGTTTTCCGCACAAGTGTGTTTTTATCACTTATCTTGATGTTAGTATTGACCGGCAAAAGAAAAATATTATGGTAAGTTTTTCAAATATTTTTTCTTTAAAGGCTGAAAACGCCTAAGAATGGGTCGGGAGGATGAGTCACATACGGGCTTGTGCGGCAGAGGGTTAAATGTCTGTCGCTGTTTTTGGCATCTTAGTGTCTGTATTTGTACCTTTCACATTAGAATGCTTGAGAAAGGCAGCATTGGCGTTTATAATTGTGTTGGAGGTGGCAAATGGATATTCAGATTATTGAACATATAAAAGAAAAGTTACAAGTGGTTATTAAATGCCGACAGATAGATGATGAAATTATGCGGTTAAAATATCACATTGAAATGTTTGACAAAAAACTACAGGCAAAAAAAGATAACGAAAGGTGTTTTGTTAATTTGTCTGATGTAATGTATTTTGAGTCCGTGGATAATCATACTTTTTTATACACCAAAGATGATGTAATGGAGATTAAGCAACGGTTATATGAGTTAGAAATCATTCTTTCAGACAAAGATTTTATTCGAATTTCTAAATCGCAGATAATCAATATAAACAAGGTAAAGTCGCTAAGACCAGAAATCAATCGCACAATTTTAGCAACAATGTGTAATGGGGAACAGCTTTTCATATCAAGAAAATATGTGCCTGCAATACGCAGTCTGCTATCAATATGAGGAGGAAGATATGCGAAATTCTAAGAGTGAAGTTATTCGGTTTGCAGTATGGATGAGGAATGGAGTTGCTTTTTGTACTACTTGGTTTCTTATTCTCATTTTAGCTTATAATTATATTTTTAATATCCGGAATATTTCGACAAATGGTTTGCTGAAAGTAGTGCTTTTGATTATAGGCGGTGTTTTGATTTTCAATTTGAGTTTTACTCGTATTATTATAAAAAAAATGAAATTTACGATGAGATTAACTTGTTTTATGTGTGCATTCAGCCTGTATGAGTGTTTTGGATTTTATTGGCTTGGATTCTTTAAAGGTATAGGCACAGCAGTTGAATGGTTAATATTCATTGGCATTATACTTATTTTATATTTAATCTGTATAGTTTTGTATCAGAAATACAGTAAGAAGCAAGGTGAAATTTACACTAAAGGATTACAGAAGTACCAAATGGAAAGGAGTATGCAACATGAAAGATAAAGAAAGGTTATGCGTGGCGTTGCAGGAATTAAAAGCAGATTGTAGGAAAAAGCAGAAAAGAGGATTGCCTTTTATTCTGGCATCTGTCCCTATATGGTTGGCGATTTTGGTCATTCATATATCGCCTTTGCCTATTCTAACCAAAAACTTATACACATTTTTTTGCTCTGCTCCTTTGGTTCCATTAGCTTATTTTATCTCTAAAGTAATAGGAGTGGATTTTCAAAATAAGGATAATCCCCTTACAAAATTAGGACTGATATTTACGATAAATCAAATATTTTACCTTTTAATCGTAATGTGGGTATATGCATCCAGACCGGATAAAATGTTGATGGTTTATGCAATGGTTTTTGGAGCGCATCTATTTCCTTACGGTTGGCTGTATCAATCAAAAACATACTATATACTGTCGGTTATCGTACCGATTGTAGTTTTGATTTTGGGATTGCATTACAATGCTGCCATTATAGCGATATTTATGCTGATTATTGAAATAGTATTTTGTTGTTGTCTCATCATCGAAAATAGGATTGAAAATCAACATAATACATAGGCAGCGTTTCCTGCTTTATTATGGGTACGATTTCAATTTCTTCCCTACTCATTACCTGATTGGCAGTTATGCGAAGAGAGCTATCGAGTTGCAACTAAGGAGGCCGGATGCAATGTCTATCAGCAACACCATTCTGAAAAGAGTGATTGCAAATACTGTTTTCATGTGTTATACTTACAAAATAAAAACGTTTTTATTACTGTAAAACAGGGGTTTTTTACAAAATGGCAGAATGCGAGGTAAAGAGGATGGAAGGAAAAATCGGTGTTCCTTTAAAGGAACTGGCGCCTTTGTGCAGAAAGGCCGCGGCAGAAGGAATGGTATTGTTAAAAAATGAAAATAATATGCTGCCGATTAAGGAAGAGGATAATATTGCACTGTTTGGCAGATGCCAGACAGACTATTACAGGAGCGGCACAGGTTCGGGTGGTGCAGTGAATGTGGAGTATGCCACCAATCTTCTGGGAGGATTGCGTGGGTATTCTCATGTGCATATCAATGAGCATCTGGCAGGCGTGTATGAAAACTGGATAAAAGAAAATCCCTTTGACAACGGGGGTGGCGGATGGGCGGCAGAGCCGTGGCATCAGGCGGAAATGCCGTTGACTGACGATTTGGTAAAAGAAGCGGCCGGGGTTTCCAATAAAGCATTCATCGTTATCGGCAGGACTGCAGGGGAAGACCAGGACAATGCGGATGAGGCCGGCAGTTACAGACTGACCAAAGAAGAGGAGGCCATGATTTGTCTTGTGACCAAATATTTTTCACAGACTGCCATTCTTTTTAATGTGTCAAATATCATAGACATGAATTGGATTTTAGAGGATTGGTGCCACGGCAGCATCAAGGCCCTGCTTTACACCTGGCAGGGAGGACAGGAAGGCGGAAATGCATCTGCCGATATCTTAGCCGGGGCAGTTTCCCCATCCGGGCATCTGACGGATACGATTGCCTATAAAATAGAAGATTATCCCGCACATGCAAATTACGGTGATAAGCTGTGCAATATATATGAAGAAGATATTTATGTGGGCTACCGATATTTTGAAACTTTTTGCCCTGAAAAGGTCATGTTTCCTTTCGGCTTCGGTTTGTCTTATACCACATTTGCATGGGATATCAAAAATGTGGAATTGAAAGGGGAAGGAAAGGACGGCAGTGTACTGATAGAAACAGAAGTCAGAAATACGGGAAGTTATCCCGGCAAAGAAGTGCTTCAGGTATATGTGGAGGCGCCGCAGGGCAGGCTGGGACAGCCTAAAAGGGCGCTTGTGGGATTTGCCAAAACAAAAGAGTTACAGCCCGGCGAATCCTGTACGCTTACTATAGATACAAAGGTGAAAAGATTTGCATCCTATGATGACGGCGGCGTGACAGGTCACAAGTCCTGTTATGTTCTGGAAGCGGGCGCATACCGTTTCCATGTGGGTGAGGACTGCCGTAACACAAAAGAAGCGCTGGCAGCGGGTGAAGCGCCGTTTGTGTTAAAGGAAACCGTGGTAGTGGAACAGTTGCGTGAAGCCGCTTCACCGGTAAGAGCTTTTCAGAGGATGAAACCGGAAAAGAAAGAAGACGGGACATACCGGATTGCTTATGAAGCCGTACCGCAGCGTACTTTTGATTTGGGTAAACGGATTATGGAAAATCTTCCCACGCCGCTTCCTTCCACCGACAGACAGGATATCCTGTTTCAGGACGTAAAAGAGGGAAGGGCAACATTGGAGGAGTTTACGGCACAGCTATCCGTACCGGAAATGGCAGTCCTTGTGCGCGGTGAAGGAATGTGCAGCGCCAAGGTAACGCCGGGTACGGCAGCAGCTTTTGGCGGCATTACGGAGGAACTCACAGCAAGGGGAATCCCTGCAGGATGCGCGGCGGACGGTCCTTCCGGGCTTCGTATGGATACAGGCGAGAAAGCAACCCAGCTTCCCATCGGTACACTGCTGGCATGCAGCTTCAACACGGAGTTGATGGAAGAACTTTTTTATCTGGAAGGAAAAGAACTGGTACAAAATGACATTGATACGTTGCTGGGTCCCGGCATCAACATCCACAGACATGCATTAAACGGCAGAAATTTTGAATATTTTTCCGAAGACCCTTATGTGACGGGGATGTTTGCAGCTGCCTGTGAGAGGGGGCTTGACAGAGCCGGAACGATGGGTACCATGAAGCATTATGCGTGCAACAGCCAGGAAAAGGCCAGACGTACGGTGGAAGCCGTAATTTCGGAGCGCGCGCTTCGGGAAATTTATTTGCGAGGATATGAAATTGCTGTAAAAGAAGGAGGAAGCCGTGCGGTGATGACTTCTTATAATCCGGTTAACAGTTATCAGGCAGCCTCCCATTATGATTTGACTACTACGATTTTAAGGGAAGAATGGGGTTTTGACGGTCTTGTCATGACGGACTGGTGGTCCAGTATGAATGATGCCATCCATGCAGGGAAGGCGGATGTCAGAAACACGGCAGCCATGCTCCGTGCCCAAAATGATTTATTCATGGTAGTGAACAACAACGGCGCTGCCGTCAATGCGGTAGGAGACGATACGGAAAGCGCGGTTGCGGAAGGCAGACTGACTATCGGGGAATTACAGCGGTGCGTTATGAATATTTTACGCTTTCTGCTTGCTTCACCTGCTGCCGGCAGGAAAATTAAGCAGGTAATACCGGAAATCTTTGAGCCAATGACAAAAGAAGGTCAGGAATCAAAGATGGTACAGGTAATCGGGAAGGTGGATGCCGGAGAAGGCAGGCTGGAGAAAGAAAGCATTTTCCTCAAAGTCGAAAACGGCGGCATATATAATATCAATGTATGTCTGAGGTCCACGCAAAGCGACAGGGCGCAGATGCTTAGCCAGATATGCTTAAATGGCAGGAAGGCGGCGGATGTACAGACCAACGGTACTTTTGGCAGATGGATGTCGCAGCGCGTGGCAAAGGTGGAACTGAAGGAAGGGTTGTATGAGATGTCCCTGCATCACGTAAAGCCGGGCATTGAAATCTCCTTTATAGAATTTACAAGGGATTCGGAAAAGTAATGATGGGGAAAGTAACGATTAAAGATGTGGCGAGGGAAGCGGGTGTGTCCATTTCCACCGTTTCCAACGCCTTAAACGGAGTGGATGTGCTGCATCCTGACACGAAGGCGCATATCCTTCAGGTAGCCGAAAGACTGCACTATATTCCAAACTTAAACGGCAGGAACTTAAAATCCCAGGCCACAAAAGTCATAGGGTTGTTTGTGGATTATATGGGGGGCGCTTATATGGGCGCATTGACAGACTCCATGGCCAGACAGTGTGCTGCAAACGGCTACGAATTGAATGTATTTGTCAGCAGGCAGCAGGATTCCGTTATGGGAAACCTGCTGGGACGCAGGGTGGACGGAGCAATCATTGTGCACAATATCCTTTCCAAGGAACAGGAGGAAATGTTGCAGGAGGCAGGTATTCCTGTTGTATATTTGAACAGGGAAATAGCCGGACCATATCAGGCAGGGGTCTTTTTTGACTCTTACGATGCAGGCAGGATGGCTGCGGAATATCTGCTTGGGCGGGGTATCCGCAGGTTTGGCTTTGTGGACGGACCCGAAAAATACGACAGCCGGGAGCGCGGCAGGGGATTTCGGGATGCTTTGGCGGAGCATGACATTGTGCTGCAGGAAGAGTTTGTATGGCAGGGCAATTTTGAGCGGAAGACCACGTTTGACGCTGTCGGTTCTTTTTTGGAAAAGCTGGCAGGCAAATGGGATGACGAAAAGCTGCCACAGGCGGTATTTGCCGTCAACGATTTAAGCGCCATAGGATGCATGGAGGCATTTGGGGGTGCGGGAATCCCCGTTCCGGACGTGGTTAAGGTTATGGGCTGTGACGATATGGAACTCTGCCGGTATATACAGCCTGCCCTGACTACCATCAGAACCAATTTTGAAGAGCAGGGTGCGGTGGCTGTACAAAGCCTGTTAAAAATGTTAAAAGAGGATGAGAACGGAAGCCTCATCCGTCTTTCCTGCAGCATTGTGAAGCGGGATTCCGCCTGATGAACAATGGTAATGCATGTTTTTACCGGCAGATAGGTTTCTTAATGCGCTTAAACAGGATAAAGAGGCAGAGCGCGTTGGGAAATACCATAATGGCATTGATGAGGTCGGTGAATCCCCAGACCAGGTTCATGGGGATTACCGCCCCTATGTAAATCATAACAATATAAACAAGATGGTAGGAGTGGACGCCTGTTTCTCCAAACAGGTAAGCCACTCCTTTTTCACCCAGATAACACCATCCCACCAGGGTGGCAAGGGCGAAGGCAATCAGGGAGAGGGTTAAAAAGGCATTGCCGCCCAGAGGGAGAAAGGCAAAAGCAGCGCTGGTAAGGCCCGCATCCGTGTAACCTGCAGCACTGCCCGGATGGGCAAGCATACTGCTTATGATGGTAAAACCGGTCAGCGTACACATCACAATGGTATCCCAGAAAACGGCGGTCATGGAAATCAGGGCCTGTTTTTCGGGGGCTTCGGTGCCGGACGCGCCGGCGGTGATGGCGGCAGTGCCGATACCGGCTTCGTTGGTAAAAAGCCCCCTTGCAATGCCGAAGCGTGCGGCAACCAAAAACGTGCTGCCCACAAATCCACCCCCTGTAGCGCGTCCCGTAAAGGCGGAAGACAATACAAGCTGTAATGAGGGCAGCAGGAAGTCACGGTTCATCCACATCAGGAACACGCAGGCCCCCATATAAAGAAAACTCAAAGGGGGGACGAGCCGGGTACAAAAGCTTCCAATGCTTTTGACGCCGCCCAAAATCACCATGCCTGTAAGTACGGCAGCCGCGATGCCGATGATATGGGGAGAAAGCTTCCATGTAGAGTATGCGGCATCGGCGATGGCGGAAGACTGTGTGGTGCAGCCTGCGCCGATGGCGGCGCAGACTACGCAGAGAGCGTAAAATTTGCCCATAAACTTACTTTTCAGCCCATGCTCCAGCACATACATGGGCCCGCCCACGCTGGTGCCGTCGGGGTTTCTTTTCCGGTACATGCAGCTTAAAAAGCATTCCGCATAGGTGGTTGCCATGCCGAACAGCCCGGTGAGGAAGCACCAGAACAAAGCGCCGGGCCCGCCGAGCGCAATGGCGGTGGAGACCCCCACAATATTCCCCGTACCCAGAGTGGCGGCAAGGGTCGTTGCCAGCGTGGCAAAACCGCTTAAGCCTTTTTTGGGGGCATCCTTATCCGGCGCTACGGAAAGCCTGATGGCACGAAAAGTATGTCGTTGCGGTAGCAGCTTAAAAGTAAAGAATAAGTGCGCGGCGGACAAAATCACAATTACGGGACCGTTCCAGAGAAACGCGTTTATTTTTTCAAAAAAAGAAAAAAGGGCAGCAGCCATAAATACCTCATTTGTTTTCAAAATCCGGTTACTATAATATATAGGATAAAGTTTTAGAAAATGTTTATAATTTGTATATTGATTTTATTGTTCCCTGTGTTATATTATCACTAGAACAAAAAGACTTCCGCATATGGAAAGAGCAGGGCAGGCGGCAGACAGGTATCTGTAAGGGGGCGTTAAAAAGGCGTCGGTCCTTCTAGTACCGCTACGCCTTTTTAAGAGCGCAAGCGTCCCCCGGCAGATACCTGTATGCCGCCTGCCCCCACCCTTGCCATATCCGGAATCAGAATAAGGAGGCAGTCATTATGAATATTTCTAAATTTACGCAAAAGTCAATGGAAGCTGTGGAAGGCTGCCAGAAGCTGGCTTATGAATACGGCAATCAGGAGATTGAGCAGGAGCATTTGCTCTACAGCCTTCTGACGATAGAGGACAGCCTGATTTTAAAGCTGATTGAAAAAATGGAAATCCAGAAAGAGCATTTTTGCAACCGCGTGGAGGAAGCGCTGAGAAAACGGGTGAAGGTGCAGGGCGGCGAGCTCCATGTGGGGGCGGACTTAAACAAGGCGTTATTGTCTGCGGAGGATGAGGCAAAACGTCTGGGCGATGAGTATGTGTCCGTGGAGCACTTGTTTTTAGCCATGATACAGCACCCGAATAAGGCAATAAAAGATATTTTTAAGGAATACGGCATTACAAGGGAGCGTTTTTTGCAGGCGCTTTCCACCGTAAGGGGCAATCAGAGGGTTACAAGCGATAACCCGGAGGCCACCTATGACACGCTGGCAAAATACGGGCAGGATTTGGTGGAAAAGGCAAGGGAGCAGAAGCTTGACCCGGTTATCGGCCGCGACAATGAAATCCGCAACGTTATCCGCATCCTTTCCCGAAAAACCAAAAACAATCCGGTTTTAATCGGGGAGCCCGGCGTGGGTAAAACCGCCGTGGTGGAAGGGCTTGCCCAGCGTATTGTGCGGGGGGATGTCCCACAGGGCTTGAAGGAAAAAAAGATTTTTGCACTGGATATGGGCGCGCTTGTGGCAGGCGCCAAATACAGGGGCGAGTTTGAAGAGCGTTTAAAAGCGGTTTTGGAGGAAGTCAAAAAAAGCGACGGACAGATTATCCTGTTCATCGATGAGCTGCATACCATCGTGGGCGCGGGCAAGACGGACGGCGCGCTGGACGCAGGCAATATGTTAAAACCCATGCTGGCCCGCGGGGAGCTGCACTGCATCGGCGCCACCACGCTGGATGAATACAGGCAGTATATAGAAAAGGACGCTGCTCTGGAGCGCCGTTTCCAGCCTGTCATGGTGGAGGAACCCACCGTGGAAGACACCATTTCCATTCTGAGGGGATTGAAGGAGCGCTATGAGGTGTACCACGGTGTGAAGATTATGGATAACGCCCTTGTGAGCGCCGCCGTTTTGTCAAACCGCTATATCTCCGACCGTTTTCTGCCGGATAAGGCCATTGACCTTGTGGACGAGGCATGCGCGCTCATCAAGACCGAGCTGGATTCCATGCCCACGGAACTGGATGAACTACAGCGCAAAATTATGCAGATGGAGATAGAGGAGGCAGCCCTCAAAAAAGAGGATGACCGGCTCAGTCAAGAAAGATTGGAGAACCTGCAAAAGGAGCTTGCGGAGTGGAAAGAAGAATTTTCCGGCAAGAAGGCACAGTGGGACAACGAAAAGGCATCCGTAGACAAACTTTCCAAGCTGCGTGAGGAGATAGAGGCCATCAACGGCCAGATACAGATTGCGCAGCGGGAAGGCAATTTGGAGAAGGCGGCGGAGCTTTCCTACGGCAGGCTTCCCGCCCTGAAAAAGCAGCTTGAAACAGAGGAGGAACAGGTAAAGAACAGGGAGCTTTCTTTGGTGCATGAGAGTGTGTCGGAGGAAGAAATTGCCCGGATTATTTCCCGGTGGACAGGTATTCCGGTTGCGAAGCTGACGGAAAGCGAGAGAAACAAAACCCTGCATCTGGATGAGGAACTGCACAGGCGGGTAGTGGGGCAGGACGAAGGCGTCACCAAGGTGTCCGAGGCCATTATGCGCTCCAAAGCAGGGATTAAAGACCCTACAAAGCCCATCGGTTCCTTCCTGTTTTTGGGACCGACCGGCGTGGGCAAAACAGAACTGGCAAAGGCTCTTGCACAGGCGCTTTTTGACGACGAGGGCAATATCGTCCGTATTGACATGAGCGAGTATATGGAGAAATACTCCGTATCCCGCCTGCTTGGGGCGCCTCCCGGATATGTGGGCTATGAGGAAGGCGGACAGTTGACCGAGGCAGTCAGAAGGAAACCCTATTCCGTTGTGCTCTTTGATGAGATAGAAAAAGCGCACCCGGATGTGTTCAATGTGCTTTTGCAGGTGCTGGATGACGGACGCATCACCGACTCGCAGGGTCGTACGGTGGACTTTAAAAATACCATTCTGATAATGACCTCCAATATCGGCGCCCAGTATCTTTTGGATGGTATCGGGGAGGACGGTTCCATAAGGCCTGAAGCGGAGCAGCTTGTGCTTGCAGATTTGCGCAACCATTTCCGGCCGGAATTTTTGAACCGTCTGGATGAAACCATTTTGTTTAAACCGTTGACGAAAGAAAATATCGGCGGCATTGTGAACCTGATTCTGGCTGACTTAAACAGGAGGCTTTCAGACAGGGAGCTTAAGGTGGAGCTTTCCGACGCGGCGAAGCAGTTTATCGTGGACAATGCGTATGACCCGGTATACGGCGCCCGTCCGTTAAAGCGTTATATCCAGAAGCATGTGGAAACCCTTTCGGCGAAGCTGATATTATCCGACCGGGTGAGGGAAGGGGATACCATCAGGATTGACGTGGAAAACGGCGCGCTCTCGGCAGGCGTGGGAAGATAAAATCATATACCCGTAAATAAAAACAGGCAGTTACCGGTATGGCGGCTGCCTGTTTTACTTGTTTTTTCATTTTTCATATTAAACCATGTACCGGCTGCCGTCAGGCACAATTTTTCCTGTGTGCCTTGATTTTCTTCATGGCCCAGTCATAGTGGCTTGCCGTGACGCTGACAAAATAGGAGCCTAAGGTGCTTCCGCCCACCCACTGATACATGCCTTTGGAAAACAGTTCTTCGTTTGAAAAGGTTTCCGCCAGCTTCATAATTTCGGAATGGGACTTTTGCAGCATCGCTTTTGCATCGTCAAGAGATGTGTTTTGATGCTTTTTCCAAAACTCCACATTCATGTCCCCGTAGGTTTTCCAGTTATAAGGCTTTGGAATAAAAGGTTTATCCTCACCGCTTAGATTGGCATGTACCCAGCAAAGCAGCAGCCCATGCCATTCATAGAGATGGACGAGCACATCCCTGAGATTTTTATCCCTTTTCCAATGAGCCTCTTTCTTTTTTTCATCGCCTGAAAAATCAAAAGGCGCAGCCAGTTCCCGTTCGGTCAATTCCGAAATAAGGGTGTTCAGTTTGTCATAGTTTGCAGCGGCAGAGCTTAATAAGTCTGTTTTTGTTGTTGGTCTTCCCATATCTGTCATCCTTTAGGTTTCCATAATTATAGTTTCTGTATATATCTTTATTTTAGTAAAAAAATTCTGACATCCTGTGTCAGGATTTAAATTTTTCATAAATGAATTTAGCCTGTCGGGCTACGGTTTCCTTGAGATAAGCGGGGGAAAGGATATCAACCTGTGTTCCGAATGACAAGAGAAATCCTGTCAGCCACGCATCTTCCGGCATTTTGGCGGAAACGATGAAACTGCCGTCTGTCTGCCGCTGTATTTGTGAGTTGTCAAATTCATCGTACACACGGTAAGCCATTTCAGCCGGAAAACGAAGGGTAATCAGCGGATATTCTTCTACGGGATTTTCCGTCGTCTCGGGAAAGCTGCGGGGACTGAAACTCTCATTCAAAATCTTTACATCCAAAATGCGGTTTACTTTGAAGGTCCGCCAGTCTTGTTTTTCCTCGCAGAAAGCTTTCAAATACCATGCCTTTGCTTTGTAGGAAAGTTTATGCGGCTGTATGGTTCTTACGCTTATCTCTTTATAAGAGCCTGCATAATGAATTTTAACAGTTTTATGTCGGATAATTGCCGATTTCAGCAGTCCAAATTTTTCTTTGTCAAAGCCTTCCTTTCCCCATCCGGAAAAGTCCACTTCAAGCCAATTATCAGAATGAAGCTGAAACATTGCGGAAAGCTTCTGCAATGTCCGGCTGCCGTCAATATCCTGCATTATATTCAGACTTTGCAATGCCGCGAGGATTTCCTGTTTTTCATCCGTTGACAATACGGCTTTGTCCAAAACAAAATCATTCAGCAGACGGATACCGCCGTTCCTGCCTGTTTCCGCATAAACAGGAATGCCTGCCGCGCTTAAGGCATCCAGGTCCCGGTAAATTGTCCTGACGGATACCTCAAACTCTTCTGCCAGTTTTCGGGCGGTGGTCTGGCCCTTGTCCAGTAGGTAGTATACTATCTTAAATAATCTGCTTTCCTGCATTGCCCAAACCTTTCTCAGTAACAAAATTACTCACAAATCATGACATGTAATGTCAAGATTTATTATACCTGCGTGTCTTTAGGGATGCAATCACTTATATGCAATTTTTTTCCACAAGGGCGCCTGTTTATGGTATGCTGTATAAGCAGGGAATAATGTTAAGGATTTGGAGGATAGCGCCGTGAACAAGTTCGGAATACAATTTGACAACCATGATTACAAAATAAAATATTACGAGTTACTGCTTGAACGCGGTTTGGAGGGAATGCCGTGTTTTCCGCTTCCTGAAGGGTATCATTTTGCTTTTTATGAGCAGGGTGACCGTGACACTTGGATTGCAATTGAAAAGTCGGCGAAAGAATTTAGCAGTTATGAACAGGGACTGGAAGCGTGGAACAGATATTTTGCAGGTAATGAGGAGGCTCTTTCATCCCGCATGGTATTTATTGAAGATGCATTGGGTGAGAAAGTAGCAACGGCTACTGCGTATTATGACATAACAAACGAGGATAAATCAGGGGATGGATGGCTGCACTGGGTTGCCGTCCGAAGGGAATATCAGGGAAAAGGCTTGTCAAAGCCGCTTATTTCACATACATTGGGCATTATGCGCGGTCTTGGCTATACACACGCCAAAATCCCCACACAGACCACGACATGGGTTGCGTGTAGAATTTATCTTGACTTTGGGTTTGTACCCGTGCCTCAGAACGTTGTTCACAGCAGGAAAGGGTGGGAAATTATCAAAGCCCTGACCAATCATGATGCGCTTCAGTCTTTTAGTCCGGCTTCCATGGATGATATATTGGGAAAATAATAATGAGGTACATTTTTTATGATTAAAATAAGCACAAAGGGTCTTTTGTTAAGAATCTTTATCCCTACCACAATTTTAAGCATTACCTATTTCTGGTTAGGTCATTTTTGCAGGATACCGCAATTATTACTATTTTGCATATTGGGAACGATACTTCTGGTACCGATTGAGTTAGGCATAATTTTATTTTCCAGCAAAAAAGAATACGGCAAGTTTTCATTAAAAAGTGCGCTTGTCGGACAGGAAAAACTTCCTGTTTCGAAAGTGTTACTGATTGCATTTGTATTTTTCGGGATAACAGGCCTTCTTTCCGCTTTTGTTGCGCCGGTTGAAAGCAAAATTTGGGCAGAGGTAAGGGCTGCGCTGCTTTCCGGTTTACCGGTGGGATTTGACTGGACAAACTTTGAATATCTGCATTCCTTTTCTAAGCCGGTACTCATTGCACTTTGCATATATTACAGCTTTTTCAACGTGTTGCTCGGACCGATAACGGAAGAACTGTTTTTCAGGGGATATTTAACCTCCCATTATGAAAAGCAGAACGCTTTCACGCCCATTTTCATAGCTGTTTTATTTTCCTTGTATCATTTTTGGCTGCCGTTCCAGAATGTATTCCGGATAATGGCATTTGCTCCGGTGGCTTTTGTAGCTTATAAGAAAAAGAATCTGCTTATCAGTGTCATTTTTCATTGTCTGTGTAATCTGTTTTCGGTAATCAGTTTTATACTGGCGGTATGCGGATAACCAGACCTTGATGGGGCAACCGTAATATACGGCAGCGCTTCGGAATTAAAAGCCACGTTTGAATATGATTTCTCACAGGAGAAGGATTTTAGCTACAAAGGTTTGTCTATGGACGAGATTATTCACCACCTTGCAATATTTGTTTCAAGACTTTGGCAAATTCATATTTTCGGAGAGGGCAACACAAGAACAACGGCAGTATTCTTTATCAAGTATTTGAGAACGCTTGGCTTTGTAACAACGAATGATATATTTGCGGAAAATGCGTGGTATTTCAGAAATGCACTTGTCCGTGCAAATTATACCAACCTCCAAAAAGGTATTCACGAAACAACGGAGTATCTTGAAGTGTTCCTCAGAAACCTGCTCTTGAATGAAAAAAATGAACTTCACAATCGAAATCTGCATATAGGTGGATTACCGAACGACGAAGAAGTGGATATTGAAAGTGTGCTTTCTGCAAAAGGAAAAGACTTTTCTACAAAAATGACTGTTCATATCCACAGACTCTTTGAAAAGTTTGGATTTGATGAGGTATTTGGCAGGAGCACTGTTATGGAATTGCTTGACCTGAAAGGTTCAGGTGCTTCCAAATTTCTTTCAAACTTGTTGCAGGCAGGTATTATTGAACCTGTATCCGGTTACGGAAAAGGAAAATACAAATTTAAGTAAGGATTTGGAGTAATGAAAATAGGTGCATATCAATTTGCTGTTTCAAATAAGATAAATCAGAATATGAAAGTTATGGAAAAGACCATTTTGCGGGCATCATTGGAAGGTGTTAAGCTGCTGGTTTTTCCGGGATGTGCTTTAACCGGATATCCGCCCCGTGATATGGAAAGCGCTTCCCGGGTTCCTTTTGATGAATTGGACTTTGGGGAACAGGGCCGAAAAGTAATCTCAGATGCCTTGACAAAATAAAACAGAAGATATATAATTTAAAAAACAATAATAATCAATGAAACGTACATATGCGTATGGTCTTACATTCTGGCAATTTCTGCCACATTACCCGCATTTTGTTTTAGTGGCAGAAGCTGCATTCCATATAGTTTTCTGCCGGAAAGGAGAAAGTATATGGAGCAGTCTGCAATCAAAGGAGATGGTATTTTTATGTCATGGACAGGAGAGGGAAAGCATACTGTCGAAGAGATTCTGTCCTTGCCTGAGGGAGAGAGGGCGGAGCTTCTTGACGGGGAGATATTTGGGATGGGGGCGCCTTCCCGGACTCATCAGGAAATTTTAATGTGGCTGAGTTATCATATTTATGATTTTATAAAAAAGAAAAAGGGAATGTGCCGGGTGATACAGGCGCCTTTCGGGGTGTTTTTAAAAAAGGACGACAGAAATTATGTGGAGCCGGATATTTCCGTAATATGCGATTTGGACAAGCTGGACGAAAAGGGCTGTCATGGCGCCCCCGACTGGATAATCGAGATAGTGTCCCCTTCCAGTAAGACCATGGATTATTACAAAAAGCCGGATGCTTATAAAAGCGCCGGCGTCGGGGAATATTGGATTGTAGATGCGTCAAAAGAGATTGTAGTCGTCTATGACCTTTCAGAAGAGGAAGCGCCGGTGGTGTACCGCTTCACGGATAATATAAAACCGCATGTTTTTCCCGAACTGGTCTTACATTTTGGGGAATGGCAGAAGAAAGAGGGATGATGATGATACCAAAGGATTCGGTTATGCTGCTTAGTTTTATCAATTTAAAACTCAGGAATTACTATAAAGATTTGGAAACGCTCTGCGAGGAACTTGACATTGAACAGGGCGGCTTGGAAGAACAGTTGGCGGGGATAGATTACCATTATGACAAAGACAAAAACCAGTTCATTTAAAAAAGGAAACCGCTGCAGGATATGTACCGGCTGCGGCAGATGTTTTGGCACGAAGCCGATGGATGCCGTCAGTGAATTTCACGGAGGGCTATGGACAAAGTCCGGGGACGGGGCTGACGGAAAAAAGGAGTATTTGATTGCCGCCGATATCGGCACCACCACCATAGCCATGCAGCTTAGGCGTCTTTGCGATGGCAGGGTGGCCGACACTTATACCTGTATCAATCCCCAGAGGAATTTTGGGGCGGATGTGCTATCCCGGATAGAGGCGGCAGAGCAGCCGGAGGCAAAAGCTGCCATGCAGGAGGCTGTGTTGGACGTCATGCAGAAGGGCGTGGAGAAGTTTACGGCTGTCGAAAAAAAGATTTGCGGGCTTGCCATTGCAGCCAATACCACCATGGTGCACCTGCTTATGGGACTGGATGTAAGCGGGCTTGGAAAATATCCTTTTCTGCCGCAGACATTATCGGAAATCAGGACAAAATTGCTGGGGCTTGACGCGGTGGTGCTTCCGGGAATTTCCACTTTTGTGGGGGCAGACATTGTGGCGGGCATCCATGCCCTTTCCATGGCGGAAAAAGAGAGCATTTCCCTGCTTCTGGATTTGGGAACCAACGGTGAAATGGTACTGGGCAATAAAGACAGGCTGGTAGCGGCTTCCACTGCGGCTGGTCCGGCCTTTGAAGGAAACACGGACTGCTATGGGACGGATTTGATGCGTCTTACCGCGAAGCTTTTGGAGGAGGGGCTGGTGGATGCATCGGGTCTGCTTCTGGACCCTTATTTTGAAGAGGGGATTACTATCGGCGGGGTGCGTATTACACAGCGGTATATCAGACAGTTGCAGATGGCGAAGGCTGCCATCTGTACGGGCATCCGGGTTTTGTGCAAAAAATACGGTCTGGATGGTTTTGAAGGTATAGAAAAGGTGTATCTGGCGGGCGGAATGGGATATTATCTGGACGCTTCCTCCGCAGCGGCAATCGGGCTGATACCTTCTGTGCTTGCAGACAGGACGGAAGCTGTCGGCAATGCCGCCCTTGAGGGCGCATTTTTATACGGCAGGCAGATTTTTGCAGGACATGATGAAAGCGGCGCAAGAAAAGCCGTAAAACCTATTGTGGCTGAAGACTATAATCTGGCTGATGAGCCGGATTTTTCGGAAAACTATATAGACAGCATGGAATTGCGTCCGCTGTAGGACTCTTTATGAAAGAGCCCTGCAGCATTTTGGTAATCTTTTTTCATTTTTTGATGACGCGGTGTCTGCACATTCCTGTTTTACCGCATTCGGGACAAGTCAGCCTGCGTTTTGTAAGCGTATGGTATCCTTTTACATATTCACTCATGGCCGGAACAAAAGCAGCCTTGCAGTGCGGACAGACAAAGCAGCCCGCGCTTACATCCAGTATGGATGCTGCGCCCACGCCTGCCACTGCCGTTGCAATGGCAAACACAATCAGTAATATCCGCATAAACACAGGCATCTCGATATAAGACGCGATAACAGTCAGGGAGCATACGGCTATTATGGTAATGATGCCGCATATAATGGAAAGCGCCATTTTCTTTTTGTTTTCTTCATTTTCTTTAATTAAATTCATCATGTTTTCCTCCGCTTTTTTTTGATACTCTTTTTCCGCAACCTTCTGTCCGGTCAAAAGGTCGTTGACGGTGATTTGCAGGGCAGCGCATAGCGGCATCATCAGGGAAACTTCAGGAAGTCCTTTTCCGCATTCCCATTTGGAAACCGTCTTATCACTGATGGAAAGTGCATCGGCCAGTTGTCTTTGCGTCATGTTATTTGATTTTCTCGTTTCGGCTATGAATCTGCCGATTTTAATCTGGTCCATATCTTTTCCTCCTTGTGCCTATATCGTACATGATGAATTTCCGGTTTGACACCCACGATGCGTAGAGTCTCACGTATCTACGCAGGGTAGAGTGTATTTTTGCTTATCCTACAGATTGTACCACAGCCATTTGGAATATGCAAAAGTACGGTATTTTGTATTCTTCAATTTCCCCATTTCACCTTGCAGCAGCCCCGGCGTGCATATGATTCCATAAAGGACCGTGTAAAAACACCGGCATTTGGATGCTGTGTTTTAGCATCCTACGTGCCGCTGTGTTTTTACCCGAGTGAGAACGTGTCCTGTTGGAACATATGCACGCCGGGGCTGCTGCAAGGTGAAATGGGGAAACGCTATTATTTTGTATTTTGTTGAATTTTGTCGTTTTCTGTGTTAAATTATACAAGTATAAGAATTTCCAGAATCTGGTAATTTAAGTGGGTGATTGGATGGTAAAAGAGTATCTGGAGAAAAATGTGTATGAAGCCCTGCAGGACCGGCTGCATTTGATTTTTGAAGAATTTGACAATATCTATGTATCTTTTTCCGGAGGCAAAGACAGCGGGGTCCTTCTGAACCTGGTGCTGGATTACCAAAGGAAACACTATCCCGAAAAGAAAATAGGTGTTTTTCATCAGGATTTTGAGGCACAGTATACAGTGACTACCGAGTATGTGGAGAGGACATTTGAAAAGCTAAAGGATGAGGTGGAGCCGTACTGGGTCTGCCTTCCCATGGCGACGCGGACGGCGCTCAGCAGTTATGAAATGTACTGGTTTCCCTGGGATGATACAAAGAAAGAAAGCTGGGTGCGGGAAATGCCCCAAAAGGAATATATCATCAATCTGGAAAACAATCCCATCACGACCTATCGTTACCGGATGAATCAGGAAGACCTTGCAAGACAGTTTGGGCGTTGGTACAGAATTGCCCACGGAGGCGGGAAGACGGTGTGTCTGTTAGGCCTGCGTGCCAGCGAATCCCTGCTTAGGTACAGCGGATTTTTGAATAAAAAGAACGGGTATCAGGGAGAGTGCTGGATAGGCAGGAAATTCAAGGATGTGTGGTTTGCTTCCCCGATTTATGACTGGTCTCCCCGGGATGTGTGGCATGCAAATTATGTATTTGATTATGATTATAACCGACTGTACGACTTGTATTACATGGCAGGGCTTAAGGTTTCCCAGATGCGGGTGGCATCGCCGTTTAACGATTACTCCAAGGACTCGTTAAACCTGTACCGCGTGATAGACCCGGAAATGTGGGTCAAACTGGTAGGGCGGGTGCAGGGTGCCAATTTTGCTAGTATTTATGCAAAGAGCAGGGCAATGGGATACCGCAATATCAAGCTGCCGGAGGGACAGACATGGAAGTCTTATACCATGTTTCTTTTAGATACACTGCCTACAAGGCTTCGTAACAATTATATCAAAAAGTTCAACACATCCATTGAGTTCTGGCACAAAACAGGCGGCGGGCTTGATGAGGATACCATTAAAGAACTGGAAGAAAACGGTTATCAGATTGTCCGCAACGGAGTATCCAACTACACACTTAATGGAAAGTCACGGATTATTTTCCGGGGAAAAATTCCGGATGATACAGACAATATCAAATCGAGCAAGGACATACCAAGCTGGAAAAGAATGTGTTACTGCATTTTAAAAAACGACCATATCTGCCGGTTCATGGGTTTTGGCATGACAAAACAGCAGCAGAAGCGCATTGATGTCATCCGTCGGAAGTATAAAAGTGTAGAGGAGATGAATTATGGAATATAAAAGCCCTGTTTATCATGTGATTTCGGTTCCAGTGGAAAAGATAATCCCCAATACATATAATCCCAATTCTGTGGCAACACCTGAAATGAAACTGTTGTATGACAGCATAAAGGAGGATGGATATACAATGCCGATTGTCTGTTATTACAGCAGGGAAAAAGACAGTTATGTTATTGTTGACGGATTTCATCGTTACCGGATTATGCTGGATTATCCGGATATTTATGAGAGGGAACAGGGGAGGCTTCCGGTTTCCGTGATAGATAAGCCCATAGACCAGAGGATGGCAAGCACGATACGGCATAACCGTGCGCGGGGCAGCCATAATGTGGAGTTGATGAGCAATATTGTAAAGGAACTTCATGAACTGGGCCGTACAGATGACTGGATATCCAGGCATCTGGGAATGGACAGGGATGAAGTGCTCAGATTAAAACAGATTACGGGTCTTGCCGCCCTGTTTAAGGATGTCAAATTTGGCACGGCATGGCAGCCCGGGGAAGAGGAATAAGAAGAAAACCGGATTGTGGTGTGAAAGGCAGTATCAGTCATTGATGTTTGATGACCGGTACTGTTTTTTTGTAAAAAGCAAAATTAGCATGATTAGAAACAATATTGACATTGGGACTGGAAAATTGGGGTGATATAATTAAATTAAGTGAGTGTTTTTTTAGGACAGGATAAAAAAAGGCGGGGGTGGCGTTATTATGTTAGGCGGACCGGTATATATAGCATTTATTCGTTATGCAATAAGCCTTGCGGGGATAATGCTGTTTTTTCTCCTGATGAGTGAATCTAAGTTTGGGAAGAAAAAAACAGCAATCTGTTATGGATGTTTTGGTTTGGTAATGCTTACTGCGGCAAGTATCTGGTATGCGGCAGACTATGAAAGCTGCGTAAAAACGGTGGCAATCATAATGTATATGTGTTTTACGGTTTTCGCAATTTGCATGAGCCGGGACCATGTTTACCTGTCACTTTACAAACTTGCGCTTATTTTCTATATGCTAGCCGTGTTTCTGATTGTGGGAATCGAAGTTGCGGTTCTGCTTTTTGACAGAAATGTGTGGGCGGATATTGTAACTCGTATTGCCTTGATTGCGGCAATTGCATATTTCATAGAAAAAAGGATAAAAAGTTCAATCCGGAAATTTGGTTATTATGTGGAAAATGAGCTGGACAGGTTCAGTGTCACCATTATGATTATTAGTATTCTTTTTGGAATTGGATTTATCTTGAATCCCAACAGCAGGGAGCAGACACTGTACCGTCTCTTTGCAATCTTTATGAATTTTTTCCTTACCGGCGCCCTGCAGTTTCTGGTATTCAGACTTTATTTTCACATCGGAAAAGAAAAAGAGTATCAAAAAGAAAATCAACTGGTTAAAATGAATCAGAGGATGCTGGAAAGAAATATCGAAATCCTGGAGGAATCCGCAGAGTCAGGCAAAAGAATCCGGCATGATGCAAGGCATCACATTGCCGTGATAGCAGAATATACCCGCCGGGGGCAGAATAAAGAATTGCTGCAGTATTTGAAGGAATATGAGAAAGAAACGGAAGAAAACGTGGCGGAAGCCATATGTGCCAATACGGCAGTCAATAATATTCTTGCCGCATATACCAGAAAGGCGAGAAGAGAGCAGATAGAGGCAACACTGGATGTGGAAATCGGTGCAAATCCCACAATAGCGAATATTGATTTGGTTACCATATTGGCAAATGCCTACGAGAATGCCATCTATGGGTGTATGGAGGTTAAAAAACAGTCGCCGGACAGAGAATGTTTCATCCATCTGATGCTAAAGAGAAAGAAAAACAAGCTGGTTATCCATTGCAGGAACACATGCAGGATGGAAACAGAACTGAAAAACGGGCAGCCAAAGCCGGAGTTTACGGGCGGCATAGGAGTGTCAAGCATCATTCGTGCAGCACAGAATTACGGAGGGGAGTATGACTTTAAAAATGATAACGGTGTGTTTGTCTTCCGGCTTATAATGAATATTCCACCGATGTTAGCAGGACAGGATGAATAAATGGGAATCATGCGAAAGGGGAAGGGTCATGTATCTGATAGCAATCTGTGATGACGAGCCGGCGGAATTGGCTAAAACACGGCAAATGCTTGAAAATTATGAAAAGCAGCATCCGAAAATGTTTTTTTCGGTGGAACAATTTAAAAATGCGGAAGAACTGCTGGCGTTGGTAAGGGACAAGAATTATCGTCCGGACTTACTGCTGATGGACATTTATATGCCGGAAAAAATGGGAATAGAGGCGGCAAAGGAACTCCGGGAAATGGGAAGCACATGCAGGATTATTTTTCTGACAAGTTCAAAGGAGCATGCTCTTGAGGCGTTTCGCGTGGATGCAGCGCAGTATCTGGTAAAACCGGTACCGGAAAGGGATTTGTTTTCCGTGCTGGATAAATTTTTGACGGCAATAGGAGAAGAGCGCAATAAGTTTATCCTGCTTAAGGTGGAGGGGAGGCTTCACAGGGTGGCGGTGAACAATATTGTGTATTGTGAGGCACAGGGAAAAACACAATATTTGTATCTTGCGGACGGCGGCCAGTATCTTTTGCGCATGACCATGACGGAAATCTGTGAAATGCTTTCCGGGTATCAGGAGTTTGTGCGGGTGGGGATAGCTTATATGGTAAATCTGGAATACATTGAAAGCTTGGATACCCATGAAATCTGCCTACAGACAGGAAAGCAAATATATCCGCCGAGAGGTGCATGCAAAATTCTGAAAGAACAGTATATGAAATATTACTGCGAGGAAAAATAGAAAAAGTATTCCTTGAAAACTGCAATCTGTTCCATGTTGCTATCCATAAAGCGAAAATTTGGTAAAATATGCAATATAACGAAAATTTACTAAACGCAATGGAGGAGGCAATATGAAGATACGGTTTTGTTTTAGGAAGACGCTTGCCGGATTTTTGGCAGGGCTGCTTGCATTTTCGGCCTATATGCCTGTCAATGCGGCAGAAGATAATTCCGAAATAGAGGAAACGGCTGTGCAGGCCGCAGAAGCACTAAGTGAAGGCGCCGAAGTCAAATACAGCACCGATGGCGGCGCAACATGGAAGGAAGATTCTCTAATCAATGCCATTTATCAATGTTATATGTCCCCAAAGAGTGAAATCAGGCTGCTTAGGGATATTGTTCTGGATGATAGCAACTGGACTGAGGGATTGATGTTGGTATACGGTCGTGAACTTACAATAAACGGTGAAGGACATACCATAAAAAGGGGAAACAGTACAATTAGGAAGATAGGAACGGTGAGTGAAGACGGCTCTGTTCTGACACTGACCAATATCACGATTGACGGGGGCGCTGTCTGGAGCGGTGACAATCCTGCCGCAAGGACTAACAGCGGGATTAGTTTTTCTAATGGGAATGCCCATTTATTTGCAGTGGACGATAATGCGACCCTGATACTTGATTCGGGTTGCGTATTGCAGAATAATGATTTGGGAAACGGTTTTTACGGCGGAGCAGTTGCTTTGGGAGCCAATGAAGGGGGAAAACTGGTTATGAAGCCGGGCGCTGTTATCAGGAACAATACTGCCAATGTAGGCGGAGGTGTCTGTATCTTCAATAATGGCGTGTTTGAAATGGAAGGCGGAACTATCTTGGGCAATTATGCCGTGCAGGGTGGGGGCGGTGTAATTGTAATGGATGGAGTCTTTACCATGAATAGTGGTGAGATAAGCGGGAATGCGGCAGGCAATAACGGCGGCGGCGTTACCGTTCAGGGAAACCGTGCCTCTTCAGCGTTTACCATGGCAGGAGGTATTATATCGGGCAATCAGGCCATAGCAGGCGGAGGTGTTTCCTTGGCTGGCGCCGGGGACTCGTTTCTGATGAGCGGTGGCAGCATAACGGGAAATAAGACTACGAGTGCCGGAACAAACGGAGGAGGTATATTGGTGAATGCCGGTATCTTAAAAGTATCCGGTATCCCCGTTGTAAACCAGAATTTGGATGGAAACAATGCCGCAAGCAATGTCTGCCTGAGGGATAGCGCAGTTGTTACCGTATCCGGCGCATTGGGCGCGGGGGCAAAAATAGGTCTGACAAAGGGGCTCGGAGATGTGACTTCGGGCTGGACGGGACAGATGGGCGATTCGGCAAAGCCGGAGGATTATTTTTTCAGTGACAACAGTAATTATACGGTGGGGAAAAACAGCACAACTGGCGAGGCTGAACTTCAGGAAGGCGCAGATACCGGAAACGTCGAGAAGGAAGTGGAAAATGGAGGTGGAGCGCCCACAGTCAGTCTGCCGATGGATACGGATACATTGGCAAATGCAGCATTGTCGGAGGATGACAAACAGCAGGTTGCGGCAGGAAACAATATTAAAATCCGTCTGGTTGTAAAAGATATAGGGGGTACGGTCCCGGAGGGTGACAAAAATCTTGTAGAGGCTTCGCTGGGAGATAAGTATACGGTAGGGCAGTATCTGGACGTGGAGCTTATCAAGGAACTAAACGGAAACCGGACAAATATTACGCAAACGCAGGGACTGATTCAGATAATTATAACCATACCGGATGGCATGAAGGGAAATAACAGGACTTATGCAATCATGAGGGTACATAACGGTGTGGTGGATATATTGGCGGATAAGGACGCCAATCCTGATACCATCACCATAGAAACGGACCGTTTTTCTACATATACTCTTGTATACGAGGAATCCAAAGGAAATGAAAGCGGCGGAAATGAAGGCGGAGGTAATAACGGCGGCGGTACGAATGACAGTGGCAGCAGCGGTGGAAACGAGGTGAGCGGAGACAATGAAGCTGCCGGAAGTAATACCGATAATGGCAGTCATGCGGCAGCCGATATTCCAAAAGACGGGGAGCCAAAGACAGGGGACGGCTTTAGAACGGAAATATTTGCCACCACTGCCATGATAGCAGGACTTTCTTATCTGATGCTTCTCTTTGCGGATAAGGGCAGGATGACGGAGGAAAGAAAGAAGGAGCTGGTTTCCGGGCTGATTCAATGGGGAAGAAAGGGTGGAAGGCTAAGAAAGATATTGGCACTTGCCATAATAGCCCTGCTATTGATATACTATCACAGTATAGGCAGACAGGTTTCGGTGGAACTTGCCTAACATGGTTTTTACTGAATTTAAGAATGTAAAGGGGCAGCAATCATGTCAGACGCCAAAATATGGGAATTGTATGAAGAAATGGGTGAAATTGTATATGTAGCGGACATGGACAGCAATGAGATGGTATATATGAACCGCCGGGCGCGTGAGGTATATGGCATCGGTTCCGTGGAGGAGTTTAAGGGAAAAAAATGTTATGAACTTCTTTCCGGCAGCTATAGACCCTGCGCCCTTTGCAGCAATAAAAAGCTGAAGCCGGGATATTTCCTGGAAGAAATACGCTATCACCCGTTACTGAAGAAAAAATTTTCCGTCAAACAAACCATGCTGGAGGAAGATGGCAGGCGGTACCGCTTTGAAATTGCTATTGACTTAAGTGCGTGGGACCAGCGGAGCAGGGAGTATGAGGCCAATGCCATAATGGTCAATGAAGGGCTGCGCGTTTCCATGTCGGAGCACACGCCGGAAGCATCCATTTCGGTTTTGCTTGCGTATCTGGGGCAGGCTCTAAAAAGCGAACGTGTTTATATTTTTGAAGAATCAGGCAAAGGAACCTTTGACAATACCTACGAGTGGTGTGCAGACGGCGTCATTCCACAGAAGGAAAATTTGCAGGATGTGCCTTACGAAGTGGTAAGCAAGTGGTACGAAAGATTCCACAGTGGTGAAAATGTCATCATCAAAAATCTGGAAAGCATACGGGAAAACGAGCCGGAAATATATGAGCGCCTGAAACCGCAAAATATTCAATCCCTGGTGGTAAGCCCTCTGGTGAGTGAAGAGAAGATTATCGGATTTTACGGAGTGGATAATCCGCCTGAACGGTTTCTGGAAAATATAACTGCCCTCTTTCAGATATTGGGACATTTTATGGTATCGCTTTTACATCGAAGGAACCATGTGAAAAAACTTGAAGATTTGTGTTTTCTGGACCAGTTGACCGGTATCGGCAACAGACATGCCATGAACAAGTACGTTGCCGTGTTAGAGCCTGAAAAAAGTATCGGAATCCTTTTCTGCGATGTCACGGGACTCAAGCGGGCAAATGACACCATGGGTCATAGCGAGGGAGATAAATTATTGATTCGCGCATGTGAATGTCTCAAAGAAGAGTTTCAGGAATATGCCCTGTTTCGGGTGGGCGGAGATGAATTTCTGGTGTTATGTGCGGGAATAGAGGAAGAGGAACTTCTCGAAAAGGCAGAACGTGTCAGACTTGAAATGTGCAGGCGCAATGCCAACATGGCAATCGGCTGTGTCTGGCGTGAGGATGGCAGTGAAGATATGGATAAGCTTATCACGCAGGCGGACGATTTGATGTATATGGATAAAAGGGCATGGTATCTGAAAAAAGATAGGACAAATGAATTTGACGGGTGAAAGACGCATATAATGCAATAAGCAAAGAAAAGGTGCGTATAAAGCCGTGAAGACAAAAACAAAGCAGACAGTATTAGCCATATTCTCCGTTATGGTTTTAATGCTGTCTTTTTATATGGCGGGCAAAAAACAGGTAATCCCGGCTATATCCGACAAAGCACAGGATGACAGTATGGAGGTAAAAAAGATTGCGCTTACATTTGATGACGGTCCCCACCCTTATTATACCGAGCAGCTTTTGGACGGATTGAAGGACAGGGGAGTCCATGTCACCTTTTTTGTGACAGGTGAACATGCGGAACTGCATCCCGATATCATCCTGCGTATGAGCGAGGAGGGCCATCTGATAGGAAACCATACATACAGCCACATGCAGCTTACAAAGAATAACCGGGAGGCGTTTAAGGAAGAACTGATAAAGACCAATGAAATCATAACACAGATTACAGGCGAGGAGGTAGTGTATGTGCGGCCTCCATACGGTTCGTGGGATAAAAAGTTTGAATCCGAACTGAATATGTTTCCGGTATTGTGGAGCGTGGACCCTCTGGACTGGTGTTCTTCCAATGCTTCCTGCATAACCAACAAAATAGTGTCCAATGTGAAGGACAACGATATTATCCTGATGCATGACTATTACGGGACATCCGTTACGGCGGCTTTGCAGGTGGTGGATGAGCTGCTTGAAGAGGGATATGAGTTTGTGACGGTGGAGGAGATTTTGTTTGATTGAGGAAGGAATAGCATTTTGGGGAGACTGACAATGATTTTGATAGACATGAGAAAAAATCAAATATAATATATTGAAAATACTGAAATATGGTGATAATATATAACAAAACAATAGACAGAGAGAAAAAATCTCTCAAGGAGGAACGCTATGATATGCCAATTTGCATTTGAAAATTTTAAGGCTTTTAAAAATGAGGCGGTACTTGATTTTTTAGCAGAAAGAATAAGTGAGCATGGACATAGCTTAATTGTGGATAAGGACAGCAAGGAAAAGGTTGTGCCGGTCATAGCCATTTATGGTCCTAACGGGGGAGGAAAATCAACGGTATTAGAAGCATTGAATTATCTGAAAGTGACTATATTGCGTGTTATAGTGATTACAAAATTACACGATGAAGAAGATAAATATGAGTCGGCTATACGCCAGTTGTCTTCAATTACAACAAAAGAAACATATTATAAGCTTTCTCCGGAAAGTAAGGAAGTACCTACAAAATTTGATATCATGTTTTATACAAAAGGCAAGAAGTTTCGCTATCAGCTTTCCTTGTTGAAAAATAAAATAATAGAAGAAAATTTATATTTGCAGGAAGCGGGAACGAATAATGTATTGCTGGTTTTTGAACGTTCGGAAGACGAGTGTATTTTAGGTGGGGAAATAGAAGGAATTGCAGTGGAAAAGGTAAATGATACCATGCCTCTGCTTTCTCATATTGCAATCAATTATGATTTTGAAACGATAGACACAGTTGTTGAATGGTTTTTTAATATAGAAATGCTGAATTATGATAATCCACGAAGCGAGAAGAAGATATTGCTGCCTAAGACAGATGATAAACGCAAAAGGATATTTGAAATGCTTGCGGAAATGGATATAGCAATTAAAGATATCAGAGTGGAAAAGGATTTGGATGGAAATATAGAAAATATTTATACAAAACACATAATGGAAAATGGCGAAATGTGTGAAATACGTTTGGAAGAAGAATCCAGCGGTACAAGAAAGCTGCTTAGTTGTCTTGCCAGAGTCAGTCACTGTCTGGAAGAAGGTAATTTATTAATTGCAGATGAATTGGATGCAAAATTGCATCCGAAGCTTTTACGATATCTTATAGGATTGTTTACAAATCCGCAAATTAATAAAAAGGGCGCACAGCTTTTGTTGACTTCGCATGATATTACAACAATGAATCATAATGTATTCCGCAGGGATGAAATCTGGTTTTGTGCAAAGAACCCTTTTGGGGCATCTAAACTGTATTCACTGGTTTCTTTCCGCAAGAATGACGGAACTATGATAAGAAATGATGAGGCTTATGGAAAACGCTATATTGAAGGAAGATACGGGGCAGACCCATACATTCAAAGAATTATGAGCTGGGAGGATAACGAATGAGCCTCAAGCCTAAGAAGTTCAGTGAGTTTAAGCAGGAGCAGGCAGAACTGAGAGAAAAAATGCGAAAGAAGCAAAAAGAAATAAACTATGAACTGCCGCGTTACACTTATATTGTGAGTGAAGGAATCAAAACAGAACCTTATTATATTAATGCTTTAGCACAAAGGATTAATGAAAAATACAGAGAGTTTTCGACAGGCCGTTTCATCATAGTAAAAGGGACCGGAAAAAATACAAAGGGATTGCTGGAGTATGCCAGAAATTCGGTAGATAAGGAATTTCCACAAGCAGAAGCAGTATGGCTGATGTATGATAAGGATGATTTTCCGTTGGATAATTTTGATAATACACAATACAGTGCGGAAACTAAAATGGATGTGCGTGAATACCGTACAGCATGGTCAAATGAATGTATTGAGTTGTGGTTTCTTCTTCACTTTCAGGAATTGTCGGTTAATGTGGGAAGAGAAAGATATAGGGAGCTTCTAAGGGGGCATTGTGGTTATAAAAAGAATATGAAGAATATTTTTGAGATACTTCAGGACAACACAGAAATTGCCATAGCACGGGCCAGACGTCAATATGAAGCATACGGAGATGTGGCACCATCTCAGATGTGTCCCGCTACGAGAGTTTACCAATTAATTGAAGAATTGTATAAATACTTATAGCCAAAACAATATTTCCGGCCATAGATTGCAAATGCATAGGATAAGCGACAGACGAATATGAGGGTCATTGCATAAGATAATAGCAAAGAACCGGTTTTCTACAGCCTTTTATGGCTGTAGTATAAGGAATATTATGAAGCGAAAAGTGCAGTTAGAAAAGGAAGCAAAAGCAGTCAGCGATGCTTCCATACAATGTCCCCGTATATACCAATTGCCGCCCAAGGAGGGCAGGGAGGTGCTGGAGAAGGCGCAGGATGAAACGGTGGCAATGTGCCCGGCAAAAATAGAAAAGCAGATGGTACAAACGAGAAGCTGGGGCAGGATACCGGTATATTTTGTGGAGCCAAAGCATATGGATACTCCGGCAAATGTCATTTTTTACATTCATGGGGCGGGATGGGTTTTCGGCAGTTTCCATACCCATGAAAAGCTGGTCAGGGAATTGGCAGACAGAACGGGGAGCATAGTGGTTTTTCCGGAATATGACAGGGCGCCGGAGGCAAAGTTTCCCGTTGCCGTTGAGCAGTGCTTTGCCATTCTCTGTATGTTGCCGAACCTTCTGGCGCAGGCGGGATACGACGCGAGACAGGATACCCTGACGGTTGCAGGTGACAGCGTCGGCGGAAATATGGCGATAGCGATGGCGCTAAGGGCAAAATATGAGATGGGACCGTATATCCAGAAACTGTTGCTGTATTATCCCGTAACAAATGCCTGTTTTGACACGGATTCCTATTGTGAATTTGCACAGGACTATTATCTGTACCGGGATGGAATGAAGTGGTTTTGGGAACAGTATGCGCCTTCCTGCCGGGATAGGGAAAACATTCTGGCATCTCCTCTCAGGGCGGATGCGGCCTGCTTAAAGGGGCTTCCGCAGACAATGATAATAAACGGGGAAGCAGATGTTTTGCGTGACGAAGGGGAAGCTTTTGCACGCAGGCTGAGGGCGGCGGGGGTACCTGTGACGGCAGCCCGTTTTCAAGGCATCATCCATGATTTTGTAATGCTGCATTCCCTTAATGATACAAACGCGTGCAGGGGGGCGATGGACCTCTCAACAGAGTGGATTTGCAGGCTGAATACGGGGGCTGTCTGCAGTCTCAGGAAATAGAATGCCCTTGTGTCCGCCCCGGCAATAGGATATAATGACCTTAATCCGGAAAAGGAAAAGGCGGATATTCTTATTTGGTTTCGGATGGCGGGCATGAGTATGTGCTGAAACAGATTCACCATGAGCCTTGCGACTATTATCAGTTTGGGAACAAGATGGAAGCGGAAATGAGGGATTACAGCCGTTTAAAATCTGTGGGCATCAAAATGCCCCTGATGCTTGCGGCGGACGTTGAAAGAGAATGCATCCTCAAGGAATATATAGAAGGAGAAACCATATACGAGCTTGTGCAAAAAGAGCAAATGCTGCCTGCCTATTTTGAGCAGATTCACAATATGTGCGGTCTGCTCTATCCGGCAGGCATTAATATAGATTACTTTCCCACTAATTTTGTGGTACAAAACGGGGAACTGTTTTATATTGATTATGAGTGCAATGATTACATGGAAGAATGGAATTTTGAAAACTGGGGAATAAAATATTGGTCAAAAACACCGGAGTTTTTGCAGTATGTGAAGGAACATTCCTGATTTCCGGTAAGGAATCTCAACAGGAACTCAAAGATAGCGGTCCGGAAAAGAACCGGAAACAGGGAGGAAGTACATCGGATGGATTTATTTGAATATATGCGGCAGAACAACATGGAAAAAGAATCGCCCCTCGCGGCAAGGATGCGTCCTGCTACGCTGGAAGAAGTGGCAGGGCAGCAGCATATCATCGGAAAGGACAAGCTTTTGTACCGCGCCATCAAGGCGGACAAACTCAGTTCCATCATTTTTTATGGGCCTCCCGGTACGGGAAAGACCACCCTTGCAAAAGTGATTGCCAATACCACCAGCGCAGATTTTACCCAGATAAATGCGACTGTGGCGGGGAAAAAGGATATGGAGGAAGTGGTAAAGAAGGCAAAGGACAGTCAGGGAATGTACGGCAGGAGAACCATCCTGTTTATTGACGAGATTCATCGTTTCAATAAAGGACAACAGGACTACCTGCTTCCCTTTGTGGAGGACGGCACCATTATTCTGATTGGCGCCACCACGGAAAACCCCTATTTTGAAGTGAACGGGGCATTGATTTCCCGCTCCGTCATTTTTGAACTGAAGCCGCTGGAAAAGGCGGATATTAAAGCGTTGATTAATAAGGCGGTTTATGACAAGGACAAGGGCATGGGCAGTTTTGATGCCGAGATTGACGAAGAGGCGCTGGAGTTTCTGGCGGAGCTATCCGGCGGGGATGCCAGACATGCACTCAATGCAGTGGAACTGGGAGTCATGACGACTGCAAGAAGCGAAGACGGAAAGATACATATTACGCTTGAGGTGGCACAGGAGTGCATCCAGAAGCGTGTCATGCGCTATGATAAAAACGGGGACAGCCATTATGATACCATATCCGCCTTTATCAAGAGCATGCGGGGCTCGGATGCGGACGCGGCGGTTTATTATCTGGCAAGGATGCTGTATGCGGGGGAGAGCGTGACCTTTATTGCCAGAAGGATTATGATTTGTGCGGCGGAAGATGTGGGAAACGCAGACCCGCAGGCGCTTGCGGTGGCGGTAAATGCCTCTCTTGCGGCGGAAAGAATCGGTATGCCGGAGGCGCAGATTATACTGGCGCAGGCGGTTGCTTACGTGGCGTCCGCACCAAAGAGCAATGCTGCCGTAACGGCTATTTCAGAGGCCATGGAAGAGGTGAAGAATACGGGAAACCTGCCCATTCCCGTCCATTTGCAGGACGCCCACTATAAGGGAGCGGCAAAGCTGGGACACGGAACCGGCTACAAATATGCCCATGACTATAAAAACAATTATGTGAAACAGCAGTATCTTCCCTATGAACTTGACGGCAAAGAATTTTACAGGCCGTCGGGAAACGGTTATGAAGCTAAAATAAAAGAGCATATGAAAAAAATCAAAAGAGAAGCAGAAGAAAGCGAGGGCTAAAACAACTGTTCAGCCAGATACTGGTAAATTGCCTGATTCTTTTTCTGCCAGTTATCGCAGATGGAGGCGGCTATTTCCTTTGCCGGAACAGACAATGTAATCTCCACCAGTGTAATGCCCCGGTCCTTTGCCAGAAGATGGGCTTCATATTCGCCGCTGGTGGATTTGTAATAGTCGCCCTGCACCGATACTTCGTTGCGCAGTTCCAATTCTTTTTCGGAAAAGTAATTCTCAATATCGGATTTAATGCCTTCACTGATGCGGTTTTCAAAAAAACGGAGAGTTTCCTTTCCTTCTTCCGTGATGCAAAGCTGGGTACGGTTGCGGATGGATTTAGCGGAAATCAGTTCCGTATCGGTGAGTTCGGAGATAACCTGCTGTATGGTGAAAAAATTTGTGTATTCTTTCTCCTGTATAAAATCACACACCTGCGCCTTGGTCATGGGAAAGGCTACCTTGTCCAACATAAAGAGTACAATCAATTTATACAGGGTCAGCGCATCCTGCATCATAAAAACATCTCCCTTGGTAAGTGTTTTGCTGCCGCATGGTATTGTGCAGCGTGTTCAGTACGTTTCTTTTGTTCAAGCTCCAGAGTGGGGCAATCAATAAGTCTTTCGGCCCGTCACCGGTCAGCCTGTGGATGGTGATGTCCGGGTCAAGCAGTTCCAGACAGTGAATCAGAATTGCCGTATAAGCTTCCTGCGTCAACGCCTGAAATCCGGGTATTTCCCCGTGGAGGTATTTTTCCGCAAGGGGAGTATCCCGTAAAATATGAAGAAGCTGCAGTTTTATGCCAAAAGGCTTCACATGGTTTAAATAACAACAAGTTTCATACATTCGGGCAGGCGTTTCACCCGGAAGTCCCAGAATCACATGTACGATAACCGGAATATGCAGCACATCCAATGCGGATACGGCCTCTTCAAAGACGGACAGGGAATACCCCCTGTTGATAAATGCGGCCGTGTCTTCATGCATGGTCTGTAAGCCCAGTTCCACCCAGATGAATTTGTCGGGAAAATCTGCTTTTATTTCCTGCAATAAGGACAAAACATCGCGTCCCAGGCAGTCCGGCCGGGTTGCAATGGAAATGCCCGCTACATAAGGAAGGCGCAGGGCGGCAGTGTAAATATCACGAAGATAAGATACAGGGCCGTAGGTATTAGTATATGCCTGAAAGTAGGCAATAAAACGGCTGCCCGTATTTTTGCCGCAAAACATGGCACGTCCCGCCAGAAGCTGTGACTGTATGGAATCCGCATCTGTTTTAGCGGCAAAGTCACCGCTGCCCCCCTTGCTGCAAAAGATACAGCCTCCGGTGCCGATACGCCCGTCCCTGTTGGGGCAGGAAAGACCGGCGTTAAGGGCAATCTTATAATATTTTTCCCCGTAGGTATGCTTGCAGTAGGCATCCAGGGAATAATAGGGCTTTGACAGCCAGTCGGCATCCATGACGTTACCTGATATGGGACTTAACGGCATCCGCCACCACGTCCGCCACTTTGGGATTGAAGGCTTCCGGCATAATATTGTCGGCGGAAAGCTCATTTTCGGGTACAAGTCCCGCAATGGCAATGGCTGCGGCCAGTTTCATTTCTTCGGTAATCTGTGTGGCGCGTCCTTCCAGCGCCCCCTTAAATATGCCGGGAAACGCCACCACATTGTTGACCTGGTTGGGAAAATCGGAGCGTCCGGTGCCTACCACCTTTGCACCGGCAGCCTTAGCCAAATCAGGCATGATTTCGGGAACGGGATTTGCCATGGCAAAAAGGATGGCATCCCTGTTCATGGAAGCGACCATTTCTTCGCTGACAATGCCGGGCGCGGAAACGCCCACGAAGATATCTGCGCCTTTCATGGCGTCGGCAAGGGTTCCGGTTTCTCCGTGCAGATTGGTGACTTCGGTCATTTTCTGCTGCATCCAGTTTAGCCCTTTTGCATCCTTGGAAACGATGCCTGTTTTGTCGCACATGATGATATTGGGAAAACCATAGGTAAGCAGCAGTTTGGTAATGGCAATGCCGGCGCTTCCCGCGCCGTTGACCACCACCCGGCATTCCTCTTTTTTCTTTCCGGTCACTTTCAGGGCGTTGATGATACCCGCCAGCACTACGATGGCAGTGCCGTGCTGGTCATCGTGAAAAACGGGAATATTCAGAATTTCTTTCAGCCGTTCCTCAATCTCAAAGCAGCGGGGAGCGCTGATGTCTTCTAAGTTAATGCCGCCGAAACCGGGCGCCAGATAAGTCACGGTTTTGATAATTTCCTCCGTATCCTGTGTGTCCAGACAGATGGGAACCGCGTTCACACCGCCAAATTCCTTAAAAAGCACGGCTTTTCCTTCCATAACCGGCATGGCGGCATAGGGACCGATGTTGCCGAGTCCCAGAACGGCGCTGCCGTCGGAGATGACGGCCACGGTGTTGGCTTTCATGGTATATTTATAAGCGGCCTCTTTTTCCTCTGCAATGACCTTGCAGGGTTCCGCAACGCCGGGTGTATAGGCAAGGGCCAAATCCTCCCTTGATTTCACGGGAGTTTTGCTCACTGTTTCCAGTTTTCCGTTCCATTGTTCATGAAGCATCAAAGCTTTTTCATTGGTTGTCATGTCGTTTCCTCATTTCTTTGTTTAATTACCCTTGTACATTAAGTTTATATTAGTACATTTCGACTGCCTTAGCAAGGAGGTTTCTGAAAAAGATAATATTCTGGGATGGGGATACTGATATATTTGACAGGTTTAGAACTTTTGATTAGAATGAAATAAAGGCAGAGTTTGGGGATATGCGGGGTATATAAATTGAAACAATATTTTTCGGTGGTTCCTGTATGGGCTTTTTTTGTCATGAATATTATACTGGGGTTGCTTGCGTCAGGACCGCTTTTGATAGTGATGATACTGATGGTTGGATTGGTATCTCCCTCCAAAGCAATGGACAGAATCGGAGGGGCGCTTGTGCTTGCGGCATTTTTCAGGAAATCTGGCTGTTTTTAAACGGCTGGTGGTTCTAAATGAGGAGTTAACTTAAAAAAGAAAGGAAGTTTGCAGGTATGGCAAAGCAAAAAAAGGTGTGCAAAGTGATTTTAAAGGGCGCAGGTCTGCTTTTACTCGCCATCGTACTGGCAGTGGCAGTGTATGCGGCATATGTAATGATTTCCTATAAAAGACTGCCTGATAACCTTTCCCTTGAGGTGAAGCCGGGCGCAGGGGCGGATGCCGTCCTGACGAGTGGACAAGAATATGGTATTACGACATACAATATCGGGTTCGGGGCATATACGCCCGAATTTAGTTTCTTTATGGATGGCGGGACCTCTTCCGTGGCGGCAAGCAGGGAAAGCGTGGAAGAAACGGTGGCAGGCGCCGTTTCCTATGTAAAAGATACCTTAAAGCCGGATTTTCTGCTCTGGCAGGAAGTAGATTTGGATGCAACCAGAAGCTATCATGTCAACCAGTATGAAATGCTGCAGACGGTCTATGAAGGCTACGACATGACGTTTGCCGTCAATTACGATTCGGCATTTTTGTTTTATCCTTTGACACAGCCTCATGGTAAGAGCAAGGCAGGGCTTGCGGTGATGTCTTCCTATCCGATAGAAAGCGCCTTGCGCAGAAGTTTTCCCATATCCACTTCCTTTAGCAAGTTTTTGGATTTGGACCGCTGCTACAGCATCAACAGAATCCCTGTGGACAATGGAAAGTATCTGTGCATTATCAACCTCCACATGTCTGCATACGGCAACAGCGATGAAATCAGACAAGGGCAGGTTTCCATGCTTTGCGAAGATATGCGGCGGGAATACGAAGCGGGAAATTATGTAATCTGCGGCGGCGATTTCAACCATGACCTGAAAGCGCTTTCGGATGACGGCAGCCAAAGAGAGTCATGGGCATACCCCTTCCCAAGGGAAGAACTGCCCAAAGGCTTTGCTTTTTGCATGGATACCCTTTCGGATGAAGAAAGGGCGGCACTGCACGACAGCGCCCGCAATGCTGATGAAGCCTACAATCCCGAGACAACCTATACCGTAACGCTGGACGGCTTCATCATATCCGACAATGTCAAATGCACCTGGTATGAAAATGTAGATTTACAGTATCAATATTCAGACCATGACCCTGTGTATATGCGATTTGTATTGAAGTAGAATTTTATGTAATTCCACATTCTGCAAAAGTTGACAGGGACGGCATATCAATATCCATAGGGGGCGTTACAAAGACGTTGGTCCTTGGTTTGTGTATTTTACAAACCTAGTACCACTACGTCTTTGTAAGAGTGCAAACGTCCCCCGGTGGATATTGATATGCCGTCCCGGGCTGCCGCAAATGAGAAGATGATGAAATCTGAAAAAGGAGATGATGAAATCTGAAAAAGGAGTGTTGACAAGAGCCTTGAAGTGTGATATGCTACTTAAACATGTGGAATGCATAACAACAAAGCAGAGTATCCACTCTCACCTTACAGCAGGCGGCTCGTAAGTGTTCATAGTTTCATCCGGCGGTCAAAGACATTGAATGTTTGGTATGCCGGGATGGGTGTGAATGATTTGGTGGATAGTTATGCTATCCACTTTTTTAAATTTTCTTTATGGAGGGTACAGCCATTAGCGATTTAATGATTAACGAACAGATTAGGGACAGAGAAGTACGCCTTATTGGTGAGGACGGAGAACAGTTGGGCATTATGTCCGCCAGGGATGCACAGAAGCTTGCAGAGGAGGCAGGTCTTGACCTTGTAAAAATTGCTCCTACGGCAAAGCCGCCCGTATGCAAGATTGTGGATTATGGTAAGTTCAAATATGAGCAGACCAGAAAAGAAAAAGAAGCAAAGAAAAAACAGAGGACCATCGAGGTAAAAGAAATCAGGCTTTCCCCGAACATTGACACCAACGACTTAAATACCAAGGTGAATGCGGCAAGGAAGTTCCTGACAAAGGGAGATAAGGTGAAAATCACTTTACGTTTCCGCGGCCGTGAGATGGCGCACATGAACAACAGCAAGCATATTCTGGATGATTTTGCTGAGAGCCTGTCTGATGTGGCGGTTGTGGAGAAGGCGCCAAAGGTAGAAGGCAGGAGTATGACAATGTTTTTAACTGAGAAGCGCAGCTAACACAGTTAAAATAGATTAATCAAAGAGAGTTTAGGAGGAACTTGTTATGCCAAAAATGAAGACAAGCAGAGCAGCAGCGAAGCGTTTTAGAGTAACCGGAACAGGTAAGTTAAAAAGAAGCAAAGCTTATAAGAGCCATATCTTGACGAAAAAATCCACCAAGAGAAAACGTAATCTGAGAAAGCCTGCAATCACAGATGCAACCAACGTAAAAAATATGAAGAAAATTTTACCATATTTATAATTCGGTAAGGAGGAGAATGAGACATGGCAAGAATCAAAGGCGGCATGAACGCTAGAAAAAAACACAATAGAATATTAAAGCTTGCAAAAGGCTACAGGGGAGCGAGAAGCAAACAGTACAGGGTTGCAAAACAGTCTGTTATGAGGGCGCTGGCAAGTTCCTATGCAGGCAGAAAAGAAAGAAAGCGTCAGTTCAGACAGCTCTGGATTGCACGTATCAATGCAGCGGCAAGAATCAACGGCTTGTCTTACAGCAAATTTATGTATGGTTTGAAACTTGCAGGAGTTGACATCAACAGAAAGATGCTTGCAGAGATGGCAGTTAATGATGCTGAAGGCTTTAAGAGCCTTGCAGAACTTGCAAAATCCAAAGTAGCATAAAGAAGGCCCAAAGGATTGGCTTTCACGTTTGGCGTTTCCCGGAATAGAATATTCCAAATGGAATATTCTATTTTATGGGAGGCGTTTTTTTATGTATGAAATGCTGTCGGAGTCTATTTATCCGATTTTAAACAGCCCGCCTGAGCATTATGCACAGGTACGCGGAACGATAAATTACCCGGATATCAGGGGGATGGTTCTGTTTTACAGATACAGGCAGGGAACCGTAGTGGTGGCGGATGTATTGGGATTACCGGATAACGGAACCGGAATATACGGATTCCATATCCATGAAGGATTGGCATGTGCGGGCACCGCAGAAGAGCCGCTTGCAAATACAAAGGGCCATTTTAATCCCTACGGAAAGGAGCACCCGCTTCATGCCGGGGATATGCCGGTACTTTTTGCAAATAACGGAAAAGCATGGGGCGCTTTTTATACGGAAAGATTTCTTCCCGGAGAAGTGCTGGGACGAACGGTAGTCATTCATGACATGCCCGACGATTACCGCAGCCAGCCGGCAGGGGATTCAGGGAAAAAAATAGCCTGCGGCTTAATATTTTAGAGGCGGATACTGCATTTTCCGGGGCGGCAGGGGAGCCGTATCTGTATCCGGCGGGGGACGTATGCACTCTTACAAAGGCGTAGTGGTACTAGTGTTGTAAAGAACACAACGCAAGGACCAACGCCTTTGTAACGCCCCCTTGCGGATACAGATACGGCTCCCCTGCCGCACCCGGAAAATGCGGAAATTCGGCGGCTGTTGGTGCTTGACAGATTTTTTGGGGGGAGTATAATAATTTTACTTCCCTAATATCGTTTTAGGAGGGCCCGAAAGGGGCAGAAAGGTGTTTGTATGGGTGCATTGGATGGATTACAGCCGGAGAAGGTTTTTCAGTATTTTGAAAAAATATGCGGGATTCCCCATGGTTCGGGGAATGTTTCGCAGATAAGCGATTTTCTGGTGGCGTTTGCAAAGGAGAGAAACCTGGAATACAGGCAGGACGAGCTGAAAAATGTGATTATCATCAAGCCTGCCACACCGGGATATGAAAAGGAACCTGTGGTAATCCTGCAGGGGCATATGGATATGGTGGCTGTGAAAAAACCGGACTGTACGATAGACATGCAGACGGAAGGCCTGAAAGTGAAAACCGATGGCGATAAAATATATGCGGAGGGCACAAGCTTGGGCGGAGATGACGGTATTGCAGTCGCTTACGCACTGGCGCTTTTGGACAGTGAAAATCTTTCCCATCCCAAACTGGAAGTGGTCATTACGGTGGATGAGGAGGTAGGGATGGACGGTGCAAGGGGTATTGATTTGTCCGGTCTTGAGGGAAAAAGGATGCTGAATCTGGATTCTGAAGAGGAAGGTATTTTCCTGACAAGCTGCGCAGGCGGGGCAAGGATGGACTGCCGTCTTCCGGTTTCCATGTGTGAGAAAAAAGGAGAGGCTTACAGGATTAGTGTGGAAGGGCTTATGGGAGGACATTCCGGGGCCGAAATTGATAAAGGGCGCGGTAATGCTAATTGCATAATGGCAAGGATTTTGCACAGTCTTGTGCAGAAGATGCCCGTTTATCTGAAGTCATTGGAGGGAGGTCTGGCTGACAATGCCATACCCCGGCAGACAGTGGCGGAGATTTTGATAGATAAGGAGAAGGAAGAGGTATTCCGGCATGTGCTTTTGCAGGCTGAAGAAGAGATAAAAGCAGAGCTTGCCACGAAGGACCCTGATTTTGGGATAACCACGGTATACAGGGGAGAAGAACAGGAAAGTTGCGTGGATGGAGCGGGTACGGCGCATGCCGCCGTTTATCTGATATCGCTGCCTGATGGCGTGCAGGCAATGAGTGCGGATGTTCCCGGTCTGGTGGAAACCTCCCTGAATCTGGGCATTTTGAAGTATGACACAGAGGCACGGGAGATTCGGTGTGAATTTTCCGTGAGAAGTTGTATAGAGAGTGCCAAAAAGGCTCTGCTGGAAAAAGTGACTGCCATAACCAAGCTTGCAGGAGGAAACAGCAGTATTTCCGGTGATTATCCGGGATGGGCATATCGGGTGGATTCACCGCTTCGTGACAAAATGGTGGCGGTGTATGAGGAAATGTATGGCAAAAAACCCGAGCTGCAGGCGATTCACGCAGGTTTGGAATGCGGTATTCTGGCGTCAAAGATAGAAGACCTGGACTGTATTTCTTTTGGACCGGATATGGAAAATATCCATACGACGGAAGAAAGCTTAAGTATCTCTTCCACAAAGAGGGTTTGGGAATACTTGGTGAAATTGCTGGAAAAGAAGGACTAGCGTGAAAAGTACTTCTAATAACTCATGCCAGTGGGCATTTCTCATCCGGAACTTTCGTTCCGTGGGATTATGTGTTGCAGCATTGCAAAGCGGAAATGAGGGATGAAATGGGAAAAAATTGGAAAGCAGCGCTTACTTTGATGGATATTGTGTGGGAGGACAGGCAGGCAAATTATGAAAAGGCGTCTGTGTTTGCCGAAAAGGCATATGCTGCCGGTGCGGATTTGCTTTTGTTTCCGGAAATGAGTTTTACCGGTTTTTCCATGCATACGGATAAGACAGCGGAAACTTGTCCGTATGAATCAGTCGAAAGGATGAAATTACTCTCGAAAAGGTTTCCGCATATGGCGATAGGGTTTGGTTATGCGGGGCGTAAGGGAACGGAAGTGAAAGCCTATAACTGCATGGAGGTGGTTCAGGACGGCAAATCCCTGATGCATTATGAAAAGATTCATCCCTTCACCTATGGGGAAGAGGGCAGGCATTTCAGTGCGGGTGAAAAGATTGTGGCATGTGAAGTTAACGGTGTGAAGGTGGGCGGCTTTATCTGTTATGACCTCAGGTTCCCGGAGATTTTTCAGATAAGCTCCAGACAATCAGAATTTATATTTGTGCTGGCTAACTGGCCCAAAGAACGCGTCCTGCACTGGAAATTGCTTTTGCAGGCGAGGGCTGTGGAAAACCAGTGCTATGTGGCCGGCGTCAACCGCATCGGCGAGGGCGGCGGCCTTATCTATGAGCCGTGCAGCATGGCCTTTGACCCCTTGGGAAATCCGCTGGCGGGAGAATTTTACGGTACCGGCGGGGAGGAGGGCTTTCTGCTGATAGAAACAGACCCCGGAAAGGTGGGGTGTCTGCGCAACGATTTCCCTTTAAAAGCGGATAGGCGGGAAAAACTGTACCGGCAGTGGTATGGAGAGTAATTGTCCGGCGTAACCGAAACCGTTACAACACAGAAAATTGCAAATTTTGCAAATAGGTCTTGATTTTATATTCAAAACACGGTATAATAACGTTCGTGTCACGGGGTGTGGCTCAGTTTGGTTAGAGCGCTGTCTTAGGGAGGCAGAGGTCGCAAGTTCGAATCTTGTCACTCCGATAAAAAGTCCGGTCATTTACCGGACTTTTTTTGTGATTGTGTTTTTCTTTTACGCCTTATTGTTTAAGCGCCCGTTCAGCTTTTTTATCCTGATTTTCCAGAAAATATACTGCATAAGCCAGATAAAAAAGAAAATAGCAATAAAAACGGCGGCATAGGACAGCAGGCCTTTTACGGTGTGCTCCATCCAGTATGCGAAGTATGCCACAAAAAGCATGACGGGCAGGGTAATGAACAGGTACAGCAGGGTTTGCTTTGCGATGCTCCATGCATCGATGCTCCAAATAACGGAAGCAGCGCCAAACGCGATGCCGAGCAGGACATCCAGAAGGGTCTGCACAATGACGGCGCCGGTTTCGGTTCCCACGGCTTCTGTCAGGTCGGGCACACAGGAAATATAGGTTCCTTCCCCAAATGAGAGTGAAATGCCAATCGTGATAAAGTAGCCGATAACGATACCCAGCAATGCACCGATAAAGCCTCTTACAATAATCTGTTTTTTCATCTATGTTCCTCCATTTTCCGTTTCCCATCCGGCAGTCAGATGCCGAGGGCAGCCTTGATTTTTGACATGTAACGCCTTGATACATAGGTTGTGGTTCCGTCAGAAAGCGTTACGCCGATAGTGCCGGTGTAGCTTAAGTCAAAATTTTTGATTTTTGACAGATTGACGATTTCAGAATTGGAAATGCGGATAAATCCGTGTGCTGCCAGCCTGCCTTCCATCTCATACAAGCGGGAACGCAGCAGGTATTCCCCTTCTGGGGTTACCGCATATACTTTCTGATTGGCGGCATATATCCGGAAAATATCCGAAGGCTGCAGGATTTCCAATAAATCCTCCTTAAATCCGGCAATGACCTGCGGTGTTTCCTCCGACAGCTTCTCTACAATTCTTGTTACATCCTCTGACATCTTCCGCGCAATAATGATTACTGTCGTTTCCTGAACGGTTTCCTCCAGCTTCACTTCAATTTTCATGTATTTACCTGCCTTTCCTTCCCCTCTTTGGCGTATTCTTACTATACAATATTTCCATAAAATACGCATCCGATTTCCCGTAAGTGGTTATATGGGCATATAAGTGGAGGATTTTGCATGGCGACCGCCGGGGCAGGCATTTGATTCCATAAAGGACCGTGTAAAAACACCGGTCCTTGGATGCTGTTTTGTAGCATCCTATGTACCGCTGTGTTTTTACCCGAGTGAGAACGTGTCCTGTTGGAACAAATGCCTGCCCCGGTGGCCGCCCATGCAAAATACGGAAACCCGGAAAAAGAGATTGAAGAACGCCATGCGGTATGCAATAATAGAAAGAAGCGTTGGGAAAGGATTGGATGCCATGCAGGGATATAATTGCATTATGATATATGATAAAACCGGAGAAAAGTTGCTTTTTTGCAGGCGGCAGAAAGAGCCTTACAAAGGAAAATACAATTTTGTGGGCGGAAAGATAGAACAGGGAGAAAGTGGATTTGCGGCTGCTTACAGGGAATTGGAGGAGGAAACCGGAATTACGGGCGGGCAGGTAGTCCTGCGGCATATGATGGATTTTACCTATTACAATCAGGGCTGTTATGTGGAGGTATACGCCGGCAGGCTGAAGGAGGAAGTCGTCCTGCGAAGGGAAAAACATCCTCTGGAATTTTTAAATGTGAAGGGAGAAGATTTCTTTTCATTGGACAGGTTTGCAGGAGAAGGCAATATCGGACATATGGTGCAGCAGGTAACGGATTACGGGGAAGGGATAAAAGAGGAGCAGGCATGAGTAAAAAACAAAATGAGCAAATGAATCGGGCTCAGAAGCAGAGCGGACAAAGTGACCGGAATCAGAAACGGAATGAACAAAGCAGCCGGACTCAGAAGCAGAGCGGGCAAATCAGCCGGAAACAGGATGAACAAAGCGGTCGCAATCAGAAACAGGGACAAAAGGATACGTGCAGGAAAGAAAAAAGAGAGAAAGTCTGCCCGGCAGAAGGAAAGTGCGGTGGTTGCAAGTGGCTGCACGAGCCTTATGCACAGCAGCTAAAAAGGAAAGAAAAGCTGATTGCAGAGCATTGCGCCGGATTTGGCAGGTGGGATTCCATCATAGGGATGGACAATCCTTACCATTACCGCAACAAGGTACATGCCGTGTTCGGCGAGGACAGAAAGCACAACATCATTTCCGGCACTTATGAGGAAAAGACGCACAGGATTGTACCGCTGGATGCCTGTCTTTTGGAGAATGAAAAGGCGGATGCCATCATTGTTTCCATACGGGAATTGCTAAAGTCATTTAAAATCCGCCCCTATAATGAGGACACGGGATACGGGCTGTTTCGGCATGTGCTGGTCAGGACGGGGCTGCATACGGGGCAGATTATGGTAGTATTGATTCTTGCTTCCCCTGTGATGCCGTCCAAGAATAATTTTGTGAAGGCACTCTTAAAGCTGCATCCCGAAATCACCACGATTGTACTGAATATCAACGGCAGGGGAACCAGCATGGTGATGGGGGAAAAAGAGCATGTTCTGTACGGAAAGGGATATATAGAAGACGTTTTGTGCGGAAAAACCTTCCGCATCTCCCCGCAGTCATTTTACCAGATTAATCCCGTCCAAACGGAAAAGCTTTATGCAAAAGCGGTGGAATATGCGGGCTTGTCCGGCAGGGAGATTGTGCTGGACGCTTACTGTGGCATCGGCACCATCGGCATAATTGCCAGCGGCAGCGCTAAGGAAGTTATCGGCGTGGAACTCAATAAAGCTGCCATCCGGGATGCCAGAACCAACGCGAAAATCAATCAGGTATCCAATATTTCTTTTTATGAAAATGATGCCGGCACGTTTATGGTGCAGATGGCGGAGCAGAAGGTTCGTGTTGACGTAGTTTTCATGGACCCGCCGCGCGCAGGAAGCAGTGAGGAGTTTCTTGATGCCCTTGTTAAGCTGAAACCGAAAAAGGTGGTTTACGTTTCCTGCAACCCGGAAACCCTTGCGAGGGATTTGCGGTATCTGGGAAAGAGAGGGTATCGGATGATGAAGGGCGTGGGAGTGGATATGTTTCCTTGGACGGGGCATGTTGAGACGGTGGTTCTCTTGTCCCGATAAAAGGCTGATGACTCCGAATTACAGACACTTTAAAATGAGGAAGAGGTTAAGGTAAAATGTTAAGGATAATTCAAAATAAAGGTAAAAAATGCAAATACGGTAAACTTCTCTTGTATAGTATGCTCCTGTGTTTTTGTTTCAGTGAGTGTGTTTTTGCAAAGTCCCCTGAAAGCAGCATGGAAAAAGAGGTGGAAAATTTTGTTCAGGCATTTTTTGATGCGTGTTCCGAATGTGATATTGAAAAAATAAACGGTTTTTATGAAGAAGAAAACAAAGAAATGGAAATCAGGGCCCGTGTGGATAAAGAGTGCGGAATCGAGGAATATAGCATACAGGATATGGATATCTATCCGCTGGAGGATAAGCAGGAAACATGGCTTGTTATTGTTTTTTACGAGCTTTGGGTGGAAGGCTTTGAGGTTGGGCTGCCCGGTATGGAGACAATATTAGTATATACAGTTGGTGATAATTTGTATCTGGGCACGCCGGATATGATTCAGAATAATCAGGATTTGTTAGAGCAGGTGGCTTCTGTTTTTGAGGAAGATGAAGTCGTCAATAAAATGTTGGAATGTAATCGAAAATGTGAGGATGTTTTTATGGAGAACGAAAATCTCCGGGAATGGCTTATAGAAGTTCAGGATAAAATGGCGGAAGTGGCGGCGGAGAGTCTCTTGGAGGAAAATATGGAGGACGCTGATGATGCCGCACAGGAGGAAACTCAGTTAAAGCGTTACATAGTGAAAGAAGGAGACTGTCTGTGGCGTATTGCGGAGGAAGAAATGAAGAACGGCATGTACTGGAAGGAACTATACATGTGGAATAAAGAGAATATCGGTGACGACCCGAATTTGATTTTTCCGGGACAGGAACTGCAGATTCCTCATTAATAGGCAATAACAACGGCAGATAAAATGAAATGATAGAAGTATTGAAAATACAAAAGTTGAATGACCCGCCCAAAATGGTGCATTATTCAACAAAAGACTGAAAATTAACGAATATAAAATCAGCAAAATAACAGCACATCCTGCCGAAGAACAAACATAGGAGGGCAAGTGGGAAAGAATCATAAAAAATGCATTATGGTTTTGATTGGTATGATAATTTTGTTTGCTATAAGCATTATTGCAGAGGGTTTCATTCATAGAGAAAAAGAAAAAACAAGAAAGATAGATAGCCCTGAGAGTCAACGAATATATGAGCATTGGATGGATTTTTCAGAAGAAAGAGATTTGCCCTATACAGATGCGGAAGGGATTAAAATTATCAGGCAGGCTTATGAAAAAGTGGATTTTGCCGGAGAATTTATGCAAGGTGATTCGGAAAACTATGATGAATATGTAATATATTTTTCCAAGCTGTTAAACAACGACCTGCCGTTTCTAAATAAAGAAACAGGAAAAGAAATATATTTGAAAGATTTTGAAAGACTGGCAATTTATGATGATTTAGAATATAGACAGATACTAATTCGATATGAGTATATCTTTTTTGATATAGATGCTGATGGTTTTCCGGAACTGGGAATTAGAAACGAAAATGACCACAATGCAATATATATTTTTGATTATAATGAACAGACAGGAAATTGTGAATTATGGTATACATTGGAAAATTTTTGGTATGTAATCTTGGGAAGTAAAAAGATTGCGTGGATTTGGGATGGTAAATATTTGGCGTTTTACCAGCTTGGTTTAGGCGGGGATGTTGAGTGCCAAACTTTCGGTTTTTCCAGCTGGTTTAATGAAGAAGAAAGCCTTCACATGGTTATGCTGCCTGTTTATACAAAAGAAGAGGGCATTGATATACCGGATTGGCTTAAGGAGCAAGGTGTCTTTTCACAGTCTGACGGGCAATGGTTTTTCCGAATAACCGAAGCACAGTACGAAGAATTAATGGCTCCTTACTGGGAAGCATATTTTGCATCTGAAGAAGAGATTGAAAAAGTAACCTACACTTATGGGGAACTGTTCGGTTCACTGATACCATCACAGTAGTGATGTCAAAAATGATTCATATTATGTTCGAGGACGGGCAGAGTGTGAATCTGTTTTTCGTTAACAAATCATTCCAATAAGTGAAAAATCATAAACCAACTCCCTATTGACAAATATATCGTACTGCAATATAATTATGTATATCGCAGTACGATGCATCGAACTAAAATAAAAGGAGGTGTCCGCATGGACGCACATATAAAAAAAGTATATGTTCCCATGACAGAAACAGGCTTTTACATATTACTCTGCCTAAAGGAGCCGAACCATGGATACGGTATTGTGCAGAAGGTGAAGGAGCTGACTGCGGGAGATATTATTTTGTCTCCGGGAACGATGTACGGGAGTCTGCCAAAGATGGAAAAAGACGGCCTGATTCATTTTATCAGGGAGGAAGAAAAAAGAAAAATCTATCAGATTACGGATTTGGGAAGAGATGTCCTTGCCCTGGAGTTAAAGAGGATAGAGCGGTTATATCAGAATATGAAGGAGATGGTATGATGGGTGAGCAAAAAACAACATTTCGGTATTTTACGATTATGCAATACAAGGAAGAAGCAGAGTATCTTGGCAGGATGCACAGGGACGGATGGAAGTTTACAGGCGTCACCTTTCCGGGTTTTTATCATTTTGTCAAAAGCACTCCGGAGGACGTGGTATATCAGCTTGACTATAATCAGGACGGTTTAGCGCATAAAAGCGAATATATACAAATGTTTGCGGACTGCGGCTGGGAATATTTACTGGATTTTGTCGGATACAGTTATTTTCGCAAACCAAAAGCCCTGATGCAGGGAGATGAAGAAATTTTCTGCGATGCCGAATCGAGGCTGGAGATGATGAAGAGAGTACGGAAAGGCAGGATGGTTCCTCTGCTTATTGTTCTCTTTTGCTGTATCATGCCGCAATTTTTCCTGCACACAATCGGGTTTGGGGGAGGCAGCCCGGTACAAAGAGGATTGTCTGTTGTGCTTTTGGTATTCACGATAATATGTCTGGTGTTTGGAATTTGGTTTTTCCTGTATGAAAGAATTGTCAGGAAGGATAATATTTTTGTAAAATGGATTGGCATTGTTTTATTTCTCCTGACTCTTTCTGTTGTTGCAATAGGCGGCGTTTTTATGGTTTTCCACAAGGATAAGGACGGAAGTACAAAGTACGAGCTGCGTGAATACGAAAACGGCTTCAGCATTGGAGCGGAATATTTAAACGGAACTGCAACGCAGCAGCAGGAGCTGCATAAGGGAGATGTCATAAACGTCTCTCTGGTGCTGATAGAAGGAAAGCTGCAAATAGATATAGGCTGTGAGGGTGAAGTGCCGGTATTTACAAAGTATACGGAAAATTTGGAAAGTTTTAGCGTGGAAATTGAAAAAGACGGAAATTATGTAATTACCTGTACGGGAGAAAATGCAGAAGGAAGCTTTCACTTTGAAATAGTAAATGCAGACAGATAATAAAAGGACAAAAGAAAGCAGAAATAATCGGGAAACCCTATCCGTCAAATGTTATGCTGGGATTGCAGGAGGGAGGTGTGCCATATGGACTGGGCGGAAGCCATCGGAAATGCCATAGCTTACATTGAAGATAATATTACCGAGGATTTAACGGTAGGCAGGATAGCCTGTGAAGTGAATTTATCCGCATTTTACTTTCAAAAGGGCTTTTCCATGCTTTGCGGATATACCGTGGGTGAATATATCAGGATGCGGCGGCTGTCGCTGGCCGGGAGTGAGATACTTTCTTCGGATGGCAAAGTGATAGATTTGGCATTGAAATACGGTTATGACTCGCCGGACAGCTTTACAAAGGCGTTTACAAGATTCCATGGAAGCACGCCGACTGAGGTAAAGAAAAACGGTGCGCTGCTCAAAGCGTTTGCACCGTTACAAATCAAGCTGACGTTGGAAGGAGGTACTGTGATGGAGTACAGATTGGAGCAAAAGCCTGCGTTTAAAGTGATGGGCGTATCAAGAAAATTTTCTTATGAAACTGCAAACGAAGAAATCCCGAAGTATTGGGATGAAGTGATAATCCGCGCAAAAGAAAGGCCTGTGATGGGCATGTATGGAATCTGCTTTGATGAGGAAATGAAAGGAAATGAATTTCGGTACATGATAGCGGATGATTTGGACAAGGATGAAGCTTCCTTAAAGGGACTGGAAGAATATGAAGTGCCTGCGCATACCTGGGCGGTATTTCCCTGCAGGGGAGCAATACCGCTGCCTTTGCAGAAGGTCAACAGAAAGATTTTTTCCGAATGGCTTCCGGCAGGACGGTACGAGATAGCGGAAGGCTATAATATTGAATATTACAGCAATCCGGCAGACTTTAAAGAAGGCATGAATGACCCCGGGTATTATGCAGAAATCTGAATACCGGTAAAAGAAAAATAAATTGGCTGAAAGAAAAGCGGCATCGAAATGAGGATGCCGTTTTTTGCGCGTGTAAAAGAATAAATTGCAAAGTATGCTTGAAAAAGCACAGTCCGTACCAAAGTACTATAAATTTACGAAAATTTTCGTTAATATAATAATGTTCCTTGTCGGAATTTGTAGTTTGCGGGAGGTACGGGTATGGAAAAAATCAAGCAAAAAATCATAGCAGGCTTTGTCAATATAGGAAAAAAACACAGAAAGCTGATAGTTTTGGTGTTAGCGGGGCTGGGCCTCTGCCTTACGGTATATTACGGTATCAGGGGGTTGTGGAATAAGCTGTGCCAAAGCGCGTTCAGGAAACGGCTTGCCGGTGTTGCACTGGTGTGTGTGATTCTGGTGACGCAGACAGATTTGCTGCGTGTTCTGGCGGAAAATCCTGACACGGGGAATATGGATGTTATACAAATTACAGGTTTTGAAAAATTGCCTGAAGAAATAGCTAATCAGGTTGTGAATACCGGCACGCCTTTGGAAGAGTTGATGCTGCCGGATGAACTGACGGCCTACGCTTTTTGGCAGGAAAGCGTTTCCGGGGATGATGGTTTGGGGGAAATCGAAACCACGGAAAAGGAAACCGAAGACGGTGAAACAGAAGGGACTAATGGTACAGATACTGAAATTACGGAGAAAAACCAGGCAGAGGAAAGTAACAAAGTTATAAAAGAGGACAACATTATACCGGAAGAAGGAAACGGTGAAGAAAGCGGCATACCGGAAGAGGGAAGCCCTGAAGAAGGCAGCATACCGGAAGAGGGAAGCCCTGAAGAAGGCAGCATACCGGAAGAGGGAAACCCTGAAGAAGGCAGCATACCGGAAGAGGGAAGCCCTGAAGAAAGCGGCATACCGGAAGAGGGAAGTTCTGAAGAAAGCAGCATACCGGAAGAGGATAGTTCTGAAGAAAGCAGCATACCGGAAGTAGATGCTGCCGACAATGAGAGGAAGGAAGATAACGCTGCCGGGGAAAGCGGTGCAGAAGAAGACGGGGAAACACCGGAACTTGAGACGGAGAGCGTTACGGTAATCCTGCCTGAGCATCAGGCGGAAAATGTGGTGACGGTGGAGGTTCTGGATGGCAGAAAAACCGTTGCCATTACCGGTATTACATGGGAGAGTACCGCTGCCTATGACAAAGAAACGGAAGGGGAATATATCTTTACGCCCGTTCTGCCAATGGGATATGAACTTGCAGAGGGCGCAGACCTGCCCCAAATTAAGGTAAAAGTGGAGGCTGACGGGCAGGCGCAGGAGCCCGTGATAACCGGCTGGCGTTTTGGAGAAGAGGAGATATATCCGCAGGGCATGTTATTTTGGGATGAGGAAGGATACAGCTTTGTGCTGGCAGGCGGGGATGAAAGCACACAGATTCCGTTTGAAGATATTGTATCCCTGCTTCCGAAAAGTGTAATGGTACAGTTTTTAAGTCAGGATAATGATACAGGAATCACAGAACAAGCGCTTTCCATTGCAGGATGGGATTGCACGGGCTATGCCCGGGATGAAAACGGAAAACTGCCTTACAGGGGAAGCTTTTTGTTTACGGCACGGTTATCTGTAGACGGAGAGGAAAAGGAATATGCCCTTTCAGAGGGTGTGGAAGAGATAGGCGTATTTGTTGTGCTGGAAGAGCCGGCGCTTTTAAGCACTGTAAACGCCGTGCCCGGTACCATAACCGCCGATGAGGAGTGGGGGATGCAGACCCTTGCCGCCGGTACCTACATCATTAATCCGGGGGTGACGGTAACGCTTACGGGAACACTTACGGTAGACGGAGAGGTTATTATCAAGGGCGGCGGACAAATGGTAAGGGGAAACGATTCGGCATATTTTTCGGTGTATTCCGACGGAACGTTTTGTCTGGAAAACATTACACTGGATGGCGCTTCCCTGTCTTCATCCTATTCCATGATACAGGTAAACAGCGGAGGTACGGTGACGCTGGGAGACGGCTGCAGGATTCATCACTGTGTCAAAAATGCATCACAGGGTGCCGTTCTGAACCTGAGCGGAGGTACGGCGGTTTTGGGGAATACGGTGATTGAAGACTGCTCTTCCATCAGTTATGGCGGTGCAATCTATATGTCGGGAGTATCCAATATCACAATAAACGGCGGTATTTACAGAAACAATGCGACGACGGGGACGTCATCGTACGGAGGCGGTTTTATCTACAACAGAGCGTCAACGCTGAAAATTTATGGCGGCAGTTTTGTTAATAATTCGTCTCCCGGGAGGGGCGGCTGTATTTACAATGCCGGTATAAGTGGCACGGAAACATATCTGTACGGGGGATATTTTCAAGGAAATAAGAGCAGCAAGGAAGGCTATGCGGGAAGCGGTGCGCTTTTCTATTCTTCCGAAAATACGGCGAACACCATCCTGAATATATCCGGCGAAGTGCAGCTTTGCGGGGATGGCATTGCCGGTTCCGGCACGGACGGATTGTACCTTGGCGTAGACACGAGCAGCACGGCAGCAAGACGCGCCCAAATCAGTTCCGAACTGAAATACCCGTTACATATTTATCTGCAAAGGGCCTCGGAGGGATATGTCATTGCGGAAGGTGTGGGCGGATATACCTTGCAGAAAAAAGATATGAAAAAAATAACCTTTACGGATTCCAGTGATTCGGGCAGTGTCTGGTACGCTGTGCTGGATGAAGCAAATAATAAGATTGTATTGTCAACGACCAATCCAGGCTACAGTCTGTATATCACTTACGCGGGAAACGGCGCCCAAGGAACCGTGGTTGACAATACGGAATACTCGTCCGGCAATACCGTTATCGTAAAATCAGGGGAAGGGCTGAGCAGGGAAGGTTATGTGTTTGACGGGTGGAATACCCAGCCGGATGGTTCGGGGACTGCCTACCGTCAGGGACAAGAATTTACCATAACAGGGGATATTGTCCTATATGCCCAATGGAAAAAAACGGATTCTTATGTTCTGACCTTTGACGCAAACGGTGGAAGCGTTTCTCCCGCCACTGTCACGATAGGCTCGGATGGAAGGCCGTCTGTGGAAAGTCTGCCGGTTCCCGTAAGGGAAGGCTACACTTTTGACGGGTGGTATACGGCGGCTGAAGGTGGCACGCAGATTGCCGCAGATACGGTGTTTAGAGGGAATGCCACCGCCTATGCCCATTGGACTGCAAAGGTTTATACGGTAACCTACCACAAAAACGGCGGGGAAATTACAGGAGAGGACAGCTTTACAAAATATGTCCATGGGACAGGCCTTTCTTTGCCGGTTCCCGTAAGGACGGGTTATACATTCGGGGGATGGTATACCGATTCGTCGTGCACCGTGGGCAGAACGGAAAGCATTTCGGCGTCGGATATGGGCAATAAAGTATATTATGCAAAATGGACGGATGAAACGCCTCCCGCAGTGACGATTACCGGCATGCAGATTGTAAACGGCATAAAGACCTCATGGGGTTTTATTGTGGGAAAACAAAGCATAGTTTTCAGACTGCCGGTTTCGGATGTCACGGATACCGGTTCAGGTGTGGCGGCATTAAAATATACTGCTGTTTCCGATAAGGGAGATTTGACGGACGGTACCGCGGTGAAAAACGGCAGCTTTTATGAAATCACTATTCAGGCAGGATTTTCGGGTACCATTGCCATTGTAGCCGTAGACGTGGCAGGCAATCAATCTGACAGAATCAGCCTGCTTGCACAAGACGGGAAAGTGGTGGTGGAGGATACGGCTCCTAACGTTATCATCAGCGAACCAAAGAGCTTTAATGAGGCGGGATGGCATAATGAAGTTTTTTATCTTACCGTGACGGTAGGGGACAAAAAGACGGAGTCGGGTGGTGAGATTTCGTGCGGTATCAAGGAAATTACATGGAAGGATGGCGCAGACGGAACGGAGCACAGGGTGGAAGGACTGCCCGGCGCGGGACCTGTATATGAAAAGATTTTTAACATTTTGGTGGATACGGACGGCGTGCATGAATTTTTTGTGAGGGCTGTTGACAATGCGGGAAATGACAGCGGCTGGAAGTCCATATCGGTAAAACTGGATACAAAAGCGCCTGTTTTTACGGAAGGTCCCGTATCGGAGAACACAACGGACACCAAAACCGGTATTTCCTTTACCGCTTCGGAAGAAGGTAAGGTTTACTGGCTTGCAAATCCTTCACGGAAACCGGAAGCAGGAGATGTCCGGAAAGAAGGCACATACAAGGAGGTATCCGGTTCCAAGGAAAGCAGCTTTGAAGTGACGGGTCTGGCGTCCGGACGGGAGCAGAAGGTCTATATGGTGCTGGAGGATGCGGCAGGCAATCTTTCTGAAGTAAAGGAAGTGGTATTTGCCACCCTGCAGAACAAGCCCGATATCACGCCGGAGGAGGTTAAGCCGGATTTCGGAAAAGAAACAATAAAAGTGCCGGAGGGGACGGAAGCCTATACCAACCCCGCAAACCCTGAAGGTAGCAGGCTAAAGCCGGATGAAAGCGGATACATAAAAGTCGTTCCGGGGCAAACCATTTATATTCGCAATTCCGGAAAAACAGACGGGGAAAGCATTGTCCCGGCAGGACCGCCCGTTACGATAACAATAAAGGAGCGGCCCGAGCCGCCCGCCCCGAAGACCTTGCAGACCGGGGAAGGAACGATTGAGGTTACAGATGTTAAGCCCGGCGAGGAATATGTGATTGTAAAAGAGGGTGAAACGCCGGATTGGGACAACGCAGTGAACACCAATGGGCAGTTTACAGGATTAGAGCCTGAAACGGAATACACCGTGTGGGTGAGAAAAGCGGCCACAGACGAGGAGTTTACATCCAATCCCGTCTCAGTTACGATAAAAACGCCTGCAAAACCCGGTTCTTCCGGTACGGGCGGGGAAGAGGGCGGCAGCGTCAATCCGCCTGCAGGCGGCACAAATACCCCTTCCGGAAGTGAAGATATGTTACCGGAAAACAAAGATAATCTGTCAGAGACGGCCGACAGGCCTGAAACAGGAGAAGGTTCAGAGAAAGACGCTGACGGCGGACGGCAGGAGCAGACGGCAAAAAACACGCAGACGGACAATGATAAAGAGACGGAAGGGGAACCGACGGATGCAGCGGAGGGAACAGATGAAGCGCAGTCCGCGCCGGGTATGACGCCGACGGAAGAGGAAAACTCGTCTGAAACAGCCGGGGAATCATTTTGGGTATCGGGAGAAGAAAACTCTGTAACAATTTCCTCTACTGTTGAGGATGGCAGGCTTGTTCCGCAGGCACAGGACGGGCAGGAGCAGCAGGCTTTGGAGGCCGGCGGTGCGGTTAAGACGGTAGTGTTTGCCGTAGAGAAGGGAGTTGTTCTCGTAACGGTAAATAATGTGGATGAAACACTGTGCACGTCAAAAGTGGCGAATACCGCAGCCGTGGCAAATGCAGTATTGTCCGAAGAGGAGCTTATGCAGGCAGCCGCGGGTGAAGCAGTGGAAATCCGTATTGATGTGGAGCGGATGGATGACCGGGTGCCGCAGGAGGACAAGGAAGTGCTGCAGCAGGGTCTGGAAGAGTCCCGGAATGAAATCCCGGATTTGACTATGGGCATGTATGTGGATATATCCATTTTTATGCGTGTGGGAGAAGGAGAGTGGAACGCTGTCCATACAACAAATGAGCCGGTGGAAATCATTGTGGATGTACCCGAAGCATTGCAGGAACTGGACGCTGATTTTTATATTATGCGTGCCCATGAGGGAGAGTATATGCTGATGTCGGACATGGATGATGTGAAGGAAACCATTACCATACAAACGGGATTGTTCTCTACCTATGCAATTGCCTATCAGTTAAAAGGGGCAGAGGGCGGCAAATGCAGCCTGTGCCACATTTGTCCTACCTTTCTTGGCATCTGCTGTTTTATATGGTTGCTGCTTGCGGTGGTAATTTTAACGGTTCTGACGGGTATTTTTATAAAAACAAGAAGAAATTACAGGAAAGAACAATAAAAAAAAGGATTCCCCGGGAGGGGAATCCTTTTAACGACGGCAGTGCCGTCTGGCGCTGCCGCACTTGCGGTTAAAAACGGTACCGTAAGAAGATTCACAGGAACCGTCACAATAACCGTCTTTGTGGCTATAACCACAGTAGTCGTAACCGTCATGGGTATGCCGGCCGGTTTCTGTACATCCTTCTACCGTACATACCGGACACCCGTTTCCGGTTTCCGATGAATTTTCGTGATGACCGTGATGTCCGTGAGCGGAAACCGGCAGGACAAAAAGGAAAGCTGTCAGCAAAACCGTTACAACTGTGGCAGATAATTTCTTAAGATGCATGGTATCCCTCCTTTCTAAACAATATATTCAAGACAAATTCCCACAATGATGCCTTCTTTCACATAAAATGATATCGATAAGCCTTTTTCGCCTGAAGTAAACAAATCGGGAGAAAGGCTGTTGCTTTTTAAAAAATCTGCTAACAGCGAGTCATTTTCCTGCCGTGTTATAAATGCAGTTCCTGTAAAAATACTGTCGTAGTTAAACATCATGGAACTTTTTCTTTCGTCGTCTGTCAATATGGTGGCATTTCCTTGCGCAAAAGATTTTCCATAATATTGCAAAGCATATTTATCAATCAGGGATTGTGACAATTCATCTCCGACTTGGATGCCTGCTCCGAGGCTGTAGGTGTCACTTGTCAACAGTATCCCTGCAACAAAGTTGTCGTCTGTAATATAGGTAATTCCGTCGCCTTCCGAATAAAGAAGCTGCATATCAGGCGTGCCCGGATAAGAGTCCGCATACTGCGAAATAATAGCAGAATCGGTATTCCATTGCTTTTCACGGTGTCCTTATGCGGCAATCTGAACTTCATGTTTTCTGCTTACATTATATTCCTTTTCTTCAAGTTCTTCAATAGTAAATTAATCAGGGATAGGGTAAACTTTGTAGGATTACAATACATGTGTTACAACTGAATATTTAAAAAGCAGGGATACC
>CAJTMB010000013.1 GCA_910577105.1 uncultured Lachnospiraceae bacterium | reverse complement strand
TTCCAACAGGACACGCTCCCGCTCGGGTAAAAACGCAGTGGTACATAAGAGGTTGAAATACAACCTCCAAGTACCAGCGTTTTTACACGGTCCTTTATGGAATCAAATGCACGCCGGGGCTGCCGCAATGCAAAATGCGGAAACCCAATCCCTTCTCTTTCTGTCCGGAATCATTATTGAGGTAAAATTCCCCGATTTTTTATACAAAAAATCCTATAAATAATTGAAAAAAAATAACAGCTATGTTACCATAAAAGCATAACTGATTTTTTTAATCAGAGGAATTTATTATCACCTAAATACCTGCAAAATATAGGAGAGATGAAATGAGGAAAAGTATAAAAGTAATGGTTGGAATCCGGGTGGCAGCGGCTCTTATATCCGTTTTGCTGTTTAGCTTTCTGACAACAAAAAATATTATGAATATTGAAAATTCCGAAGAATCCAATGTTGCGGTAAACAGCCTTTTACAAAGAGCGCAGAAAGCGGAGGCGGCTCATTACAAATGGTCCAGCAACCTCAGCAACGCCTTGTACGGCGGCACGGAATTTACCGGCAGTACAGACTACACCGGCTGTGTACTGGGCCAATGGCTCTACGGTGAGGCCGGAACGGATGATGAGCTTATCCTTGACCTGCGAAACCAAATGGAACCGCTTCACAAAGAGCTTCATCAGTCGGCCATATATGTATTGGAACTGTGGGAATCCGAGCCGGAGAAAGCACAGGAATATTATCAGGAAACAATTCAGGCTAATCTGAGTGTTCTGGTAGGGCTTCTGGATGAAGTTGTAGAACGTGGTTCTGTACTTAACGAAATCAGTACGGAAGATATGCGGGACACTGTGTTAACCATGCACAAGGTAACTGTTGTATGTTTATGTCTGGCTCTGTTTTGTCTTCTGAGTCTGATTTTATACATCATGCGGCGTGTGGTAAAACCGATTCTTGTCATCACTGCCAAAACAAAGCCTTTACAGGATGGCTGCATGAAATTGGAGTTAAACTACAAAGCCAACGACGAAATCGGCGACTTATCCAAAACCCTGCAACATTCCATAGAACAGACTTGTCAATACATAGAAGATATCAACCGTATCATGACACAGCTTTCGGTGGGCAATTTTAATGTATCCGCTTCTGTACCTTTTATTGGCGATTTTCGTTCCATTTCAGACTCCATTGACAGATTTACGGAATCACTTTCCTTGGTGATTGCCAATATCCATAAGGTGGAAAATAAGGTATTCGGGCACGCAAGGAGCCTCTCCGACGGTTCCCAGCAAATGGCGCAGGGTGCAACCGAACAGGCCAGTGCGGTAGAAGAACTTTCCGCCACTTTAACCGAACTTTCCAAAAGTGCAAAGCAAAATATTCAGATGGCCTCCGATATGCGGGATAACGCCCATCTTACCGGAGAGCAGGTAAACTTAAGCAGTCAGCAAATGGAGCTGCTCATCAGCGCCATGATGGATATCAGCACAACCTCCCAGCAAATTGAGAAAATTATTTCCACCATTGAAAATATCTCTTTCCAGACCAATATCCTTGCATTGAATGCTTCCGTGGAATCCAGCCGGGCCGGGGAAGCAGGAAAAGGCTTTGCCGTAGTAGCTCAGGAGGTCCGCAACCTTGCTGCCCAGTCCGACCAGGCAGCCAAAGCTACCAAGGAGTTAATTGAAAATTCCGTACAGGCAGCCGAGCGGGGCAATAAGATTGTGGAAGAGGTTTCTGCATCGTTACAGAAAACCCTTACGCTGGTTACCAAATCCAATCAGGCCATCGATACAATTACCGATGCGGTACATGAAGAAGCTACCGCAATTTCACAGGTAGCGGAAGGACTTGGACAAATTTCCGATGTTGTACAGACAAATTCCGCTAACAGTGAGGAGTATGCAACTGTCAGTACAGAGTTGTTTGAACAGGTTAACCTTCTACAGGACCAGACCCGTGATTTTAAGATTAAATAACCTCAGATAAAAGAAAAGGCGATTGCTCCATAGATGGATAATCTATGGAGCAATCGCCCCTTTATGGCACTTTTTAAAGGCAGCCCTGAAACCTCCTCAACTCCCGGTTGAACTGTTTTGCATGCCAGCTGTCATTGAGATACAGCACACCGTACACCAGAATAAAAACACCGGCGATAGATATGGCAAGCACCACTGACTCGATGCGGGAAAACTCAGCGCCGACAGCATAGTTTGAACCAAACACCAGCGCTTCCACCAATATCAGATGGAGGATTCGGCGGCAAAGAACCTGCTTTACGGTAAGTTCCTTTTTGGCGTAATTTACCAATCCGCAAAGAACCGAGCAAAATCCAAAAAACGGCGGCACAAAAAAGGCTTTGTAGGATAATCCCACTTCAGGCATGAATAACATTCCCAAAATGCCCTCCATCATACAGATTGATGAAGTGACCACAAAAAATGCCATCATAGCTCTCGTAAAAAATTGCCTTCCCTGACATCTCCCTATCATTTCCATGCTTTCTCCTTTCCCATTACTACCTGTTTCAAATCCGGCACATACTGTCTGGAAATCATGATTTTTTCTCCGTTCTTCATATGCGCCAGAAACCTGCCGTTTAACGCCGGGCTGATGCTCTCTAAAAGCATCAGGTTTAACACCATGGACTTGGAGCAGCGGATAAAATGGTATTTCCGGTACGCCTCCTCCGCCTCATAGAGGCGCATTTTTACTTCATATACCCTGTCCTTTGCATATGCAAAAACCTTTTCATCCACTGCCTCAAAATAATATACATCTTCCAGACGAAACCGAAAAATACAGTCGTCCGCCACACCCGAAAGCTCCTTTCCCTTTGCCAGGCAATAGGAATGGATATCTTTGATTTCCGGGGTAATCTCCACACACTCTATGACTACCTGTTCCTTTTCCTTCTGCGTGATTTTTCGGATTTCTACCTTCATGCTCCCTCTTTTCCTGATACTAATACACAGCTTCCCACCGGCTGTCTTTTTTTCCCTTTAAATAATAGTCAAAAAAGTGCAGCACCATTTCGTTGACATTTTCAATGCAGTCCAGGGCATCCACATCTCCGCAGCCAAGCATCCTTGCAAGCGGCGGGGATACCAGAGGAAGGTCCGTGAAATTTAGGTGTCCCGCATCCTCAAACACCGTATAATGATAATCGACGGCATTTTCCCCCACATAAAAATTGACATAAACCGGTCCTCCGGGATTTCCTTTCCGGTTGTCTGCTGCTCTGGAAGTTACGTCGAGAAGAGGGATGGGGTAAGGCTCTTTACTGTAATACCAGACACCATCTTCATATCCGGTATACTCTCCCAGCATCGTACCATCCAAATTAATAACAGCGTCAATGTCGTCCCTTTCACGCCCTAACTGCACGGAGGACGCACCGCCCATGGAGTGTCCAAACAGGCCGATTTTTTCAGCATCCACCATAGAAAACGGACCCTCTTCCCCCTTAGCCGCTTTTTGCAGGATGGTATCCAGCACAAAGTTTTCATCCCCTGTCCTTATTTCCATCCACTCTTTTGAATAAGCATATATCTTTTCTTCCACCTCAAAATCACCGATATCATTTACCGTATAAGCCTGCTGTATAAACTCCCTGTCCGCCATAGTTACCCTGCCGTTTACATCCTCAACAAACATGGCGTGGTACGGATGTCCGATGCTCGCCACCACATACCCGTTGGAAGCCAGCTCCTTACAGGTGGAATAATTGCTGTCAATCACACCGAACGCGCCGTGGGAAAATACCACCAAGGGATAACTGCCCTCCTCGGCAGGATACCAGAACTTTACCGTAAGGCTGCGGTTTTCTCCCGTATCCGTATAGGTTTCCATCCTGCTTTCATCCTCCCAGGTATATTCTGCAAGCTTCACTGCATAGGAACCCGTCACCACCGGCTCTTTATACTGCGGAAATACAATGGCGGGCAGCAGGCATATTCCGTAAAGCAGCATGTTTCCTATCCATTTCAGTATCCATTTTCCTTTTCGGAAAGGCGCTTCCTTTTTTCTGTATAGGCGTATGCCCACCCACAAAACCTGTATGGCAAGAACTCCCGCAAAAAAAGCATATCTAAAAAACCCGCGCAATACCTTTGCTAACAGTAGCAAAAAAAGAAGCGCAAGCCCCCCTGCCCTGACTGCTTCTTTCCATTTATCCTGCCCATCCTTCGTCGTAAAAGACCATATCAAAAAAATTGTCTCGGCCAGACATGCTGTCGTAAATATCATCATACCCATCTTTCATTCCTCCTTATCTTGTCATGACCATCCTAACACATTTGAAATAAGTCGCAACAATTACAAGGATAAGATGCGGAATCAGCGGATAAGATACCATCTGCTACTCTTTCCGGTATCCGGTAGTAGTCACCACTGCCACATGGTTTCCCAGCTCATCGCTGATGTCAATCTGGTAATAACAGGTTGTTTTCCCCTCCTTGACGCTCCTTGCCTCCGCAATCAGCTTTTTGCCGTGTATTGCCTGCAAATAAGTGATATTGGAGCTTAAAGACACGACGCCCACCTTCTGTCTGTTCGCCGCCACGGCAAAAGCAAAATCCGCCAGCGTAAAATGGACGCCTCCCATCACGGCACCCACCCCGTTCAAATGCTTTTCTTCCAGGCAGATACTGCATTTTGCATAGTGGTCCCCTATCTCTTCAATCACTGCTCCGGCCTGCGTGGCAAACCGGTCGTTTGCAAAAAATGCCCTTGTTTGTTCCAATGTTTCCATTTCCATGCTTTCCTCTTTTCTGCGCCGCTTTTTGCGCTTTCCTTCATTTATGTCTGTTATATTCTCTTTTCAAAGAATAACTTCCATTCCAATCTTCTGTGGTTTCAGCCCGCATGACTCATAAAACCTCATGGCGCTTTCATTGCATGTCCAGACATTGAGCGTCACATTATAGCAGCCGCTTTTCTTTGCAAATGCAAGCACCTCTTCATAAAGCGCTTTACCGATATGTTTCCCCCGAACCGTCTCGTCTACACACAAATCATCAATATACAAGGTTTTGATATCCGTAAAGGCGCTGTCATCATGCTTCTGAAAGATACAAAAGGCATAACCGAGCAGTTCACCGTTTTCGTCCACCGCCGCAAAAACCGGTCTCTCTTCATCGTGTAAAATCTGCGCAAGCTGCTTTCTTGTATACTTTTTGGCACCCGCCTTAAACAAATCCGGCCTGCCCTCATGATGTACCATACACACCTGCAAAAGGAGTCTCTCAATCCCCTCCGTATCACTTTCCTTCGCCCTTCTAATCTGCATAAACATCCTTCCTTCTTTTACTTCAAAATTCCAAAGCCACAAAGCCAAATGAGAAATGCCCTTCGGCATGAGCTATTAGAAGTACTTTCCACGCTTACCAACATGATTCCACTCTGCGGAATCCCATAATCCCACGGAACTAAAGTTCCAAGCGTGGAACTTAGAAGTTCTCCGCGAAACAGCCTCTGCTGTGAGCGAAAACTGCCAAAGGCAGTTAGAACTTCTTTCCACGCTAATATTGTACTATATTTTTTCATTTGCAGATAGTATTTCCTGCTGTTCTTTTTCCATTTTACGGAAAAGGCGTCTTGCCGTCAATCCCGCAAGGCATACCATGATTCCTGTAGGAAGCAGGATAAAGTATACTGCATTGCGAAACCTGTCAAACAGAAAGCCATATACAATCTGTCCCAATGGCTGGGCACACATGGTTATGGCTGACGTGTATGCCATCACTTTACCAATTAGGTGATTGGGCGTCCTTTGCTGTATAAGGGAAACCGCAAAAATGGAAAAAATACTGATTGCAGCCTGCACGCCGCAAAACGAAATAACATTTACCGCATACTTTGCCGTATTACCGATTGGCAGGAGAAAAACCACACCGGCAGGAATAATAAAAATTCCTATCAAAGCAAATATATAGGATAATCTATGGATTTTCAACCTTTTTGCAATCAAGCCCGCAACAATGCTTCCCAAAATTGCCGCAACGGCCTGTGCGCTTTCCAATGCCCCATAGTATTGGGCGCCCAGCCCAAGAACGGTACGCACGATATAGGGCAGTCCGACTACGGTAACGCCCATGACAAAAAAACCTGAAAATGCAGTCAGAAGCAACATTTTCAAAATATTTTCCTGGTCTTTAAAAATAAACCGCATACTGAAAAAGAAGTCCTGTTTTACACTTTTTAATATCCCGTCATTTCTTTGCGGCGTCTGATAATCCAGCTTAATAAAACATTCCAGTAAAGCAGTGACAAAAAAACAGCCGACACTGGCAGACATAACCGGCTTCAAGCCAAACGCGGCATATAAAACACTGCCCAGCATGGGCGCTGTCAGATAAGACAGGGAAGCCACCTGATTGACAACGGCATTTCCTTTCATAATATTGCCGCCTTTTAACATGGTTGGAATACACGCCTGTACCGTAGGCGTTTCAAAAGCTCCCAGAACAGAAAGAATAATCAGCAGCGTGCTGATTACCGCCATATCATTTTTTCCTGCTATCATCATTACGGCACATAAAACAGCCATGCCGGTCAGGGCATCCGACGCGACCATAATTTTTTTCCTGTTTACCCTGTCCGCAAATATCCCGCCTAACGGTGAGAGAATAATGGTCGGAATGACTGCCACAGACAATATCCCGGCAAAAACAGCGGCTGAACCGGTTGTTTCCAGCACATACATGGATAACGCAAGCTTCAATATAAAATTCCCGAACAAAGAAGTAAGCTGTCCGGTAATAAGAAGAATAAAATTTCTTGTAAATAATTTTTCCGTCATAATCCGTTTCCTTTCTTCGTTGAAATCTCTGCAATAAATTTCTCTGTAAACGGCATGATATCTTCATCCGAAAGAGGCAGACCCATATGAGATAGGACTTCCGTGACAAAATGATACTTATGGCGCAATTCTTCCTCTGAGGAAGGAAATATCGAAGGGATAAACCAAAAGTCCACAAGCGGCAGAAGTTCGGAAAGCTCTTTGATATATTCAGATTTGATAGAACCGTCTTTCCTGCCCTCCTCCAGTAATTCCAGCCACAAAGGCGTCAGTATGCGCCTGTTTTCCGCAATTGCCGCAGATAAAATACGGGGGTCTTTCAAAATGGAAACCGCCTGCAGGTTTAATTTGTTCCGCTCCTCATCAGATTGATTGTAAACAAGCAGCTGTCTGATTTTTTGCAAACCGTTTAAATCACTTCGTCCTCTGATTTTTTCGAAAGGATTGTTCTCAAAAAACATCCTGTTTCCCAAAATATGCATCACTTCTTCTTTGCTTTGAAAGAAACGGTAAAACATCCCCTTTGCACCGCCTGCCGCATTCATAATATCGGAAACGGAAGTTTCCTCATATCCTTTGGACATAAACAACTTTTGTGCGGAGTCCAGAATTTCTTTTTTCCATTGTTCCGGTGTTTTTTTCACTGGTCGAGCCAATTAAATAATCTCCTTTGCAAATTATTGACTATTGGTCAAAAACTATTTTACTACTTTTATCTTTTGTTTGCAATCATTATAGCAAAATTGCATCAAAAAAGCGGCGCTGCAACAGCGCCGCAATTAAAAACCCATAATTCTTTTCCCTGCCAATCCAAAAAAGAGCACCTTTTTATCATCTTAGCTGCGTAATTCGCTCATCAATTCTTCGTACTACGCTATTGGTATAAGCATCAAAATATTTCAGCCAAAATCCGCGGGCTGTTGGATTGAAACTTTCAAAGTCTACTCCAAGTCTGGTATAACCTTCTCTTCTTAACACAGATATGGTAAAATTCAGTAAATTTTGATATAATCCTTTCCCCCTGTGTTCCGGCAGGCAGTATGCTCCCCTGATATGACGATAGGTATTACCCGTTGCAACAAACGTTTCTCCGGGAACCGAAATTTTCATAAACGCACATATGTTTCCGTTCTGCTTTGCCACAAAGTAACGTCCTCCATCCTGCATAGAGGATACTGTAAACTCCTCTTGTGTTCCGGGATTGCGATTCATAAAAAAAGGGCTTTTGCAATAATGGCGGTACAATGCCAAATGAAGCGGATATACAGAATGATACTCGTCTTTTGACAATTCAATAAAATCATAGCCTGCACAAGGCTTGCAGTCAATCGGTTCCATCGGACGGATAGCGTCTAAACAGCGCAAACCAAAGCCATAACGGAAAAACTGTTGCTGAAGTTCTCCATCATGGGCGTATAAGCAGATTGCGTGGGAAACTGCCCCAACCTTTACCCACTTTTCCCCTGCCGCCTGATACATAGCAGCATAAATTTTTAAGCGGTTTTGAGAAACGGCTGCATTGGCACCCATAGGAGAAAAAATTCCTCTCGCATCAGTGGCACGAAACGCATTGTCAAAGGGTTCACAACAGCACAAAAATCCTATCATTTTTTCATTTTCAAATGCAGCAACACCCAATCCATTCCCGGCCAAATCATATAAGTCAGGAATATTACACACCTGTGGCAACTCTTTTACATATTGCCGTTCATCATCATAGCTTGCAAGAGCAATTTCCATTGCTTCCTTGACGTGTTTTTTTTCAAAAGTTAAAATGTCCATCCATTCTCTCCTCATTAACTGACGGAGAGCTAAATTATAGTCACCCTCCGTATTTGAATGTCATTAATAATATTTTTCATATCACATCATCTCCTTTCCATGAAAAAATTTATACAAGCACATATTCATAACAACAATCCTCTTTAGTAGTACCTTCTATTATACACGTTTTTCCATTATTAAGAAAGCCATTAGCTTCCTTGGGTTTCCGCATTTTGCATTGCGGCAGCCCCGGCGTGCATTTGATTCCATAAAGGACCGTGTAAAAACACTGGTACTTGGATGCTGTCCTATAGCATCCTACGTACCACTGCGTTTTTACCCGAGCGGGAGCGTGTCCTGTTGGAACAAATGCACGCCGGGGCTGCCGCAACGCAAAATGCGAAAACTCAAGATTAGCTTCATAAAACCTTCTGGCATTCACGTTGTCTTTTATAACCCATAAAACAATTTTCTGTACCCCTTTTTGTCTTACCAAACGAATCAGATGTTCCAGCAAAAGGGTTCCTATCCCCTGTCTCACAAAAAAAGGGTCAATATAAAAATCTTTAACCTCGATTGTTTTATCATCTATTTGCTGCCCATTTATTACCCCTTTCACAATTCCATCATCATATAGCAGCATCCCAGCCAATCTATCCGGATTGTTTTTATATTCTTCATACAATTGCACAACCTGCAATTCATTAAATGACACATAATCATTTTTGAATATCGGTCTGTATGCAACCCTTTTTCCAAACACAAGAATCTCAGCTATCCTTGGAATATCTTGTTTATCCGCCTGCCTAATCATATAAATTTTCTCCAATCTTTTTACAAATTTGTATCTTTTCCCCAATCCTTTTATAGATAACCGTTTGGTCTTTCATAGATATATTCCCCAAAAACGGTCTTTGGTGTCCCTGTTATATTCCGCGTTTGTTCAGATATCCAGTATATCCAGTAATTCCTGAACCTTTTCGGGACTTTCCGCAAATGCCTTTACCGGACTTCCCACATATGCGTCACATTCTTCCTGTGTAATGCGCGCACTTCTCTCAACCGTCCCCGCTTCGGTTTCCACCGTATACGTCCAGCTTACCTCAGAAAGATTATCCGTCATGGCAATCAGTACACAGGCATAATCCGTCATCCGTTCGTCAAACCGTGCTCCGAAAAGTTACCCTTGCCCAGTTTTCGCTTTTCTCCATGATTTCTCCTATCTGGGCAAAAGAAAGATTGCCGATTAGCCTTAAATACATTACCTCCCGCATAGGCTCCTCCAAATGGTGAATCGCTTTTATGATTTGTAAATTATCCCATTCTCCTCTTTGTTCTGTCAGCGGCATTGCCTGTTCTGCACAAAATATTATCAGTGTGGAAAACAGGAATTTGTCACTCTGTAATTTCTATTTGATTCCCCTCAAATCCTATAATACAACTTTCGTAATATCCATCGCCAGTAGTCCTTGGTTCACTAATAACGTAGTATCCATCATCTTTTAGCTTATCTGTAAGTTCGTTTACCGCCTCTTTATTTCCTAAACTAAAAGCTATATGTATATACCCTGTTTGCGTCCATACATTGCAATATGTTCTATTCGCATATGCATCTCTCCTCATATTTTAATTGTATCGCTAATAGAATACCACAATCACTCCCCTATTTCTAACGAATTTTCATCAAATAAATCTTCCTTCATTTCTCTCTATTTTTCTTTTTGGGAAATTCCGGCTTTACCTTATACTGTGAACCTTTGTCTTCTTTCCCGTCCTTGACCAACTCAAAGAATCTTCTTATAATCATTTATACAGAACAGAGTTGGAGGAAAAGTATGAAAATGCTTTATCTCTTTTGCGCGAAGGAAGCATTGCATGGCAGCTTGTCAATGCGGTTATGGAGGAATACAGAAAATGAACAAGAAACAAAAGACAGATTTCAAAACAATAACCGCCTGTGGGGAAAGCTGCATTGCCTGTCCGAAAATGGAAAAGGGCATTTGTAAGGGCTGCATTGAAGCTGACAGTTATGTTCCGGAATGGGCGGAATCCGGCAGATGCAAGGTACATGAATGTACCAGAAAGCATAATGTTACATTTTGCGGCATATGCGATGAGTTTCCTTGCACACAGTTGACTTCCCTGATTCATTGGAATCCTAATATTGTGGAACATTTTCAAATGCTTGCAAAGGAATATTGCGAGCAGGAAAATCACTAAAGGATACCCGGCGTTTGCCGCATGTAAACTCATCTAGGAGATAATTTTTATGAAAAAAACAGCAAGGAAAAAGATGTTCCTTATCGTATTATGTATTGTAATTATACTATTGATTACCGGAGATTGGGCGCTGACCGTAATGGTTTACAACGAAAACTTTAATAAGCGTTTTGAAAGTTATGAACCGTTGATGCTTTATACGGATGATTTTGACGGGTTACTCCGTACGCAATATGAATTTTCTTCGAATAAAGGACAGATGCTGACGGGGTATCTGTACAGTTCGGGGGAAAACCAGCGCGGTATCATCATTATGGCGCACGGTTTCGGCGGCGGGGGACACAATTCCTATATGGACTGCGCAGATTATTTTGCACGTAACGGCTATTACGTTTTTGCTTATGACGCCACAGGAAACGACGAAAGCGAAGGCACCGGCGTCGGCGGTCTTCCGCAGGGCGTGATAGACCTTGACCATGCAATATCTTTTGTTGAAGAAAGCGGAAATTTTCCCGATTTACCGATAGTTTTATTTGGACATAGCTGGGGCGGCTACAGCGTTTGCAGCGTTCTTACCTATCATCCGGAAATCAAGGCCGTAATTGCATGTTCCGGCTTCAACAATTCATCCGCCATGTTTGAAGCGGAAGGAAAGAAGCTGGCAGGAAACGGCATCTACGTGATGATGCCGTTTGTAAGGCTGCACGAGCGCATAAAATACGGCGGTTATGCAGCCAGCACTGCCATGGACGGTTTTTCGGCAACCGAAACGGCAGTCATGATAGTCCACAGCCTCGATGACGACGTTGTCCCAACCGAATATGGTTACGATGTGTATTACGACAAATATCAGGATAATCCACGTTTTACCTTTATCTGCCTTGAAGACAGCGGACATAATCATATTTATCATGATATGACCTACGTCAATGAATTAAATGCAGCGTTTGAACAATGGCTGGAAACGCTTGATTACGACTACAACGATGCAGAAAACAGTGAGCGCTTTGCCAAAGATAAAGCTGATTTCCTATATCGCTCGCTTGACCGGAATAAATGGTGTAATATGTTAAATTCAAAGTTGTTTGAAAAGTTTGTAAGCTTTTATGATAAATACATTGAAGACAGCAAATAGGCATATTGTCAGTTATCTTTTATGGGCATATAAGTATCAAGGTATTCCAGTATCTTCCGCGTATATTCCCCATACACCTTGTTGTCATTCTGTAAACCGTGGCCTGAATGCCCGCATAAATAATAATCATGGGGCACATGGTTGTCTTCAAGCGCTTTCAAAAGTCTTTGTGAGCCTTCATATGGCTGGACTTTATCATATTTCCCATATGCCAAAAGCGTTGGAGCACTGTTTTCATCAATCCAAAGCAGGGCGGAAATATCTTTTATCTCTTCGTCATATTCAGGCGTACCAAACTCCGACTGAATTTCCTTTCCTGCCATTGTTCCGAACATCACCCTTGCGGCAGCGTCGCTTTCAACGCTTTTGGTATCAAACCCGTAGCACTTCCAGTCCTCAGGGTAGAACGAGGAGGGCCCCACCGCTCCAAAAACCATTTTCACGGGTACGGGCGAAGCCGCAGCATCGCGATAAGCATACAGAAGGGCAAGACAACAGCCCGCCGAGCCGCCTGAAATTGCCATTTCGTCAATATGGTATCCCAATTTTTCCGCTTCCGCAATTACATAGGGTATACTGTCTTTTATTTCCATTGATTGGGAATACACGCTTGCTTCGGGATGGTCATCGCTGCATAAGGTATAGTTGATACCTGCGGTCACATATCCCTTGGAGCAGAGCCACTCCAACATCTCGGCGTCACCTGACTTATCTCCGCTTGTAAAACCGCCTGCATGCAGATACACCACCAGACCATAGCTGTTTCTTGCGTCATCAGCCGGAACATAAAGGTCAAATTTATTTGCTTCGCCCTCTCCATAAGCAATATCTGTATAAACCTTACCTACCGAATCATTCCAGTCCACCTTAAATTCACCGCCAAACGGGTCATGTTTCATTTTAAATAGGACAGACCCGAAAAAAGCGGCAATAAATGTAAAAACATAGATGAATCCCCACATAACCCTGCCTTTTCCTTTCCCCTTTTTCTCATCGGAACGTTTTTTCATGCTCATAGAAAATTACCTCCAAACATGGTGCCGCCCACCAGCAAATTTAAAATTGCCCGTAGGGCAAGCCGCCCTAAAATCACCGCTATCACAATGATGAGGAACAAAATAAAAATCCGTTTTTGTGTAAGTGTCATTTTCCCTTTCCTTTCTGCAAATTGACTTTTACTACAGGATGTGATACTATTTTATTAACAATTGTATCGTCGATACAATTGTATCATCATCACTTTTTTTGTCAATGGGAGTAGGGAAAATGAAACAAAACAGGGAAACTGTATCACCGATGAGCAATGAAGGAAGAAACAGCTATGTGATAGAGCAAATAACAAAGTCTCTCCTGACATTATTGGAAGAAAAGGCGATTGCGCATATTTCCATCAGCGAATTATGTGACAATGCGGGCATCGGGCGTGCTTCTTTTTACCGCAATTTTAACAGCAAGGAAGATATTTTGAAAGTATACATCAACCAATTATTCCATGGGTGGAAAAGTGATTGGGAGAAAAATAACAATCTTCCTTTCAGCTCGGCTATCGGCATGATATTTGAACATTTCGAACAGTACAGGGCCTTTTACCATCTCCTGAATGAGCAGCATCTTATTTATTTACTGAAGGACGTCATTCTGGATACCATGGATTTAAAACCGGATTTGCCGAAAGACGAGGCTTACGCGAAGGCATTTGTTGCATACAGCCTGTATGGCTGGATAGAGGTGTGGTTTCAGAGGGGAATGCAGGAATCCGCAGAAGAAATGAAACAACTGTTCCAAAGTCAGGGAATATAAAATAACGGATAAAGGAAATCGGATATGATTGTGGAAATAAAGGATGATTTTGATTTACAGAAAATAGCAGACAGCGGCCAGTGCTTCCGCATAAAAACCTTTGCTGACGGCACTTATCGCTTTGTAACGGGAAATTACATACTTTACATCAGACAGTGCGGGCAGGATTTTTTTGATGTGAATTGTTCCGAAGAAGAATGGCACAAAATCTGGTTCCCTTATTTTGATTTATCGCAAAGCTACTGTCAGCTTCGCAGCCTTGTTCCCGCTTCCGACGCCTACATGCAAAATGCCATGACAACAGGCAGCGGCCTTCGCATTCTGCGTCAGGAGCCTTGGGAAATGGTGGTGACCTTTATCATTTCCCAGAGGAAAAATATTCCATCCATCAAAAAATCCGTAGAGCTTCTGTCCGCTACGTTTGGAGAGCCTGTCGATACCCCCTATGAAAAGCTATATTTGTTTCCCCCGGCAGAAAAGCTTATGCTTGCATCCGATGACGCCCTGTCCGAATGCCGTCTGGGCTATCGGACTTCCTACATACAAGACGCCGCACAAAAAATTGCAACGAATCAGATTAACCTGTCTGCACTGGAGCAGGCAGGCGACACAGCGCTTTTTGACACCTTAAAACAGATTCGCGGCGTGGGTGACAAGGTTGCAAACTGCATCTGCCTGTTTGCATACGGGCGCACCTCCCATGTACCCGTGGACACCTGGATTCACAAGGTGATTGACCGCGAGTATCACGGGAAGGAACCCTTTACCCGGTATGGGAAATACGCCGGAATTATGCAGCAGTACATATTTTACTATGCCCAGACCCATAAAAAAGAATTGCAGCCGGGCCAATAAAATTACTTTACCGCACGTATCATAGGTGTGTTCCGCTCCTCAAGGCAGCCCAGGCATTCCACCCGGTCAAACCCGGCTTCCCGTAAAAGCTGCATCTCATGCTCCAGCGTCAGAGGCGTGTCAAAATGGACAAATACCCCCTCCGGGATACCGCTTTGTTTTCTCCGCCTTTCGCGTTCCGCAAACAGATAAGCTTCCATTTCCTCCGATTCCGCTGCATAATCTCCCTGTATATAGCATCCGCCCGCCTTCAGGCATCCATACAGCTTTTTAAAAACAATCAGCTTTTCCTCCGCCTTAAAATGATGCAGTGTTTCAAAAGACACAGCCACATCAAAGCACTCCTGCCCGAACGGCACCTGAAAATAATCCCCGCAGATTACCGAAAGCTTTTTGCTGCCGTGCTTCTTTTTCAACAAATCAAGCATAGCCTGTTCCAAATCAATACCCGTCACGGATATTGACGGATGCAGCCTGTAAATTTCATCCAGTTCCAGACCGGTTCCGCAACCGATATCCAGGAGCGCTTTCGCCTCTGCGGGCACCAGCCGGGCCATCCACTCATAGTTTTTCTTCCAGCCCGCCATGTGCGCCTCATAGCCACCAACTCTTTTTTCAAAAAAGCTTCCCATCTCTTCCAACGGCTCGTCCTTTGTATCTTCCAGCCATTTTTTGATTTCCGCAAATTCACTCATCCCGTATTTCTCCTTCCAAAAGTGTAATTTCCGCTCTTATTCCCAAAAAGTTTTGAGGAATTTCTAATTTCTTCTCTTTTACCATCTGCCTGACCCTGCTCCTCGTGACACGGAGAATTTCCGCCAATACCTTATCCGTCCGCAGGCGCAGTTCATACGGATTTTCTATCACAATCACATTATCTGCCGTTGATACCTGCCCCACAGGAGAAATGTCGTAGGAAATTTCTTCCCAATCAATTTCTGCCTTGTTTTTGGAAAAGAGCGTTTTGTCCGTCCCATAGCGTATCGCAGTCCGGGCGTCATTCTGTAAAAAATGCAGGTATTCCTCCCGCTCCATTTCCGCAGGCCTTATCCTTTCATAAATAGTCAGGTTATAGGTATGACTGCATTTCTCGCACCGATAAATCAACCACACATCAATCCGGCTTTTGTTTGCATTGACACGGAAGTTTCCCGAATTGCAGTATCCGGTTTTTCTCCCGCACCCGGGACAGCCGCGTACAATCCTGTAAGACTTTTTCGGTACGATTCTGTATACAGTTGCATTGAAATAGCTCATTTTGCATCTCCTTCTCTTTTTCTTTGGACATGCAAAGGCTATTACTTATTCTTTTTTATTTGCAATAGCCTCTGCTATGCAAAATAAACGGGTGTAGTCATAGAAAAACCTCCTCTTCTTTGTGTGAAACCTGATATCTCTTAGCCAAACGCCCTTTGACGCAGGCTTCAGAAACACTTATCACTCTACAGGCTTTTCTTCCCTATTGCTACCTCATACATTTTTACAATAGAAAATGAGCCGCCAAAAGTTAAAGACATGCTCCAATTCCGTCGACTCATTCCCTTTCATAGTCATTATGCTGTTTTTTTCATTTCCCTGACAATACGCTGAATGCTCTTTATGGAAAGAAAATACTTTTCTGCAAGCTCCGGGACTTTACAGCCCCGCCGGTAATCTCGAAAGATGGCTGCATTTCTGTCTGACAATTCCTGCCTGATTTGCGTGGCGCATCCCCATCCCTGCCTGTTTTCCGATTTTCTCGGAATATAGATGTTCTCTCCGTCAACATATTGCTGAATCAATTCGATAATATCTCTCGGCAGAATCTCTTCTGCTCTCTTATAGCCCATCTTGTCCTCCTGAAATCATATAATATCAAGGAAGCACGGCTATAACAAATATTCTTTATCTGCAATAGCCTGTGCTATGCAGCCATAACATATCTTTTCATAAAAACCTCCTTCTATAAAATACAATTACTCATACTTCTTCCCCATCACACATATGGGAATAAAGATACTGAAGGACACCATCATGACAACAATCCATTGTGCCACCTGCCATATTTCTTCCCCCAGAAAAACACGTATTAACCCTTCCACCAGGGGCCACAAAACCGCTGTCGTAAGGGTCCATATTCTTCCTGCCTTCAAAATGTGAGGCCAGTTACTGTTGTTAAAATTTATTCCCGGCATATGTATGCGGAAAAAACCATCAGAAATATAATGCACCTTATTTTCATCATAGTATGTGGGCAGTGTTTCTTTTGCAAACAGACAGAACCATCCTCCAAAAGTCAGCATCAACCCTTCTACCAGATACAGACCTTCCAGTTCCGTAAAACCATTCAACATGAGTAGAACCGTTTCCAAAGCCACGGCAAAAACAGAGGCAATATATACCAGTATCCACTTCAGGCGATGCTTTCTTTGTACGGTTTTTTCCTGCTTCGACATATCCATGGAGCATGTCACCAGACTTTCTACCTCCTCAATGCCAAGCCTGCTTTCGCTGCCAAGACGCTCCCCGTAAAGCAGTTCCGTTACCGTCACGCCCAGTATATCGGCAATCGGAATCAGCAGGGACACATCGGGAATGCTCAATCCCCTTTCCCATTTGCTCACGGTCTTATCGGAAATAAAAAGCCGTTCTGCAAGCTCCTTCTGCGTAAAATTCTTTTCTTTGCGTAACTGCGCTACAAATTCTCCGAATTTCTTATTATCTATCCTGTACATACAGCCACCTCCTGAAGACATCTTACATTTCAGGATAGTTATTTGCAATCGACCGCCGGTAGAATCACCGAGATTCTTATAAGTGCTTTTTTATTACGACATTTATTACGACATTTATTACGACATTATAGTACAATCCATTTTCCGCTGCGATTTGCACCTTCCCTTGCAATCACATCTGACTCCTTTAACTCTTGATTTCCGTCATGGTCGTAAAATGTTTTTTAATTCTCATTCATCTTAGCCAGCTTTGCCGCCTGGTCGGCTGCAATGCACGCATCCACAATCTCCTGAATATCGCCGTTCATGATTTTATCCAGCTTATACAGCGTAAGACCGATACGGTGGTCGGTCACGCGCCCCTGTGGGAAATTGTAAGTCCTGATTTTCTCAGAGCGGTCACCGGTCCCCACCTGGCTGCGGCGAAGCTCTGCTTCCGCATCATGGGCTTTCTGCTGCTCAATGTCATACAACTTTGCGCGCAGCAGGGCAAATGCCTTTGCCTTGTTCTGCAGCTGGGATTTTTCGGTCTGGCTGTACACCACAATGCCGGTGGGATAATGGGTCAGACGTACCGCTGAATCCGTGGTGTTGACACACTGTCCGCCATTGCCGGAAGCACGCATTACGTCGATGCGAATATCCTTTTCATCAATCACGACATCCACCTCTTCCGCCTCGGGCATTACCGCTACGGTAATCGTGGAAGTGTGGATACGGCCCTGGGATTCTGTTTCCGGTACACGCTGTACACGGTGTACACCGCTTTCATACTTCATTTTGGAATAAGCGCCCTGCCCGCTCAACATGAAAGTAACTTCTTTCATTCCGCCGATACCGATTTCATCCACGCTCATGGTTTCCACTTTAAAGCGCTGGCTCTCGGCATAATGCACATACATGCGGTAGATTTCCGCTGCAAACAGAGCGGACTCATCCCCGCCTGCGCCTGCACGGATTTCCACAATCACGTTTTTGTCATCGTTAGGGTCTTTGGGAAGCAGGAGAATTTTCAGTTCCTGCTCCAGTTCTTCAATTCGCTTCCTGCCTGCGGAAAGCTCTTCCTTGAGCATTTCCCGCATCTCCTCGTCATTTTCCTCATCCAGCATGGCGAGGGAATCCTCCACATCCTGTTTGCACTTTTTATATTCGGTATATGCCTCCACCAACGGGGTCAAATCACTCTGTTCTTTCATCAGCTTCCTGAAGCGGTTCTGGTCATTCACCACATCCGGTTCATGAAGCTCATTGATGATTTCCTCAAATCTTCTCAATAAATCGTCTAACTTGTCAAACATCACATTACCTCTGTTTCTTTCTTCCTATTATCACACGGTCCAGTCCCGCATAATCCTTCCTGCATTCTATATCGCCAAAACCGGCTTCCTCCAAAATATTGCTTACAGCCTCTTTTTGTTCACACCCGATTTCAAATAACAGCCATCCGTTTTCTTTTAAAAAGTCCGCACCTTCCTTTACGATTCTTTTATAAAACAAAAGACCGTCCTCTCCCCCGTCCAAGGCAGTCCCCGGTTCATAATCCCGTACTTCCGGCATCAGGGTCTGCATCATTGCACGAGGTATATAGGGTGGATTGGATACCAGCATGTTAAATCTGGCTTCTTCACAGTCCGGTTTATCTAAAGCATCAAACAAATCACTGCAAATCCATTCAGGCCGTCTGCTGCCATGTAAAAGCAATCCGGCGTTTTTGCCGGCTACCTTAAGGGCTTCCTCTGACAAATCCACACCCAGTCCCCGAATACCTTCTTTAAGGGATATGATGCTGATTAAAATACAGCCGGAACCGGTACACATATCCAGTACCCGCATCCCCGGCTTCAGTCGTTTCAATGCCTCTTCCACAAGAATCTCCGTGTCCTGTCTGGGAATCAACACATGCTCATTTACCCTAAAGATAAGTCCGCAAAATGCCTGTTCACCGGTCAGAAATTGCAGGGGGATTCTTTGTTCCCGCTTATGGATAAGCGCAAAATACGCATCCTGCTTTTTTCGGTCAACCGTTTCATCCCCATGGGCAAGCAGCATGTTGCAGTCCGTATTGCAGACATATTCCAGTAAAATCCTGGCGTCCCATTCCGCCTGCGGCACACCTGCGCCTTTTAATCTGAAACTTCCCTTCAGATAACAATCCCTGTATGTCATCCTTTCGTTTCCGGCTGGTTTCCGTCCTCTTCTCTCACCGTTTCCTGCTCTTCCTCATAACCGAATTCATCTATCAGATACTGTTTCCAGTCAAAAACCGCCTCTACCGAAGCAATGGCAACCTCCACCATTTCCCTTGTAGGTTCCTTTGTTGTCAGACGCTGTATCATCATGCCGGGAGCAGATAACAGCTTCACAAAAACATTGTCCGTTCTGCCTGCCAGACGGATAATCTCATAAGAAATTCCGGCAATAACGGGAATCAGCAAAATACGCAGTACGACCTTTTCCACCGGATTGCTTACCCGGATAAAGAAAAACAGTATAATGCTGACAAACATGACAAAAAACATAAAGCTTGTGCCACAGCGTTTGTGCAACCTGGAACTGCGCATAACATTGCGCACGGTCAATGCCCTGCCTCTTTCAATACAGTTGATGCATTTATGCTCTGCCCCGTGATACATGTAAAGGCGTTTGATATCCTGCATCATGGCAATACCCGCTACATATAAAATAAAGATAAGAATACGGATTACACCTTCTATAATTGCCATCAGCGCATTGCTCCGTACATATTCCTTTAAGAGCGATGAGATAAAATACGGCAGCACAATAAAAATGCCCACAGCAAGCAGAATGGAAATAACAGTTACCAAAGCGGTAAATACTTTTTCCGCATTTCCCTTTGTCACCTTGTTTACCACCTTATCTGCTTTTGTCTCCGATGCTTTATCATCCTCATAAAAACTTGCGGAATGATTCAGGCATCTGGTGCCCAGAAGCATGGAATCCACAAAATTAAAAATACCGCGGATGAATGGGATTTCTTTGATTTTGCTTCCGTGAAGCACCCCCTGGTAATTTTCGATTTCCACATCTATCCCGCCGTCCGGCTTACGCACCGCAACAGCGTATTTCTCCCCGTTCTTCATCATCACGCCTTCCAGCACCGCCTGTCCGCCGATGCCGCTGTAACGGCCTCTTCTCCTCTTTGCCATAAGTTAGAGCCCTTCCTTTTTTCATAAGGTCAATAAACCCGCAGGAAAAACAAATGCCTGCTCCGCAGTCGCTTGTTTTTCCTGTGCGGTCATTATTTCATTTAAACTCGCAAACCCGCACTGACGTGCTCTTTGTCCGATTTCATCGGACCTTTGCTCGTTAATGCCGCAGGAAAAACAAATGCCTGCTCCGCAGTCGCTTGTTTTTCCTTTGCGGTCATTATATCATAAAAGGTTGAAGCTTACACCTCAACCTTTCAGAAATCATATTTACGGAAAAACTACTTGCTTTCCACACCGTACTTTCTATTGAACTTGTCAATACGACCGTCAGCTCTTGCAGTCTTCTGCTGGCCTGTATAGAATGAATGGCACTTGGAGCAAACTTCCACGTGGATTTCAGGCTTGGTGGAACCGGTTACAAATGTGTTGCCACAGTTACAGGTAACAGTTGCCTGATAATAAGTTGGATGGATTCCTTCTTTCATCTTTTTCACCTCTCTATGTTAAGTCAATTTGTTCTGTACTCATCCCTACTGCTTATGCATCCACAAACAGCTTTTTTATTTTACCATGCAATACATTTTTATGCAAGCATTTTTTATATAAACTTCATTTTCTTTACCATGTTTACAAATTCCTGATTGTTTCTGGTTCTGGAAAACATATCCAAAATGCGGTCAGCCGCTTCATCCGCCTTCATGCCGTTTAATGCCTTACGCATAATGTTGATGGCCTCCAGTTCATCGGGATAGAGCAGAAGGTCCTCTCTTCTGGTTCCCGATTTCTGCAGGTCAATGGCAGGAAAAATACGCTTTTCGGATAATCTTCTGTCAAGCACCATCTCCATATTGCCGGTGCCTTTAAACTCCTCGTAAACCACGTCATCCATCTTGGAGCCTGTTTCCACCAAAGCCGTAGCCAGAATCGTCAGGCTGCCGCCAGCCCTTAAATTCCTCGCCGCGCCAAAGAAACGCTTAGGCATATGCAGGGCTGCCGGGTCCAGACCGCCGGAAAGCGTCCTTCCGCTGGGCGGCACCACCTGATTGTAAGCGCGTGTCAGTCTGGTAATGCTGTCAAGGAGTATCACCACATCCTTCCCATGCTCCACCAACCGTTTTGCGCGCTCAATTACCATCTCTGAAACCCTCTTGTGATGCTCCGGCAGTTCATCAAAGGTGGAATAAATCACCTCCACATTAGTGCCTTCAATCGCCTCTTTGATATCCGTAACTTCTTCAGGACGTTCATCTATCAAAAGAATCAGCATATGCATGTTGGGCTCACTCCTGAGAATGGACTTTGCCACTTGTTTTAACAAGGTTGTCTTTCCTGCCTTGGGCGGGGATACAATCATCCCGCGCTGCCCTTTGCCGATAGGGCTGACCAAATCCATGACGCGCATGGCAATGCTGGAACCGGGTACCTCCAGCCTGATTCTCTCATCCGGGAAAATAGGCGTCATATCCTCAAAATTGCGCCTTCTTGCTGCTTCTTCCACAGAATAACCGTTAATTGTTTTAATGTATAACAGCGCACTGAATTTTTCCTGCTGAGTTTTGGTTCGCTTGTTTCCTACCAGGATATCCCCGGTTTTCAACCCAAACCTGCGTATCTGACTCGGAGCCACATATACATCATTTTCTCCCGGCATGTAATTGGCGCAGCGGATAAATCCATATCCGTCCGGCATAACTTCCAGAATACCATTGGCCTCCTGCCCACTATCCAGTTCCGGGGGGAATGTATTTGCGTCATAAACCGCATTTCTGTCAAATGCCTGCGCCGGTCTCCGCTCCTCCTGACGACGCTCTTCCGGTCTTTTTTCCACGAGCTTGTCCGGCTTTTTCTCCGCTACCTGCATCGGCGCAGCCTGCCGTGCTGCCTTTTCCTTTTCATCCTGTGCAAGCATTGCCTCCACCACCTCCGCTTTCTTCATGGCAGAAACACCTTTGATGCCCCTGGCCTTTGCAAGCTCCTTCAAGTTCACAAGCGCCAGCGACTCGTACTTTTCTCTCATTTATTTTAACCTCCTAAAATATATCATGTTCTCATGGGGTATTTTTTAAGATATGTGTCGGAACAATCAGAACACCAATATATGATATACCTGTATTATATTACAAAACTCTGAAATTGGGAAGTACCTAAAACAAAGGGATTGACAAATATTGTCTATTCCCCTATAATGCAATTTAATTACCGATTCCTGAGGGAGTAGTTTGCAGCCGTAGCGGCTGTGATAATATCAACATAATGATGCGGACATCTGGTATTATCTTAAAAAATGAGACTCATGGACAACTGGTGTCTACCTGTTGTCTGTGAGTTTTTTAGGTGTAACCCACCAAATAGGAGAACAAAATGAGTCTGCTTAGTTTATTTTTTCTGGCCATAGGCCTTTCCATGGACGCTTTTGCAGTTTCTGTCTGCAAAGGGCTTGCAGTAAAAAAGATTACACTTGGGAAATCCGCTCTGGTGGGATTATGGTTTGGGGGCTTTCAGGCGTTTATGCCTGTCATTGGCTATCTGGTGGGATACCGTTTTCAGGAAAGCATTACCGTCTTAGACCATTGGATTGCTTTTCTGCTGCTGCTTTTCATCGGAGGCGGCATGATAAAAGAAGCTCTTTCCAAGGAGGAAGAAGCCATCAGCGCTTCCTTTTCCTTTAAAGAAATGTTTCTTCTATCCGTGGCAACCAGCATAGACGCTCTTGCCGTAGGCGTGACGTTCGCTTTCCTTCCCGATATACCAATCATTCCTGCCGTTTCCTTTATCGGCATCATTACTTTCCTGTTTTCCGCCTTTGGCATGAAAATAGGGAATGTATTTGGTATCAAATACAAATCAAAAGCGGAACTGGCAGGCGGCATCCTCCTCATACTCATCGGGTTGAAGATTTTAATTGAACACCTGTTTTTTTAGTGATAAAATAGGAACAAATAACTATCAAGGAACTTTAATGTATGAAAGTATTGATTTTGTCGTCCTCCACCGGTGGTGGACACAATGCGGCCGGTATGGCCGTACAGGAAAAACTGATACAGAACGGACACGAAGCCGTCATGTTGGACATGTTTTTGCTTTCCAGCGCACGTACTGCCAATTTTGTGGGCCAGTGTTATGTAAGGACGGCCCGCAGCATGCCGAGGCTGTTTGGCTTTTTATACCGTTTTGCCGGACTTATCAGTTCTTCACGCCGCAAGTCCCCGGTCTATTATGCCAACGGACTGATGGCCAAAAAACTTCGCACTTACTTAGACGAAAACCACTATGATGCCATCGTCATGCCGCATCTGTTTCCGGCAGAAACCATTACCTATATGAAACGGCACAAAATGGAGGTTCCCCTGACCGTTGCCGTGGCAACGGACTATACCTGCATTCCTTTCTGGGCAGAAACGGAATGCGACTATTATATCGCCCCCCATGCCGAACTGCTGGAAGAATACATAAAAAAAGGCATTCCAAAAGAAAAGCTAATGCCTTTTGGAATTCCTGTGAAAGATGCCTTTTGCCAAAAACAGGACAAAGCGCTGGCAAAGAGAAAGCTTCACCTGCCGGAGGATAAAGCCATGTACCTGATTATGAGCGGCAGCATGGGCTTTGGTAAAATCCATATATTTGCCTATGAACTGACAACACATTTAAAAAACGGAGAACAGATTGTCATTATCTGTGGAAACAACAAAAAACTGAAACGCACCCTGAAAAGACAGTTTTACCGTAAACCGGGTATTCATATCATTGGTTACACACAACATGTGGCCGACTTCATGGCTGCATGCGATGTCATCTACACCAAGCCCGGAGGCCTGACTTCCACAGAAGCGCTTAACATGAATATTCCCATTGTTCACACATCCCCTATTCCGGGATGTGAAACCAAAAACAGGGAGTTTTTTGTTTCCCGCGGCATATCCATTGCCGCAGAACGGATAAGCACGCAGATTAAACAAGGGAAAATGCTGGCAGAAAATACTGACGTCAGGAACGGTATGTATTCTGCCCAGAAGGCCAATGCACTTCCGGATGCCGCCAGCCGTATCTGCAAACTGCTGGAAGAAAAAACAGCTGCAATGCAGCTGTAACAGACAAAGGTGGACAGATAAAATGAACAGAACCATTATGGAATATCTTTTTTTCATCATTGCAGGGTATTTGTCAGGCAGCATTATGTATGCCAGCCTGCTTCCCAGAATTATCAGGCAGATTGACATCTCGGAACTTTCAGAGGATGGCAATCCGGGAACTGCCAATGCTTTTATCCATGCCGGTATCCCTGTGGGCATACTGGTTATTATCTGTGAACTTTTAAAAGGCGCACTTCCGGTCTGGTTCGCCCTCCGAAAAATCGATATCTCCAACCTGCTGTTTGCTCTTGTACTGGCTGCACCCGTACTTGGCCATGCTTTCCCTGTCTTTTGGAAGGGGCAGCACGGTGGAAAGGCCATTGCAGTTTCTTTCGGCGTACTGCTTGGCCTATATCCCAATTTGACACCCGCTTTCACACTGGCAGCCCTCTATATCGTATTTTCACTGGTCATTATCATCCAGCCCCATTTTTTCCGCTCCGTTATAACCTTTCTGCTCTTCACTGCCTGCTGCCTTTGCGACAAAACACTTCCTGCCGCAGTAACAACAGGCTGCTTTATTCTCTCCGTCACCGTTATCGGAAAGCATTTTGCCAGATACCACGGAGAACATATTGCATTCAGGCTTCCATGGAGAAAGCCGCTGAAAAATCAATGATTTTCTTATTATCCCACTTTATATCCGGTTCCCCAAACCACTTTAAGATACTGAGGTTCCTTGGGATTTCTTTCTATTTTTTCACGAATGTGCCGTATGTGCACCGCTATGGTGTTGTCAGCGCCAATCGCTTTCATATGCCAGATGGACTCATAAATCTGGCCAATTGAAAACACTCTTCCCCTTTCTTGTACAAGAAGTCTTAATATTTTATATTCAATCGGTGTAAGGCGCACTTCCTTGCCTTCTACGGTAACTTTCCTGCAAATATCATCCAACACCAAATCATTTACCTTATATATCCGCTCAATATTGGAGGAAATATTGGACAACTGTGTATAACGCCTTAACTGGGACTTCACCCTTGCCAGCAATTCCAGCGGGTTACACGGATAAATCACATAATCATCCGCTCCTGCGTTGAGAGCGCCTATTTTTACCATTTCATTTGCGTTCTCTGACAATACTATAATCGGAATGCTGCTAATGGAGCGGATTTCACGGAGAACCTCCACACCATTCATCAGTCCTGCTTCATAGGTATCCTCCCCGTAAAGCTCCACGTCCGTTATCAAAAGCTGCACCTGTCTTTCTTCTATATACTGACGCATCTTCTGCAAGGTCTGAGCCTCAAAAACCTGATATCCTTCACCTGCAAACAATGGCTGCATTAGTCCCACAACACCCGTGTTATTGTTGTATACCAAAATGCTGCTCATATAAATCACCCTTTCTAAATACTCATTACACTCTCATCTGACTATACCGGAAAACAAACTCAAAAATGTATCACAAATGTAGCAGAAATGTATCGTTTATAAATATATATTCAAATCCATGCTGTCCAATATTCGAAATGCCTCTTCTTCGGAATAACCTGAGAAATCAATAATCAGTTCATAATCACCGATTGATATGGCAGCATGAATGCGGCACACCTCCCCCTCTTCGCAGACAGAATCAACAACCTTATAGACATATCCCTGCCCGGTAATATATTCCCTTTCATTACATACCCCTTCCGGATATACCACTGAAGAGGCATGCCCGGACGTATCTCCGTAATATGTCTGATTCATCATAAACAGACTGTCTTTTGCTTCCACCCTGACGAGTAAAAGAAAATCTCCACAGACAATATACTCCTCCGAAAAGTCCTCGCCCGAAATAAGTTCCTCCTTCGGCAGCGCCGCAGGCATTAATCCTGCTTCCAGAAAATCGTCACGGGAATCAAACATCTGCTCCTCCAGTTCAATTTCTTCAGTGGATTCCTGTTTTTCAGACTCCGCCTGCTTTTGAGACTCACAGAGATTCCCTGTGTCATTTTCTGCGCTGTCTGCTCCTCTTGCAGACAAAAAATCCAAATCTGTTTCTTCCTCGATTTCCGGACAACCGGCATCCTTCCACCCGTTATTGAGCAGAGCCGTCTCTTCATCCGATGTTTCAAATCCATACTCTGTAGCCCTGATAACGCTTTTGGCATAACCTGCAGCTGCTGCCACCCCCAGGGAACATACAATAAAAACACTGGCTGCTGCTACTGCCGCCGCAAACTGACGTCTTATCCGGTATGCGGCAATCCTTTTGCGGCATACTTCATCAGCAATCTGGTTTGCCGTCACAACAGGTACCTTGATTTTTTCAACGGCCTTTTTATACGCATCTCCAAAATTATTCAAACTGATATTCCTCCTTCAGTTTTTTCTTCAAAACCTTCCTGCCCCTTGTAAGCTGTGCAGTCACCGTAGACTCCTGCCTTCCGCAGACAGAGGATATTTCTTTTACAGATAAGCCCTCATAATAAAACAAGTGAATCACTTCCCTGTATTTATCCGGCAATTCCCATACCGCTTTCATCAGTTCTTTACTTTCTTCCCGGCGTATATATGTGTTTTCCGGCTGCACTTTTTCCTGTTCATGGAGTTCACAGGCACTTTCCATATCCGGCATAGGTGCATGATGCCTATACCACGCGGAACGCCATAGTTTCTTGCAGGAATTTAGGGTAACTTTAATTAACCAGGCTTTTTCATGTTCCTGATTTTCAAAAATCCTGTTTGCTTTCATGTACTGATAGAAAACCTCCTGAACAACGTCCTCCGCATCTTCTGCATTTTTCAACTGTAAAAAAGCAATCCTGTACAAAGTTGCCAGATAGGACTCTATCTTCTTTTCCAGCAATACCGTTTCCTGTTTTCCTCTTTCGGTTTGTAAGCCGCTCATCCTGCTATCCTTATCTTGTATGCTACATCATTAATATCCCTTTACAAATAAAAATACTGCAAAATTTCTAAAAAATTTGCAGTATTTTTATAACCCGTTCTCCCGGTTCCCTTTTTGATAAATATAATCTTCTATTTTGAAAAAAAGATATCCCGCCAGCGCGCCCAGACAGTTAAGTAAAATATCATCCACATCAAACACCCCGAATGCGCTTAAAAGCTGAAACAGTTCTATTCCCAAAACCAAAAAAAATACCTGCACCATGCAAATTATGAAATGTCTTGATGCTTTACATATTCTGGGGAGCATATAGCCAAGGGGTATAAATGCCACAATATTTCCTATCAGATTGCCAAATCTGTTAATCCCTTTATTGTCCCAGTGCCTGATGTACAGCTTTATTGTCTTAAACAACTCAAAGTTGGCGCTCCCAAGACCTTCCCAAAATACTTCCCTCTTCCATGAAGCTACTATTTCCCTCATCTGTGCCAGCGGATATTTAAACACAATCACCCTTAACAGTATCAGGAGATATATCACAAAAAGTATGCGCATATGTTTCTTACTAATCATATTAACCTTCCATTCATGCCAAACTCAATATCTCACTTCCATCAAGGTAAGGCCGCGTGCAGGCGCCAACGCTCCCGCCAGCTCTCTTTTTCGGGAAAGCAAAATCCCGGGAATCTCTTCCGGATTTCTCTTTCCCGTACCCACCTCAATCAGAGTCCCCATGATGATTCTTACCATATGGAACAAAAATCCGTCTCCGCTGAAGTAGAAACTGAGTTTTTCACCTTCATTTTCAATACGAATTTCACTTATTTTCCGTACCGTGGACTTTTTCCCCTTTTTTGCAGACGTGAATGCAGCAAAATCATGGGTACCCAGTAAAAATCCGGCAGCAGTTTCCATTGCGTTGACATCCAGTTTTTCCGGAACAATCCATACATAGCGCCTGTCAAAAACATGGGGCAGGCTGCTATTGATTACCTGATAGCAGTACGTCTTGCTTTTCACAAGAAGCCTGCTGTGAAAACGCAGGGATACCTCCTCCACAGAAAGCACCGCAATATCTTCCGGCAAATATCTGTTCATATAGTCTTGTATTTCTTCTGCCGACATCCTTGTGTCCAGATGGGCATTCGCCACCTGTCCTCTTGCATGGACACCTGCATCCGTCCTTCCGCTTCCATGCACTTCTATACTTTGTCCGCACATTCTTGACAAAAGGGCTTCCAGTTTTCCCTGAATCGTATTATCCGTGGAAGTCTGCTTCTGCCAGCCCTGATATCTGGTACCTTCATATTGCAATAACATCTTAAAATTACGCATTTTAATCTCCGTGCAGTCACCTTGCCGCAGCTCAAATATAAATGAAAAACGCCCTGTTTTCCCACCACTCACTGCAACTCTTCCTGCTCCTGTTTCATCTGCAGTTCCTCCTCGCACTCCCGTTTATAGGAAACGATGACAGACATATCCTGCGGTGTCAGTTTCCTAAAACGGTTCAATCCTGCAGACAGAATCTGTATGCTGTGTTTTGTGGTATCAAAAGCGCCCTCCTTGTAAAGCGTCCACAAAATAATGCCAATCGGTACTGCTATTATCATGCCCACAACTCCCTCAACCATGTAACCGATATACAGAAGAAATAACGTCGGTATCGGTGGAACACCGATGGAATCGCCTACAATTTTAGGCTGGATGATTTGTCTGACAAGCTGGCTGACACCCCAAATCAGCAGCAGGCCTATTGTCATCTTATAGTCTGAACTTAAAAATTTAACAATTGCCCATGGCACCATGGCAGTGCCGGTTCCAAAAAACGGAAGAAAATCCAAAATGGCAACGCCTAATGCTATTAGCAGGGCATAATCAATTCCCAGAATAAAAAAGCCAACAACCAAAAGCAGGTAAATCCAGATTTCAATTTTTATCTGTGCCTTAAAATAGCCGCCCACAGCCTTCACCAGACTTCTTTTTATGATGCGGGCCCTGTATCTTAAGGATTCCGGCATATACTGTTTTATGGTCGATGTAAACGGCACCCTCTCCGCAACAAAAAAGTATGAAGACAAAAGGCACATCACAATCCCGATTACTATAGTAGGAAGCTGTTTTGCAAAATTACCAACCGCCGCAATGGTAGGGCTGCTTATTTTCCCAATCAGTTCCCCGATAAATTCATTGGTCTGTGTGCCGATATTATTGAGCGTATTTTGAACATCCACGGGAAGCTTGTCGTATAAACTGCTGAGATTCTTTCCAATTTCATCAAAGTCCTGCTCCAAAGACTCCCACATAGCCGGCAGGTCTCCCACGAAGCCTGCTATTTCCCGTATCAGTTTACCCCCAATCAAATAACCGGCAAGCACCACCAGACCGATTACCACCACAATTACAAACGCACTTCCGGCCTTTCTCTTGATTTTTAGTTTTTCTTCAAAAAAACGTACCATAGGGCTGGCAATCCACGCAATTATCCATCCCAGTACAAACGGCATAAAAAATACAATTCCTTTCGGCACCAGCCAGATTACTACGACTGCAATTATAAACGCAATTGCCAGATTCAATATTGCTTTTATATACTTTTTTGCTGATATCTTCATATCTTATCCCTCTTATCCGTTGATTTCTCCTGTCAGATATCCATCAAGCAGATGATAGATTTCATCCCGCCCCTGCTTGTTTTCCGATGAAAAAGGAATAACCATGGTATCCGATTTTGTATGAAGCGCCTCTTTAATCAGTTTTACCTGCTTAGATACCTGACTTCTTTTTATCTTGTCCAGTTTGGTAGCAACGATAATCGGAAAAAATCCCTGTCCCACAATCCAGTCATACATAATCCTGTCGTTGCTCCCCGGCTCATGACGAATATCTATCAGAAGAAAAACCGCTTTCAGCTGTCGGGATTTATGAAGGTAATTTTCCACCATTTTGCCCCATTTGGCCTTTACTTCCTCATTCGCCCGGGCATATCCGTACCCCGGCAAATCCACAAGATAAATTTCATCGTTTACATTATAAAAATTTATAGTCTGTGTCTTCCCAGGCTGAGCACTGGTACGGGCAAGGGATTTTCTATTCATTAACGCATTAATAAGTGAAGACTTCCCTACATTGCTCTTTCCCGCAAAGGCGACTTCGGGATGCTGGTTTTCAGGTATCTTGCTGGTAATTCCGCAAACCGTTTCCAGACTGACATTCTTAATTATCATGGTTCTCCTTTTTCCTCTCCTCACAGACCAGGGCGTGACCCAGCACCTCTTCCATCCTTTCCACAAAACAGATTTCCATGCCCGACTTTATCTCTGCGGAAATTTCCTCAACATCCTTTTTATTTTGTGACGGAACAAGCACTTTCTTTATGCCTGCTTTCTTGGCTGCCAGTATTTTTTCTTTTAATCCTCCGACAGGAAGCACCCTGCCACGCAGTGTAATCTCTCCCGTCATGGCAATATCTGCATGTACCGGCATCCCGGTTATGGCAGAGAGCAGCGCTGTCGCCATGGTAATGCCGGCAGAAGGCCCGTCTTTGGGAACTGCCCCCTCTGGAATATGTATATGAAAGTCATTCTCTTTATAGGTCTTTGCGGAAATATTATATTCCTGATTAATGGACCTGACATAACTCAACCCTGTCATGGCAGATTCTTTCATAACATCTCCCATCTGTCCGGTAAGTTCCAATTCCCCTTTTCCGGGCATTACATTCACTTCAATTTGCAGGGTATCCCCGCCGACACTGGTCCATGCCAGCCCGCGTACAATCCCCACTTCATCTTCCGCATTTGCCAGGCTTCTGGTATATTTTACTTTTCCCAGATATCTTTCGAGATTCTGGGTAGTCACCCTGATACTCGCTGTTTGTCTTTTTTGCGGTGACTCCTTTAACAGCGCCTTTGCAGCTTTCCTGCAGATTTCACCTATTCTGCGCTCCAATCCGCGCACTCCTGCTTCCCTTGTATAACCCTCGATTACCACACGCAGCGCTTTGTCGCTGATAATCAGACGTCCGTTTTCCAGACCGTTTTTGCGAAATGCCTTGCCAAGCAAGTACTGTTTTGCAATATGAAATTTTTCGTTATCTGTATAACTGTTTACCTCTATCAATTCCATACGGTCCAGCAAAGGTTTTGGAATGCCGGTAGTGCTGTTTGCGGTCGCAATAAATAACACTTGTGACAAATCAAGCGGAATTTCCAGATAGTGATCCCCGAAACGGTTGTTTTGCTCACCATCCAGAACTTCCAGAAGCGCAGCAGAGGTATCTCCTTTGTAGTCACTGCTTACCTTATCTATTTCATCCAAAAGCATTAACGGGTTTTTCACCCCTGCCTGTTTCAGACCGGTTGCAATCCTTCCCGGCATAGCTCCCACATAAGTCCTCCTGTGCCCCCTGATTTCCGCTTCGTCCCTGACACCTCCAAGGCTGATTCGCACATATTCTTTGTTCAGGGCTCTTGCCACGCTTTTAGCAATGGAAGTTTTTCCGGTACCCGGAGGCCCCACCAGACAGACAATAGGGCTGTCCACTGCATTGGTAAGGCTTCTGACCGCTAAAAATTCAAGAATACGCTCTTTTACCTGCTCCATGCCGTAATGGTCTTCCTCCAATATCTGTTCGGCTCGTTCGATATCCGTATTATCCTTGGAAAACCTGTTCCAGGGCATTTGCAGAAGTGTTTCAATATATGTCCTCTCCACCGCACTTTCCGAACTGCCCGAGGACAGTTTTTTATATCTGGAAATTTCCCTTGCTATCTTATCCTTGACTTCTTTGCCTGCTTTCAACTTATGGAGTTCTTCCTGAAAACGGTCGGCTTCCGATGTGACGTCGTTCTCTCCCAATTCCTCCCTGATGGCATTCAACTGCTCCCGCAAAATATATTCTCTCTGGTTTTTATCAACCTTCTTTTGTATTTTTTCAGTCAATTCCTTCCGAATCAATCCAATCTGAATTTCGCTGTACAGCACGGCGGACAAATACTCGAACCTCTCCCTCAGAGTTTCGGCACACAATATCTTCTGCTTTGAACTTACGGAAAGCGGCAGTCCGCTGGTCATGGTATCTATCAGGACTTTCAGCTGCTGAACGGTTTCCATCTTTTTTTCCAGCGCCCTTCCGATTTTCGGATAAAGTTTGCTGTAACCCCGGAACACTTCCTGCAGTTCCCTAATCATTGCCTTATTTATCGTTTCGTCTGCATCTTCTTCATCAGGCATTTCTTCGATTTCCACAAGAAGGTATTGCATTTCCTCTTCTAGCGAAATCAGCCTGGCCCGCACATGTCCTTCCACCAATACCCTTACAATTCCGTTAGGAAGCCTGCTGATTTGCTTCAGTTTTGTGACGGTTCCGACATCATAGAGGTCAGTCCTGACAGGATTCTCAACTGTTTCATCCTTTTGTGAAACCACAAACAAAAGCTGTCTTCCCAACATAGCCTGCTCTACCGCATGGACAGATTTGTCACGGCTCAAATCAAAGTGAATCAGCATTCCCGGAAAGATGCTCAATCCTCTTAAGGCAACTGCCGGCATCTCTAAATTTATCATCATATTATTTTCCATATCTTGTCGATTCTCCCCTAAATGCACAATGAATGGAAAACGCCGCACTAAAAAAGTAACGGCGTTTCACTTACTTTGCTTTTTTCATGACTGTTTCCCGATGTATTGTAAGCGGTTCGCTTATGCCCTCTACCGCACCCTTTGTGATTATCACTTTTTCTATGGTATCATCCGATGGGATACGGTACATAACGTCCATCATCACATTCTCCATGATGGACCTGAGCCCCCTTGCGCCGGTTTTTCTTTCCATGGCCAGTTTTGCTATGGCATCGATTGCGTCTTCTTCAAAACTGAGTTTAACATCATCCATTTCAAAAAGACACTGGTATTGTTTTATCAAAGCATTCTTTGGCTCCCTCAAAATACGGACAAGAGCCTCTTTATCAAGTCCCTGCAAAGAAACATTAATAGGCACACGACCCACAAATTCGGGAATAAGTCCAAACTTCACCAAATCCTGCGGCGTTACTTCCCCTAATATTTCCCCGAGTTCTTTTGCTGCCTTTTCCGTAATCTTTGCATTAAAACCAATGGTTTTCCGATTCAGTCTTGTTTCCACTATTTTGTCAAGGCCGTCAAAAGCGCCCCCACAGATAAACAGGATGTTGGAAGTATCCACCTGAATCAATTCCTGATGGGGATGTTTCCTTCCTCCCTGCGGCGGAACACTTGCCACCGTCCCCTCAATAATCTTTAACAGCGCCTGCTGCACGCCTTCTCCTGATACATCCCTTGTAATGGATACGTTTTCACTCTTTTTGGTAATCTTATCAATCTCATCAATGTAAATTATGCCGTACTGGGCACGCTCCACATCATAATCCGCTGCCTGAATCAGCTTTAACAGGATGTTCTCCACGTCCTCACCCACATAACCCGCCTCGGTCAGTGTAGTGGCGTCCGCAATCGCAAAGGGTACATTAATAATCTTTGCAAGAGTCTGTGCCAGATAAGTTTTGCCGGAACCCGTAGGCCCCACCATAATGATATTGCTCTTCTGCAGTTCCACATCCTGAGGCCCCTTGTTTGCCATAACCCTTTTGTAGTGGTTGTAAACAGCCACTGACAGCACTTTTTTGGCTGCGTCCTGCCCAATCACATAGTCATCAAGGAACTTTTTGATTTCCACCGGCTTTAAAAGCTTAAAATCCGGCGCATCCTCCATCGGTAAATTATCTTCCTCAAATTCTTCTTCTAATATGTCTCCGCATATTTCAATACATTCATCACAGATATAAACGCCGGCAGGTCCCGCTATCAGCTTCCTGACCTGCTCCTGCGTTTTGTTACAGAATGAACATCTTACATCATTGCCGGAACTCTTTCCTGCCATCTCTTTCCTTTCCGCGCATACTGCACTCCTGCAGTATCAGCGATAATAAATTTTATTCTTTCTCGCCGGATGAATGGGAGGTAATCACTTTGTCAATCAGTCCATACTCCATCGCTTCCTGGGCCGATTTCCAATTATCCCTCTCCGTATCCGCAGCTATAATTTCATAATCCCTTCCCGTATTTTCAGCCAGTATCTTGTTCAGCTTTTCTTTTGTCTGCAAAATATGCTTTGCGGCAATTTCAATCTCCGTTGCCTGTCCCTGTGCCCCGCCAAGCGGCTGATGAATCATAATTTCAGCATTGGGAAGCGCCATCCTCTTTCCTTTCGTGCCGCCTGCCAGTAAGAATGCACCCATACTTGCAGCCATACCGATGCATATGGTGGATACATCGCACTTGATGAATCGCATGGTATCATATATTGCCATACCTGCCGTTACGGAACCGCCGGGACTGTTAATATAAAGGTTAATGTCCTTTTCCGGGTCTTCCGCTTCAAGAAACAAAAGCTGGGCCACTACAAGGCTCGCCGTGGTTTCGTTTACTTCCTCTCCCAGAAAGATAATTCTTTCTTTCAAAAGACGCGAATAGATGTCGTATGACCTTTCTCCCCTGCTGGTTTGTTCTATGACGTAAGGTACTAAACTCATATGCTTTCCTCCGTTCTGTTATTTATTTTCAGTCTTGCCTATACACTTATCTTTCATAATAGACTACAACAAAAATTTTTGCAATCTCAAACCTTGGATTTAAGAAAAACTTAACAAAGAAATGGAATTGAAACCAGAGCCAAAGAAACAGCGCGGCTTCTGCCACGCTGTTTCCCTCATTTACTTTTTCCGGTTCATCGGCTGAAGCCCTTCTTTTCTGACGTTATGCTCCTGATTCTGATTCTCCGGTTTTTTCTTCTGGGTTACACTGTTAAATTCATTATGATTCATCTGTTGTCTGGTTTCTTCCCTGTTTTTCACATCATCACCTCGGAAATAGTATCTGTCCAAACACAGATTTCATACCTGTTATTCTTCCGTTTCCGCTTCCTTTGCCTTCTCAGCCTTCGCTTTTGCAGACTTTGCCGCTTTTCCCTCTTTTGCATTTGCTGTCAGGAAATCAACTGCCTTGTTTACTGCAATATCTGCCATCAGCTGCTTTTTGCCGTGTTCTCCCAGTGTCTCCTTGATTTTATCCGGTTCCATCTGGTACTTTTCAGACATTTTTTTCACTTCTTCTTCAAATTCTTCTTCATTGGCAGATAAATTCTCAGCAGCGGCAACCGCTTCCAATACCAGCCTGGACTGAATCCTCTTTAATGCCTGCGGTTTGCTCTGCTCCAGAAGCATCTGCGGATTGGTTCCCGTAAACTGCATGTACTGCTCCATGGACAGTCCCTGCATCTGGATTCTCTGTGCAAATTCATCAATCATCTGGCGCTGCTCTGTTTCTACCATTGCATCGGGAATCTCCATCTTGGCATCCTCAATTACGGCTTCGATGACTGCCTCTTCTTTAGCGCTCTTTGCAGCATCTTCCTTCTTTGCGAGCAAGGTCTTTTTCACGTCCTCTTTATACTCAGCCAAGGTATCAAAAGTGGAAACTTCGCTTGCAAACTCATCATCCAGTTCGGGCAGTTCTTTCTCCTTAATGCCTTTTACCACACACTTAAATACTGCGGGTTTTCCTGCCAGTTCCGCTGCGTGGTAATCCTCAGGGAACGTAACGTTTACTTCTTTCTCCTCGTCAATCGAAGCGCCAATCAGCTGCTCTTCGAATCCGGGAATAAATGAACCGGAGCCGATTGTCAGCGGATAATCCGTGCCTTTTCCGCCCTCAAATGCTTTACCGTCTACAAATCCCTCAAAATCTATGGTAGTGATATCACCGTCTTTTACGGGTCTGTCCTCAACGGTAATGGTTCTTGCACTGTTTTCTCTTTCTTTTTCAATCTGCTCGTTGATTTCTTCTTCGGTCACTTCCACATCGACCTTGTCAATCTTCACGCCTTTATACTTGCCCAGGGTTACCTCCGGTTTTAAAGCAACCTCTGCCGTAAAGATAAAGGGTTTTCCAGCTTCTATCTGAATCACATCCACCTTGGGAGCGGACACGATTTCCTCCGTACATTCCTCCAATGCGTTTTCATATGCCTCAGGAATCAGCTCATTTGCCGCATCTTCATAAAAGATAGCCGCACCGTACATCTGCTCAATCATCTTACGCGGTACCTTACCCTTGCGGAATCCGGGTACACTGATTTTGTTTTTGTTTTTCTGATAAGCGGTTTCTATGGCTGCCTCCAGTTTTTCGGAAGACACTTCAATTGTCAGCTTTGCCATATTTTTTTCCAGTTTTTCTACCTGTAAACCCATCGTTACATTTCCTCCTTAAAATCGTGGCTGCATATATGTACGCCGAAACGGATATAGTCACAGTCATTTTAGGATTATAGCATAAGAACGGGGACTTGTCTATGCTTTTTCGTAGCGTTTTTCTGTGTTTTCTGCATTTTCTACTTTATATTTTCCAAATTTCTCCGCCCAGTTTTGCTGCATCATTCATATCATGCGTTACGAGCACCGTAAGCCTGTTTCCGCGATACTTTTCAATGGTCCGGATTGCCCTTTCTTTGTTTTCTTCATCCAGACCGGTAAAGGGCTCGTCCAGAAAAAGCCAGTCTGCATCCGCCGCAAGCGCACGGGCAAGGCAGACACGCCTGCGCATACCGCCGCTTAAGTTCTTTACCGGCAGAGAGATTGCTTCCACCGGCAGCAGTTCTTTGAGGCATTCTTCCGACTTCCCGTAATCACGGGATACCAGTCTGACATTCACTGCGGCGCTTTCTTCTTCACAAAGCCTGTCTTCCTGAAACACGCCTGCGGCAGATATGCCGCTTTTGGAACTTTTCCCGCCCTGCATTTCCATCCTGCCCCGGTCCGGCTTTTCCAGTCCCGCCAGCATGTGCACCAGCGTGGTTTTTCCCGCTCCCGATGCTCCCGTCAGGCAGTATAGCTTTCCGGATTCCAGTTTTTTTGTAATGCCGCAAAGTACGGCATGGTCCCCGAATGCTTTTCCGATATCCTCGGTATATATGCTTACCGGCACGGATTCTTTTTTCCTTCCCCTAATAGGCCCCGGACGGCTTTTGCAAAAACGGCGCCGGCAAAAAAGGATTGCTTTTTCCAAGGTAAATCCCAACGCTGTCACCACTGCCGTCCACGCAAACACGCCTGCCGTGTCAAGATAGATTTTAGAGAGGTAAAGTTCCCCTCCCAGGGACCATTTTGGCGTGCCGATTACTTCCGCCGCCACACCCGCCTTGATACCCATTCCCACCGCCGTTTTGATGCACCCGTCCATAAATGGGGCAAGCGACGGCAGATAGACATAAAATACCTTGTTCCGAAGAGGCATATCAAAAACCTTTGCCATCTGCAAAAGCTTTTCATCGGCACTTTTAAGTCCCTCATAAATATTGATATAAACCATGGGAAGAACAACCAGAAAAATAACCGCCGTTGACAGCAAGCCCGCCCCCCACCAGATAAGGAGTATCACGGCAAAAGAAGCCACCGGCACCGCCTTGCAAAACAGCATAAGGGGGGAAAGCAGTTCTTTCAGAAAGGCGGATTTATAAGCAGCAATCCCCAACAGGGCGCCCGCAAAAAAAGCAAGAAAAAGTCCCAGCAGTATCCGGAAAAGGGACATTCCGGTTACCTGCCAGAACGCGAAAGTAAAAATCTCTGAAAGCAGGGCCTTCGCCGTCTGTACGGGTCCTGCAAACAAAATTTTATTATCCGCCAGCAAAAAAACAGACTGCCAGACACACAGCCAGAACAGACATGCCGCCGTCCGCCTTATCCACTTTTTTTCTGCCATGCTTCGCCAATTTTTCATGTTTCGTTTCACTCTTTTACCCCGTAGTAAAAATCATCGTCCGGCAGGATTCCCCCCACGGACTCAGGATTTTTATCGTACAAAACCGCCAGATATCCGCCAAGCGCCCGCTTCATTTCTTCTCCCGTTATGCAGGTAATGCCGCAGAAGGGTATCGCCTGCATGGCCGCCTGCTCGTCGGCAATGATTCCCGCCTCCGCGCAGAGCCTTGCCGTTTCCGCCTGATTATCTGCGGTATAAGCCGCGCTTTCAGCATGTTCGTTTAAAAACATTTCCACCGCTTCCGGATGTTCCAGAAGAAACGCCCTCCGCACAACCGTAACACCCGTCACAAGGCGGCTGCCTTCCCCTACCTGCACCTTATCCCACTCCTCCGTCATGGAAAAGCACAGGGCAAGGTTGTCGTTTTTCGCACAGGCCATGGCAGCAAAAGGCTGGGGCAAAAGCCCGAGCGCTTTCGGATTTTCTGCAAGCAGCGCCGCCACCTCTGTCGCCTCCGAGCGGTATTCCAGCGTTACTTCATCCATGCCGATGCCGTTTTGGGAAAGCAGGTACTGCAGTACGTAGTCCGGCGTAGTGCCCCTTCCTGTAAGGTAGATGGTCTTTCCCCTTAAATCCGCCGCGCCTTCCACACCCTCATCTGCCGATACCATATACAGCACACCCAGCGTGTTGATATCTATAACACAGATGCCACCGCCGGTTTTTTGATAAAGAATGGCTGCCACATTGGCGGGAACCAGTGCAATATCCAGTTCTCCTTTCGCCAGAAGCGGCGTCAGTTCATCCGCCCCCGCAGCCATGGTGAACGCATATGCATTTTCCGTATTGCCTTCCTTTGCCTCCTCCATCAGATGCAAAAGCCCGATAGTGGTCGGCCCTTTCATGGCGCCTATCCTGATTTCGGAACCTGTTTTTTTTCCGCATCCAATCCAAAAAATGCAGCAGGCAAAAACAATTCCCGATATTTTTAAAATTTTTTGTATAAAAAGAAAACTTGCGGTCATACTATCATTAGTCATCAACGGAACCCCCTCCTTTGATGAATTTATCACCAAAGATAAATTTAATACTTATCCTCCCCTAAGGAAGCCTCCAGAACTGCATCGGTGCAGTTTTGGGGGCTTCCGTTTTGATTTGTCTTTTTTCGTGCAGACTATTATTATATACGGATATCTAATCTTTTATACACGGCGGCGCCTGCTTCCGCAATTTGTTTTTCTTTTACAGCTTCTTCCGTTTTTTGGAGCAAGAGTCCTGACTGTACTGCGGTTTCCTTTTTCAGCGCTCCTTCGGCCTGTTTTTGTAATTCCTCTGCCTTTACTCCTTCGGTCTGCTCCTGAAGTTCCTCTGCCAAATCCGCCGCTTCTTCCATCTGCTCCTTTGCCAAATCCGTCATTTCTTCCATGACTTCCGTAAGGACGCCTTTCTCTCCGTCTGTGCCGAGGGCTTCTTCGATAAGCTCCTTCTTCCTCTCTTCCGGCGTCTTCGGCTCGGTTTTTTCTGCCTCTTCGGCAATCTTTTCGCCTTTTTCCATTGCCTCATCCAAGACATGGAACATTTGCTCATTATTGTATGAAGCTTTCGCGGCAGCTATCTGGTCTTCATAGGAATGCAGCATTTCCAGCTTTCTTTGAATATCCTCCAGACTGTCACATTTCATGTTTTTCAAATTATCTTTCTGCGCCTCAAAAAAAGCAACCTCGCTGTCCCTCTTTGCCATTCTTTCCATCTTTTGTTCCGTGCTTTTCAGTCCGTTGCCAAAAAGCGGCATCAGACCTGTGCCGAACGGACCGTTACTTCCCTGCAAATTAATATTCATAAAATCCTCCGTACCCGACTCAAGGCATCTTTCCTACAGGAATACATCAACAGGCACATACCGCTGTTTTTGTTCCTCTTCCTGTTTCTTTGTTTCTTCTTTTTGTGATTTTTCAGGAGAAGTTCCTGATTGCGCAGCCTCCTTCATTTCCCTTCCTGTTTTTCCCAACACTTCTATCTGCGCATTTTTTGCATCGGCGGCACGCTTTTCCACCTCGGAAAGCTTTGCCTGTTTGGCTTCCACACTCTGTCCCCCTGCGCCTCTATCCCGTTTACCATCATAATTTTGCCCTTCATATAGTGTATATCGGTTTTCTGCCATCAATCCTGAACATTAATTAACCTGCTTTTAAGGGATTCCACTTCCCTTTCAGGTAATGGACGAACATCATTCCCGCCACCGCCACATTATGGGCTATCATACACAGCCAGACGGCGGTTAGGTTTAAACCCCATACATGGACGCACAAAAAGCTTATGGGTATGCGGATACCCCACATGCCAATCAGGGAGTAGATAAAAGGCGGGAGGGTGTCCCCGACACCGTCAAATATACCTCCCAAAATGATATAGGCGCCAAATACGGGCTCTGACAAGGCGCATATTTTCAATACCACCGTCCCAAGAGAAATCACGGACGCATCCTTAGAAAAAATCGTCATAAGCCCATGAGCGCTGATAAACATGATTCCGCCGGAAACCGTCATCATAAACACAACCAGCGCCAGAAGGATTCTGGCGGTCTTTTTCAGCTTTCTTTTATCCCCTTCCCCCAGGGCATTGCCCTCCAGGGTCGTTGCCGCGGACTGCATGCCGTAGCCGGGTATGTAAAACGCCTGTTCTGCCGTTTCGGCAATGGAATGGGCCGCAAAGGAAACAGTTCCCAGCCTTGTCACAATAGAGGTAAACGTTACATGTCCGAAGCAGGATACCATCCGCTCCAAGGCAACCGGAACTGCTATCCGGGCACAGGGTTTGATAATCTCCATGTCCGGCTTAAATGCTGCGCCCTTTGGTGAAACCAGAGGATTTTTCCATAAGGCAGCCATCATCAGCAAGCCACCCGCGGTAAAGGAAACCGCAGTACCGATAGCGGCCCCCGCAGTGCCCATCCCGGCTCCCCACAACCGGAAAGAAATCCCGCCTATACGAATACTGCGGGCTTCATATATCAGCAAAAAATTCAGGATAATATTTAATGCATTGACAAAAACATTGATGTACATGGGTGTTTTCGTATCTTTTACTGCCCTTAACACTGCACCGAAAATTGCCATGAAGGCACGGAACAAAAGCGGCAGGCACACAATGAAAAAATATCGGGATGCCTCCTTGTAAAGGCGTTCCTCCATCCCCATCCACTTCGGCAAAAAGCCGCTCACCGAAAGGGTAATCGCGCACTCTAGGACGCCCAGCAAAACGGCAATATAAACAGCCTGCACAGACGCCCTTTTTATCTTGTCTGCTTCGCCAGCCCCCGCCATCCGGGAAATATAGGCAATCAGCCCAACCCCCGCCGCGCTTATGGGACTGTTTATCAGCCATGAAACAATATTGGTGATGCCCACCACCGCCGTGGCGTCCGGCCCCAGCCTTCCCACCATCGCCGCGTCCACATACTGCACCACCGTGCGCAGCGCCTCCTCCAGCATGGTCGGCCACGCCAGCACAAAAATGGATAATATGATGGCGGCGGTTTCCCGCCGCTTTGTTTTGTTTTCCTGTTTCCACATAGGTACTGCCCTTCTTTATGCCCTTAGAATCACACCATTTTTTTATGCCATTATAAAAATAGTAACAAAAAAGAATAACCTAATCAAGATTATGCTGAAATTTTCACATCCTTTGATGAACTCATACTTATCATGGACGCAATAAAACCTGTGTTGCCTGTTATTTTCATCGGTGGTATACTTTTCTCATAATTGACAGGCAAAACTAACTTTATCAAGGGGAGGCTTCTATGAAACTATTGGTAATCAGGCACGGCGAAAGCGAAGCGGATATTCTTGACGTTCACGAAGGCAGGGCTGACTTTGAACTGACCGAACGCGGACATCGTCAGGCAGACGCAATGAGTGAATATGTGAGTCAAAACCATCAGATAGCAAAGATTTATCACAGCCCCCTGAAAAGGGCTGTTCAGACAGCAAATCATCTGGCTTCCAAAACGCAGTCTCCGTTAATTCCTGACGAGTATTTAATGGAATTTAATAATGGATTGATTGCAGGATTAAAGCATAGTGTTGCTGACGAAAAGTATCCGAAAGTAAACGTACCGGTACATATGTCTGTTTATGAGCAGGAAAGTATGCTCGCATTCAGATACCGGGCTGAGTATATGATATCGAAAATAATATCGGAAAACGATAATGACAGTACTGTTGCCGCCATTACACACGGCGGTATGATAAATCAGTTATACAAGGCCTTTTTCGGGCTGCCTGTAGGAGCTCCATTTGTATTTTTGACGGGTGATACCGGCATCCATGAATGGATTATCAATGGAAATTCACGGATATTGGTACGGGCAAATTATATCCCACACAACATATAAGGAGAAAGCCGGCTCAGTGGCCGGCTTCCCCTTCCTTTTTACGGGACGTCCATTACCAGAACATCATCTCCCCATACTATCTGTCCGATTTCTTCCACATCCAGTACGTTCAAAAGTCCGATTTGGGTCAGACGCTCCCCTTCCTGTGTGATGACGCCGGAAATAGCGCCATATCCATCCTGCACCAAAGCTCCCTGCTTATTCTTCATGCTGATATCAAACAGTTCCCAGAGCATGTCATCCTCTACCATGTCAATCTTATCAATATCACTCTGAGAATAGGATATTACCACCGACAATGGAGAAATCCTGACATAATTGACAGTAACCTCCACTCCCCTGACTTCCAGTTTCTTGTCCACCGGGATTGTCTTGCTTAACGAAGTTACATCCTTTAATGAAACCTCAAGTTCCCAGTTTCCCTTTATGCAATGAGGTGTCTGATTTGCCATATCCACACCCTCTTCTGCCTTTCCATAGGTATAATAGGACAAATCGGACAGAATCAGTTTCAGGGCTTCCCCGTTCCATCCCGCATCCATATTCTTCAGCCCGTCTATGACATAATACCCCTCTTTTGAAAGAGTACCGTTTACATCTTCCAGAAAATATGCACTCACATTTCCAAAAATTTCCTGATTGCTGCCGTCGGACAGCATCATCGTATCAAACAACGTATTTCCGTCAATGGCTGCCTCCTCCGATTCTACTTTCAACATCAGGTATACCCGGTTTTCATCCTGCAAAAGCTGCACGGCTGTCACGGTAACCCCGTTGTCCGCCACCGATGCCGCCGGCAGCGCTGCCACTCCCTCCTCCAGCGTTTTCTGCTGGATTTCTCCCGACGGATTGTGAAATTCCTCCGCTGTTTTACGGTGCCAGGTTAAGCCTGCTGCCATGGCAGTAGTGCCAATCATTGTCGCCGCCAAAATAATCATGGCCGCCATTTTCCTTCTGTTTCCTTTCTTCACTGTCTTCATCCCCTTCTTTTCCGTTTCCAGCATATCCAAAGCCTTTTGCACTGCTGCATGTACATTTTCGGGCACATCCGGCATCATTGTTTCCCATTGCTCTCTCTGCATAATAAACCTCCTTCATGATAAACCGCCGCTAAACCGCCAACTGCTTTTTCAGAATATCCCTCGCCCTGAGCAGCCGCATTTTAATTCCCGCTTCGGAATTTCCAAGCATTGCGGCTATTTCCTTTAATGTAAATCCATTCACATAATGGAGTACGAAAGGCAGTCTGTATTTTTCTTCCAATGCCTGTATTTCCATATAAATCTCCGAATATGCCTGCGAATCTGACACCGCCGCGTTTTCCATATACTCCTCATAAGATACCGTAGCTTTATTCTTCCTTATCATGGCATAAGACTCATTCAAAACAATTTTCGTCATCCATGTTTTAAAATACTGCTCCTCCCTAAGGGAATCCAGATTGGCAAATGCCTTTAAAATAGCGTTTTGCAATACATCCGCACAGTCCTCGTCATTTCCGAGGATACTTTTGGCCGTATAGTACAGGCTTTTTTCCAATTTCAATATCTCATTTGTAAATTGCTCCTTATCCACAACCAGACCCTCCATGTAATAAAACCAGAAGCTTCTATTTTCACACAGCTGTATGTGATTACACTAATTAGACGCACAAAAGAATCACAAAGTAACAACCGGAATTACCGCGTTCTGCATGGCGGCAGCCGGGGGATGCATTTGTTCCAACAGGACACGCTCCCGCTCGGGTAAAAACGCAGTGGTACATAGGAGGTTGAAATACAACCTCCAAGTACCAGCGTTTTTACACGGTCCTTTATGGAACAAATGCATCCCCCGGCTGCCGCCATGCAAAATGTGGTAACCAAGGAGTTCAGCGACACTTGACGGACCTTTCCCATTAGACTATTATGTGTATGTAACCTTAAGGGCAAAGCAGGAAGGAAGCCATCCATGATTGACAATCTGGAATACTACAAAGTTTTTTATTATGTTGCCAAAACCGAATCCTTGACGCAGGCGGCCGGTCTGCTTTCCATCTCCCAGCCTGCCGTCAGCCAGTCCATCCGGCTTTTGGAGAAGCAGTGCGGCGCACGGCTCTTTACAAGAGTATCCAGGGGCGTTAAGCTTACTGCCGAAGGAGAACTTTTATATTCCTATGTTGCCAAAGGTTACGAGCAGATAGAAGCCGGTCAGTTAAAACTAAAACAGATGTTAAACCTTGAGCTGGGTGAAATACACATCGGCGCCAGTGACATGACGCTTCAATTTTTCCTGTTGCCGTTTTTGGAACGTTTTCACGAAGAATATCCCAAAATCAAGGTGGTGGTCACCAATGCCCCCACACCGGAAACCTTGCAGAACCTCAGAACAGGCCAGATTGATTTCGGGATTGTCAGCACCCCTTTTACATCCACACCGGATTTTCATACCTTCACAGTGCGCAGCATCGAAGACACCTTTGTCTGTGGCAGACGGTTTATTTCTTACAAGAACAGGACATTGGATTTCACTGAACTGCAGACACTTCCTATTATCTATCTGGAGAAAAACACCAGCACAAGAAGCTATATGGATTCTTTCCTGCTGGCAAATGATATCTCCATACAGCCTGAATTTGAACTTGCCACAAGTGATATGATTGTCCAGTTTGCCCTAAGAAACCTCGGTGTCGGCTGTGTTGTACGGGATTTTGCCCTACCTTACCTGCAATCCGGAAAGCTGTTTGAACTGCGTTTCAATAAAATAATTCCCAAGAGGGAATTCTGCATCGTTACGCATGTCAAATCCCCCATGTCCGTTGCCGCAAAAAATCTGTTAGATATCATACAGCAGGATTTACCTGTAAAAGAAAGCAAAGGAGACGAAAACAATGATAACAACCATAATATTTGACATAGGCAATGTTCTCGCCCTCTTTTCATGGAAAGAGCATTTTGCCTCCTTCGGTTATGATGAAAAAACCTTGGAAAAACTTGCAAAAGCCACAGTGGAAAGCCCTCACTGGGCCGAATACGATTTGGGCATTCTTTCCGATGAAGAAATCTTAAATCTTTTTATAAAAAATGACCCTTCCGTCCGAAAAGAACTGAAAGAGTCCTTGCAGAATATCGGCACCATGCTGACGCGTTGCGATTATGCCATTCCATGGATTGAAGAGTTAAAGCAAAACGGTTACAAAGTCCTGTTTTTGTCCAATTTTTCCGAAAAAGCCCTTCATGAAGGGGCTGACGCAATGGACTTTGTTCCACACATGGATGGCGGCATTTTCTCTTACAGGGTAAACCTGATAAAGCCCGACCCTGCCATCTATCAGCTGCTCCTTTCACAGTACGGACTTTCACCCGAAGAATGTGTCTTCATGGATGATACTCTGCGCAATGTGGAAGCTGCTGCTGCACTCGGCATTCATGCCATCCACTTCAAAAATAAAGAGCAGGCCCAAAATGAGCTTGCCCTTCTGACAAACATGCAGGCTTCCTGTTAACTTTCCTGCTCCTTTGTTTCCTCTTCCGGCTCTGAATCCTGTAACAAATGCAAATCGGCTATGGTTTTCTTTTTGGTCACCTGTCCGTAAATCCAGATAAAAATCCATGCCAAAAGCGGGACTGCCAGAGTGCAGACCAGGCACATACGAAACCAGAAGCCGGAAGCAGAAACGTCAAAAATAGCAACCAAAAGCGTTATAAGATACATTGCAACCAACAGCACTACGGCTGCCAGTGCAATGACTTGTTTTCCTGTTCTTTTTTTCATGGCTCATCTCCTATTTTTTCAACGGGCTTTCTCTGTAAATGATATCTTCCCTGCCGGGACCGTTACTTACCATAGTAATAGGATATCCAATCTGTTGCTCAATAAACTCTATATATCTGCGGCAGTTTTCAGGCAGTTCTTCATAACTCCTGATGCCGCGGATGTCACATTTCCAGCCGGGCAGAACGGTCAGCACCGGTTTCGCCTTTTCCAGCTTAGTGGTGACAGGGAAATCCGTGGTCACCTCACCGTCTATCTCATAACCCGTACACACCGGAATCTCATCCAGATAACCCAGAACATCCAGCACGGTAAATGCCACGTCCGTGGTCCCCTGCAAACGGCAGCCGTATTTGGAAGCCACACAGTCGAACCATCCCATACGTCTGGGGCGTCCCGTAGTGGCGCCAAACTCGCCGCCATCCCCTCCGCGCCTTCTCAACTCATCTGCTTCCTCACCGAAGATTTCCGATACAAAGGCGCCTGCCCCCACTGCGGAAGAGTATGCCTTGCAGACCGTAATGATTTCTTTAATCTCGTAAGGCGGAATGCCTGCGCCGATGGCGCCGTATGCCGCAAGGGTGGAAGAAGAAGTCACCATAGGATAAATGCCATGGTCCGGGTCTTTTAAAGTTCCTAACTGACCCTCTAAAAGTATGGTCTTTCCTTCTTTTAACGCCTTATCCAGAAAAGCGGATACATCGCACACATAAGGTGCAATCATATCCCTGTATTCATGCAGGGTTGCAAGCAGTTCTCCCCCTTCCATCGTTTTTTTATGGTATAACTGGCTTAAGAGTATGTTTTTGGTCTCCAGAATGCGGTAGACCTTTTCACGCAGTGTCTGCTCATCAAATAATTCACTGACCTGAAAGCCGATTTTGGCATATTTGTCAGAATAAAAAGGTGCAATGCCTGACTGGGTAGAACCGAATGACTTTTTCCCCAGCCTTTCCTCCTCATACTGGTCAAAGAGAATGTGGTACGGCATTACTATCTGGGCACGGTCCGACACCAAAATCCTTGGCATCGGCACATTCCTGTCCGTAATGGACTTGATTTCTTCCATCAAAACCGGAATGTTCAGCGCAACACCATTGCCTATAATGCTGGTGGTATGGCTGTAAAATACACCCGACGGCAGGGTATGCAGTGCAAATTTGCCATAATTGTTGACGATGGTATGTCCTGCATTGGCGCCCCCCTGAAACCTTACAATAATATCAGCGCTTTCCGCCATCATATCGGTTATTTTGCCCTTGCCTTCATCTCCCCAGTTTGCTCCCACAACTGCTTTTACCATGTATCCGTCCTCCGTTTCTTCTCACACTGTCTTTGCACAAAATAAAGGGCAGGTGTAAAAACCTGCCCCGCTGTTCTTACTTCATGATTATAAACCATTTCAATCCATAAGTAAAATCAATATTTTTTATATTAGGCAAAAGAATTTCTTATATCATATGCTTTTACACATTTATTTCTGCCTTGATACCTAAAAGCTCTTTGTTCTCTTCCAAAATCGGGTAAATGACATTCTTCAAAAATGCTTCCACCTGTTCTTTGGACCTCCCTACATATCTGGCAGGGTCCATGGTTTTTTGCAAGTCTTCCGGCGTCAGGTTAAAAGCAGGGTCTGCTGCAATCAGTTCCAGCAGGTTATTGTCCTTACCCTCCACTTTTACATTCCTGCCTGCCTCCATGGAAAGTTCACGGATTCTCTCATGCAGCTCCTGTCTGTCGCCTCCTGCCTTTACCGCATCCATCATAATGTTTTCGGTTGCCATAAAAGGCAGTTCACTCATCAGACGCTTTTCAATGACCTTTGGATAGACCACAAGGCCGTCTACCACGTTCAGACACAAATCCAAAATGCCGTCAACCGCCAGAAATCCTTCCGGAATGGACAGCCTCTTATTGGCGGAATCATCCAAAGTCCTCTCAAACCACTGGGTTGCCGAGGTGATTGCCGGGTTCAGGGCATCAATCATCACATAACGGCTTAAGGAAGCAATTCTCTCACTTCTCATGGGGTTACGCTTGTATGCCATGGCAGAAGAACCTATCTGACTCTTTTCAAAAGGCTCCTCCACTTCTTTTAAATGCTGAAGCAGACGAATATCATTGCTTAACTTGTGTGCGGAAGCTGCAATCCCGGCAAGGATATTGGCCACACGGGTATCTACCTTACGGGAATAAGTCTGCCCTGACACCGGGTAGCACTCCTTAAATCCCATTTTTTCCGCAATCATAGGGTCAATCCTGTCAATTTTTTCCTGATTTCCGTCAAACAGTTCCAAGAATGAAGCCTGCGTCCCCGTCGTACCCTTGGAGCCCAACAGTTTCATGGTAGAAAGGACATGGTTCAAATCCTCCAAATCAAGAGAAAATTCCTGCAGCCAGAGGGCTGCCCTCTTTCCAACGGTGGTAGGCTGTGCAGGCTGGAAATGGGTAAACGCCAGTGTGGGCTGTGCCTTATACTTATCGGCAAACGCCGCCAGCTCTGCTATGACATTCACCAGCTTTTTCTTTACCAGCTTTAGCGCTTCCGTCATAATAATGATGTCAGTATTGTCCCCCACATAACAGGAGGTTGCCCCCAGATGGATGATGCCCTTTGCTTTGGGGCACTGCACACCATAGGCATAGACATGGCTCATGACATCGTGACGGACTTCTTTTTCCCTTGCCTTAGCAACGTCATAATTGATATCCTCCGCGTGGGCTTTCAATTCCTCTATCTGTTCCTTTGTGATGGGAAGCCCCAGTTCCATTTCCGTTTCCGCCAGAGCAATCCACAACTTTCTCCATGTACGAAACTTCATGTCCTGCGAAAAAAGATATTGCATTTCCCTGCTGGCATATCTTTCCGACAACGGACTCTGGTATACGTCTGTATTCATATGTTTCTCCTCTTTTATGGAATCTTTTTTCATCCTTGTCTCATTATGCCAGACCCAGACGCTTAAACACTTCATTGTAAGCTTCTTCGACATTGCCCATATCCCTGCGGAAACGGTCTTTGTCCAGTTTTTCGTTGGTATGGACATCCCACAGGCGGCAGGTATCCGGTGATGTTTCGTCAGCCAGAATAATCTGTCCGTGATAACGTCCAAACTCAATCTTGAAATCTATTAACTTAATATCCGCCTGTAAAAAGTACGCTTTCAATACATCATTGACCTTAAAAGCATATTTTTTGATGGTTTCCATCTCTTCCCATGTTGCAAGATTTAATGCCCTTGCAAAATAATCATTAATCAGGGGGTCGCCCAGTTCATCATTTTTGTAGGAAAATTCAATGGTTGGCTCAGTAAATGCAGTACCTTCCGGAACACCCAGCCGTTTGGAAAAACTTCCTGCTGCCACATTGCGGATAATTACCTCAAGAGGAACTATTTCCACTTTCTTAACGGCAGTTTCGCGGTCACTCAGCTCTTCAATGAAGTGAGTCGGAACGCCTTCTTTCTCCAGAAGCTGAAAAACATGGTTCGTCATCCTGTTATTGACAACGCCCTTCCCCATGATAGTTCCTCTTTTTTCACCGTTAAATGCTGTTGCATCATCCTTATAATCCACGATTAACACATCGGGGTCATCCGTCTTAAATACTTTTTTTGCCTTGCCTTCGTAAAGCTGTTCCAGTTTCTTCATTGTTTCCTCCATTCCGAAGCGCCCCTTACGACGCCGCGCTCATTTTGTCAATATGTACTGCCCGACTTTTACGAGCAATATTATAGCTCACTGTCATTGAGAAATCAACCATATTCCTAATTTGGAGTCTTTATCTCAGAACCTTCAATACTGAACTTTATTTTTTGCATTCCTAATTGCTTCTGCTTCAAAACCATTGTACAGATAAGCATCCAATCGCTCTGTTCCCGTATATATTTTTTTGAAAGCTTCTATGCCGAATTCTTTCACTGATACCAATAGGTGCTTCATCATATTCAAAGTGAAAAAAGTTTCCTTCGTAGACCATCCATTGCTTCACTCTTTTCAAAAAGTCCTAGTATTCCGAAACGGAAGCTGTATATTTATCCAACAGTTCCGTTATCTCCATGGCATACTGAGGATACTCCGCAGCGATTTCCTTGATTTCCTGCTGTGCCGTCTCAGCAAGCAGGCTGTTATAGTCAAGCTGTTTCCTCAGGTTCTGCCTCCTGATAACAAGACCATGGCGAATTTCAATCATCTCTCTGGAATCTATGATTGCACCGGGCTGCAATACCCAGCGTTCCGGCGACTTAACCCTGTATCCGGAAAGCACGGATACCAGCTGTTTGCTATAATATTCCAGCTTTGCTTCCGCCTCCGCATACTGCCTGCGCTCCTCCTTCTCATCCAGATACAGGTTCCACAGTTCCTGCAGCCTGCCTGCACTCTCCACATCATACTTCAAATAGAGATACTCCAAAAGGTTCGTATTATTTACATATCGTATTTTCACCGTATTCTGTAACTGAATCAACCTGCCTTCCGCCTTTTCCACTTTTCCCATTTCTTTTTCGGCATCTGTATACCTCACAAAAATAACCGTCACGGCCATGGCAGCAGCGGCAGCGGAAAGGTAGTAGCCTATTTTTGTATCCATGGAAAATCCAAGCTGTAATATGAGCAGCATCACAACGCAGCTTACCAACGCAATCAGACAGATAATTGCCATTCCCCGCAGGTTTGCCAGACCGTTTCCCAGTTCGCTTTTCCGGTATGCATATGCATGACGCTCTCCGTCCAGACGCATTAAATCCTGTTTAATCAGTTTCTGGTATTTTTCCGCCTCTTTCAGTTTATCTATCCCTTCTTCGATTTCTTCCTCCTGGGAACGCATATGCCTGTATTCTCTTTCCGTCATCCTGTCCCTTTTGTCCAGATAACGCTTTCTCTCCTGCTCCAATGACAAAAGCCTGCCCGCAATACCCTTAAGTTCCGCAGACTGTTCCGGGGGCAGCCCTTCTATCTCCTCCATATCCGTAAGATAAGAAGTTACCAGCGTATATTCTCCTTTGAGCAGATTAATCTCTTTTTCCGCTTCTCCTATCTGCTCCAGACAGCCCGTAAAATACCGCCTGCGTTCCTCCGCATCATGAAAATCGACTTTATCCCTTTCATAAACAATCTGTTCCGGATTGTCCGTTTCTATTTCTTCTATTTTCTTTCTTCCAAACAGTTTTTTCCAAAAACCCATAAAGGTCTCCTTTACCCCGGCGCTTTACCGGCTTCCCACACTTGCCCTGTAATTGTTTTTTAATTCCTGTATTTTGTGATTGGTATCTTCATAATAAGCGGCAACATCTCCCTCTTTCTTTAAAGAAAGTATCATTTCCAGCTGCTGCTTCTCTGCGGAATCAAGCCATTGGCTCCGCAGGCTTTCCACCCGTTTTTCCAGTTCCAGTGTCAGCTCATAATATTCCGGAAATCCTGCCGCAAAAGATACATAATCTCCTTCTTCCATGGAAAGGCGCTTTGCCGCAAGAAATTCAATAAATGTTTCTTCACCGGGCAGCAAGTCGTATGATTTTTTAAACTCTTCTGCCGCTTCTTCAAACAAAAACAACCTGCAAAAAGCCACTCCCTTATTGTGGACTATCCGGGCTGTCAACTCTTTTTCCCCTTCGGGAAGTTGTTCCAGAAGGACATCATACTCCAGAAGAGCAGGCACATACTTCCCGTTTGCCACCATGTAATCCACCCTGGACTTTCCTTTTTCATATGCATTCAGGTTGGCTCCCTTGCGATATACTTCCTCAATATGCTTTATTGTCTCCAGGTCGTATAATTTTACATACTGCAGAATCATGCCTGCAAATGTTCCGACTGAAGTTCTGTGATGAAGAAGCGGATACAGGGAGGATGCCAAATCAGACAGTTTCAGTGTTTCATCAATCCACTTGACAAGCTTTTTGTCCACAATCTCCCTGTCAAGCAGAAATGCATTTTCCTTCAGCACATAACAAAGTTCTTCTACTGAATACACTCTGATTCCAAGCGTTTCAAAATAATATGGAGTTCTGGCATATTCGCCTGTACAAAGCAATACTCTTCCCACTATACTACCTCAAAGCTTTCTATCCATTTCCTGCCGCTTGGCGGATATAACTCACCAAAGCCCAAATCCTCAATTTCAATCCGGATACAGTCCTTGTCCGGCATTTTTATTTCCATGTAAAGCCTGGAAGGAGCTCCCTCCCTGTCCGGCAGTCCATCCAGCGTCACCTCGGCCTGTTTAATGTCCCGGCCGTTTAAAGGTGTGATGATAAGAGAAAACACATTGTCAGAGTCCAATAAAAATTCGACGGTGCAGCAAGCCTCAAACCAGCTGACTCCGGCATCCAACAGGGCATAATAGGAATCTTCACCCCTCCGCTGTACTTTCATTCCGATATTTGCTTTCAGTTTTTCATTGCCCAGAAAGACATAAGAACGACCAAGTTCACTTGCAGAAAGTTTTTCCCGCAGTCCGTAACAGGCGCCTTTGCTGTAAAGGTTATTTCCCTGAAATACCCTTTTCCCCCTGCACAGATACCGCAGGGAGTCCTGCATCCACTCTTCCTTAAAACCTTCTCCGATTAAGTATGCGGAAGAGATTGCCCTTCCCTCGCACACTTCTTTCAGGATGGCAAGAAATTTATCATCCATCTGTGCGAAGAACTGTTGTTTTGACTCTTCCTGCTCAGGGAATTCCCTGCAATCCATAAAGGGAAATTCTGCCTCCTCCACAAAAGCAACCACCGGCGTTGTCCTTCGGTTACACTCCATGCGGTAAAATCCGGCAGTGTCCTGATTGTAATCGCAGACAAGCACCTCCCGCTGCCACAAATCCGCTGCCTGATGTATCGTATAATAATAGAAGCTTTCCACATGTCCCTGAAAATATATCGACTTTGTCTTTAGGGAAAGCCCCGCCACCACACTGCCCAGAACCTCCACCATCCTGCCATCCAGATTTTTGCAGGTAACCATCATGGAAGAGATTCTGTCGGTTCCCGATACCATCGAAAGAAGAGTCAGACTGCGCTTTACAAACAAAGTAAGCAGGGCAACCGCATCAAATTCATCCCCATCCACGGAAACCATTTCTCCCGCCCTGGCCCGTTCCACCAAATCACATACCAGCTCACCATCCTCCATCCGGGCATGTTTTATGGCATCCCTGCCAAAAAACCATTGGTTTACTCCCGCCCTCTTGCATAATACGGTAGGAATATTGTAATTTTCCTCCCCTGCCACCACGGACAAAGTTTCCGGCACATCGCTTTCACTTGTGCAATAACTGATTTGGGAATACTGGTTACCCAAATCATAACCGATAATTACTTTTTCTTTCATACAGACTTTCCTCTCCACATCCGTCAAACCAGCCTGAACAGTCTGTTTTGCAAGTATTCCTTATACTCATATTCCTCCAGCAGCTTGTCCACCGTTTCATAATCCTGCAAAGTGCTGCTGATACTCAAATCATTTACCAGATTAAATTTTCCCTCCGTACTTTCCCCACCGGTATCGCTTTTCTGAATCGTTGCACTTTCCGTCAGCTGCTCATTGCCATCCCGCTCTTCCATAATGTAATATTGCAGGCGCTCCCCAAAAAACAACACAAAATCCTTAAAGCATACACCGCCATAAACTTCCTGCATATCTTCCGTCTGATATGCCGATACCTCTCCCTCGGCATATTCCATGCAATAATGTAAAACTGCACGCGCGCCCGGATATGCCTTATATTCCACAAATGTCCTGTCAGAAAACAAATTCTGGCAGCTGTTTCCCAGGTCCGGAAATTCAGCAAACATCCTCAGGTTAATGCGGTTTTTCTGCATTTCCGCAATGAACTCCGATAAAATTTCCTTAACCGCACCGGTGATTTCAGACTTGTTTTCCGCATAATACTTAATAAAGCCCAGTTTGCACACCCTGTGCAGATTTTCCCCGCGCTTATACATACCTGCTATTTCTTCAAACACATATCCCGATGTCACCCTGTCTTTCACAAAATATTCATATGCACACTGGCACAGAAAGGCTTCTTCTACTTCCGCTTTTGCGCCGCCGGACACATAGGTGCGGAATATTTCCATCTTTTCTCCCACAAAAGACCCTGTAAACAGCATCTGGACCAGCATTTTTTCACATAGCTCATAGGTCTCCACACCAAATGCCTGCGCCGCCTTAAAAATATTCCTGAGTTCCTTTGTCATCCCGTGGAAATACATGGAAAGATACCTTAAACAGGCATCGTCATACTTTCCTGCCCGGAAAGCATACCACACAGCGCCGGTCAAAAAATCATCCTCTATAAATTCCCTGTCTCTGATAAGTATCGAACACAGGCGCATCAGGGCTTTCGGCTCCATGTCATAGGGCCCAAAGCGCTTAAGCCATTGATACGCTTTTTCTTCCTGTCCCCTTATTATCAGGTATTTTATCATTTCACCCCTGTCTTTTCCGAAAAACCGTTCCGGCTCCGCCTGTTCCAGATAATCATCCAGTTCACGTATTTTATCTTTCTCATAATAATATGTCACAAGCCTGATGGCTATTTTCTGCTTCAGATTATCGCTGATTTCCTCATCCTGGAGCAAAAGATGGAAACGGTATTCATTATCTTCCGTTATCTCCGCAATATCCGGGCCGTTGGTACACATATACAAATTTAAATCCCGCACTTCTCCCACAAGCGGCGCCACCAGTTTTACCAGCCGTCCGGGCAGCATCAGTTTCTCTGTCGTATGGGGTACGCTTACCATATACCTGTTATGGCTGCCATCCTCAAACAAAATTCTGCTATCCTGCACCGGCAGGGACACAAATGCCTTTCCATCCGTCACGGGATAGTATATGGGTTCTTTTCTGCCGGGCTGGTAAACCACAACATACCTGACGTCAGTACGCGGTATGCCAATCAGGTTCATAAATAAAATTTCAGCCAATGCAGATGCCGTTTCCTCTGTCAGCATGCCCGGGTGCAGGACATGCCTGTATAAATAGGCAAGGTCTCTGTTGATTCGGCGTTTCAGCAGCTGTTTTTGCACAAACTGCTCTATAGCCATCTGATAATTCTGGTACAATTCGGGATAACTTTCCCGGTTTCTGTAAATATTGGCATACAAAAAGGCTGCCTGCTCATAATGCAGACTGTTTTGATAAGAAAAGTACATCAACACCATTTTAGGGAGCGCTTCCGTCGAATTTACATCCACGCTCATCATGAAATATTCATATAATCTAGTAATGCGCAGTTCCTGTTCCACCCCTCGCTTATACCAGTGAAAATATTCTTTCCCCGTCTTACCCCCTTTTATCAGCATGCGGCAGATTTCCTGCAGTACATCGGACTGTGGCCTTACTTTATAGCAGGCTAACAAAATCCTGTAAAGGCAGGATGAATATTCCTTCTCTTTCTGTACCAGATATAAAAACTGCAGAATTACATCCTTGTTAAGGATTTCATGTTTCGCGCCATACCACAACAGCTGCTTTTCAAAGTCCCCCAGTTTCATTAACAAAGAAGGATTCAAGTTCATCAGAAGCAGTGCTTCTATATATATAATGGGACTTTTGCACCCCCTGTTAAACTGTTCCTCCAAAAACATCCACTTTTTGGAAAAACTGCGGTTGTACTCTTCGGAAAGATAAAGCAAAAGCCATGCTATCCTCCATTCATTACGGTTTCTTTTAAATATATAGGTAATCTGTTCCGTCACCCTGTCCACATACTCTTCCTCACGGCAAAGCAGGGTCGTCAAATACAGGTAATAGGCTTCTGTTACCGCATCCGCACCGGCTTCCTCCAGTATGCCGGCAACGTGGTCCAAAACCCACTGCGCTTCGTTGTAACGCTCCTCCGTAATCAACAGCTGTGCCTGAAACAGTCTTGCGGAGATATCTTTATCATTCTCCGCTGTCATTTTGTCCACAAGCTGTCTGCTTTCCTTAAGCCATGTGGAAGAACTGATTTTTTTCATCCTGAATGCCTGGTAAAATTCCATCAACTGCAATACCAGCCGCTTTCTTTCCACTCCCTGCCTGCGGCGGCTTTGGGAAGCCCGCCTTTTTACCAGTACCTTCACCTGCATCTTTCCATAACTGTTGGACAGCACAATGCATCCAAAATTATTGCCGTCATGCAAAAGGCTGCTATCCACATAAACGGATACCTTGCAGGAGTTGCCAAGAAAATCGGTATCCTTTATTTCTTTTTTTTCAGTATGTAAAAATGCTCCCTGCGTCTCTATCCGAAGACTGGTATAACCCCATCCGTTACGCGTAACGGTAAATCCCGTTTCCGCAATGCCATCCACATCCTCCAGACGGATTTCTTCCGTGTCAGTCAGATATTCTATCTTCTGCTTCTTATTTATTCCTATTAAGAACTCTTCTACATTCTGTTCATTGCCGGCATAGGCAGACATGCCCAGATAATATTCATAGTACTGCCTGTCGCTTCCATTAAAAATCCGGGCAAAATCCCTTGAATAAAACAGCGCTGCCGCCTCCTCGGGGCTTGTCTTTGCAAGGTTTGCAAAGTGGAACAGATTTTTTACATTGCCCAGTGATGTTTCCAGCACGGTGTAGGCTACATTCACCACAAAAGGCAGATAATACTCTCCCTGATTGCTGATAACATAAAATTCGCCTTTCACCACATCGCCTTCTTCCAGATTCTCACCATGAAAGCGAAAGAAAATCTCTTCCCTGCATCCTACAAATTCAGCCGTTAGGCATTCCATCCTTCCATCCGAAGAAAGGACGTTCCCCCGGGTATACCTGCCTTCCTCCCCAAAGATTGTAAAAGAACCTTCCCTGCATTCTCCGGGCTTTATGGATAATTCCAGCTTTGTGCATGAAAAGTCAAGAGAACCTTTCTCATAATCAAAGTTTCCCTCCAATAACCTCTGGATTACTTCCTCCATGCCACTCACCCTCTTTACCGTACTTTTATCCATATATAGTATAGCATTGTCCTATATCATAAGCAAACATATTTTCTCGCTTTTTCTTCCATTTACAGCATAATCCATTCAAAAAAACCTGCCCCCTGCATATACTGTAGGTAAGTAAATATGCGAGGTCATACCATGTACAAAAACCTGCATGCTGCCCAGACACCGCCAGGCGCCGATAACTCTTCGGCCGGCTCCCTGCGAATTAACGTCATATCCTCCTTAGGGCAGATTCCCATCCAGGATGCCACGGTCTCCATCTCTTATTCCGGCAATCCTGATACTGTTATAGAAGAACTCTCCACCGACAGTTCCGGTCTTACAGAAACCGTGGAACTGCCCGCCCCACCGCTGGAATACAGTCTTGAACCGGAGAGCGAAGTACAGCCTTATGCCGAATATAACATTACGGTTACCGCCCCCGGTTATGAGCCGGTACTGGTGTCCGGCTCGGAACTTCTTGCCAATGAAACTTCTTTCCAGCCTATCAGGATGAATCCGCTGGAGGTCACGGAAGAAGAGGAAAAGCTGGTTCTGATTCCGGACCATACCCTTTGGGGGGAATATCCACCTAAAATACCCGAAGCAGAAATAAAACCCATTGCAGAAAGCGGTGAAATCGTACTCAGCCGTGTAGTCGTACCCGAATATGTTATCGTCCATGACGGCGTCCCTTCCGACAGAAGCGCTGCCAACTATTGGGTGAAATATACCGATTACATCAAAAATGTAGCTTCTTCGGAAATCTATGCCACCTGGCCGGAGGCTTCCATTTATGCTAACATTCTTGCCATTATGTCGTTTACGCTGAACCGGGTTTACACAGAATGGTACCGGAATCAAGGTTATGATTTTACCATAACCAACTCCACTGCCTATGACCAGAAATGGATTTACGGACGCAACATATACGAAAATATAAGCCGTCTTGTGGACAACATTTTCAACAACTACCTTTCCCGGCCCGGTGTCCGTCAGCCTATCTTTACTTCTTATTGTGACGGACAGCGCGTAACCTGCAACGGGTTGAGCCAGTGGGGTTCCAAGTATCTGGGCGATGAAGGATACTCAGCCATTGAAATCATACGCTACTATTACGGAAACGATATGTATATCAATTCGGCAGATTCCATTTCCGGTATTCCTTCTTCCTGGCCCGGCTATAACTTAAATATCGGGGCTTCCGGTGACAAAGTCCGCCAGCTGCAGCAACAGCTTAACAGGATAGCGCAAAACTACCCTGCCATCCCAACCATTGTAGCAGATGGTATATATGGTCCCCGCACAGTACAGGCTGTCCGCACCTTCCAGCAGATTTTTGGACTTCCGGCAACGGGAGTTACGGATTTTGCTACCTGGTATGCCATTTCCCGAATTTATGTCGGCGTCAGCAGAATTGCCGAGCCGGGTTAACCTTTTCAGCGTCCCTGCACACATACAGGGGCGCTGAAATATTAAAAACGCAAAAAGTAATATGAAAATTTCACAATGTAGTAATTAAAACTACAAAATGTGTAGACAATACTATTTTGATGTATTACAATACCATATGAACTGTTATACATAAAGAGAGGATTGTCTTATGAATTATCAGATTATAACCGACGGCTCCTGTGATTTGCCCACAGAACTTGTTACAGAAAAAAATCTTTTAGTCGTTCCTTTTTATGTTTCTTTTGACGAACAAAATTATCAAAAAGAAATCGTAGATATCGGCATAAGGGAATTTTATGAGGAGATGGTGGCAAATCCAAAAGTCTTCCCCAAATCCTCCATGCCTTCCGTACAGGACTATGCCGATGTCTTTGAACCTCTTGCCAAAAAGGACATCCCTGTTATCTGCATCTGCATCACCACCAAATTCAGCGGTTCCATGCAGTCCGCTCTCACTGCAAAGGATATGATTCTGGAGAACTTTCCCCATGCCAAAATTACCGTAATTGATGCAACGGTCAACACGGTATTGCAGGGACTCTATGTTCTGGAAGCTGTCAGGATGCAGGAAGCCGGCTGGGAATACGAAGAAGTCACAGCGCGTCTCGAGACTATCAAATCCACCGGACGCATCTTTTTTACCGTTGGAGATATGGAATATTTAAAACACGGGGGACGCATCGGCAAATTGACCGGCATAGCAGGTTCCATCCTCGGTATCAAACCGCTTATCACCTTGAAAGAAGGGGAGATATTCCCCTCCGGCATTACCAGAAGCCGCAAAAAGTCCATGGATAAAGTCATAGAACTTCTGCTGGAATACTTAAAACAGACCGGCAAAGATATTCACTCTTACAGCCTGGCCATCGGTTTCGGTTATGATAAAAAAGAGGCGGAGGAATTTAAAAATCTGGCACTTTCCGTCATCAACGAAAAGTTAAAGGGCGCTTCCCTCCTTACCGAAGAACAGCTGCCTCTCTACCAGATAGGTGCAACCATCAGTGTGCACACCGGCCCTTACCCCCTTGGTTTCGGCATCATAGAAAAAGCCTATTAAAAACTTCTGATTTTATCGGAACCGTCATCTACCGTATTTTCAATCTTTTTGATTACCACATCATATCCAAAGCCGGCATTTACCTGCACATGCACGGTTTCTCCGGCTTTGTGTCCCATAAGCGCTTTTCCCAGGGGGGATTCATTACTGATGAGCCCTTCAAGGGAATTACCGCGGACTGTTGTGACAATCTTGTAAATCTCTATGCTCTTGTCCTCCGCAAATTCCACCGTCACCGTATTGTTGATGCCGACTTCATCTTCGGCAGATGCATCTGAAATAACTTCAGCGGTCCGTATCATGCGGTCCAGAAAACGAATCCTGCTTTCATTTTTATTTTTCTCTCTTTTTGCCGCATAATACTCAAAGTTTTCACTCAAGTCACCATGCGCCCTTGCTTCTTTTACATCCTCCAAAAGCCGGGGCCTTAACACCAGCTTACGGTACTCGATTTCTTCTTCCATCTTTTTAATATCACCGGCAGTTAATTTATCGTGCATTTTTCCCTCATTTCTGCGCTGCTTTTCGCGCATGAAGCATTATATGGTAAAATTTTGATACGTTTACCAAAAAAGCGGACACTGACATCCCCTTATTTTCCTGTTATACTGAATACAACAATTAGAGGAGGTATCACCATTGGACAAACTAAAAAATTTAATTGACGTCATATCTTTTGACGGTATCGGATATCAGCCGCTTATCCACTGCAGGGATTTCAGGGTTGCAATGTTAAACTACCACCCCGAACTGGAAATCCGGAATATCGGCAACTTCCAGCAACACAGCCTTACGGACGAAGCATTTATCCTGTTAAAGGGAAGTTGTACCTTGTTTATCGCCGAAGATGAAAGCCTGAACAGCATTCACGGCGTTACGCTTGAACCGTACAAAATATATAATGTAAAACAGGGTACCTACCATACCCATACCCTGTCCGTGGACGCTTCCGTCCTGATTGTGGAAGCGGATGATACCTGTGATGATAATTCTCCCATGGTTTATGTGGATGATGACATCCGTACACGGCTTGCAGCTGCTTTTGAAAAAGCAAACATGACTGCATCAGACAACAGATAATTCTTTCCATACCTATTATATAATTTGGCAACTAACAAGAAAAGGGTCCGGCAAGCCGGACTCTTTTCCATGTCACGTTTACACTGCGCATGACTCCTGCTTTTATCTTATTTTGTCAGTAAAAGCATGATATCATTGCTTCTGGCAACAAATTTTGTCATGTCCTCCGGACTGAGGGGCGCATGCTGCAACTTTGCAAGGTCATAAAGCTGTTCACATATCATCTTTACATTATCACCCTCCTGATGCTCTGTCACATACTGTACCAAAGGATGGTTTACATTTAAAATCAGCGTTTCGCCCTCTGCGCCAAATGCCCCCATATTCATACCGTTCATGGAATACATTTTCATCATGTCCTGCATCCGGCGGCTTTCCTCTGAAAGCGTAATCATGGAAGATATTTTCTTATTCTTTAACTTTTCCACTTTGACTTCAAGCTTTTCTTTCTTTAATACCTTTTTCATGATTTTGCCGATGGCTTCCGCCTGTGCCTTCATTTCTTCCTCGGCTTTTTTAGAGGTTTTTGCCTTAAAGGTATCCGTCAAATCAGCATCGATTCTCTGAAATTTGATGCCTTCGTTTTTCGCCTCGAGCTGGGAAATGAAAGGCTGGTCAATATTGTGGGTCAGAATTACGGCATCCATTTTTGCTGCCTTGAACATGTTGATGTATTGGCTCTGCTGCTGTTCATCCGTCACATAATAGATAGTCTTTTCCGCCTTCTTTTCAGTCTCTTCTTCATCCGCCGCCTCTTTTGTCTTTTCCCCGACGATTTCAGCTTCTACCTTATTGCCGTCTTCATCGGTTGCGGTTTCCACCTCATCGGGGTCTGTCTTGTTGACCTCAAGACACTCCGGAAGGGTCATGTAATCACCCTCCAGATTCTTGAACAAAATATAATCCGTCATCTTCTCACAGAACTTATCATCTTTTAAGCAGCCAAACTTAATAAACGGACTGATGTCATCCCAATACTTCTCATATTCCTCTTTTTCCGTCTTACAGAGGCCGGCCAGCTTGTCCGCAACCTTCTTGCTGATGTAATCGGAAATTTTCTTGACAAATCCATCGTTCTGCAGAGCGCTTCTGGATACGTTCAAAGGCAAATCCGGGCAGTCAATGACACCTTTTAGCAGCATCAAAAACTCCGGAATGACTTCCTTGATATTATCTGCAATAAAGACCTGATTGTTATACAGCTTGATGGTTCCTTCTATGGACTCGTACTCCATGTTGATTTTCGGAAAATAAAGGATACCCTTCAAGTTAAATGGATAGTCCATATTCAGGTGAATCCAGAACAGAGGCTCCTTATAATCCTGAAATACCTTCCTGTAAAATTCCAGATATTCTTCTTTTGTGCATTCACTGGGATTTTTCATCCAAAGAGGATGTGTTTCATTTAAAAGCTCCGGACGTTTTACAATTTTCAGTTTTTCAGGCTCATCTTCTTTTTCAGGCTTAATGGTTTCCACCACCGCGTCCGTATCCAGTTTTTCTTCTGCCTTGATAATCTGTGTTTCCTTGGTTTCCTCTTTGCTCAGATATATTTCCGTCGGCATAAAGGAACAATATTTTTTAATGACCTCTTTTGCCTTATACTCATTACAAAACTCAAGGCAGTCCTCCATCAGATATAAGGTAACCGTCGTTCCCACTTCACTCCTGTCACCTTCCTCCATGGAAAATTCCGTGCCGCCGTCACATTCCCAATGAACAGGCTTTGCACCTTCCTTATAGGACAGGGTGTCTATATGCACCTCGTCGGCTACCATGAATGCCGAGTAAAAGCCAAGTCCGAAATGCCCTATTATCTGATCCGCATTGCTCTTGTCTTTATATTTTTCAATAAAATCCGTTGCGCCGGAGAAAGCAATCTGGTTGATATACTCTTCCACTTCATCTGCCGTCATGCCAAGTCCGTTGTCCCTAAATACCAGCGTCTTTTTCTCGGGATTGACCAATACCTCCATTTTCGCCCTGTAGCCTTCAGGCAGGGCGTACTCCCCCATCATATCCAGTTTCTGTAATTTGGTAATCGCATCACATCCGTTGGAAATCAGTTCCCTGTAAAAAATATCATGGTCCGAATATAACCACTTTTTGATAATCGGGAAAATATTTTCACTGTTGATTGACAAACTGCCTGTTTTTGCTGCCATATGAATCCACTTCCTTTTCTTTCATTGATTTACAGTTTTCACTTAAAATAAAGTGTAAATCCGAAATCGGCAAAAGTCAACAAAAAATTAGCACTCATTTTGTGAGAGTGCTAATAACATGTAAAAAATGCCTGTTTTCCGGGCTTTTCCTATTTCTAAAATTTTTGTAAATTCTAATTTCCCTCCGGGAAATACTCCATATACACGTCAAAAAATTCAGATGTTTTTACATTTTCATCATGAATAAAACTGACTTCTTCCCATACATTTTCATTAAGTTTCCGGGTCAGCGTATCCACAAATACGTCATACTCCTCCCCAAATACTTCTTTTTTTCTTTCTTCTATAATCGCCAGTTTATTCTGGTCCGTCTCCTCCCTGTTAAAAGTATTGATACACTTGATGATATGATATCCGAATTCACTCTCCACAATACCGCTTATCTCACCTGCCCCAAGATTAAATGCCGCCTCTTCAAAAGAGGCATCCATTTCCCCTTTTCCAAAGGAATATGTGGCAATATTATCCTCACTGTACTGTGTTATCAGGCTTTCAAAGTCATTCTCCCCATCCGTGGCAAGAAGCAGCGCCTCCTTCGCCCTTTCATAGGCTGCGGCCCTGGCAGAATCCGTATATTGTACTTTTCTGCCGCTTCCGTCGGTGGTATAGGTCTTAATCAGAATATGCTGCACGGTTATGATTCTGGCTTCATCATCGCTGATTTCCGGATTGATATCTTTGATGATATGTGCATACACTTTTTCCGCAAGCGCATACTCCGCATAAAGCTGTTCTATCGTTTCCGGCGTGACGCCGAGCAGTTCTATTTCAGTTTCATTCAGGGATGAAAAATACGCTTCTGCCGCCAGCTTCACTTTTTCTTCTTCCGTTTCATCCAGTTCCACCTGCATGGACTCTGCAAGGAGGTTGAGCGTCTTAATCTGGGCAATTTTTGCAAGCACGGTTTCCTTTACGTTTTCCTCCAGCGTCACACCGTCCAGGCTGGTCTGCCAGATTTCCTCACCGTACACTTCTTCGTACTGGTTCTGCGTTGTCGTCAGATAGACCATAATTTCAGGCACCTTGCAGGAAATATTTTCTATCCTGAACACTTCGTCACTTGCCAGCCCCGTAGTGAACACCACCCTGGTACCGGAACCACCCTTTCCGCAGGCACTGGAAAAAACAGTCATTACTGCCATACATACTGCCGCCATTCTACATATACTTTTTCTTATCTTTTTGTTTCCTGCCTTATCTTTCATCTTAACCACCATGATTTCGCTCTTGGAATCCCATAATCCCCACTTATTATACACGAACTTTTACGCTGCTTCCAGTGTTTGTTTTTTCCACGATTAATTGGCAGTCTATCCGTTCCTGCAATTCCGGCACATGGGAAATAATTCCAATCAGGCGGTTGTTTTCCACCAGCCCCATCAATGCCTCACATGCCTGGTCCAAAGACTGTGCATCCAATGCACCGAATCCCTCGTCAATAAACAATGTATCTACCTTGATGCCGCCGTTCATTGCCTGAATCACATCACTCATTCCCAAAGCGAGGGAAAGGGATGCCTTAAAGCTTTCCCCACCGGATAAGGTTTTGATTAGACGGGGTTTACCTGTATAATAATCCATCACCTGTATTTCCAGACTGTCCTTTACCCTGCCGTCCCCGGCTTCCTCCACACGAGACATTTCAAACCGTCCGTCCGTCATTTTCAGGAAACGCAGATTGGCAGCCCGCAAAATTTCCTCAAAATAGCCGGCCAGCACATACTGTTCAAAAACCAGACGCTTTTTATTGTTGCCGGAAGCCAGTTTGTTTAAGTCCTCCACATAGCCGTATTCTGCTTCCGCTTCCTTCATCTTTTTGTAGGTCTTTTTAAACTCATCCCTTGTTTTGTAAACCTCTGTGCAAAAAGCATGGGAAGCCTTTAATGCCCCCTGCGCATCTTCCAGTTTTTGACGGCAGTTTATTACCTCCTCCTCCAGCAGCTCCACTTCATGCTTCTGCCGGTTTTGCAATGCGCCTTCCAGATGTTCTTTAATGCCCAGCGCCCTTTGCTGCCGCTCCTCATAGTCTGCTATCTCCTTTTCCAAAGCCTGCCTGTCCTTTTGTAACATCCGGGCCTTCTCACATGCCCCCTCATCCTCAAACCCTTCCCGGGATAGCGCACTCTTCCATGCTTCCTTGCTGTCTTCCAATTCCTCTTTTGCTTTTACAAGCTCCTTCTCCGTCTCCCCTATCCTGTCTGCCATGGATTGAAGCATAGCGTTTTGTTCTGTCAGCCTGTTCGTCTTCTCCCGCACAAATTCCGTTTTTTGCAGATAAGTTTTTCGCAAAAAACCATTGTTTGCAAAAACGGTCTCCGTAAATTGCCGGTCATACGCCCCGGCTGCTTTCTCCAATTCATCCTTCTCCTGCAGCAGTTCCTCAAGACGCCTTGCCAAATCTTCTGCTTTGTGCTTGCAGGATATCGCTTTCTCATGCTCTTTTTGCAATACCCTTTCCGCCTCTTTTACTTCTTTTTCCAATTTGGTCAATGCTGCCTCGGAAAGCAGTCCCGGTTCCTCCTTGGCGGGATTGGGGTGTTCTGTGGAACCACACACCGGGCAGGGCAGCCCCGGCTTTAACATCCTGGCCGCAATTCCTGCTGCCGCATGTCTGTATATACGGTCGGCCTCCCTGAATGCATCCTGTTTCTCGTCCCTTTCCTTTTCCGCCTTTAAGTAAGCGGATTTGGCTTTGTCCCATTCCCTGTCTGCTTTTTCACACTCTTTTTTGCTTTCCGACAGAAGCCGGCCGTTTTCCTCCAGCCTCCTGCAATATTCCAGATACTGCCGCAGCAGGTCCTGCTTTTCCAAAAAAGGCCTCAGTTCTTCTATCTCCTCCTCTAGCGCTTTTAAATCCGCTTTCTGCTTTTTCAGTTTATTCTGCGACACGTCCCATGCTTCTTTCGCCTTTTGAAACGTATGCCTTACTGACACAAGCGCTTCTGCCGCACACGCACGCACAAACACTTTTCTTTTCTCTTCCATGAGACATTTTTGCGATTCCAGTTCCGCTAACGCCTGCTCATTTTTGTACCACCTGTCAATTTCTTCATTCTCCTGCTTTTTCCTTGTAACCTCTTCTGTCAGTTCATTATTCCTGCTCCCCAGCCGGCTGCACTCCTCCTGCTGCTTTCGCTCCGTTTCCCCGGCCTGCAGGCACAGACTTTCAAGCTCCTCCAAAACAGCGGCATAATTTTGGTTATCCCCCTCCGTCAGTTCGGCAAGCCTGCCTAGCTTCTGCATTTCCCGTCCTTCTGTAAGCAGCCTGACATCTTCCTCCAGTTTATGCCTTTGTTCCTTCACTTTATCAAAAAGAACTGACGACTTTGCCCGCAGGGACTGTGCAAACTTCCCGTAAATGCCCGTCCCGAAAATATCCCTGAAAATATCGGTCTTTTCTTTGGGGGATGCCAGAAGAAGCCTTGCAAATTCTCCCTGCGCTATCATGGTAATCTTTTTAAACTGCGCATAATTTAATATCAGGATTTCCTGCATCTTTGCGTTGACTTCCCTGTTTCCTTCCACTACCTTTCCATCAGGCAGGTAAAGTACGGCATTTTCTTTTTCCTTTGTTGTCTTTCCCTGCTTTCCCTTTTTCTTAAGCCGAATATATTCCGGGTTTCTGACAATATGATATGCTTTTCCCGCATGACGCATAAAAAGCTCCACAAAAGTGGGCGTATCCGCACCTGCAAAATCGCTGCGGACACTGCCCTTTTCGCGCACCTCTCCTGATAGGTTTCCGTAAAGCGCATAAGTGATGGCGTCAAATATCGTGGTCTTGCCCGCACCGGTAGCGCCTGTTACCAGAAACAGCCCTTTTCCGTCAAACATGTTAAAATCTATCTCTACCCTGTCCTTGTACGGTCCCCACGCGCTGATTATCAGTTTTTCCGGTCTCATCCTTCGCTGCCCAGCTCCTTTTCTACCTCTTCCGCCAGTTTTTCCCGTTTCCTGTCCATAGGCTCTCCCCTCAGCATTTCATAAAACTGTGCAAAAAGTTCACCTGTGCTTCTCTGTGCCGCAAATACCGCAGGCCGGTATTCCTCCTCTTCCTTTTGCCCGTTTTTATCCGGCACAATCTGCATGACATTGGGATACACACTCCTTAACGTCCCGATGGGGTCAATCAGCTCCTCCCTGTCGGTAAGCACCGCTTTAATATAATCCTCACAGTCTGCTGCCTGCACTACCTCGGGAGTAATCAACTGCTCCAGCTTCCCTCTTATCACCCTCATCTCATGCAGCGGCGTCAGCTTCTTCCTCTCAACGGATATACTGCCTTTTTCTTTCAGGGTTACGATATTGACGCTTTTTTCCTGATTTGCTTCCGAAAAAGAATATTTAAGGGGCGACCCGGCATACCATACCTCTCCCATACCGATTTTCTGCCTTTTATGGATGTGACCGAGCGCCACATAATCAAACGCTGCAAAAAGGGAAGCCGGTACATTGTCCAGTCCCCCCACGCTGACCTTGCTTTCCGAATCGGACAATTCCGGTTCCTGCCCGTTTTCCCCTGTCACAAAATAATGCGTCACCAGCACATGACGGCTGAGCAAGTCCAGCGTCATGGGGGTTCTTGCCAGCATGTCCTCTGCTTTTGCAACAGCAGGCTTCACAAAGGGCATACAGACAAAATCCACATATCCCCACTCATCCTCAAACGCAACCGTCTTCAACTCTCCGTCATATTCTCCAGCAATGTAAAGCCCCTGTTTTTCCAGAATTTTGTCCGCAAAAGACACACGCTCCCCGGAGTCATGATTGCCGCTTATCATGATAACGGGAATCTGCTCCCCAAGAAGCGCCGTCAGGAAATCATCCAAAAGAGTTACCGCCTCCGCAGACGGAATGGGTCTGTCATAAACATCTCCCGCAATCACGACAGCGTCTGCTTTTTCCTCCTTTGCTATGTCAAGTATCTGGCGAAGAATATACTTCTGGTCCTCTATCATGGAAAAATCATTCACGGTTTTTCCTATGTGTAAATCACCCGTGTGCAAAAATTTCATAACGGCGCCCCTGTCTTAGACATCCTCATATCCGCCCTTGCCCTGTTATAATCCTCAACGGTAGCGCCAACTCCTTCACAGGCTTTTTGCAGACTGACCTGAAACTTCTGCATCACCGTTTCCACACTTTTTATCAAGGTTTCGGCTTTTCCTTCCTGATACCCCGTTTCCATGCCCTCTTCAAAAAAAGTCTTCCGTACATATTCTTCGTTATACTCATAAATTGACATGGCAATCACCTCCGATTTCTGCTCCGTTAAAAATTCTCTTAATATATTATTATCGATGCATTCATCCACCGCTTTCTCCACTGCCTCCTGCATCGCCATATTTTTTAAATTTCTCCTTACAACGTCCACAAAGCAGGCATATCCGTACAAGGGACTGCACTTTTCCAGCAATTCTTTATTATGCCCCAGATTAACATTAATCGTGCGTACCGTAAGCTGTATGCATCCTTCGCTGTCATCCTCAAACGCGTCTGAAAGCTTCTGTGTAAATTCTTCTTCCTCTTTTTCTGTCCCATTATAAAAGACAATATAATGCGGCGTCGGTATTTTTATCTGCCTGCCCGCGCTTAAGTCCACCCCCCGCAACAGCTTCTTATACAAATCCGCAAAATACAGGAATCCCCTGAGCGGCATATTCGGACAATAAGTCGACTGATGCTCATACAGACACATGTTCCAGTCAATGATAAAGGAAATATCATTTTTCATTTTAATAAAAATAGCGTTTTCCAAGGTATTAATCGTAAGGCCCGACTCGTCTGTATAATCCGTATTGTTCAGCGCATTATAAATCTCCAGCAGACGCTTCTTGTCATTGCACAACAGACGAAACACCCTGTCCTTGTACGTCCTGTAAACCGGTCCTTTCTTGCAAAAATTATCCATAGGCATATCTCCCTTCCTTTATTTCGCAGGAAGGTGATAATCCGATAGATTTCTGTTTGGCCCCCTGCTTTATTTTTGGATGAAAAGCAAGGATTCTAAAACAGATAAGGCAGCCTGCAATAACAGGCCCATAATAGAATAGTAAGACTATAGAACGAATTTCCGTTAGAATTTCTGTGCTTTGACATTATTATACAAATATTTCACAGAGTAGTCAAATAGTTTCTTGCTTTAATTTCCGTATTCTGCATAACGGCAACCCCGGCGTGCATTTGTTCCAACAGGACACGCTCCCGCTCGGGTAAAAACACAGCGGTACATAAGAGGTTAAAATACAACCTCTAAGTACCGGTGTTTTTACACGGTCCTTTATGGAATCAAATGTACGCCGGGGCTGCCGTCATGCAGAATACGGAAACTCAAACTTTTTTATCTTTTATTCCGCCCTGCTCATTGCCTGTTTGAAATCTTTCTGGTCCGTAAAGATTTCGTTGGTATAAGGATTCTTCTTCTGTAGTTTCGCACGTCTTAAAATAACCGCAAATACCGCAATATTCACCAAGATGGATATAACGGAAATAACTCCCTGAGCCGTGGGATTTGCCACAGTCGGCATGGCCTCGCCAAATGCTGCGGCTGCTCCTCCCGAACCGTAGACGGAAGATACGGTGGTAAACCGGCTGCCATCCTGGAACAGCGGGAAGACCTGTGCAAACATACACCAGAGTGCCAGTGTGTTGGCGCGGTTCTGTATCCAGCCTCCCTTATTCCAGAGCGCATTGGCTATTGTGGGCGCCAGAAGCAGCGCAAAACCGCAGTACCATGCATGGGTCGGCAGATTCAGATAGGTATACTGGAAATTCCAGATATCATAGGCAAGGATAAAGCACCATGTCATATCCGGCCAGAGCATATCCTTTTTGTCCTTGGAAGAATAGATTCCCCACCAGCCGGTCATACAGAGAATATTAACCAGTCCGGCAACGCCGTTTAAAATATTCCACCAGCCGCCGTAAAGCCAAACGCCTTCCGAGGACTTCCACCAACCGCCCATAATAGAGCCGGCCCTGACAACGGATTCAAAATCGGACACCACCGCAATCATAATATTAATTGCCACAATCACAAAAGGAAATACCTTAAAAGCATGGGACTTGCCCAGTTTTCCCCAATGGTACTTGATAACCATAAAGCCGATACAGCCTGCCAGCGCCGCGTACAGCTTTGCATAATGGAACCAACTGTTCATGTGTACATAGGTCTGGTTGTTCAGCGCCCACTCCGCACCCTGCGCCGCACCGATATAAATTGCAATGAAATACACCGTAAGGGCTGCGGGAAGCGCAAAGAAACACGCCATTCCGCCAATCTTGGTGCGGCGGGCGATTTCATTCATCAAAACAAGCCCGGCAAACACCAGAATCCAGCCTAAAATCTGCCACATGGTCATCCCGTCATAAATTTGAAAAATCATAAACCTGTTCCCTCCCTTTTTTCTTAGTATACTTCTATTTCTTTAATATTAAATTCATTCCCCTGTAAAAGCCACGTATCGGGACTTTGACAGTGGGGACAAATTTTTCCGTACTCCACGGTGGAATAGGTCTGCCCGCAGCCTTCGCAGTAGGTAAGGGCGGGAAGCCTTTCCACCAAAAGCTCTGCCTCCCGAAATAAATCCCTTTTCCCGGCAGCCCATCCCCAGCACTTTTGCAGATAGGGCTCCAGCACCGTAGACACTTCTCCCAGCTCCAGAACCACCTTGGTAATGCCCTTTACCTCATTTTGTGCCGCTACCGTTTCCAGACTGTCCATAATGTGAAATACAACTCCGAGTTCATGCATGTTAATCCCCCTGTGTATCACAAAAAACTTACTTTTTCCGTTTAAATGTAACCTTTAAGGACTGCTTTACCATATTGGGCAATATGTATTTCAGCTTATCTTCCGACTTCACCATCTCGGAGCAGCCCGGCAGTTCCCTGTGTAGGGTAATCGCGCCAAATTCACACTTGGTCGTGCAGATACCGCATCCGATACACTTATTCTCATCCACCACGGATGCTCCGCAGCTTAAACAACGGGAAGTTTCCGCTTTTACCTGCTCCTCCGTCAGGGTGTGGGATAAGTCGCGGAAAGATTTTGCCTGTTCCTCCCCCGCCTTTTCCGGTCTCTGCCTGTCTGAGTTGTCATAGTTTGAAACAGAAATATCATCCTTATCCAGCTCGATAAAATCTCTCCTGTTCCTGCCGATGGTAAGCGTACAGTGCTCCTGCACAAAACGATGCAGGGATACGGCGCCTTCCCTTCCCGCAGCAATGGCATCTATGGCAAACTTTGGACCCGTATAGACATCCCCGCCTGCAAAAATATCCGGCTCCGCAGTCTGGCAGGTCAGCCTGTCGGCAATAATGCCGCCGTTGGGACGAAGTTCCACTTTGGTACCCTTTAACAAATCTCCCCATTGGATTCCCTGTCCCACGCTGAAAATAACATCGGAGCAGGTAACCGTCATGGTATCTTCTTCATCGTATAAAGGGGCAAATCTGTGGTTTTCATCATAAACACGGGTACACTTCTTAAATACCACGCCTATGGCTTTTCCGTTTTCCGTAAGGATTTCCTTCGGTCCCCATCCGTTGTTTATGATGACATGTTCTTCGGCTGCTTCTAAAATCTCTTCTTTGCTTGCCGGCATCTCCTCACGGCTTTCCAGACAGAACATGGACACCTTGCCGCCCGTTAAACGGGTGCTTGTTCTCGCCGCGTCGATGGCCACGTTACCGCCGCCGATAACCACCACGTCTCCTCCGAGCGCAAAAGCTTCTTTCGCTGCCGCTTCACGCAAAAACTCTACAGCCGTATAAACACCCTCGGCATCCTCACCGGGAACGCCTGCTTTCCTGCCGCCCTGACAGCCGATGGCAATATAAAAGCCCTTATAGCCCTGCTCCCTGAGTTGCTGAATCGTAACGTCTTTTCCTACTTCAACACCGCAGCGGATTTCAACACCCATAGCCCTTATCACGTCTATCTCCGCTTCTATCAAATCCTTTTCCAGCTTATAGGACGGGACTCCATACGTCAGCATACCGCCCGGCTTCTCGCTCTTTTCAAAGATAGTCGGCTTATACCCTTTATCTGCCAGAAAATACGCACAGGAAAGTCCCGCCGGTCCGGCGCCGATAATGGCAATCTTCTCCTCAAAACCACCCTTCAGGGACGGAACCGTAGGCTTGGGAATATAACGGGTTTCGGCATGTAAATCCAGCTCCGCCACAAAACGCTTTACATCGTCAATAGCAACCGCCTCGTCCAGCGTTGCACGGGTACAGGCATCTTCACAGCGGCGGTTGCAGATACGCCCGCAGATTGCCGGAAGAGGATTATCCTTTTTAATGAGGGCAAGCGCTTCCCCGTAACGTCCTTCCTTTGCCATCTGCAAATATCCCTGTATTGCAATATGCGCCGGACATGCAGTTTTGCAGGGAGCCGTGCCTGTTTCATAACAGTTAATCCTGTTCACGTCACGGTAATTATGGGTCCACATATGCTCACCCCATTTTTGCTCCTGGGGAAGCGGTTTCTTGGGATATGTAACCTCGCTGCCGTCTTTTTTGCACAGCTTTTGTCCCAGCTTAACCGCACCGGCAGGACAGGCCTCCACACATTTGCCGCAGGCAACGCATTTTGACTTATCCACCTTTGCTATGTATGCGGAACGCGACATATTGGGCGTGTTAAAAAGCTGTGACGTCCGCAGGGCATAACACACATTGACGTTACAGTTGCAGATTGCAAAAATCTTGTCTTTTCCGTCTATATTGGTTATCTGGTGAACAAAACCGTTGTCCTCCGCCTGCTTGAAAATGGCAAGCGCCTCTTCCTTTGTAATATAACGTCCATCCTTTTCGGTTTCCACTACATAATCCGCCATATCGCCGACCGCAATGCACCAGCCCTCCGGGTCATCCCCGCAGCCCTCTTCATGGAACTGACGGGAACGGCGGCAGGAACACGGACTGGCGGCATATTTGCCTTCATACTTGGACAGCCAGTAGGAAATGTGCTCCAAATCGATGGACTCGCTCTCCATCTCAATCGCTTTTTCCACAGGAATCACATGCATACCGATGCCGTTTCCGCCCTCGCCCACAAAAGGCGTCACATGCTCTAACGGCAGTCTGGACATATGCTCAAAAAATAATGTCACTTCGGGATGCTGCTCCATGACTTTTGCATTCATGTTGAAAAACTCAGCCGAACCGGGAACATACATGGGAAGCACGTACTGCTTTTCATGCTGCGGGTTTTCCCAGTTGTACTCCAGAATCCCTTTCACGGACATTGCCTGCAGCTTCGGCTCCAATTCCTGCTCGGAAATACCCGTAAGCTTCACCATTTCCTTCAAGGTCTTTGGCTTCCTTACCCCCATCTTCAGGGCAATTTCCGCTTCTTCATCGGTCAGTACCCCTGCAAGCCCCCAATACTCCGGGTCATCCTGGGTAATCTTTTTGATTCCCAGCTTCTGGGGGATGCGGTCGGTTATCATTTTACCAAGCTTCATGATGCTTTTGCGGGGAGGCTCGTCGTGGGCCGCCTCATGCTCCGGATACACATAATCCGGGTACAATTCTTTGTCCAAATTTTCCATACCTTCCTCCTTTGTCTATCATTATTCGATTCTTTTGCAGACTATTCCTTAGGATTTTGCTCTGCGAAATCCTAAATTTACGCGGAGAATGCCGGTTTTGGGCATTCTCCTGTGTGAGACATAGAACTTCTTCGCGAAGCAGCCCTTACTGCAAGCGAAAACTGCCAAAGGCAGTTAGAAGTTCTTCTCACACTGCCAATTCTTCACTTCCCCTAAAAGCCAGTCCGCCCATTCCCCTATTCCCTCTCCTGTTTTCGCGCATATGGGAATAATCCTCGCATCCGGGTTGCGCATAAGAATATACTCCCTGCACTTTTCCATATCAAAATCAAAATAAGGCAAAACGTCAATCTTGTTGATGAGCACCACATCACAGACAGAAAACATCAGCGGATATTTTAACGGCTTGTCATCCCCCTCCGGCACCGAAAGAATCATGACGTTCTTAGACGCCCCGGTATCAAATTCCGCCGGACAGACCAGATTCCCCACATTCTCAAGAATTGCCAAATCCAAATCGCCGGTTTCAAGCCCTAAGAGTCCCTGCCTTGTCATCTCCGCATCCAGATGGCACATCCCGCCGGTATGGAGCTGTATCACCTTAACACCTGACTGCTGTATCGTCCTTGCATCCACATCCGAGTCTATATCCGCTTCCATAATGCCGATTTTCAGGGTATTCCGGAGCGCTTCAATCGTACGCAGCAGAGTAGTAGTCTTACCGGAACCCGGGGATGACATAAGATTTAAAAGAAACACCCCCTTTTCCTTTAATTCCTGCCGTAAAAGCCCCGCCTGCCTGTCGTTGTCCGCAAAAACGCTTTGCTTGATTTCCAATACTCTGACTTCTCTCATCTGCCCTCTCATTCTGCCAAACCGGTGGCGTATTTTCTGCTGTATTTATAACCGTTTTATATGTCTATATTTTACCATTGATGTGAACGGAACGTCAATAAGTAGCTGATAACGTACTGCGTATTTTGGATGGCGGCTGTGGGAGCGCGCATTTGTTCCAACAGGACACGCTTCCGCTCGGGCAAAAACACAGCGGTACATAAGAGGTTATAAGACAACCTCTAAGTACCGGTGTTTTTACACGGTCCTTTATGGAACAAATGCGCGCTCCCGCAGCCGCCATCCAAAATACGCAGTACTTCCGACACCCATAAAAATCAAGGTTGACTTTGATTTAGAAGAATGCTAAAATACTTTTAGTGACCATGTGGTCATTCTAATTAGAATTTATGGTGACCGATTGGTCATAGGGAGGAGAATTATGCCCGCAAAACTGTTTTTTGAGTTGAATCCCGACAAGCGAACCAAAATTGTGGAAGCCGGAATAGAAGAGTTTTCCAATTATGGCTATGAGGGCGCATCCACAAACCGGATTGTCCATAAATGCGAAATCAGTAAAGGCAGCTTATTTAAGTATTTTGCAAACAAAGAGGACCTTTATTTTTACATACTTGACAGTGTTTCTGCCGAATTTATCGGAGATTTGGAGAAAAAAACATGCGCTCTCCCACCGGATTTGTTCCAACGGGTTATGGAATATGCCGCCCTGGAATTTCAGTGGTACATGGAAAATCCCCTGAAGGCAAAATTAATCGTACGGGCATTTGCCGAAAGCGGCACCGAAATTTACCAAAAGACTATAAAGCGGTATGGTACAAAAGAACTGACTATATATAACACGCTGACGCAATCAGCCGATTCCCTTCATTTTCGTTGGGACAAAGAAAAAACGATTGCTGTTTTAAAGTGGTTTTTAAAAGGTTTTAACACAGACTTCATAGAAAATATTTCGGATAAAAACCGTTCCTTTGCACAGCTTCATGACGAATATATGCGCAGTTTAACTTTGTATATGGAAATGTTAAAAAAGGGACTGACAGAATAAAGAAAGGACATGCTGATATGTTTTGGAATGCCGGAAACGGATACATCCGTATTGACGATACCGCTATGGACTATGTTACTTTCGGAAAAGGCAACAACATTCTGATAATGATTCCCGGGCTGGGCGACGGCATAACCACCGTTAAAGGAATGGCAATCCCCATGGCAATGGCCTACCGGAGGTATGCAAAAGAATACAAAGTATACGTCTTCAGCAGAAAGAGAAAACTGGAAGAAAACGCTTCTACAAAGACCATGGCAGATGACATGGCCGGGGCAATGAAAGCACTGGGTATCCAAAAAGCCCATGTATTGGGAATTTCTCAAGGTGGAATGATTGCGCAACACCTTGCCATTCATCACCCCGAATCAGTCGAAAAGCTGATACTGGCGGTCACTTCCCCCACGCAGAATGCAATGATGCAAGGCGTTCTTACGAAATGGATTTCCATGGCAAAGCAAAATGACTACAAGAGTTTAATCATTGACACGGCGGAAAAATCTTATTCGGAAAAGCACCTAAAAAAATACAGATTACTATATCCTGTTTTGGGAAAAATCGGAAAACCAAAAGACTTCAGCCGTTTTCTCATACAGGCAAAATCCTGTATCCGCCATAATGCCCTTTCAGAATTACATAAAATAACCTGTCCCACCCTCGTCATTGGAGGCGGCTGCGACAAAATTGTCGGAGCTGATGCTTCGGTAGAATTGGCTGAACACATAAGCAAAAGTGAATTATTTATCTATGAAAACCTCGGCCACGCTGCCTATGAGGAAGCGGCTGATTTCCATACACGGATTTTAGAATTTTTATCAAAACAGAGGGTATCCTGACGGATACCCTCTGCGTTTCTGTTTACTCTATTACGTGAATCCAGCCCTTGGGCGCTTCCAGCCTGCCCATCTGGATACCTGTCAGCGTATCATATAGCTTCTTGGTGACAGGACCCATCTCAGCCATGCCGCTCGGCAGACAGATTTCCCTGCCATGGTCCACTATTTTGCCTACGGGTGAAATAACCGCTGCTGTGCCGCACAGACCGCATTCTGCCATTTCATCCAGTTCTTTTAAATAAACTTCCCTTTCCTCAACCTCAAGACCCAGATACTCTTTTGCCACATGCACAAGGGAACGTCTGGTGATGGAGGGCAGGATGCTGTCGGACTTAGGTGTAACTACCTTTCCATCCTTTGTCACAAACAAGAAGTTTGCGCCGCCGGTTTCCTCCACCCTTGACCTTGTTCCGGGGTCTAAGTACATATTTTCATCATATCCTTCTTTATGCGCCGTCACGATAGCGTGCAAGCTCATGGCGTAATTGAGTCCCGCCTTAATATTGCCTGTACCATGCGGGGCAGCACGGTCAAAATCGCTCACTTTTATGGTAAGAGGCTTTGCGCCGCCTTTAAAATACGGACCGACCGGCGTACAGAATGCCCTAAACTGATACTCATCAGCAGGTTTTACGCCGATAACGGAATTGATGCCGAACATATACGGTCTTATATAAAGGGTTGCACCCGAGCCATAGGGCGGCACATAAGCGGCATTGGCCTTTACCACCTGCTCAATGGCATCCACGAACCTCGCCTTTTCAAACACAGGCATTTCCAGCCTTCTCGCGGAATTTTCCATCCTCTCCCCGTTTAAATCGGGGCGGAAAGTCACAATATGCCCATCCTCCGTGGTATACGCCTTTAAGCCTTCAAATATCGTCTGTGCGTACTGCAATACACAGGCACATTCATTCATCACAATATTGGCATCATCGACCAGCGCACCTGCATCCCATGCTCCATCCTTAAAATTTGAAACATACCTCTTTTCAGTCTGGATATAGCCAAATCCCAGATTCGCCCAATCAATGTTCTTCTTCTCCATGACCCGTACTTCCTCTCTGTTTTATTTTTTACATTATTATCCTTTTTTTAGTAAAAGTCAACACTTATATGTCTTGGAGTTATCCGATTTCCTGCCTTATCCATATCTGTGATGTAATGCTGTCTATGTTTTCGTTCCCCGAACGAACGCCGTCCGCCCAGGTCATCCCGGATGTGCTTTCAAACTCCGCCATGGACTGAATCAGCAAATCCACCTGGGATGAGGACAGTGAGTAACCGTCACCGGCAGAGATGTTTTCTATCCTGTAAGCATCCCCCTGATACCAGTTTTTTATGGTTACAAAGTCCTGTGAATCCATCAGGGATATCAGAAGGTCCGAACCGTTTCTGGCAAACAGCAGATTTTTTGCGTCCTCTCCTATTTCCAACGTATCACTGTTGCCTGCCGTCCTGTCATAATCAGTGATGGTATCCTGACCGTCGCCTTTAGAGAAGATATAGGTATCATTGCCAGAGCCGCCGTTTAAGATATCGTTTCCTGTACCACCGATGAGGATGTCGTCGCCGTTTTCTCCGTAAAGGATATCGTCACCGTCACCTCCGTAAAGGGCGTCGTTGCCGTTGCCACCGTAGAGGGTGTCGTTCCCCTCACCGCCGTATAGGGTGTCATTCCCGTTGCCTCCGTAGAGCCTGTCGTTCCCTTCGTCTCCGTAAACCGCATCGTCCCCGTCACCGGCATGGATGGTGTCATCCCCGCCATACCCGTGGAAGGTTTCGTCCGCCTCATAGGCATACGCAAGGCCGTAGCCCTGCAGGGTATCGTCGCCATCCGTCCCTTCTATCCTTCCCTGCACGGCCTTCAATGCTTCAAGGTCCCACACCGTCCCGTCAGCAAACTCCACCTTCTCAAGCGCATAACTCCAACGGCCGTAGACATCCTTTGCGTAGCAGTCCTGCACTGTCGTCTCCTGACCCGTCCTACGGTTCAGCAGCACCATGTCGTTCCC
>CAJTMB010000012.1 GCA_910577105.1 uncultured Lachnospiraceae bacterium | reverse complement strand
GAATAAGTGCATAACCATCATTTCTACTGGCTATACACTTATTATACGAGGACAAGGCAATGTATAAAAGGTATTTGGCAGCGCTGGTGCTTATTAATATGATAATAATTTTTGCAGTGTGGAACCTTACCGGACTGAAAGTAAACCACATTATGGCGACTCCGGCATTTCAGCTGGACTTGGAACAGGCCCTGATGCCGGAAGAAGAGACAAGCTATTTAAACCTTGCAGAAGCGGTTTCTTCGGGGCAGCGGATTATCAATTATGAAGTGGTAGAGAGAGAAAACCTTTATGATTTATCGGAAGAGGATTATGAAGTGCTGCTGCGCATTGTGGAGGCAGAAGCGGGCGGAGAGGACATTGAGGGAAGGATGCTGGTAGCCAGTGTGGTGTTAAACCGTGTCGAACACGAGGCGTTTCCCGATACGGTGAAAGATGTGGTTTTCCAGAGGGAAAACGGAACGGCACAGTTTTCACCGGCATACAGCGGCAGATACGACAGGATTGTTGTCAGTGAAAAGACCATTGAAGCGGTGGACAGGGTTTTGTGCGGGGAAGACATTTCAGAAGGGGCATTATATTTTGCGGCAAGGAAACGGGCAGATTCCAAGAAGATGAAATGGTTCGATGAACATCTGACCTTTTTGTTTTCCCACGGCGGACATGAATTTTTTACACAGTGAAACATTGCGAAATAAAAAGGGTTATGCTATACTATTCGGAAGAAAATGAGTGCAGGATTTTGCGGCACGGATAGGAGTTACGATGAAAGAAGTGTTATATAAAAGTACAAGAGGCAATAAAGAGCCGGTAACGGCTTCCGAGGCTATATTAAAAGGATTGTCGGATGACGGCGGTCTGTTTGTGCCGGACTGCATCCCTGTTTTGGATAAAACTGTTGCACAGCTTTCCCGGATGAGTTATCAGGAAGTGGCTTATGAAGTAATGAAGCTTTTTCTCACTGATTTTACCGAGGAAGAATTAAAAGCTTGTATCCGCAATGCTTATGACGATAAGTTTGACGACGAGGCGATAGCACCGCTCACAGAAGCAGGTGGCGCTTATTATCTGGAATTGTTTCATGGAGCGACGATTGCCTTTAAGGATATGGCGTTATCCATTCTGCCGCATCTTCTTACCACCGCAGCCAAGAAAAATCAGGTAAAAAATGAGATTGTGATTCTTACTGCAACCAGCGGGGATACGGGAAAAGCGGCGCTTGCAGGATTTGCAGGGGTAAAAGGCACCAGAATTATCGTGTTTTATCCCAAAAACGGCGTAAGCCCCATTCAGGAGAAACAGATGGTGACCCAAAAAGGGGACAATACATATGTAGTGGGTATTACAGGTAATTTTGATGATGCCCAGACGGGTGTAAAAAAACTGTTCGGTGACAAAGAACTTGCGAAGGAAATGGATGAGGCAGGTTTCCAGTTTTCTTCTGCCAACTCCATCAACATCGGCCGCCTGGTTCCCCAGATTGTATACTATGTGTATGCATATGCTGCTTTGTTTGCCAAGGGCAGGATTGCTGAAGGGGAAAAAATAAACGTGGTGGTTCCCACCGGAAATTTCGGAAATATTCTTGCGGCGTTTTATGCCAAAAACATGGGGCTGCCCATTGGAAAGTTAATCTGCGCATCTAATGACAATAAGGTGTTGTATGATTTCTTTGCCACGGGAGCTTATGACAGGAACAGGGAGTTTGTTTTGACGTCTTCCCCGTCCATGGATATTCTGATATCCAGCAATTTGGAGCGTCTGATTTACCGGATAGCCGGAAATGACGCTGTTAAAAACAAAGAATTAATGGATTTGCTTGCAGGATGCGGCAAATATGAAATTACTGAAGAAATGCAGGCACAGCTTGAAGATTTTTACGGAAATTATGCAAATGAGGAGGAAACAGCGGCGGCAATCAAAAAGATGTATGAAAGCTGTGGTTATGTGATAGATACCCATACTGCCGTGGCGGCTGCCGTATACGGCAAGTATAAGGATGCGGTAAAGGATGATGCGAAGACAGTGATTGCATCTACAGCCAGTCCGTTTAAATTTACCAGAAGCGTTATGAATGCAATAGACGCAAAGTATGATAAAATGGATGATTTTGCTTTGGTGGATGAACTTTCAAAGCTGGCAAATGTGCCGGTTCCGGCCGCCATTGAAGAGATTCGGACAGCGCCTGTCATCCATGACCGAATTTGTGATAAAGATGAAATGAAAGCGGTTGTGAAAAACTTCCTTCAAATGTAACTTCATAAAAAACGGCTTTGGGTGTGACCCCAAAGCCGTTTTGTTTTGCTGTGTATTATCGTTTTTCTATGGAAATATATTCTTTATCCTCACTGACGGATTTGTATGCGGGACGAATGATTTTTCCGTTATTGGCAAGTTCTTCCAGACGGTGTGCGCTCCATCCTACAATACGCGCAATGGCAAAGATGGGGGTGTAAAGTTCCATGGGAAGTCCCAGCATATGGTATACAAAGCCGGAGTAGAAATCTACATTGATGCTGACACCCTTATACATCTGTCTTTCCTCTGCAATTATCTGCGGCGCCAGACGTTCTACCATGGAATAGAGGGCAAATTCCTTTTTCAGGCCTTTTTCCTCGGAAAGCTTTTCTACAAAAGATTTAAAGGAAACGGCACGGGGGTCGGATTTGGAATAAATGGCATGGCCCACACCGTAGATTAAGCCTGCATGGTCAAAGGCTTCCTTGTGCAAAAGTTTTTTCAGGTAGCAGGAAACCTCCTCCTCGTCCTCCCAGTCTTTTACAACTTTCTTCATTTCCTCAAACATCTGGACAACTTTGATGTTTGCCCCACCGTGTCGGGGACCCTTTAAAGAGCCTATTGCGGCAGCTATGGTGGAATAAGTGTCAGTCAGGGAAGAAGTTACCACATGTGTTGTGAAAGATGAGTTGTTACCTCCTCCGTGTTCCATATGAAGCACAAGGGCAATATCCAGTATCTTGGCTTCCAGCGGGGTATAAGAACTGTCAGGGCGAAGGATATGTAATATATTTTCGGCGGTGGACAGTTCCAGTATGGGCTGATGGATAAAAAGGCTGTTCCCGTCATGATAGTGGCTGTATGCCTGGTAACCATAAATGGAAAGCATGGGAAAAAGGCTGATAAGCTGCAGACACTGCCTTAACACATTGGGAATGGAAGTGTCATCCGCCCTGTCGTCGTAGGAATATAAAGTCAGTACGCTCCGGGCAAGGGTATTCATCATATCTTTGCTGGGCGCTTTCATGATAATATCCCGCACAAAGCTGGTTGGCAGGGTACGGTATCCTCCAAGGAGCTGTTGAAACCCGGCAAGTTCCTGTTTGTCCGGCAGTTTGCTGAAAAGCAGCAGATAGGTAATCTCTTCAAAACCAAAACGGTTTTCCCTTGTGAAACCGTTTACCAAATCCTGCACATCATACCCGCGGTAGAAGAGGCGGCCATGGGCAGGTACTTCCACGCCATCCACAATCTCTTTTGCACGTACATCGGAAATATGGGTTAGACCGGCAAGTACACCTTTTCCGTTTAAATCGCGCAGGCCGCGCTTTACTTCATATTTGGTAAATAGTTCAGATTCTATGATGCCGCTTTCTTCAGAAAGTTTTGCCAGTTTTATGATTTCAGGTGTAATATCCGAGTAGAAATTGTGCTCCATGTAATACCTCTCTTTCTGTCATAAGTTTATGTAAAGGATATCTTTTCAAGACCCAATATAAATTTATCATATCATGGACAGTAAAAGTGTGGCAAGAAAAAAAGAAACAGTTAATAAACTTTTCATGAATTTATAGCTTTTTTTCGCTGTTCGTATTAAAATAAAAGATAATATGTTTATATGAAAAAAAGATTGGGGGATGGTTATGACAATCAATGAAATGCTCACCCATGTGGACCACACGCAGTTGAACGCGTATGCGGCATGGGAGGATATCGTGAAACTTTGCGATGAGGCGGTTTTGTATCACACGGCTTCGGTGTGTATTCCGCCCGCCTATGTCAAAAGAGTAAAAGAGGCGTATGGGGACAGGCTTGTCATTTGTACGGTAGTAGGTTTTCCTCTTGGTTACAGCACACGGGAAGCAAAGGAGGAAGAGGTCAGGCAGGCCCTTGCGGATGGCTGCGACGAGGTGGACATGGTCATCAATATCAGCGATGTTAAGAATGGATTGTACGAAAAAGTGAGGGAAGAGATTGCTTCCCTGAAGCAGATTTGCCGTGACCGTATCCTGAAAGTAATCGTGGAGGCCTGTTATCTGACAGAGGATGAAAAAATAGCGATGTGCCGTGTTGTTACTGCGGCGGGAGCGGATTATATCAAAACCTCCACCGGTTTCGGAACGGGAGGCGCCACAAAAGAGGATGTGGCATTATTCAAAAAGCATATCGGTTTTGGCGTGAAAATCAAGGCGGCAGGCGGTATACGCACGTTGGAGGAACTGGCGGTGTATTTACGGCTCGGCTGCGACAGGGTAGGGATGTCAAAAACAGCAGAAGCATGTGAGGGCAGGAATGGAGATGAATATGGAAAATAAAACGATTACCGGCAGGCTCAAAGCCCTGCGGGAGGAAATGAAAAGGCAGGGCATGGATTATTATATGATGCCAACCGCCGATTTCCACAATTCGGAATATGTGGATGATTATTTTAAAGTAAGGGAATATTTCAGCGGCTTTACGGGCTCCAACGGGACATTACTGGTGTGGCAGGAGGGGGCGGGTCTCTGGACTGACGGAAGATACTTTATCCAGGCGGCAAAGGAACTGGAGGGAACAGGCGTTACTTTGTTCCGGATGGCGGAGGAAGGCGTGCCGACGTTACAGGAGTTTCTGGTTTCCCATATGAAGGCTGGGGAAGTCCTTGGCTTTGACGGCAGGGTGGTAACGGCATCCGGCGGAGTGGTTCTGGAAAAAGAACTTGGGGCAAAAGGAATCCGGCTGGCTTATGAAAGGGATTTGGCGGAAGCGGTCTGGAAAGAAAGACCGGCGCTTCCCTGCGGAAAAATCTGGACGCTGCCCGAAGATATTACGGGCGCGGATGTAAAGGAGAAAACGCTGGCAGTAAGAAGCGCAGTAAAAAAATGCGGTGCTGACAGCCTGCTGCTTACAAAGCTTGACGATTTGATGTGGCTTTACAATGTCCGGGGCTGTGATGTGGAGTGTAATCCGGTGGCGTTATCCTATGGTTATATTTCTGAGGACAAAAATGTTTTCTTTGTGCAGGAAAACGCATTGACGGATGAGGTGAAAGAATATTTTGAAAAGAATGATATCCTCCTGCGTCCCTATGGGGATATTACGGATTTCCTAAGTAAGGAAACCGGGAAAGAAAGAAAGGTTCTGGTTGATAAAAGGCATTGCAGCTATTGTCTGTATAAGAAGGTGAAAGAAGGGGCGGCCTTAGTGGAAGGAAAAAATCCGACAGAACACCTTAAGGCTGTTAAAAATCCGGTGGAACTGTCTAATATGGAGAAGATTTTCCTTCAGGACAGTGTAGCCGTTACCAGATTTATATACTGGCTCAAAAAAAATATCGGAAGCATGGAGATAACCGAGGTGACAGCAGCGGATTATCTGGAAGGCTTAAGAAGACAGATACCGGGATTTCTCGATTTGTCATTTCCTACCATTTCAGGGTACAAGGAAAATGCTGCCATGATGCATTATGAGGCAACGCCTGACAACTGCAAATCGCTTGCCCCCGAGGGAATGCTTCTGGTAGATTCCGGCGGACAATATCTGGGAGGTACAACGGATGTCACCAGAACCATAGTACTCGGTCCCATTTCGGATGAAATCAAATGCCATTACACTGCCGTAGCCGCCGGTATGTTAAACCTGACCCATGCAAAGTGGCTGTACGGCTGTACGGGACGCAACCTTGACATACTGGCACGGGCGCCGCTGTGGAATATGGGGATGGACTACAAATGCGGTACAGGACATGGCGTGGGTTATATCCTGAACGTGCATGAAGGTCCCCAGAATATCCGTTGGAAATATGCGGAGGGAATGGCAGAAGCGGTTTTGGAGGACGGAATGGATGTCACCAATGAACCGGGCGTGTATATAGAGAAAAGCCACGGCATCAGAATCGAAAATGTGATGGTTGCCAGAAATGATGTAAAAAACGGGGACGGGCAGTTCATGCATTTTGAAACACTGACCTATGTGCCCATTGATTTGGAGGCCATTGACGCGGCCCTTCTGACAAAGGAGACACGGGATTATTTAAACGCCTACCACAAAGAAGTGTACGAAAAGGTTTCCCCGTATTTATCCTCAGGGGAAGCCGCATGGCTTAAGGAGGCGACAAAGGCTGTATAAAAGCAGATGAAAAATTGTTAAATGATTGTAAAATTTACATCCCAATATTGACTTTTATTTTGGGCTTTGAGATAATACACATGAATATTTAGGAGAAAATATTATACAAGGAGGACATAGTATGTCAACAAAAGCTTATTATCCCATTTCCGAGATAGGCGCTGGTAAAGTTGGTTTTTCGAGAACCCGTTCCATTATCGAGGCTGCTTTTTACGGAAACAACGTAGTAAAAGTAAATACCCTGAGAGAGGCATATGAGTTAGCCAAAAATTCACCCGGCACTATCGTAACGGATATGCCTGTTTATAAAGCAGAAGAGCAGGGTCTTGATAAAGATGCCAAAGTTCTGCTGTTTAATGACGGCGCTGTTACCGGACGTTATGCCGCTGCACGCCGTATTAAGGGAGAACCCGGCGTGGATGAGGTGAAGCTGGACAAGGTTGTCATGGATGCTGTATATGAAACCCGTTGGAAAACCATGTATCATGCAGAATGTTTTGTAGGACTGGACCCTGAATTTATGGTAAAAGCCCATCTCCTGATTCCGGAAGGAGAAGAAAATGTCCTTTACAACTGGATGATTAATTTTCAGTATATGTCAGACAGGTATGTGGAGATGTACAAAAATTCCAAGCCTGTCGGTGACGGCAACGAGCCGGATATTTATATTTTCTCCGACCCGCAGTGGGTACCCGGCAACAGACCGGATGTGGATTACAGCTGCTTAAGCGACCCGCTTACCCTGTGCTATTTCGATACCGACCAGAACTGTGCGGCTATCCTTGGCATGAGATATTTCGGCGAGCACAAAAAAGGAACCCTTACCATGGCATGGGCGCTTGCGAACAGAAACGGCTATGCTTCCTGCCACGGCGGACAGAAAGAATATACATTGGAGGACGGTTCTAAGTTTGTGGCTTCCGTATATGGTTTGTCAGGTTCAGGAAAGTCCACTCTGACCCATGCAAAACACAATGACAAATATCCTTCCATTAAGGTTCTGCACGACGATGCCTTCATCATTAACAGTGATACCTGTGCATCCGTTGCACTGGAGCCCACATATTTTGACAAGACAGCAGATTATCCTACAGGATGCCCTGACAACACTTATTTGTTGTCCGCACAGAACTGCTCCGCAACCCTGGATGAGGATGGAAAGATACAGCTTGTAACGGAAGATATCAGAAACGGCAACGGACGTGCCATCAAATCCAAATTATGGTCCCCGAACCGTGTTGACAAGATTGAGGCGCCTGTAAATGCTATTTTCTGGATTATGAAAGACCCTACCATTCCGCCTGTAGTGAAATTAAAAGGCGCAGCGCTTGCTTCCGTTATGGGTGCGACGCTTGCCACCAAGACCTCTACGGCAGAGCGTGTTGCAGCAGGTACGGACTTGAATGCACTCCGCATTGTTCCTTATGCAAATCCGTTCAGGACCTATCCGCTGGTAAATGATTATGAAAAGTTTAAGAAACTTGTTGAAGAGAAGAATGTGGCATGTTATATTGTAAATACCGGTGATTTCATGGGTAAGAAGGTAAAACCTGCCGATACCCTTGGCATTCTGGAAACCATCGTGGAAGGCAAGGCCAAATTTGAAAAGTGGGGCAATTTCGAAGATATCGAAATCATGTATGACTGGTCAGGCAAAACCGGCGACTTTACTCCGGATATGAACGACAAGGCTTATGTGGATGCCCTGAAGAATGCTATGCAGAACCGTGTGGATGCAGTAGAAGGTTTTGCAACCAAGAAAGAGGGTTATGACAAACTCCCTGATGAGGCGCTGGAAGCGTTAAAGAAAGTGGTAGCTGAGGTATAATTTTATATTAGAGAGGAAAGGCCCGCAGGCTGTTTTCAGCTTTGCGGGTCTTTCTGTATGATTTAATTCTTTACATCTTTCGACATTTGGCGTATACTAACCACAGTGTGTTCTTTTGTTGAATACATATGTATGCGATACAAAGATATTCATACCTGTTTTGTGCGTAATACAAAAACAAAAGACAGAAAGGAAACTAGTAAAATTATGAAGGCATTGACAGAAATTCGTTGGCACGGAAGAGGTGGGCAGGGCGCAAAAACGGCAGCGCTTTTGCTTGCGGACGTGGCTTTCAGCACAGGAAAACATGTGCAGGGCTTCCCTGAGTACGGTCCGGAGAGGATGGGGGCGCCCATTACGGCATATGACAGAATCAGTGATTTTCCCATAAGAATCCATTCCAATATTTATGAGCCGGATTTTGTGGTGGTGGTGGATGATACCCTTCTTCACACTGTGGATGTAACGCAGGGGTTAAAGAAAGAAGGCGCCATTTTGATTAATACTGTTATGGAAATAGAAGAAGTGATGCCCTTATTAAACGGGTATGGGGGCAGGGTATTTTTGATTGACGCCAGAAAGGTCTGCATGGCTACACTCGGCGCTTATTTTCCCAATACGCCGATGCTTGCGGCAATTGTGAAGGTGTCGGGTATTATGGAGGAAGAAGTATTTATGAGGGAGATGGAGGTTTCCCTGAAACATAAATTTGAGAAGAAACCGGAAGTACTGGAAGGAAATATGAATGCCCTTCGGATGGCATTCAGGGAGGTGCGCTGATGGCATTAAAAGCGGAGAAGATAAACGAACATACCGTATGGCAGGATTTAACAGAAGGGCTGCAGATTCATGAGCCTGCAACATCCGGGTTATTTGAAACGGGAGAGTGGCGGACCAGCACACCCGTAATTGACTGGGATAAGTGCAGGCAGTGCCTGCTGTGCGTGCCCTATTGTCCTGACAGCTGCATTCCCGTTAAAGAAGGCAGGAGGGAAGCATTTGATTATCAGCATTGCAAGGGATGCGGCATCTGCGTAAAAGCATGTCCGTTTGGTGCAATTACCATGAAGGAGGGCAAATAAAATGGCAGTCAAGGAAAGAATGTCAGGCAACGAGGCAGTTGCATATGCAATCAGGCAGATTAATCCCGATGTGATGCCGGCGTTTCCCATCACGCCATCCACGGAAATACCGCAGTTTGTATCCTCTATGATTGCAAACGGCGAAATAGATACCGAATTTATCCCTGTGGAGAGCGAGCACAGCTCCATGAGCGCTGCCATCGGCTCTTCAGCGGCAGGTGCAAGAACGTTGACGGCTACGTCAGCCTGTGGACTGGCGCTTATGTGGGAGGTATTGTATGTGGCGGCATCCAACCGGCTGCCCATTATGATGGAAGTGGTAAACAGGGCGCTCTCAGGTCCGATTAACATCAATGCGGAACATTCCGACAGTATGGGGGCCAGGGATTCCGGCTGGATTCAGATATATGCGGAAAACAATCAGGAAGCATATGACAATACTTTGCAGGCATACCGCATTGCGGAGCATAAGGATGTCAAACTGCCGATTATGATATGTCAGGATGGATTTATCACCAGCCACGCCGTAGAAAATATCATGCTGCTTGAAGATGAGCCTGTTAAGAAGTTTGTGGGTGCTTATGAGCCAGAGCATTATCTTTTGCGGGAAGATGAAACCATGGCGGTTGGTCCCTATGCGGTGTCCTGTTACTGCATGGAAGCAAAGCGGGCACAGGCACAGGCCATGAGGAATGCAAGGCAGGTTATTTTGGATGTGGCAAAAGAATTTGAGGAGATTTCCGGCAGGAAGTACGGTTTCTTTGAGGAATACAAGCTGGAGGATGCAGACTTTGCCATTGTAGCCATCGGTTCCGTGTGCGGTACCATTAAAGATGCCATTGACAGACTGAGGGAACAGGGAATAAGGGCAGGCCTGCTGAAGGTACGCGTATTCAGGCCATTCCCCGGCGAAGAGATGGCGGAGGCGTTAAAACATCTTAAGGCAGTCGCCATCATGGACAGATGCGAAGGGTATAATGCAACGGGTGGACCATTGGGCGCTGAACTGACGGCAGCCCTTTACCGCGCACAGGCATCGGCAAAAACCGTGAATATTATTTACGGGTTGTCCGGAAGGGATGTAAAAGTTTCTGACATTGAGAAATTATATGAAGACTTGGCGGAACTGGCACAGGGGAATAATCTTTTCGGAGAATATCCTTATCTTGGCCTTAGGAATAGGAGTGGAGACAATTATGGAGCAGACAGGTAAATTTGATTTTAAGGAGATACAGGGAAGGGAAGAAAGGCTTGCCCCCGGACACAGGATGTGTGCAGGCTGCGGCGGCACGATTGCAGTGAGAAATGTTTTAAAGGCGCTGCATCCCGGAGATAAGGCGGTTGTGGGTAATGCTACGGGCTGTCTGGAAGTGTCCTCTTTTATGTATCCCTATACATCGTATGAGGACAGTTATATCCATAACGCTTTTGAAAATGCAGGTGCGACGCTTTCGGGTGTGGAGACTGCTTATAAGGCATTGAAGAAAAAAGGGAAAATCAAGGAAGAGTATAAGTTTATCACCTTCGGCGGTGACGGGGGAACCTATGATATCGGGTTGCAATCGCTTTCCGGCGCCATGGAGCGGGGGCATGACATGGTATATGTCTGTTATGATAACGGCGCATACATGAACACCGGTGTACAGCGTTCTTCGGCAACCCCCATGTATGCGGATACCACCACCACACCTTCGGGAAAGGTGTCCGCCGGGAAAGTGCAGGCAAGAAAAGATTTGGCAGCCATCATCGCGGCACACAACATTCCCTATGTTGCGCAGACTACTTTTATCGGAAATTTGAAAGATTTGTATGTCAAGTCGGAAAAAGCCATTTATACACCGGGAGCTGCTTTTCTTAACATTCTGGCGCCGTGTCCGAGGGGATGGAAATATGATGCACCGGACATCATAGAAATCTGCCGTCTGGCAGTGGAAACTTGTTACTGGCCGCTTTTTGAAATCGTGGATGGAAAATGGATTTTAAATTACGAGCCGAAAAACAAACTTCCGGTGGAGGATTTCTTAAAAAAACAGGGACGTTTCAAGCATCTTTTCAAACCGGGGAATGAGCATTATATTGAGGCTTTTCAGAAAGAAGTGGATAAAAGATGGGAAGAGTTGCTGTTTCGATGCAAAAAATAAGTAAATTTGTTTCATTTTACTATTATTTGCATCTTGTAATATACAGCAATTTTGCATATAATATAAGTAACCTGAAATGCACGATAACTCTTGTTAATTTTGAACCTACATTTACTTTAAACGGGATTCCTACATTGCCGTGTGGCTGTCAAGCCTCCACTCGTAAGAGGATTGCAGGGGAAGGCAAAAGCATGGTTGCGGTCACCCACCTAGCGCTGCTAGGAGTCAGAAGGCAAGAGCCGGCATTTTGGGATATTACAGAGGAAAAAGAGCAGCCCGGTAGCTGCTCTTTTTGTCAAATAAAAATATCCATATGTGCGCCAAAAGCGGCAGGCATGGAAAAACAGGGGGATTGGATTGCGAAGTTTTTTTGATGAAGACGACAAAGATGTAAGAATGCGGATGAAGATGATTCTGTGTATTGTGGGAATTGTGCTGTTGTTTGCCGTTGCCTGCATAGCGCTGCCGGTTCTTGACATAGGCGGTAATAAATCGCGAAATGACAAAGAAGAACCTCTGGAACCGATAGCGGAGGAACTGCATAATATTTATATTACGGAAGTGACAGATACATATATCGGCATTTTTGACGGAGAAGAAAGAATTTTTTACTGGCAGGAAGGCGGATTTAAGGCAGACAGGAGTGCAGTGGGTCAAGTAGCGGATTTGACGGTATGCGACGGCTTTGTGACAGGGATTCTCGTAAAGGACGGAGAAAAAATCAACGACAAGGTTGTGGGGATAAGTGCGGGAAATGCGGTGGAACTGGAAAACAGGGGCCCGCTTTTGTATGCCGAACATGTAAAATTTTATATGCTTTACGGGGAAATGCGGCTTGGTACGGAAAAAGACCTTCGGATTGGATACAACTTTGCCGATTATGTGCTGGAGGACGGTAAAATCTGTGCCGTGCTCCTGACGCGGGATGAAACCATGGAGTACATCCGCGTGCAGATAAAGAACAGTGACTATGCAGGAGCATTTCATGCAAGTGTTTCCTTATTCTGTGACGTGGACTGGCTGTTACGGTATGAAAGCAAAGGAAGCATGGTGGAGGAGGTACATAAGGCGGGGGAAGAGATTACCGTAACACGGGACAGCATCTACTTTGCGGGAGGGGCGGGAAGGATTTACATTGAACCTGCAGTCCTTACCGGTAAAATCACCCTGACTTCCGTACACAGGAGCCAGGGAACGCCCGTTTACCGGGGAACCATGGAAATTTGTGCGACAGACGACGGATTGGTTGTAATAAATGAACTGCTTCTGGAAGAATATCTTTATGCGGTGGTTCCCAGTGAAATGCCGGCAGGATATCCTTTGGAGGCACTAAAGGCCCAGGCTGTCTGTGCAAGGACATATGCCTATTCTTATATGCTTTCGCCGGGACTTCCGGGAGTGGGCGCCCATGTGGATGACAGCACGGGATATCAGGTTTACAATAATATTGTGGAACAGAATGCGACGACAACGGCAGTAAAGGAAACGGCAGGGCAGCTTTTATATGCGGACGGTGCGCTGGTAAACACTTATTATTATTCCACATCCTGCGGGTTTGGTTCGGATGAACATGTATGGAAATCAGATACTGCGCCGGAAATCCCCTGTATTTTGTCACAGTCCATAAGCAAAGACGGGATGGAAGGAAAAGAAGCGGTCTATACGGCGGAAAACATGCGGCAGGAGGAAGTGTTTGCAAAGTTTCTGACAAACCCGCCGGATACGGATTTTGAAAAAAATGAGCCGTGGTACCGCTGGACGTATACCGTAGAGGAATTGGACGGCTCCCGGATATTGGAAATGCTGAAAAGCCGGTATTTTGCCAATGCAAAATTAATCCTTACGCTGAAAAACGGGGAGTATGTCAGTGAGCCGGTTGAAAAGCTGGGTAAAATAGAAAGGATTGCCGTGCTATCGAGAAATGCAGGCGGCGTGGCGGATGAATTGATAATCGAAGGGGAAAAGGCCACTTATAAGGTGATTTCCGAATTAAATATCCGCTATGTGCTGTGCGACGGGAGCACGCAGGCCATCCGGCAGGACGGAAGCGGGGTAGATATGAAAACGCTTTTGCCAAGCGCCTATTTTGTAATCTCACCTGTTCAAAAAGGAGAACATGTGGTAGGATATACTTTGTCCGGCGGGGGATTCGGACACGGAGCCGGCATGTCGCAGAACGGAGCAAAAAATATGGCGGCGGCCGGATATACGGCAGAACAGATTCTAAACTTTTTTTATAAAGGAAGCATGATTGTGTCCGCATCGGGCTGACTGCGGACAAATATGAACAGGGTGGGATAGACGTGATACGGAAATTATATATCATACTGGATGATTTTAATAAACAGATGAACCGGAAGAATATCAGTTCTTTTGCGGCAAGTACAGCATTTTTCCTTTTTTTGTCGTTAGTGCCCATGCTTATTATGATTTGTACCATCATTCCGTTTACCCATTTGACGGAGGAAATCCTGACAAATGCCATCACGGAAATTACGCCTGATATACTGGACCCGTTGATGAGGAGCATTATCTCCGATGTATATGATAAATCGGCGGGCGTGTTGTCCATAGCCGCCATAGCAACCCTGTGGTCTGCGGGCAAGGGTGTGCTTGCTCTTATCCGCGGACTGAATGCCGTGAATGATGTGGAAGAGAAGCGCAACTACTTTCTGCTCCGCACGGTGGCTTCTTTTTACACCTTAGTGATGCTGGTAGTACTGTTACTTTCCCTCTTCCTGAATGTGTTCGGGAATGTTCTGCTTGACATGATTTTTGTAAAGGTGCCGGAAACAAGGACCTTGTTTGACTTTTTTATGAATTTCCGCTTTCTGACAGTATGGCTGGTACTGACTATCCTGTTTACGGCAATCTATACCTATGTACCTAATAAGAAACTGAAATTCAGGGCACAGATACCCGGAGCCATGTTTTCCGCTGTGATATGGAACATTTTTTCATGGGGATTTTCCATCTATGTGGAGGCAAGCAACAGTGCGAGTACATACGGAAGCCTTTCTTTGATTATCATTATTATGCTGTGGATGTATTTTTGTATTTACATCATCATGATTGGAGCGGAAATCAACCGCTACTTCGGGCCGGCATATAAAGTGCTTTACCGGAAAAGAAAGGAAAAGAAAAAGAAGAAAGGTGCTTGACTTTTTACAGGCAGGTTATTACAATAAGCTTAGTTGAAAAGCCATGAAGGTGTCAGTAGCAATTCATTTTCTTACAGAGAGAGGAAGCCATCGGCTGTAAGCTTCCTTAAGTGCAGATGATGCGTGAATTTCCCACCTGAGCTTCCGATGTGAAACCCTTGTCTGGAGAGTAAGGTCGGACGTGTACGCGCGTTAAGCGGTTGAGTGCCTGATAATATCAGGAAATTGGGTGGTACCACGGATATATTTCGTCCCTTGTTTAGACAAGGGACTTTTTTTATAACAAAAAAGAAAGGAAAAAGATTGAAAGTATAAATTTTCAATCGCGGGGTTTGTGCCTGTGCGCTGCCTGCACAAACCTGTTATGCGCAAAAAAGCAGCGCAGAAATGAGGATAAGTATGAGAGAGAAGTTAGAAAAAATCAGGGAGCAGGCTCTTGCCCAGATTGCAGCCAGCGATGCGTTGGAAAAGCTGAATGAAGTCCGTGTCAATATTCTTGGAAAAAAGGGTGAGTTGACGGCGGTATTAAAATCCATGAAGGATGTAGCTCCGGAGGAGCGTCCCAAAATCGGGCAGATGGTGAATGAGACCAGAGAAGAAATCGAAAAGTCGCTGGAAGCCGCCATGAAAAAGATGGAGCGGGCTGTCAGGGAAGCAAAAATGAAGGCAGAGGTAATTGATGTGACCCTTCCCGCAAAGAAAAACATTATCGGACACAGACATCCCTGCACCATTGCGCTTGAGGAAGTGGAACGTATTTTCGTGGGCATGGGTTATGAAGTTGTGGAAGGACCGGAAGTGGAAAAGGATTACTACAATTTTGAGGCGCTCAATATTCCGGCAGACCATCCCGCAAAGGATGAGCAGGACACCTTTTACATTACCGGCGATATCCTGCTCCGCACCCAGACTTCTTCTACGCAGATACATGAAATGGAAAAAGGCAGGCTTCCCATCCGTATGCTGGCACCCGGAAGGGTATTCCGCTCCGACGAAGTGGATGCCACCCATTCCCCGTCTTTCCATCAGGTGGAAGGACTGGTAGTGGACAAAAATATTACCTTTTCCGATTTGAAAGGAACACTTGCCGAGTATGCAAGGGAGTTGTTCGGCGAAGAAACCAAGGTAAAATTCAGGCCGCATCATTTCCCGTTTACGGAACCTTCCGCCGAGATGGATGTCACCTGTTTTAAATGCGGCGGCAATGGATGCCGGTTCTGCAAGGGAAGCGGCTGGATTGAAATTTTAGGATGCGGCATGGTACATCCCCATGTACTGGAAATGAGCGGCATAGATTCCGAAACGTATACCGGTTTTGCATTTGGAATGGGTCTGGAAAGGATTGCCCTGCTCAAATATGAGATTGATGACATGAGATTGTTATACGAAAACGATGTCCGTTTCTTAAAACAGTTCTAAATTAATTGGAGAAAGGAAATATATTATGAATACAGCATTATCATGGATTAAGGCATATGTGCCGGAACTTACCTGTACAGACCAGGAATACTGTGACAGGATGACCCTGACTGGAACCAAGGTTGAGGGGTATGAAAGGCTGGATAAAAACCTTGAAAAAATCGTGGTTGGGGAAATAATAAAAATAGAAAAACACCCGGATGCGGAAAAACTGATTGTGTGTCAGGTGAATGTGGGAGAAGAAGAAATTCAGATAGTGACAGGCGCTTCCAATGTAAAGGAAGGAGACAAGGTGCCTGTAGTACTGGACGGAGGCAGAGTGGCAGGCGGCCATGACGGCGGTCCGCTTCCGGAAGGCGGCATAAAGATTAAAGCAGGAAAGCTGCGCGGCGTGCCGTCAAACGGCATGATGTGTTCCATCGAGGAGCTGGGTTCCGACAGGGATATGTATCCCGGGGCGCCGGAGGAAGGTATTTATATCCTGCCGGCGGATGCAGTGCCGGGAGAGGATGCGGTGGCGCTCCTCGGCATGAGGGATACCGTATTTGAATATGAGATTACCAGCAACCGTGTAGATTGCTACAGTGTGCTGGGGATTGCCCGGGAAGCGGCGGCGACTTTTGAAAAGCCTTTTGTGCCACCGGTAATAAAGGTGAAGGAAAACGGGGAAGATGTTAAGGATTATATCAGTGTAGAGGTGCAGGATAAGGACTTGTGCAGCAGATACTGCGCAAGGGTATGTACGAATATTAAGATTGCGCCGTCACCCGAATGGATGCAGAGGAGGCTTGCCGCAAGCGGCATCAGGCCCATCAACAACCTGGTGGATATCACCAATTATGTGATGGAGGAATTTGGACAGCCGATGCATGCCTTTGATTTGGATACGATTGCCGGGAAAAAGATTATCGTGCGCCGTGCCAAGGATGGGGATGAGTTCCAGACGCTGGACGGACAGGTGAGAAAGCTGGATTCCGAAATCCTGATGATTTGCGATGCGGAAAAGGAAATCGGTATTGCAGGCATCATGGGCGGTGAAAACTCTAAAATTACGGATAATGTAAAAACCGTTTTGTTTGAAGCAGCAACTTTTAACGGACCTAATATCAGAAAATCGGCAAAGAGACTGGGGCTGCGTACCGACGCTTCCGGAAAATTTGAAAAAGGATTAGACCCACGGAATGCAAAAGCAGCCATTGACCGCGCCTGCCAGTTGATAGAAGAACTGGGATGCGGGGAAGTGGCGGCAGGGACGGTAGATGTGTGTGAACCGCTTAAACCGCTTAAAATACTGCCGTTTGAACCGGATAAGTACAATGCGCTTTTAGGCACGCAGGTTTCGGAAGAACAGATGCTTGCCATCTTTAAAAAGCTGGAAATAGAAGTTAGGGAAAACCAGGCAGGTGAAAAGGAACTGGAAATCCCTTCTTTCCGGCAGGATTTGGCAGGGGGAGCGGATATTGCGGAAGAAGTTGCGCGTTTCTATGGTTATGATAAAATTCCGGTAACCCTTCCGAAAAGCACTGCAACCACCGGCAAGCTTTCCTTTAAACTCAGGGTGGAGCAGAAAGCAAAGGATATTGCGGAATACTGTGGTTTCTCCCAGGGGATGAGTTATTCCTTTGAGAGTCCGAAAGTATTTGATAAGCTTTTATTGGATGCAGACGATAAGGCAAGGGAGGCCATTACCATTGCAAATCCTTTGGGCGAAGATTTTTCCGTGATGAGAACGCTTTCCCTAAACGGTATGCTGACCAGCCTTTCCACCAACTATAACAGAAGGAATAAGGATGTGCGCCTGTATGAACTTGGCAATATCTATATTCCCCGGAAACTGCCGCTGGAAGAACTTCCTGACGAGAGGATGCAGTTTACCTTAGGCTTCTATGGAGAGGGAGATTTTTATACCTTAAAAGGTGTCGTAGAAGAATTTTTTGAGAGCATCGGCATGTCTGAAAGGACAGTGTATGACCCGGATGCAGGAAAGCCTTTCTTACACCCCGGACGCCAGGCTGGTATCCTTTACAAGGATGCATTGGTGGGATTTATGGGAGAAGTGCATCCCGAAGTATGTGACAACTATTCCATCGGGACGAAAGCCTATGTGGCAGTTCTGGATATGCCCGTAATTCTGTCATTTGCCACTTTTGAGCGCAAGTATGAGGGCATTGCAAAGTATCCTGCTGTTATGAGGGACATTTCCATGGAGGTGCCTAAGGAAGTGCTGGCAGGACAGATTGAAGCCGTGATTGACCAGCGGGGTGGAAAGATTTTGGAGTCCTACAGGCTGTTTGACATATATGAGGGCAATCAGATTAAAGAAGGATATAAATCCATGGCATACTCCATATCCTTCAGGGCTAAGGACAGGACATTGGAAGAAGCGGATATTGCAGGTGCAATGAAGAAAATATTGAACGGACTGGAGCAACTTGGAGCGCAGCTTAGACAGTAGAAAGGAAAAAACATGGAAAATAAAAATTTATGGGAAACTTACGACGCAAAACAATTAAAAGAGCTGGAGAAAATCTCCGGTGAGTACAGGAAATTTCTGGATAACGGTAAGACCGAAAGGGAATGCATCGACACCATCGTGAATATTCTGGAAAAAGAAGGCTATACGGAGCTGGAAAAAGCAGTAAAGGAAGGCGTGGAACTGTCTGCCGGTGACAAAGTCTATTCCGTATGGATGAACAAATCCATTGCCATTTACCAGTTGGGAGAAAAGCCGCTGGCAGAGGGTATGAATATTCTGGGAGCCCACATCGATTCTCCCAGAATCGATGTAAAGCAGAACCCGTTATATGAAGATGCGGATTTTGCCTATCTTGACACCCATTACTACGGCGGCGTCAAGAAATACCAGTGGGTGACCCTTCCCCTCGCCCTCCATGGTGTTATCGTCAAGAAAGACGGCACAACGGTGGAAATCAATGTCGGCGAGGAAGACGATGACCCTGTATTTTTCATTTCGGATTTGTTAATCCATCTGGCAGCTGAACAGTTGGAGAAAAAAGCGTCTAAGGTTATCGAAGGAGAAGCCCTTGACCTTATTGTTGGCAACAAACCGCTCTTGTTCGGGAAAAAGAAAGCTGAAGAGGAGAAAGACGAAAAGAAAGAGAAAGCAAAAGAAGCCGTTAAGGCAGGCGTGCTTGATATATTAAAGCATACCTATGGCGTGGAAGAGGAAGATTTCATTTCCGCCGAGCTTGAGATTGTTCCTGCGGGAAAGGCAAGGGAAGCCGGCTTTGACAGAAGCATGATTTTAGCGTACGGGCAGGATGACAGGGTATGCGCCTTTACCTCCCTCAAAGCCATGCTGGATACAAAAAAGACAGACAGGACCGTATGCTGTATTTTGGTGGATAAAGAGGAAGTCGGTTCCGTAGGGGCAACAGGAATGCAGTCAAAATTCTTTGAAAACAGCCTTGCAGAACTGATGGCCCTTTGCGGTGAATACAGTGAATTAAATGTAAGGAGGTGCCTTGCCCGTTCCTGTATGCTTTCTTCCGATGTGAGCGCCGGGTTCGACCCTTCTTTTGCAACGTATTTTGAAAAGAAGAACAGTGCGTTTCTCGGCAGGGGCATGGTATTTAACAAATTTACGGGTGCGAGGGGAAAATCGGGCTCCAATGATGCCAATGCGGAGTATATGGCGCATATCCGTGGGATTTTTGACAAAAAAGGCGTACAGTTCCAGACGGCTGAATTGGGAAAAGTGGATGTGGGAGGCGGTGGTACCATCGCTTACATTCTGGCTTTGTACGGCATGAATGTAATTGACAGCGGTGTGGCGGTGCTGAATATGCATGCGCCGTGGGAAGCCACCAGCAAAGCAGATATTTATGAAGCATACCGCGGCTACAAGGCATTTATTGAAGGGGCATGTTTGTCATGACGGAATGGAAGAAATCCGATTTCTATTTTGATTTGCCCAAGGAGCTGATTGCGCAGGACCCCCTGGAGGACCGTTCGTCCTCCAGGCTTCTTGTGCTGGATAAAGAAAGCGGAAAAACAAAGCATCATGTTTTTAAGGACATATTGCAGTATCTGCATCCCGGGGACTGTCTGGTTTTAAATAACACCAAAGTAATCCCGGCAAGGCTTCTGGGACGGAAAGCGGATACGGGAGCGGCGGTTGAGGTACTGTTGCTAAAAAGAAAGGACAATGATATCTGGGAAACGCTGGTAAAGCCCGGTAAAAAATGCAAGCCGGGGACTTTGCTTGTATTTGGGGACGGATTTTTACATGCCAGAGTGCTGGAAACCGTGGAGGAAGGGAACAGACTGATTCATTTTACCTATGAGGGTATCTTTGAGGAAATTTTGGACAGGCTGGGAGAAATGCCCCTTCCGCCATACATAACCCATAAATTACAGGATAAAAACCGTTATCAGACAGTGTATGCCAGATATGAGGGAAGTGCGGCAGCGCCTACGGCAGGACTGCACTTTACGGAAGAACTGCTGGGAGAGATAGAAGCAAAAGGCGTGGAGATTGCCTATGTGACCCTCCATGTAGGGCTTGGCACGTTCCGTCCGGTCAAAGCAGATAATATTCTGGAGCATCATATGCATGAGGAGTTTTATCAGATAACAAAAGAAGCAGCTGAAAAAATAAATGCGGCAAAGAAAAACGGAAAAAGAATTATCTGTGTGGGAACCACAAGCTGCAGGACGGTGGAGAGCGCCGCAGGAGAGGACGGACTGGTGCGGGAAGGCAGCGGCAGTACGGAAATCTTTATCTATCCCGGCTACCGTTTTAAAGTGCTGGATGCCCTGATTACCAATTTCCATCTTCCGGAATCCACCCTTGTTATGCTGGTGAGCGCGCTGGCAGGCAGGGAACATGTTTTGGATGCTTACAGGGAAGCCATATCCGAAAAATATCGGTTCTTTTCTTTTGGGGATGCGATGTTTATTCAATAAAAGGTCGTTTCACATACTTATGAAAACGCAACATTTACATTTATTCCTTTTTTGGTATACTGTCTAAGGGTATAAACATCATAGGAAAAGAGAAGCATAGCGGATGTTAATTATCCGGGGAAAGGTGGACTTATGGAGGAGAGAAGAAAAGCGAAGAGAACACAGCTTCAATCCAGAATTGTGGTGAAACGCCTGGATGGAGGGGGAAGCGAAGAGGTAGGTATCGATGTGCTGGACGTGTCCAAATCAGGGGTTGGTTTTACTTGTGACAAGGCGCTGACCATCGGTGCAATCTATGAATCTTATCTGACAATCTGGACCAAAGAGGTTTTGCATGCCATATTGGAGATTGTAAGAATCGAGAAAAAGGAAAATACAATTTCTTATGGCGCGATTTTTGTGGGAATGCCGGAAATGGATGCTGCAAGAATCGAGGTTTACCAGATGGTAGAAGATAACCAGTAAATAGCGGGTTATTTTGAACATCCGCTGAGAAAAGCCGCTCATTTTATGGAATACGCCATGATGGGCATATTGGTGTATAGATGGACAAGCGCGGCAGATGTGATTCTGGATACTGCCGGAGGCATGACAGGCACATTTTTAGCCGGATGGGGTTTGCAGCTTGCAGAAAAAGTCCGGCGTAAGAAAATAGAGAAGAATAATAAGGATAAGGACGCCTAGGCGTCCTTATTTTACTATAAGGCCTTCTTTCCCAAGAAGGTTTTTTGCCTGTATCATGGCGTTTTCTTCATAAAATTCAATCCGCATGGCTCCCTCTGCAGCTTCCCTGTTGTGGACAATGCCTATGTTTTTAATGCTGATGCCGCCCTTTGCCAAAAGAGAAACAACAAAGGCAAGAGCCCCCGGTTTGTCGGCAATATCCACCGTCATGTCATAGATTCGTTTAATGGGACCGCTGGAAGCGTTGATAAAGGACTCCCGGTAAGTACGTGCCGAATCAAACAGTTTGTAAAGCGCATCCGCATCACGACAGTCAAGCGCATTCTTTGTTCTTGTAAGAATGTCAATGTATACCGAGAGCAGATGGGAAATATTATCGCCGTTTGTCAGGCAGATTTGCTGCCACATAACAGGGGAAGAGGAGGCAATACGGGTGATATCCTTAAATCCCCCGGCAGCAATTAGCTTCATAATACCGTCTTCCGAGTCGGATTCCTTCACAAGGTTCACCAGACAGGAAGCTATGACGTGGGGCAGATGGCTGACCCCGGCGGTGACAAAATCATGCTGTTCATAAGATAGTACCAAAGGTATAGCGCCCATTTTACGGACTAAATTCTCGAAATCATGCAATTTACCGGTGTCGGTTTCAACGGAAGGCGTCAGGATGTAATAGGCATTCTGCAAGAGAAGCGCTTTGGCGTTCTGATAACCAATCCGTTCGCTGCCCGCCATGGGATGTCCGCCGATAAACTGGCGGGAAAGACCTGCCGCGGCAACATACTTGTGCGTAGTGGTTTTCACGCTTCCTACATCTGTCAGAATGCAGGAAGGAGATACCACTTTTTTTACGGCAGCCAGGTTTTCGTCGTTGCAGGAAACCGGCGCGCACAAAAAAATGTAGCCGCAGGAAGAAAATGTTTCGTCAATACAAGAAACGGTCACGTCGGCAATCCCGTCGGCACGGGCGAGTGCAAGAGTTTCCCGATTGATATCATATGCAATTATTTTTATGGAAGAATCGGCTGTCTTTAAAGCTTTCGCGATAGAACCGCCAATCAGTCCCAGACCGATAAAGCCGCAGGTTAGACCGGACATACTGTACTCCTTATAAAAATGTTCTTCCCACTACGGTGCAGAAGGGTGCAAGCTCTTTTGTCAGGCTTTCAAATTTTTCAAAGGTAAGTGACTGCGGTCCGTCTGAAAGAGCGTGTGCAGGGTCATTGTGTACTTCAATCATTAAACCGTCAGCGCCGCTTGCGACGGCTGCTTTTGCCATGGACGGCACATATTTGTATGCGCCTGTGGAATGGGACGGGTCTACAATAACGGGAAGGTGCGTTTTTTCCCTTAATACAGGAACGGCGCTCAAGTCAAGTGTGTTGCGGGTTGCCGTTTCAAAGGTGCGGATGCCCCGTTCACACAGCACGACATTGGGATTTCCCTCGGACATAATGTATTCGGCAGCATTCAGCCATTCGTCTATGGTGGCGGAAAGGCCCCTCTTTAAAAGAACGGGCAGACCGGAACGGCCTGCTTCCCTCAGCAGGATAAAATTCTGCATATTCCGTGCACCGATTTGAATCATATCCACATATTTTACCGCAGCTTCTATGGCTTCCATGCTTACAACCTCGCAGATAGTGGAAAGGCCTGTTTCTGCTTTGGCTTCCTGCATATAACGAAGGCCTTCTTCTTCCAACCCCTGAAAAGAGTAAGGGGATGTGCGGGGCTTGTATGCGCCGCCGCGCAGTATGGTGGCCCCGGCTTTTTTGACGGCATGGGCAATGGCAAAAAGCTGTTCTCTGGTCTCCACTGCACAGGGTCCCGCCATGATGGTAAGGTTGTCAGGACCAATAACGGTATTGCCTACTTTTACGACAGAGGAATCAGGATGAAATTTCTTGTTGGAAAGTTTATAGCTTTCCGTAACGGGTAAAATGCGGTCTACATCTTTATAGATGGCAAGGTTTTCCGTGGAAAGACGAGATTTGTCCCCCACCATGCCGATGATGGTGACCTCCTCACCCTTGGATAAATGAGCGGTTAATCCGTTTTGCTCGATATAAGTTACAACTGCCCTGATATTTTCCTCGGCAGCGCCCGGTTTCATTACAACTATCATTTCATGTACCTCCTTTTGCTTGTTGACATTCTAACACTTTAAAGCGCGAAAGTCAACAAATATAAAAAAATAGTTTCCCATAGTTTCCGCATTTTGCATTGCGGCATCCCCGGCGTGCATTTGTTCCAACAGGACGCGCTTTCGCTCGGGTAAAAACGCAGTGGTACGTAAGAGGTTATAAGACAACCTCTAAGTACCAGCGTTTTTACACGGTCCTTTATGGAATCAAATGCACGCCGGGGATGCCGCAATGCAAAATTTTTCTCCGCTCTCTTAGAATTTTCTGTGCAAATTGCAGGATATAACTTGTAATGTAGTGAAAAATTTAGTAAAATATACCCATGGTGTTTCCGAAAATACCGAGAAAGGATGTAGCAGATTATGAAAGTATACACAACCGACAAGATTCGCAATGTGGTTTTACTTGGGCACGGAGGTTCAGGCAAAACCAGTCTGGCTGAAGCAATGGGGTATCTCTCCGGCATTACTTCCCGTATGGGTAAGGTAAACGATGGCAATACCTTGAGTGATTACAGCAAAGAGGAGCAAAAGAGGGGATTTTCCATTTCAACTTCTGTGATTCCCATAGAGTGGGGCGATTGTAAAATCAATATTCTGGATACACCGGGATACTTTGACTTTGTGGGGGAAGTAGAGGAGGCAGTCAGTGCGGCAGGCGCAGCCATTATTGTGGTAAACGGAAAATCAGGCGTGGAAGTCGGCACGGAGAAGGCATGGGAACTCTGCGACAAATATAAACTGCCCCGTTTTGTGTATGTCACCAATATGGATGTGGATAATGCGTCCTTCAGGCAGGTAGTGGAGGATATGACGGAAAGGTATGGCAAGAAGATAGCGCCGTTTAATCTGCCCATCCGTGAGAATGAAAAGTTTGTCGGTTATGTCAATGTCATAGCAGAGACAGGGAACAGATGGCAGGGAAAAGAAGTTGTTTCCTGTGACATTCCTGAATATAACAAAGCAAACCTCCAGATTTGCAGGGATACATTGATGGAAGCAGTGGCAGAAACCAGTGAAGAGATGATGGAGCGTTATTTTGGCGGGGAGACTTTCTCTGAAGCGGAAATCCGTGCGGCTCTGCGCACCAATGTCTGCGACGGCAGTATCGTACCCATTAGCATGGGCTCCAATGTGCTCTGCCAGGGTGTTTATACTTTGCTGGATGACATTGTAAAATATATGCCCAGTCCTGAAAACAGGCAGGTGGCAGGCATCAACATGAAGACAAATGAAATTTACAATGCGGACTATGATTTTTCCAAGGCAAAGTCAGCCTATATCTGGAAAACCATTGTTGACCCGTTCATTGGCAAATACTCTCTTATTAAGGTGAATTCCGGCGTATTGAAAACGGATGATGTGATTTACAATGTGGACCGTGACATAGAAGAAAAAATCGGAAAGCTGTATGTGCTGCAAGGCAATAAACCCATGGAAGTGCCGGAACTTCATGCAGGGGATTTGGGGGCGCTGGCGAAGCTGACAGCAGCCAGAACCGGAAACAGCCTTTCCACCAAGGCCACTACCATTAAATTCGGCAAATGGGAGATTTCAACACCGTATACATATATGCGTTATAAACCTAAAAATAAGGGCGATGTGGATAAGATTTCCCAGGCATTGCAGAAAATGACGCATGAAGACACCACCCTTAAAGTGGTGAACGATGCTGAAAACAGGCAGACCCTGCTTTACGGAATGGGAGAGCAGCATCTGGAAATCGTGGTAAGCAGGCTGTTAAACGAGTACAAGGTGGATGTGGAGCTTGCAAAGCCTAAAATTGCATATAAGGAAACCATCAAGAAAAATTCCGATGTGGAATACAAATACAAAAAACAGTCCGGCGGACATGGGCAGTACGGGCATGTTAAAATGAGATTTTCACCTTCCGGCGATTTGGAGACGCCTTATGAGTTTGCGCAGGAAGTTGTGGGAGGCGCTGTTCCCAAGAACTTCTTCCCCGCAGTGGAAAAGGGCTTGCAGGATTCGGTTCTGAAAGGTCCCATGGCGGCGTATCCGGTTGTAGGCGTGAAAGCTGTATTGTATGACGGTTCCTATCATCCGGTAGACTCCTCGGAAATGGCATTTAAGATGGCAACCATCCAGGCGTTCAAGAAAGGCTTTATGGAAGCGGGACCTATCCTGTTAGAGCCGATTGCTTCCTTAAAGGTCACCGTGCCGGATGCTTATACAGGAGATATCATGGGCGATTTAAACAAGCGCAGGGGCAGGGTGCTTGGCATGAACCCGCTTCCCGGCGGCAAGCAGGTGATAGAAGCGGATATTCCCATGAGCGCACTTTGCGGGTACTGTACGGACTTACGTTCCATGACAGGCGGCAGGGGCGAATATGCATATGAATTTGCACGCTACGAGCAGGCGCCTTCCGATGTGCAGGAAAAGGAAGTGGCTGCAAGGGCGGATAAACTGACCGGAAATGAAGAAGCATAAAAAAGTAAAATCAGGGCGGCGCAGGCTGCCCTGATTTTTTGTATAAACTTGCTTTTCCTGCTTGACCTTGCCCCTGGGGTATAGCTTACGCTTTATGTGAGGTAAATTTTATAAATTTATGACAATATCCCCAAAAGCAGCAGGAGAACTTTTATGAAAATGATATGGAAGCTTATTAAATTACACAAAATCCTTTTTATGGCAGCGTTTCTGTTTACGTTCCTATCTGTCATTTCCAATCTGTGCTGGAATAAATTTTTAGCGCAGTTGTTGGATTCTGTTGAAAATACAGCCCTTTCTTTTCTGGAAAATGAAATGGGTATACTTTTTGCTATCGGCATATTTATAGTTTTTATACACGTAATATGCGAGTATTTATCATTGTATCTTTCCTCCTATACTTGTGAAATTTTTGCGCATGAAATGCGGATGGGATATGCCGGATATTATTTACAAAGTGACATTCAAACGCTCTCAAAGCTTAATGTTGGAGAAGCGCAGTCCGCAATGCAAAATGAGTTAAAAGATATTTCTGATTATTTGAGTGAAAATCTTTTTCCATTGGTGAAGCAGCTGGGTACGTTTGCCGTCACTGTTATTTTCCTGCTCTGTCTGAATTTCAAATTGGCTATGCTTTCTGTATTACCGGTGATTCCGCTGATATATTATTGTTCTTTTTCGAGTAAGATTATCAAAGATTATACACAGCAATGCAAAAACAGCAGAAAAAAAATCAATGGGATGGCAGACATGATTTTGGAATTGTTTCCGATTATTCAAATATATGGCGCATATGAACTGATTAAGGGCGCCATGAAGGAAAATCTTTCTGAATGGGGAAATTCAAATATTAAGAAAGAACGGATTTCTGCCAGACTTATGTCCCTTTCAGGTGTACTTTCCTTTATCCCCCTTTTGTTATTGCTTGGATTTGGAGGGTATATGGTGATAAGTGGAAATATAAGCATGGGGATTTTTTATATATTTATCAATCTATCGGGGAATATTTCCGGATTCTTGCAGAATATGCCGGGTATCTATGCTGCATTTAGGCGATTTAGTGCATCTGTGGACAGATTGGAGGGAAAAATATGTATCAATACGCAGTTTATTTAGAAAATATTTCATTTTCATACGAGAATCATGTAATTATAAAAAACCTGTCGCTTAGAGCAAGGCCCGGTGAGCACATTGGAATAGTCGGGGACAGTGGATGCGGCAAGAGCACTATATTGAAAATTCTTGCCGGTCTTTATAAGCCTGATAGTGGAACGGCTGTCATAGCAGGTGAGCACAGCCCTGAGAAAATCAGAAAGCAGGTAGCGCTTGTCATGCAGAATAACAGCCTTTTTCCTATGTCCATAAGGGATAATATTACTTGCGGTCATACTATTTCAGATGAAATTGTATGGGCAGCCTGCCAAAATGCAAGTCTCACGAAATGGATTGAGAATCTTCCGAATGGGCTGGATACAAATGTGGGAGAACGGGGAAATCAGGTCTCAGGCGGGCAGGCGCAGAGAATCCAGATAGCCAGAGCGCTATGCAAGGATGCTCCAGTCATTTTGCTGGATGAGCCGGTCTCGGCTCTGGACCAGGATACAGGACATTCCGTTTTGGATGCCTTATGTAAATTGACGGATGGCAGGACAGTGATACATGTGACCCATCATCAAGAGACTTTAGATGATAGTTATACAATCTATCGTATGGAGGGAGGAAAGATGGTTCGTGGGTAATCTTAGTAAATTGGTCAAAAAAATGGGACTATGGCGTAAATACATATTTTTACTTTTACTTCGGTCACCGTTTGATGCATTTAGGACCTGGCTGTCGGCAAATTTAATGAAATCCATTTTCAGTTGTCTGGAAACGGATAATTCCGGCGCACTTTTGAAAATATGCATAGTATGCGGTTTGCTATGCGCAATGCTGTTTGTCTATAACGGAATAATCTGGGCAAAATATGCAGCATTTTCCGCAAAAGTAGAAATATGGCTCCAAAAAAAGATGTTTGAAAAAATAGTAAGTCTGCCGCTTTGGCGGATAGACAGTCGTTTTAGCGGTGAATGGATTACAAGATTAAACAGTGATATACAGGCGGCTTTTACAATGATGAATGGTCCGTTGAATATCCCCCATCTGGTAGTCGCTGTTTTAAATACGATGTTGTCCTGCTTTTTGATGCTGAAGAGCAGTTTACTTTTTTTAGGAATAACTTGGATGTTTGCGATTCCGCAATTGGTTATTAATTATAAGATAGTGCTTAAATTCATTCCCAAATTAAAAGAGCAATCTCAAAACGCGATGGCTGAGAATACTTCCGCAATAAAGCCGTTACTTACAGACGCGGACGCAATCCTGTTATATGATGCCAAGGAGTTGATGATGAAAAACTGTGCTGAACATAGCAGGAGATTAATGAAAATCAATTTGAAAATGCACGTGAGAAGGGCTATAAGCGATGTGGGTATGCGTTTATTTGGAATGGGGGGATATCTTATGATTCTTTTTACTGGCTACAGATTTATTTTTAATGGAGCAATGGTATTTTCGGATGTGGTTTATTGCTTTCAAGTCAGGGGTTCCGTTTTATCGGGGATGTTTATGCTTATAACCTGTTTAAACAACCTGAAAGCAAATTCAGTTTGTATAAAAAGGATAAATGATACATTGGAAGAATAGGAGAGATAAATGAAAAATGACCTTATGATGATTGGAGAAATTGCAGATTTTTTTGGGATTTCCAGAAAAGCTATACGGATATATGAAAAGAAAGGCATTATTAAACCGGTGAAAGTAGATACTGTCAACGGGTATCGTTATTATTCGCCCAAGCAAGTGCAACAGTTAAATGCGCTGTTGGAATTAAAAGCATTGGGTTTTTCCCTCGACGAAATCAAAATGATTATGGATGGGAAAACAGCGAAAGCGTCATTGCTTGAAATGCTTGAAAAGAAGCGGCAGGCATGGCAGGAAACCATGCACTCTGCCGGATACAAAGAGGAATGTCTGGGTGGGATTATTAAAAATATACAAGATTCCAGCCAGGCACAAAGGATTACTGAAATGACAGAAGAAGAGCGGGCGTGGCTGTTGGTAAAGATGGTATGCCTGGAAGACGTCAGAACACAAAAAGTTTTAAGCGAAGCTTTGTGGTTATAATTTGCCTGTATGGACCCCAATACCCGCCTGCCGGGCGTAAAATACGGAAACCCTGAACGAAAAAGGATTGACAAGAAGAGCTGAAATAGCTACAATGGGCTTGTTATTTTAAAAAGGAAGGGAAGAAAAATGGCGGCACCGTACAATCACAGAGAAGTAGAAACAAAATGGCAGAAAATATGGGATGATGAGAAGGCGTTTGCAACTTCAGATGATTATTCCAAGCCGAAATATTATGCATTGGTTGAATTTCCGTATCCGTCCGGACAGGGGCTTCATGTAGGGCATCCGCGTCCTTATACGGCGCTTGATATTGTGGCGAGAAAAAGAAGGATGCAGGGCTATAATGTGCTTTATCCCATGGGCTGGGATGCTTTCGGGCTTCCTACGGAAAATTATGCCATAAAGAACCATGTCCATCCGAAGATTGTCACGAAAAACAATGTGGAGCGGTTTAAGAACCAGCTGCATTCGCTGGGATATTCCTTTGACTGGGAGAGGGAAGTCAACACTACGGATGTGGCATATTATAAGTGGACCCAGTGGATATTTTTGAAACTTTTCAATGCAGGCCTGGCATACAAGACAAAGATGCCAATCAACTGGTGTACTTCCTGCAAGGTAGGCCTTGCCAATGAAGAGGTGGTAAATGGTGTCTGTGAGCGCTGCGGTTCCGAGGTTGTCCGCAAAGTAAAGAGCCAGTGGATGTTAAAGATTACGGATTATGCGGATAAACTGTTAGACGGGCTTGACGGCGTAGATTATATTGAACGTGTAAAAGTGTCACAGAAGAACTGGATTGGCAAGTCCACCGGTGCGGAAGTGGATTTCATTTTAAAAGACAAAGAGGATAAACTGACGATTTACACCACCAGGGCGGATACGCTTTTCGGCGTCACCTACATGGTAATGAGTCCGGAGCATCCCTTTATAGACAAATACAAAGAGGATATCAAAAACTTTGAAGAAGTGGCAGCTTACCGCGAGATGGCTGCAAGGAAATCCGATTTTGAGCGTACGGAGATTGCAAAGGATAAAACCGGCGTGATGCTTAACGGCCTGACGGCCGTAAATCCCGTTAACGGCAAGGAAATTCCCATCTGGATTTCCGATTATGTACTGATGACCTACGGAACCGGCGCCATTATGGCGGTGCCTGCGCATGATGAGAGGGACTGGGAGTTTGCAAAGAAGTTCCATATGCCGATTATCGAGGTGGTGGCAGGAAGCCCTGTGGATGTGCAGGAGGCCGTTTATACGGATGTGGCGACGGGAACCCTTGTCAATTCAGACTTTTTAAACGGGCTTTCCGTTGCGGAAGCGAAACAGAAAATCATTGCGTTTTTAACTGATAAAGGAATCGGTCATGAGAAGACCAATTATAAACTGAGGGATTGGGTATTTTCCCGCCAGCGTTACTGGGGAGAGCCCATTCCGGTAGTGGAGTGTGAAAAGTGCGGTTATGTGGCGCTTCCCGAAAGCGAACTGCCACTGGAACTTCCCGAAGTGGAGAGTTATATGCCTACGGACAACGGGGAATCCCCCCTTGCGCATATGACGGACTGGGTGAAAACCACCTGCCCGAAATGCGGCGGTCCGGCTAAAAGGGAAACGGACACCATGCCCCAGTGGGCAGGTTCTTCCTGGTATTTCCTCCGCTATACGGACCCAAAGAATGATAATGCGCTGGCAAGCCCGGAAGCGTTAAAGTACTGGCTTCCCGTTGACTGGTACAACGGAGGCATGGAGCATACCACCCTGCACCTTCTGTATTCCCGATTCTGGCACAGGTTTTTGTATGACGAGGGGGTTGTTCCCTGCAAGGAGCCGTACCAGAAGAGAACTTCACACGGCATGATTCTGGGCTCAAACGGGGAAAAGATGAGCAAATCCCGGGGCAATGTGGTGAATCCCGATGATATTATCCGGGAATACGGCGCGGATACCCTGAGAACTTATGAAATGTTTATCGGCGCCTTTGATTTAAGCGCTTCCTGGTCTGAGGATGGTGTAAAGGGGTGCAGGAGATTTCTGGAGAGGGTCTGGAAGCTGCAGGATATCCTGACAGAGGAGGAAGGTTATTCTTCCGACATGGAAACCAGGATGCATCAGACTATCAAGAAAGTCGGCTCCGATTTTGAAAATCTGAAATATAATACGGCGATTGCCGCCATGATGGCGCTGATTAACGAGTTCTACAAAAAGGGGTCGGTGACGAAAGGGGAGTTTAAAGTGCTTCTCACACTGTTGAATCCCGTGGCGCCCCATGTTACGGAAGAACTCTGGCAGCTTACAGGTTTTGCAGGAAAGGTGTATCAGGCTGCATGGCCGGATTATGAAGAAGAAAAAACGGTGGAAGCATCCATAGAAGTGGCTGTTCAGATGAATGGCAAAACAAAGACGACGATAAAAATTGCCAAGGATGAGGAAAAAGATAAAGTGCTTTCCATGGCAAAAGAAGCGTTGGGAGATAAGTTGTCCGGCACTGTCATAAAAGAAATATATGTTCCGGGCAGAATTGTCAATCTTGTGGTGAAACCTTGACAGGTTAAAAAGGCGCCGACTGTTACAATGTCGGCGCTTTCTTCATAATATTATCAATTTGTGCCAGTTCCTCCGGTGTGCTGTGGTTTTTAATCGCTGCCACCACGGCGGCAATTTCGGAGGAAGAAAAAGATATATTATCAGCTTTGGCCTGCTTCATCCGCATCATCATATAAGGCATCATTTCTTTCTGACTTTTTCCCCTGCCGCCAAATACCAGGTCACTTAAAAAGTTCAGTTTTTTCTCATCTATATCTTTCACAAGGGGGTCATTCATCCATTCGGGTTTTTGTTCCATAATTACAATCCTTTCTCATTTTGTGGTTTGGGGAACAGGGACAAAATGTTTATTTTCCAAACATTTGGAACATTTGCATAATATCGGGGGAAGGACCATCCCCGTCCCCAAAAGAAAAGCCTTCCGGGAAAATTTCTTTCATCATGTTAACGGTTTCCATCATTTCCTGTGCATTTTTCAGGTTGGAAAACATTTCTATGATTTTCTCCATGGATTCTTTTTCTGAAGAAGAACAAAACGGAAGGATTTCCCGGCAAATCTGTACGGTTTCCGCATGTTCTTCCTTTGGCATGACAGCATAAGGATGCAGCCTGAAATAGGAAAGTGTATGCTGCAGCTCCATATATTTGATATATATGGCAATATGTTTCTGCATGGGAGGTTCAAAGTAGGGCAGAAGAATCTTGTACATTTGAATGTGATTATTGGTAAACAAAGTATCAAAAGCTTGTATTTTATCAGGTTTTTTTGATTCTTCCCCGCTCATGCAGTTACCTCACTAATCTGATTCGTACTTTTTAAAACATATGAAAACATGTCGTTAAGTATGCGTGGAACAGGCTCTTAACAGAGCCTGCCCCGCATATTTAGATGTGTATGAAACTTTGTGGTTAGCAGCAGCAATTGTTATTTCCGCAGAAACAGGAAATAAGGAGAATCCAGATAAGCCATTCGCAGCAGCCATTGTTGTTGTCACAACCGGAATTGCATCCGCATCCGTTGTTTGAGAACAAACCATTACCATTGCCACAGCAGGAGAATAACAGGATAATCCAAATCCAGTTGCAGCTGTTTCCAAAACCGCTCATGCCGTTGCAGCAGTTGTTGGAGCATCCACAGTTACTAGCAGTTAAATCACTCATTTTAAGTGCCTCCAGGTTTTATTATGGTTTATCTTATGTATAAAGGCATGTCAATGTTTCTTCTATCATTTAAAAAAAATTGGATATTTTTGGTGGCAGCCCAAAATACAATACATGGGAAAAAGACTTGAATTAATTTCAAGATATAGTAAAATAGATAATGGAAAGTTTGAGGGGCAGTATCGCGGGTGTGCCCACGATGTGCGGAGGCATAGGAATGCAGACAGAAGGACGCGAAGTTGCAGGGCGGCAGTTCCGGACGGCGGCTGATTATGATGCAGCTGTGAAGGATGCTGCGTACATAGAGCAGATTAAGCAAAGATATCATCTGGACAACAGGGAAGATGTGGACAGTCTGATAAAGGATTTAAGGGAAGGCAAGTACCGGTTTCGTACTATTCTGGGACAGGATTTTCTTGAGGAAATGGAAAATTATACCATAGAAGAAAATATACTCCCGCCTAAAAAAATAAAAAAAGAAAAGAAACCGACTGTCAAAGGAAAAAAGAATACGAATGTAAAGAAAAAAACCAAATTGGAAGATTACGATGAAGATATGCAGAAATCCATCCTTTTGGAAATCAAGAAAAGAGAGCGCATCCGCAAATGGATAATGGCAGCGTGCGTCTGTACCGCAGCCGCCTGCTTTACTTATCTGGGAATTTATTCCTATCAGATTAGCAGACTGGATGCCTATGCGGAAAAGCAGCAGAACCTCAAAGGGGCGGAATCTACCGATAGCGGCCCTGAAACGCCGGTTATTCATTATGATACGGAAGAAATAGAAGTTCCGGACATACTGGAAGAATATAAAATTCTATATAGTTTGAACAAAAGACTAATCGGATGGGTTAAAATTGACGATACATATATAGATTACCCTGTTTTGCAGACTGCTAACAATGAATATTATTTAAATCATAATTTTGACCAGGAAGAAGACAGGAACGGCAGTATTTTCCTTGATAAGGATTGCAGTATACTGCCGAGGAGCACCAACCTGATTGTATATGGACACCACATGAGAAGCGGCAGAATGTTTGGCCAGCTTAACAAATACAGCTCAAAAGATTTCTATGAGAAACATAAGCTGATACAGTTTGATACCATATACGAAAAGGGAACATATGAAATCATGTTTGTGTTCCGTTCTAAGATATATGAAGAAAGCGAAATAGTTTTTAAATATTATCAGTTTATTAATGCCAATTCTGAAATTGAATTTAATTCTTATATGCGTGAAATGGAAGAAATGTCCTTGTATGAAACCGGCGTGACGGCAGAGTATGGGGATGAACTGCTGACATTGTCGACCTGTGACTATTATACAAGCGGGGGCAGGTTTGTGGTTGTGGCAAAGAAAATTCAGTAGAAGCATGAAAGCTTCCCAGATAAAGGAGATGCATCATGACAATGAAAAAAACAAAGAAAAAGAATCTCAGAATGCGCAGGAGGGTGCGGAAAACGATAGGCGCTGTATGCTTAATCACGGCACTTCTGGTTGCGGCAATTCCGGTTCCAAAAGCAAGTGCGGCGGGAGTGGATAAGAAATACATATGGGATGAGCAGATTGCGGCAACCAATACCTCCCGGATTCCCGTTGTTGCCAAAGATTATCAGCAGATTTACACACATTACGACGAAAACGGCAACACCTTTATATTTGCATTTATGAACGACGGAGCCGGTATGACGGCGGTGATTTTGAGGTTTAACCCTGCCGGAAATATAGGAGACCCTTTTAAGGTTCCTGACAGGGTAAGGGCGTACACGCTGTTTCGTGAAAACGTTGGTGATGACAGTGCGTATGTTGCGGTAAGCAGAAGTCATAAGCCGCTTTATTACATGGTTTCCGAAGAAAAAAGGGAAGAAGATGTTTCCGGCAATGTAACCATTACGCCGGCTGTGTTTGCTCCCTGTTATTATGTAGAACGTCAGAAGTGGGAAAATACGGACATAGAAGATTTCTATTATAAGGATGATGCGGGGAATTACCAGCGTGCAGGGGAGAATGCCAGCAATCAGTGGATAAGGGACATCCCTGTGCGTTATATCGGCAACCAGTCCCTGATACCGAATACAAATACCAATCCTTCCACGGGAGGGCTGATTCAGGAATGGATTATAGCAGAAGGCGTTTCGCCCGACCAGGGAGGAAACCCTAATGTTATCGCGGGTACTACACTGAACAATGACCCTGCAAGAGGCGTGTTTGCCAATCGCAGTATTAACAATATTGAAATAGGCGAAAACATGGTGGGCATAGGAAATTATGCCTTTTATGGCTGTGGATATACCGGCTCCGTTACATTTAAGGGTGACAGGGTAAATGAGATTGGAAAATATGCCTTTGCCAACTGCGGCAACCTGAGAACCTTTAACATGAATCTCGGCTGTGAATTGCAATATATTTCGGATTATACATTCCAGAACTGCACCAGCCTTACGGAATTTAACCTCCCGGTATTTACCACCAAGATTTATGACCATGCATTTGAAAACTGTACCAGTCTCCTCAATGTCAACTTAAACGGCGGTGTTGTAGACGGTGAAAATAAAACGACCAATTTGCAGGAACTGGGTGTTTCCGTATTTAACGGATGTACCCGTATCACGGATATTACGCTTCCCACAAGCTGTACATTGGGTACTGTGCATTTGAACAATTTTGTGGGCTGTACATCGTTAAAGCATATTACTGCACTGTCCGCAAGCACCGAATTTGTGGCGGACGGTGACGATACCGGATATACGGTGGATAAATTCCTTGCCGGAGCAAGCAGTGAATTTTACTTTGAGGCGGAGGATAATTCCAAGACACACGATTTTACCAAGGCTAATGCAATTCCTTTTAAATATGCGGACAGGGACTGCTATGAAATCATCAAAAAGGATGGGCTGGCTGAAATCACCTATCAGGTGGATTCCAACAATAATCTGATTGGTTTTAACCTGACAGGGGAAGTAAGTGTAGTGGAAATTCCTTCGGCAATCGGTCCGTACGGCATTTCAACAATTGATTCCAGAAGTTTTTCCGGCAATTGTTTCCTCAGGAAAATTATTATTCCGGCAACCGTTACGGCGATTAACGATAATGCGTTTAGGGGATGCCACAATCTGGAGGCGGTTATTTTTTCAGATGCCTCTACCATTAAGAGTATTGGCTCGGGAGCATTTGCAACACAGCAGGCTAACTTCAATATTGGCGGCACCTGTACAGGTGTGAATTGTCCGAATCCGGGATTCGCGGTATCAGGGCATTCAGATTTTACGGTTTCACCCAAGCTTTCCTTTACGGGAGCAGTTGGAAGCGATATCATGCCGTTCAGTTATGCAATGCAGGATTCGAGTACGATAAATGTAGGAGACCAGTCACCTACTTATATAACCTATTACAGCGGATGGCCTACCAATCTGGAAATCAGGAATGTGATTAATCCGGAAACCGGAAAGGGAACCGCTACGCTGGTAGATTATCCTACCTACTCGGAACTTAAAAATTCCACTAATTATGGAAGCAACTGGCCTTATATGACTGAGGCATACAAGACAGCTGCAAAGGAAGCTGTGGCACAGTACGAAGAATACCTGAAAAATAATAACAGTAATCCTAATTATACCGATAATCAGAGACAGATTATCAATGCGGCATTGAGGGTTTCGGTTCCTTCCGGAGTGAAGGCAATAGCAACCGGACTGTTCTCGGGTGTGACCGGAAAGGAAGATGGGAACGGTAAATATACGGTTGAAAAAGTGACCGGACAGAGTACCGATAAAATGATTCAGGAAATTACCTTGGCTGATATTACGGAGTTTGAACCATATACTTTCAGCGGGTGCAGCTCTTTAAGCCAGATAAATATTACCGGCGGAGCGGAAAAGATTGATGATTATGCATTTGCATATGAGTATATGGCGCCTGCCACGGTAAGCGGCGGTGACGGAACCGGTTCGGAATCCATGCTTACCACCATCAATATGTCCGGAGGCGGCGGGAGCATCGGTGACTATGCATTCTGTAATAATGTAAACCTGAAGAATGTAACTCTGTCTTCCACGGTGTCTTCATTAGGATTAAGGCCGTTTAAGGATTGCCCGCTGTTAGAGGACGTAAGTTTTTCGGGCGGACCGAATTTTGTGACGGACAATGCCATTATCTATCAGCTTAACAGCGGAAAGAAAGATGTCATTATAGAATGTCTGGAAAGCAGGGGCAGACTCAGTACACCGGGTTCCGTGAGCAACACGGAAACGGCAGGAGTGACCAGTATTGCCCCGGAGGCATTTATGGATTGTGAAGAAGTCGGGTCCATAGATTTGTCTTCCACTACAATATCGGCCATTCCCGAAAAGGTGTTTTATAATACCACCAGTTTGTATTCCGTGACACTGCCAAATACCTGTCGTTCCATCAGTAAGGAAGTATTCGGCAACAGTAATGTACGGTATGTGGATATTCCAAACAGTGTAACTTATATAGACCCAAGTGCATTCAATACCCCGGCTAATCCCAGTACAATTCCGGATAAACCGTATAATACCATAGAGTTTTTCTGTACACCGGGAAGCGCTGCTGAAATTTATGCGAATGAATATGACAATATCCGTACCACGGATAAGCCGGACACTACAATGTTTACGGTTACTTTCTGGGATTATGACAGCAAGATAATCGATACGCAGCAGGTGCAAATCAGGACGGCGGCAAAAGCGCCGGAAGACCCTGTCAGGGAAGGCTATATCTTTACAGGATGGCTGCCGGCTGATTTTACTTCTGTCAGCAGGGATATGGACATTGTGGCACAGTATACGAAGATTGATTCCGAGGATACCAAGTTTACGGTTCGTTTCATTGATTACAATGACAATGTATTGTCAACCCAGAAAGTAGCAAAGGGTGAAGATGCCATTGCAATTCAGTCTCCTACCAGGGAAGGCTATACCTTTACGGGCTGGAGGCCTGCCATCACCAATATTACGCAGGACACGGATACCTACGCGCAGTATGAAAAGAATACCAATGGAAGCGGCGGCAACGGCGGTAGCGGAGACAATGGCAACAACGGCGGCAATGGCGGCAACGGAAATAATGGAACCAACAACGGCAACGGTTCAGTAAGCGGCGGCAACGGCAACAACGGAACCCTTTATACACTGACAGTTAAAAACGGCAGTGGTTCGGGAAGTTATGTAGCCGGAGCCACGGTTATCATTGTTGCAAACGCGCCTGCCAGCACGCAGCAGTTCAGTAAATGGACGACGGACAATTCTGCCGTTAAATTTGCAAGTGATTCTGTTGCAGCGACAACCATGGTAATGCCGGCGGCAAATGCCACGGTAACAGCGAACTTTACCAACAAGCCCGGAGGTTCGGGCTCAGGCTCGGGCTCCGGTTCGGGTTCAGGCTCAGGCTCAGGCTCGGGTTCCACAACCAGCGGTAATAACCAGGGAACCACGATTGTCATCGATAAAAACGGACTTTCCAATACCGGAGTGGTTTCGGCTACCATCAAAGGTTCTTCCGATAACTTCGTAATTAAGGTTTCGGAAGATGCAGCGGCTTCTGAAGCTGTTGTAAGGGCATTAATGGCAGAATACGGAGATTTGGACAATATTAAATATTTTGCCATGGATATTTCCTTGTATGACGCTACAGGTAAAACAAAAATTACAGATACAAGCGGACTGTCCATCAATATTACTTTGCCATTACCGGATTCTTTGATTACATATGCCGGTAACAACAAGGTGGCAGGTGTAGTCAATGATAAGCTGGATAAATTGACGCCTAAATTTACCACGATTGATGGCGTTGCCTGCGTGACTTTTACGGCAGAGCATTTTTCACCGTATGTTATCTATGTGAAAACCGACAATCTGGAATCATCAGGTGTAATTGACAGTTCCCCTAAGACAGGTGACATCCATCCGAAGTGGTTTGTGGTAATCGGTCTCACATGCATGGCAGTTCTCTTGTTTGTAAAACGGGATAAAACCGTAAAAAAGATTCCCGTAAAAGCATAAACAGTTGTTCTTACGAAAAAGGATTCAGGCAGGAAAGGCATGAGGGTGAAAATGAAAAAAGCGCTTATGATTTCTGCAAGCGTATTGGTTTTGGCAATACTCTTTGCGCTGACGCAGATACCGGCCAAGCGGGTAGTAGCAGATACACCGTCGGTTTCAAGTGATTCAGAATTTCAATTAAACGGCACCATATTGGTAAAGTACACAGGCACGGCTCAAACCGTGTCTGTGCCTGCTTCCGTAACGGAAATTGGGGCGGAAGCATTTGCCGGCAATACCACCATGACCACCTTGCAGTTTAAAGGAAACAATGTGGAAACAATTGCATACAGGGCTTTTTCCGGATGCAGCGGTTTACGGGAAGTGAAACTTCCGGATTCCGTTAAGGTGTTGGGGGACGGTGCTTTCAATAATTGTACTGCCCTGGAAAAAATTACATTTGGAAAAAATGTAAACAGGCTGGGGATTAACCCCTTTTCAGATTGTAAGATGTTGAAAGATATTACAGTGCCGAAGGAAAACAAGGAGTTTAAGGTGGAGGACGGCTGCCTGTACGACTATGGAAAAACAAAGTTATATCTTATTTTTCCCGGGAGAACAGGAGAGTCCTATACCATGCCGGCTACCGTTACGGATGTTGCGGAATATGCATTCTGGAATTGTGAGTCGGTAAAGACCATTTCTTTGGGAAACGGACTGAAAAGGATACCGGATTATGCATTTTCCAATGCGGTATCACTTACGGGAATTACCATTCCTTACTCTGTTTCCGGTATCGGTATCAAATCTTTTTCCGGGTGTGTGAATCTGGAAAATGTAAATATTCATTCCGGGGTAAATGATATTCATGATACGGCATTTGACGGCTGTAAAAACCTGAAGATTCTGGCTGAGGAGGAAAGCTATGCCGCCAAGTACTATGCCGACTGGAGGATTCGGAACCGGCAGAATCAGGCGGAATATGAGGATACGGGCCAGAATGGAATTGTTTTTCCGATTGTCATTCCCGATTCAGGCTCTTTTGAAGGAACGGGAAGCCAGGGGACAGGTACGGAAGGAAATGTATTGGGCAGTACCCATGTTGTAGGCAACAATGCAGTTGTTTTTATAGATAATTCCAATCAAATTGTATATGGCGGTTCCAAGGAAACGGGTGAGAGTGTTTTCGGTGGAGCAGCGAGTCTGGAAAATCCGGCGCTTTCAAGGGATACCGTAGTTCCCAAGTATACGGTTGCTTTTGACAGCATTATAGCGGACCAGGCTTTTTATAAAAATAATCAGGTTTCTGATTATCAGATACCTGATGAAATAACAGAGATTGGGGAATTTGCTTTTGCCAGAAGCAATCTTTCCAGGGCTGACATTCCTCAGGGCGTTACGGACATAGGATATGGGGCTTTTTATCATTGTGCTTATTTGAGGGAAGTTTCCATTCCGTCTTCGGTTGTTTCCATTGCTCCCAAGGCTTTTGCGGAAAGCATGTGGCTGAAAAGCTGGCTTGCAGGCACGGGAGAGGAGGAATACCTGATTGTGGGAAATGGTATTCTGCTGGCGTACCGGGGAGACGGAGGCAATATCAGTCTGCCTGAATCCGTAAAGCGGATTGCGCCCGAGGCTTTTGCAGGCAACGTGTCGATTGAATCCGTTTATATACCGGAATCCGTGATTGAAATAGGCGAAGATGCTTTTTACGGCTGTAAGGAATTAAAGCATGTGACAGGCGGCGTGAATGTAAGAGTCATAAGGGACAGGGCATTCAAAGACTGTCCATTGGAAACGGCACATGTATGGGCAAATGTAGAGCATATAGGGCTGAACTGTTTTGACTTTTCAGATATTTCCATGAGCGTTTCCGGAAAGATAGTTGTGTTTGACAATGCGGAAACACTTCCGGCGCCCTGCTATGAAGTTACGGCAGAAAGGTTGTCCAACGAGCAGGCGAGGGGATTGCTGCTGGGGGATACTCTGTTCGCCATAGTGGATAAAGGAATCAAAGCGGATGAATTAAGCGGGACTGTGCTTTCCCCGGATGTGTACGGCTTTAAGGGCGTGGTGGCGTATATCAGTTCCAGGGACAAAGGCATTGTAACCTGTATAGCTACGACTTATACAGAGGAAGAATGGCTGAATGCTTACATTCCCGAGTATATCACCATTGACGGAAAGAGTTATCAGGTAACGGGCAGGGAAAATATTCCGATAATGGGCAACAAAAGGGAATACCCCACAGGGATGATTTCTGTGAGCAATGACAGCGCACGCCTTACCGGAAATGTGGAAGCAGTATTGGATGACAACAATGGTTCTTATTATTTACGCATATCCGATAGTGAGGAAGCTTATGGCGCCATAAACAGAGGATATCAGGCAGTTTATGATGAAAAGCTTCCGGAAGGCATTCTTTGCGTGGATATCAGCCTGATTGATGAGAAAACAGGAGTACCTGTCACTAAGACAGGAAATCGTAATCTTCATATAACCGTAACGCTGCCATCATCTGTTGCAGGAGGAGAGTTGAGAATTTTAACAACAGACAGGAACGGACAGCTGGAGAATGTGTCCTATACTAGAGAAGGTGACGAGGTTACTTTTTCCATCAATTACCTATCATCCTTTGCTTTCTGCGGGGTAGTGGAACAGCCAAAAGTTTATGCGGAATTTCCTGTAACGGTAAACAAATAAAGAAAATCACAAAGAGAAAACTTCGGCATATGATAAGAAAAAAGCCGGAGTTTTCTTTTTTATGCACAGGGTAAGGGAACAAATCGGTTGTGGAAAGATTGTACAGGCCGGAGGAGGTAAAGGCATTACCATTGCAGTGCTGGACACGGGGGTGGCATTGCATCCGGATTTAGAGAATAAAATTTTAGGCTTTCGGGATTTTACAAAAGGAATAGAATTACCTTATGATGACAGCGGGCATGGAACCCATGTCTGTGGAATTGCCTGCGGAGACGGTTATTTGTCCGAGGGAAGATACAGGGGTATTGCACCCGGGGCAGGCCTTGTGGTGGGAAAAGTATTAGATGAAAGAGGTGACGGGGCAATAGACGCCATGCTGGAAGGAATCGCATGGGTGCTGCAAAAAAAGGATGAATGGGGAATTCGCATTTTGAATGTATCCGTGGGTGTCGGCCATCTGATGAATGAAAAAAAGGAAGAAATCCTGAAGGAACAACTGGAAAGTGCCTGGGAAAAAGGACTGATAGTCGTATGTGCCGCCGGCAACAACGGACCTGCCCTTGATTCCCTTTCTTCAATCGGCAGAAGTCCTTATCTGATAACCGTGGGATGCCATGACGGAAATTATTTTACGGAAAAAAAGAACCGGTGCGCTTCCTACTCATCAAGGGGAGCCAGATTTGATACCATCCGTAAACCCGATATTGTGGCTCCCGGAACGGAAATTATCTCCTGCAATAAGGATTTTAGGAAAAACAGGGGCAAATACGGAAATGCCTATATTTCCAAAAGCGGTACTTCCATGGCAACGCCGATTATCTCCGGGGCGCTGGCGCTGCTTTTGCAAAAACATCCCGAATACGACAATGAGACCGCAAAGCGGAAACTCCTGTTTTCCGCCGATGATTTAAAAGAGCCATGGTATCAGCAGGGCTGGGGTATGATAAATGTGGCACGTATGATGGAAGGGTAGGAAAATAATAATATCTGCCGATCCTTGTACGGACGCATGGCGGGGGACATATTTGTTCCAACAGGACACGTTCTCACTCCGGTAAAAACACAGTGGTACATAAGATGTCAAAGGACGACATCTCATGCCTTGGATACAAGGCATTGTCCAGTGTTTTTACAGGGTCCTTTATGGAATCAAATATGTCCCCCGCCATGCGTCCGTACAAGGACCGGCAGATATTGGAAAAGGTATTGACAGACTTCGTATGATTGTATACAATTATACGAGATGTGAACTTATGATATGGAGGAGACGTGAGGATGGGGAACGATACATTTCAAAACCGGCCAATCAGCATGAATGACCGGAATAATCTGCTGACAATAGAAGAGCATATGTACATATTGGATGACGTGGAAAAGCCGAATGTATTCCGGAACATGTTTCCTTATTCGGAAATTCCAAAGATTCCTTTCAATGACAGGATTGTACCGCATAATATGCCGAAGGATATCTGGATTACGGATACGACTTTCCGGGACGGGCAACAGTCCAGAGCGCCTTATACTACGGAACAGATTGTAACCATATATGATTATCTGCACAAACTGGGCGGTCCCAATGGCATGATTCGGGCCTGCGAATTTTTCCTTTACAGCAAGAAGGACAGGGACGCTGTATATAAGTGCATGGAACGAGGGTATCAGTTTCCGGAAGTTACCAGCTGGATTCGCGCCAGTAAGGAAGACTTTAAGCTGGTGAAGGAAATCGGCATGAAGGAAACCGGCATACTGGTAAGCTGCTCGGATTATCATATTTTTCTGAAATTAAAAATGACAAGAAGACAAGCCATGGAGCATTACCTGAGTGTCATCAGGGACTGTCTGGAGGAGGGCATCAGCCCCCGTTGTCATCTGGAAGATATTACGAGGGCAGACATTTACGGTTATGTGGTACCGTTTTGTCTGGAACTTATGAAATTGCAGGAGCAGTACCGGATTCCCATCAAGGTTCGTGCCTGCGATACCATGGGATATGGGGTAAACTATCCCGGTGCGGTAATTCCCCGGAGTGTGCAGGGAATTATTTATGCCATACATACCCATGGAGGCGTCAGCCCCGAAAATATCGAGTGGCACGGACACAATGATTTTTATAAGGCAGTTTCCAACTCGACGACGGCATGGCTGTATGGCTGCTGTGGGGTCAATACTTCCCTTTTTGGTATCGGGGAGAGAACCGGCAATACTCCTTTGGAAGCAATGGTATTTGAATATGCCCAGCTGCGCGGCAGTTTAAACGGTATGGACACCACCGTTATCACACAGCTTGCGGAGTACTATGAAAAAGAAATTGGGTATCATATTCCGGAAAGAACCCCTTTTGTCGGAAAGAACTTTAATGTAACCAGGGCAGGCATTCATGCGGACGGCTTATTGAAAAACGAAGAAATATATAATATATTTGACACGGAAAAGTTTTTAAACAGACCGGTGCTTTGTGCAGTTTCCAATACTTCAGGCCTTGCCGGGATTGCTCATTGGATGAACACATATTATCAGCTGAAAGGTGATAAGATGGTGGATAAAAACAGCGAACTGGTAAAAGAAGTCAAGGCCTGGGTGGATGAAGAGTATGCCGGAGGGCGTGTCACGGTGCTTACGGACGAAGAATTGACAAATACCATACAAAAAGCGTGCAAAAAACTGAATTGTACGGTAGAATAGGAAGCGGGACAAAAGTTTGTCCGGTCGGAGGAATGATTGTGAACAATTATGATGTGAAGCAGGAGGTAACGGATAAGTTTTCCCTCCGCGGCCGAGTTTTCCATAAGCTGAGGGAGGATATCTTAAACGGTAAGTATGAGGAGCATGAAGAGCTTAAAGAAGTGACAATCGGAGAAGAACTGGGTGTCAGCCGTACACCGGTACGGGAAGCTTTCAGACAACTGGAACTGGAAGGACTGATTCAGATTATTCCCAATAAGGGCGCTTATGTGACAGGTATAACGGAAAAGGACGTAAAAGACATTTACATGATTCGATCCCTTCTGGAAGGTTTGTGTGCCAGATGGGCAACGGAACATATCACGAAAGAACAGCTGGAGGAAATGGAAGAAAACGTATACCTTGCCCGGTTCCATGCGGGAAAAGGACATATGGAACAACTGGCGGAACTTGACAACCGTTTCCATGAAATTATGTATGAAGCCTGCAGTTCTAAAATGCTGGAACATCAGTTAAGGGATTTTCATGAGTATGTTCTGAGGGTCAGGAGAAAAACGCTGGCTGATGCCGGACGCGGCATGGCATCCAATGAAGAGCATGAAAAGATTATGGAGGCGATTAAAGCCAAAGATGCTGACAGCGCTGAAAGACTGGCGCACATGCACATGATAAACGCCTATGAAAATATGGTGCAGAACGGTCTGCATGAGGCCTATGAAAGTAAAAAAAGCTGTAAAAATAAAGAATAAACAGGAGACTGTTGGAAAGAGGGAATCATGAGCAAAATTCAGATGACAACACCTTTGGTGGAAATGGACGGAGATGAAATGACCAGAATACTCTGGGAAATGATTAAGAAGGAGCTGCTGCTTCCTTTTGTGGATTTGAAAACAGAGTATTATGACCTGGGTCTTACATACCGCAATGAAACAAATGACCAGGTAACCGTTGATTCCGCCAATGCGACTTTAAAATACGGGGTTGCGGTAAAGTGTGCCACCATAACCCCCAATGCGGCGAGAATGACGGAATACAACCTGAAAGAAATGTGGAAAAGTCCAAACGGCACCATCCGCGCCATGCTGGACGGTACGGTTTTCAGGACGCCTATCGTAGTAAAAGGCATTGAACCTTGCGTGAAAAACTGGAAAAAGCCGATTACGCTTGCCCGCCATGCATACGGTGATGTCTATAAGAACACGGAAATCAAGGTGGAAGGTCCCGGCAGGGCGGAACTGGTTTTTACGTCTGCCGACGGGAAAGAAACCAGGGAACTGATTCATGAATTTACAGGGGCAGGTATTCTGCAGGGGGTTCACAATACGGACAAGTCCATAGAAAGTTTTGCAAGGGCATGTTTTGGCTATGCCTTGGATACGAAACAGGATTTATGGTTTGCTACAAAGGATACCATCTCCAAAAAGTATGACCACAATTTTAAGGATATTTTTCAGGATATTTATGATAAAGAATATAAAGCCCAATTTGATGAATCGGGAATCACTTATTTCTATACCTTAATTGATGACGCAGTAGCCCGTGTCATGAAAGCGGAGGGCGGTTTTATCTGGGCATGTAAAAATTATGACGGTGATGTTATGTCTGACATGGTTTCTTCCGCATTCGGCTCACTTGCCATGATGACTTCCGTTCTGGTTTCACCAAGCGGCGTTTACGAGTATGAGGCAGCGCACGGAACCGTGCAAAGGCATTATTACAAGCATCTGAAAGGGGAAGAAACTTCAACTAATTCCGTGGCAACCATTTTTGCATGGACCGGCGCGCTGAGAAAGCGCGGAGAATTGGATGAAAACAAGGAATTGACGGTATTTGCGGATAAACTGGAAAAGGCTACGCTTTCCACCATTGAAAGCGGAAAGATGACGAAAGACCTTGCGCTTATCACCTCCTTAAAGGATGTCACTGTTTTAAGCAGTGAAGGATTTATCAAGGCAATCAGAGAAACTTTTGAAGCAATGTAACTTATGGCAGCCTTAAAAAACACATAAAAAAAGAGTCCGGCGTGCCGGACTCTTTTTGCTGTTATTCCTGTGCGAGGGTTTCCCATGTTTCATACAGCGTCATAAGGATGTCATCTATTTCCTGTTGTGCTTTGGAAATTTCCTGAAGCTTTGCCACATTGGTGGCGATATCGGGACGGCTCATCTCTTCGTCCAGTCCTGCCCTTTTTTGCTCCAGCTTTTCGATTTCTTCCTCGCATTTTTTCAAATCGTTTTCTTTTTTGCGCTGTCTTGCCTGTTCTTCCTTTTTTTGTTTCCAATCGGTTTTGCTCAGGGAATCCGTGGAAACAGCGGCAGTTTTTATAGGGGAAGAAGGTAAAGGAGCAGTCATGGTTTCCTTTTTTTCCAGATAATAGTCGTAATTGCCGATATAGTTGACAAAGGTCTGCCCGGTTAACTCTAAAATACGGGATGCCGTACGGTTGATAAAGTAACGGTCGTGGGATACATAGAGGACCGTGCCTTCATAGCCATTCAGTGCATTTTCCAGAATTTCTTTTGAAAGAATGTCTAGATGGTTGGTAGGTTCATCCAAAATCAGAAGATTGGCGTTTCCAAGCATCAGCTTTGCCAGACTGACACGTCCTTTTTCCCCACCGCTCAAATCACAGATGCGTTTGAAGACATCTTCCCCCGTAAAAAGAAATGCTGCCAGTACATTGCGGATTTCTGTGTTGTTAAGATAAGGAAATTCGTCGGAAATCTCATCAAATAATGTTTTATCGGAATGAAGGACATGATGTTCCTGGTCATAATAACCGATTTCCACATTGGAGCCTAAGCGGAAACTGCCGGCATCTGCCGGGATAAGGCTGTTTATGATTTTGAGCAGGGTGGTTTTTCCCGTACCGTTATCTCCGATGACGGCAACATGCTCCCCGCGCTTGATTTCAAAATGGATATCGGAAAAAAGCATCTGTCCGTCAAAAGATTTAGACAGTCCGTCTGCCATCAGGACGTCATTTCCGCTGGTAATGCGCGGCTTTAGGGTAAGGTGCATATCCGCCCGGGTTTCGGTGGGTTTTTCAATCACATCTATTTTATTCAGCATTTTTTCACGGCTTTCCGCCCTTTTGATGGATTTTTCCCGGTTAAAGGAGCGGAGTTTTTCAATAACTTCTTCCTGATGCCTGATTTCCCGCTGCTGGTTCATATAGGCATGCCATTCGGCAATCCGCAGCTGCTCTTTCTTTTTTGCATAATCGGAATAATTACCGGAAAAAACCGTGGATTTGCATTGGTCGAGTTCAATGATTTTTCCGGCAATCCTGTCGAGGAAGAAGCGGTCGTGCGATACGATGAGCACAGCGCCTTTGTAATTAATGAGGTAGGTTTCCAGCCATGCAATGGAATTTAAGTCCAGATGGTTCGTGGGCTCATCCAGAATTATCAAATCGGGAGCAAGAAGTAAAAGCTTTCCCAAAGCCACCCGGGTTTTCTGACCGCCGGAAAGAGTGGATATAGGTTTTGAAAATTCAGATTCTGAAAATCCCAGTCCTTTTAACACTCCGGTTAATTCGCTTTTGTAGGCATAGCCGTTTTCCGATTCAAAACGGTGGGTCAGGGCAGCGTATTTTTCCATCAGGGCATTAAGGTCTGTCCCGTCAGCGGTCTTCATGGACTTTTCCGTATCGCGCATCTGTTTTTCAATGAGAATCAGATTCTGTTTTACGGTGAGCAGTTCTTCATAGATGGTATTTTCGCTGTTTAACCCGGCATTCTGGGCAAGGTAACCTATGGTTTTCCCCTTTGCAAGCACTGCCTGTCCGGCGTCGGGAGCCAACTCTCCGACAATAATGCGCAGAAGTGTGGTTTTGCCGGCGCCGTTTATACCGACAACGGCGGCTTTTTCGTGGTCTTCTATGTGAAAAGATACATTGGAAAGTACCGTGTTTTCCAAAAACGCTTTTTGAATATTTTGACAGGAAAGTATCATGTGGATAACTCCTTTGTGAAAATTGTAATCAGATTTAGTTTACAGGTGAAACTTTGCAATGTCAATTGACATTTTTTTAACATTTTACTATAATAAAATCGACAATAAAAAAGAAAATAGGGCGGTTCTTTAGGAGGTAGTAAGGTGGAAGAAAAGGGAATATCCCAGGCTGTAATCGGACGTCTGCCCCGTTATTTCAGATATTTGGGAGAACTGAAAGATGAAGGCGTAGAAAGAATTTCCTCCCAGGAACTTTCAGGCCTGATGGGAGTAACGGCTTCCCAAATCAGGCAGGATTTTAATAATTTCGGCGGTTTCGGACAGCAGGGCTATGGATATAATGTAGAGTTTCTTTACAGTGAAATCAGCAGGATTTTAGGACTTGATAAAACACACCACCTGATTATCATAGGCGCAGGCAATCTGGGGCAGGCGCTTGGCAATTATATGAACTTTGAAAGACGGGGGTTTATATTAAAGGGCATATTTGACAAAAACCCGGCTCTGCACGGAAAGAAAGTGCGGGAGATTGCAGTACAGCCAATGGAAATGGTGGAACAGTTTGTGAGGGAAAACAACATCGACATTGCGGTACTGACGATTCCCAAAAACAGTGCGGTGGAGGTCGCGGAAGCGCTGGCCGCAAACGGAATTAAAGCGATTTGGAACTTTGCACATGTGGATTTGCGTGTTCCGGAGGGGATTCTGGTGGAAAGTGTACATCTGTCAGACAGTCTGATGAAATTATCTTACAATCTGGAACGTTACAGTCAAAGCAAGAAAGAGCAGGGATAAAAGAAAGAAGGAAAAGTATGGGGCGAAAGGAAGAAGTATATGTGCCGGCGCTGACGGACAAGAAGATTCCGATACTGACGCTGGACAATAAGTGGCACAGACTTTTTAACACTGCGGACACGACATTGGCAATATTGAAACTGGAAGACAGGCTGAATGAACTGCTGAAAAGACAAGGCAAATACAATACGGAATCAAAAGAAATCAGACAGCTTAAAAAGAAACTTATGGAAGAAATTGTTCCGATGGTGGATGAACTGGGGCAGAACCCGAATGCCTCGCTGGAGAAAAAAATTGAGGACAACAAGCGTCTCATCAATGAGTGCAACGACAAACTGGACGCCTATAAGGATGAACTTATGGATTTGCCCAGGGAGATTGAACAGGCCAATTACGATTTAATGCTTGCAACGATGGATGCCTGTTATGAAAAATTAAAAGAAAATACGATAGAAATTGACGAAATCGGGGAGTGGATTACCCGCATCAGGATAGAATTGAAAAAGAAAATCATCCGCAAACAGGAAAAAGAACAGCAGAATTATGATTTATATTCCTACATGCACGCCATATTCGGGGCCGACGTGATTGATGTTTTCGACATGAAATACAATCCTGAAAAAAAGCATCCTCAAAAATCCGGGAAATAGTGAGAAAGGAAAAAGAAGGATGGAATATCTGGTAACAGGAAAAGAGATGCGGGCATATGATAATTATACCATAGAGCATATTGGCATTCCGGCGCTGGTGCTGATGGAAAGGGCTGCCCTGGAGACCGTGCGCTGCATACGGGAAGCCCTGTTTTACCTAAACGTGCAAAAGGGGAAGGGACGGGTGCTCTGCGTATGCGGCACGGGCAATAATGGCGGAGACGGCCTATGTGTGGCAAGGCTTCTGGCTGATTTGGGAACAGATGTGGATACGGTGCTTATCGGCAACACCCAAAAAGCAGGCAAAGAAACGAAGGTTCAGCTTTCCATACTGGAAAAGTACGGTGTCCGTCCTTTAAATGAGATTCCGGACAATACTTATGATATCATTGTGGACGCCCTGTTTGGAACAGGGCTTTCCCGCGAAGTGACAGGAGCATATAAGGAAGCAATAGAAGCTATTAACGCCCGGAAGGCGTACCGGATTTCCATCGATATGCCTTCCGGGATTGACGCAGATACCGGGGCTGTTCTGGGTACTGCCGTGAAAGCAGAGGAAACCGTGACGCTGGCTTTTAGGAAACGCGGCTTATACCTGTACCCGGGCTGTCTGTATGCCGGAAAAATCAGACTGGCCGACATAGGCATTACCCGTAAAAGCATCTGCGGTACGCCGCCGGGCATGTATACAAGGCTGGACGGGGCAGGGGACGCTTTTCCCAAAAGAAAGCCGGATGGCAATAAAGGTACGTTTGGAAAAATATTGTTGATAGCCGGAAGTGAAAAAATGGCGGGGGCGGCTCTTTTGGCAGGCTATAGCGCTTATAAAGCCGGCGCCGGTATGGTAAAACTGGTTATTCCTAAAAAGATACGTGAAACAGTACAGAAGAAGCTGCCGGAAGCGCTGGTACAGACATATGAAAGTTCAGAGGGGCTGATGCCGGAAGAAGAAAAAGAATTTCTGGATAATCTGGAATGGGCGCAGACAGCCGCTATAGGTCCGGGTTTGTCAGTATGTGAAAGCGCAAGGCGGTTTGTAAGGCTGGTTACTGCACAAAAAAGCAAACCGTTGGTAATGGATGCGGATGCCCTGAATATACTTGCTATGGATGAAGAAATACAAAAGCTTTTGAAACAGCGCAATGAAGAGACGGAAAGCAATGTTATCCTTACGCCCCACATGGGGGAACTTGCCAGACTCCTGGGGATGCAGACGGCAAAGGTTGTGGCGGACGAACCGGGATGCGTAAGGGAGGCTGCGAAACAAACAGGCTGCATCGTTGCAGGGAAAAGTGCGCGCACATATGTATGTGAAGCGGACGGGGGCATGTTTTTAAACACGGCAGGCAATTCCAAAATGGCTACTGCCGGAAGCGGTGATGTGCTCACAGGAATCATTGCCGCTCTGCTGGCACAGGGGATGCCGCCCCGCATGGCAGCGGAAAACGGCGTTTTCCTGCATGCATGTGCCGGTGACGCAGCGGCAGGACAGACGGGGAACGCGGGCCTTACGGCATCTGAAATTGCAAAAGGACTGAAATTATTGTAAGAAAACATTCGCTTTTCTGACAAGGAATGGGAGTTATCAACATGGATATGGAAAGATTTGCAAGAGGGTATGTCCAGGTAGATTTGGATGCCATTGTGGAAAACATGCAAAGCATGAAAGCACATGTGAAAGCCGGGACGCGCATGATAGGCGTCATTAAAACAGATGCTTACGGACATGGCAGTGTGCCGGTGGCAAAGGCTCTGGAAAAATTGGATTTTATGTACGGTTTTGCCGTTGCAACCGCGGAGGAAGCATTTGAACTGAGGGAAAACGGAATCACACTGCCGATTCTTGTTTTAGGATATACTTTTCCATACAGCTATGAGAGAATGATTGCGCTGGATATCCGGCCGACGGTTTTTCGGGCGGATACGATTACGCAGCTTGCCCAGAAAGCCGCGGCGCTTCACAAGAAAGCCAAAGTACATATTAAAGTTGACACCGGGATGGGAAGAATCGGCATAATGCCGGATGACGAAGGATTTGCCTTTGTAAAACAGCTGGCAGACACAAAAGAACTGGAACTGGAAGGGATTTTCACCCATTTTGCCAAGGCAGACGAGAAGGATAAAACCAGCGCAAAAAAACAGCTGGCACAGTTTCAGGCTTTTACAGACAGGATAGAGAAGGATTTGCATCTTACCGGGCTGATTAAAGACTGCTCCAACAGCGCAGGCATTCTGGAGATGCCGGAAGCAAATATGGATGTGGTAAGGGCCGGCATCACGTTATACGGCATATTGCCGTCTAAAGAGGTGGCAGAGAATATTATTCCGTTAAAACCGGCGCTTTCCCTCTACAGTACGGTGATTTATGTCAAATGGCTGCCGGAAGGCTATCCCATCAGTTATGGGGGGACATATGTAACCGCAAAGCCTACCCGTGTTGCCACAATTCCTTTGGGGTACGGGGACGGTTATCCAAGAAGTCTTTCCAATAAAGGCTGGGTGTTAATCCGGGGAAAGAAGGCGCCTATCCTGGGCCGTGTATGCATGGACCAGTTTATGGTGGATGTAACGGATATTGAAGATGTGGCGGAAGGAGACCGGGTAACCTTGATTGGCCGGGACGGTAAAGAAGAAATTTCCGCCAATGAACTGGGGGAGGTTTCAGGACGTTTCCATTACGAATTGGTGTGTGATTTGGGTAAGCGGATTCCCAGAGTGTATATTGGCGGATAAAATTTGAATACCTTCAGATAAACTGGCAATACTACTACCAGATTAGAAGAAGGGATGCGTGTTATGAAAAGAGGAGACGTATACTATGCAGATTTAAGACCGGTGATAGGCTCTGAACAGGGCGGCATCAGACCGGTACTGATTATACAGAATGATGTGGGAAACAAGCACAGCCCGACTGTCATCTGTGCTGCCATCACCTCCAAAATGAACAAGGCAAAACTGCCAACCCACATCGAACTTTCCACAGAAAGCTATGATATGGATAAAGATTCCGTTGTTTTGCTGGAGCAGCTCAGAACCATAGACAAAAAGAGACTAAAGGACAAAGTATGCCATTTGGATACCCAGATTATGCAGAAGGTAAACAGAGCTTTAATGATAAGCCTGGAACTGGATACATAACGGAAACCAGCCTTGACGAAGAAGGCCATAAATGATATATTTTAGACTGTATTGTAATAAACAAAAAGAGGATTAAAGGAGAATACATATGTCAGGACATTCTAAATTTGCAAATATTAAACATAAAAAGGAAAAGAATGATGCTGCAAAAGGTAAAATCTTTACCATAATTGGTAGGGAAATTGCCGTTGCGGTAAAAGAAGGCGGTCCGGACCCGGCAAACAACTTTAAGCTTGCACAGGTGATTTCCAAGGCAAAAGCCAATAACATGCCGAATGACACGATTGACCGGGGGATAAAGAAAGCGGCAGGGGATGCCGGAAACGTGAATTATGAGTATGTTACCTATGAAGGATACGGACCCAACGGCATTGCCATTATTGTGGACGCATTGACTGACAATAAGAACCGTACGGCCGCAAATGTGAGAAGCGCATTCACCAAGGGACAGGGAAATGTGGGCACTCCCGGATGCGTGTCCTTTATGTTTGATAAAAAGGGGCAGATAATCATTGACAAGGATGAGTATGAGGCAGATGCGGATGAACTGATGATGCAGGCACTGGATGCCGGGGCGGAGGATTTTTCGGAAGAAGAGGACAGCTATGAAGTAATTACGGAGCCGGATGCTTTTGAAGAAGTGCGAAAAGCGCTGGAGGAGGCGGGAATTCCCATGCTCAGCGCCGAAGTAACCATGATTCCGCAGAATTATGTGGAACTTTCGGATGAAACTGCCATTAAAAACTTACAGCGCACACTGGATTTGCTGGATGCAGATGACGATGTGCAGGCTGTATACCATAACTGGGATGAATAAATAAACACATAGAGAGAAAGGAACGGGACTACATACCATGAAAAAGGAAACGATTTGTATCCAGTCAGGCTGGCAGCCCGGAAACGGTGAGCCAAGAATCCTTCCTATTTACCAGTCAACCACATTTAAGTATGAAACATCCGAACAGATGGGCAGACTGTTTGATTTGGAAGAGAGCGGATACTTTTATACAAGACTGCAAAATCCCACCAATGATTTTGTGGCTGAGAAGATATGCCGGCTTGAGGGCGGCGTTGCCGCCATGTTGACCAGTTCGGGGCAGGCGGCCAATTATTATGCCATTTTTAATATCTGCGAGGCAGGTGACCATGTAGTCTTGTCGTCCACCGTTTACGGCGGTACTTTCAACCTGATTACGGTGACCATGAAAAAGATGGGAATAGAATGTACGGTGGTTGACCCGGACGCTCCCGAAGAAGAACTGGAAAAGGCATTCAAAAGCAATACCAGATGCGTAATGGCAGAAACCATTGCCAACCCTGCACTGGTGGTACTGGATATCGAAAAGTTTGCCCGCCTGGCACACAGCCATCAGGTGCCTCTGATTGTGGATAACACGTTTGCCACCCCCATAAACTGCAATCCGTTTGTGTGGGGAGCCGATATTGTGACACATTCCACCACCAAATATATGGATGGCCATGCCATGGCTGTAGGCGGTGCCATTGTGGATTCGGGTAATTTTGACTGGTCCGCATACCCGGATAAATATCCCGGACTTTGCACTCCTGATGAATCTTACCATGGCGTGACATATACAGAGAAGTTTGGAAAGGCGGCTTATATTACCAAAGCGACTGTACAGCTGATGCGGGATTTAGGGTCCATTCAGGCTCCGCAGAATGCATTTCTGCTGAATGTCGGACTGGAAACACTGCCTCTCAGAATGGAACGGCACTGTGCAAATGCTTTGGCAGTTGCACAATATCTCTCAGAACATCCTAAGGTGGCATGGGTAAATTATCCCGGATTAAAGGGAAATAAATATTATGAACTTGCACAAAAGTATATGCCGAACGGTACCTGTGGTGTAATCAGTTTTGGATTAAAGGGCGGAAGGGAAGCTGCTGCCTCCATGATGGATAAACTGAAGCTGGCCGCCATCGTAACACATGTTGCGGATGCCAGAACATGTGTTCTGCATCCGGCAAGCCATACGCACAGACAAATGACCGACGAACAGTTAGTGGAGGCAGGTGTTGCTCCTGACTTGATTCGTTTCTCCGTTGGTCTGGAACATGCTGATGACATTATTGAGGATTTAAGGCAGGCACTGGAAGGATAAAGGAGCCGGGACATGAACTTCAAGAAAAACTGGTTTAGCTATTGTTTATGGGCGCTCTATGCATTTTCGACATGTGTGTTTTTCCTGCGTGCGATGTCTTCCCTGCTGGAAAACATGCCTATTGAAAATTTGTATGTGCGGCTTGCCATTGTCTGCATTCCCTTTTTACTGTTATCGGTTTTGTCCGCAGGATTGAGGTGTCTTGTGAATGCCAAAGGGAAAACGGCGGTTTTAGGGGAAAAAAAAGAAGCTGTAAACAAAACTGCATGGGAAATTTTTATCGCGCTTTTGTTCTGGGGACTTGGATTATTCCTTCGCATTTATTTCCTGCAAAGCGGCAGTGAAGAGGCTGCTTATTTTGAAACGGCTAAAGTGGGAAACGGTGTCATCACTCCCATAGCACACGGTGCCCAGTATATCTATGTACTTTTGCTAAGGGGAATTTTTTTCCTTGTCGGAAATCATTTCGCCGCCGGAATCATGTTGCAGATTTTTCTGCAAATGGCGGGAGCTGTAGTCCTGTATTTTGCTGTCAGGAGTCTTGTGGGAAAAACAGCATCGCTTGCCATGCTGTTTGGCATGATGTTTCTTCCTGAAATGATGAAACAGGGATTGACGTTATCCCCAAAGATGCTGTATCTTTTGCTATACGGCAGTGTTTTGCTTATGATAGGGTGTTTTATCCGCAGGCAGGAAAAACAAACCGTTTTTCCATGGTATTCCTGGATAAATGCCTTTGTGATAGGAGGATGCATTGGTTTTCTGACTTATTTGGATGTATCCGGGATTACACTGTTTATTCCCCTTGTATGCAGTCTTTTTTTACATCATGACGAAAAAACCGCAGAGGAAAGCCACAGGGCAAAATATGGAATTGTTTTGCAACGGCTGACAGCCCTGGCGGGATTTGTGTTATTATGCCTGTTTTGTTTTGTACTGGATGCCATTCAAAATAAAACTTCCCCCGGTCTGGTATTTGAAACATGGTGTACATTGTTTTCATATAAAGGATTCAGCATAAGTTCTCTTTTTTCGGCCTTATCGGGACAGAGAACCATGCTTACCGATATAATGCTTGTTTTGACTGCCTTTCTTCTTCTGGCAGGAATCCCGGCGTTCTTTGTAAAACGCAGGGAGGAAATGCAGCTGCCATGGTTTGTGCTTGTTTTCAGTGTCGGAATTTTGCAGGCCGGTAATTTTTATGCCAGGGGAATGGGGTGTGAATATTTGCTGTGGGTGTGGGTGCTTGTGCTGATGGGTGCAGGACTGCAGTCACTGGTTAGGCAAAAAGATGCTGCTGACCGAAAAGAAGTTCCGGTATCTCCGCAAAAGGAGGCGCTAACGGAGACTGTGGAACATACGGTGGAAAAACCGTTGGAAAAGCCGCAGGAAAAGAAAATCAATTACATAGAAAATCCGCTTCCCTTGCCGAAAAAGCATGAGAAAAGAACGATGGGGTATCAAAAGAGAGTCGGGACAAGGCAGATGAAATATGACATAGAAGTGTCGGATGAAGATGATTTTGATATTTAAAAACCAAGGCAATTTTAACTGCCTGTCATGGTTTTGCATGATAATGAAAAGTTTGGTGCAAAATAGTAAGGAACCGCAGTGCGGTTCCTTATTTTTGACAGGAGGAAGCATTATGAAGAATGATAAAAAAGAAGACAGCAAAAGGGAAGAGGAAAAACATAGGGACGAACGAATCGAACAAACCGGACAGGTGACATTAAACAAAAATAAAGAGAAGCAAAATATTCATCTGATAACCATTATCGGTGAGGTGGAGGGGCATGATAATTTAAACAGTTCGGCAAAAACAACCAAATATGAGCATATTCTCCCACAACTTGCCGCTATTGAGGACAGTGAAGATATACAGGGCGTTCTGGTGCTCTTAAATACGATGGGCGGTGACGTGGAAGCCGGGCTTGCCATAGCGGAAATGCTTTCATCATTATCCAAGCCGACGGTATCCCTGGTGCTGGGAGGAAGTCATTCCATAGGAGTGCCTATCGCTGTCAGCACGGATTATTCCTATATTGTGCCAACAGGCACCATGGTAATTCATCCTGTCAGGATGAATGGGATGGTTATCGGCGTGCCCCAGACCTTTGACTATTTTAAGCAGATACAAAACAGGATAACAGGTTTTGTATGTTCCCATTGCCGTATTAAAAAGCAGCGTCTGGAAGAACTTATGATGGAAACGGGCGTGCTTACAAAAGACGTGGGAACCATCCTGGTGGGACAGGAAACGGTGAATGAAGGAATTATCAATGAAGTCGGCGGTATCAAATCCGCCATGGCGAAACTGCATCAATTGATAAGTGCAAAGGAAAAACAGGTTGGTAAAAAAAGTGAGAATTTTGTTGAAGGAGAATGAATGGTATAATATAATAGAAGTGGCAGAGAGAATGGCTGTTCACAATTTTTGTGGACAGCTTTTTTTTGTGAATACCGGCAGACATAAGGTTCATAAAGAATATTTCCGAAGATATTTGTACCCTGAGAATGGATGTGGTATATTATTTAAAAAGAAAAAAATAGGAAAAGAGGAAGTAACAATATGGTACAGTCGAGAACACATTCCTGTAATGAGCTTCGCGTCGAAAATATTGGAGAAAAAGTAACTTTAGTAGGCTGGTATGACAATCTTAGAAAGGTATCCAAAAACCTTGGTTTTTTGATTCTCCGGGATTTTTACGGAGTGACCCAGATTGTTATCGAGACGGAAGAAATGATGCAGACAGTAGCTGCAATCAACAATGAGTCCACTCTTTGTATTGAAGGGGTTGTAAGAGAACGCTCCAGCAAAAATGCAGAGCTTGCCACAGGCGATATTGAAGTTGTGCCGGAGAAGGTCAGTGTGCTGGGCAGCTGCAGCTACAACGCCCTGCCCTTTGAGATTAACCGTTCCACTGAGGCAGATGAGAATCTGCGGTTAAAATACCGGTATCTGGATTTGAGAAATCCCAGGGTTAAGAGCAGGATTGTTTTGAGAAGCAAAATTGTGGCAGAGTTAAGGCAGAGAATGACAGAACTGGATTTTCTGGAAATTACAACACCGATTCTTACCTGCTCCTCCCCGGAAGGCGCCAGGGATTATCTTGTGCCCTCCAGAATCCATCCCGGAAAATTTTATGCCCTGCCCCAGGCGCCGCAGCAGTTTAAACAGATTTTAATGGCGTCGGGCTTTGACCGTTATTTCCAGATAGCGCCCTGCTTCAGGGATGAGGACGCCCGCGCAGACCGCTCTCCGGGAGAATTTTATCAGCTTGACATGGAGATGGCGTTTGCAACTCAGGAAGATGTATTTTCTGTTATAGAGCAGGTGCTTCCCCCTGTATTTGAAAAATACGGAGTGTACAAAACTGCCTCCACATCTCCTTTTCAGAGGATTCCTTATCTGGAGGCCATGGAAAAATACGGTTCGGACAAGCCGGATTTGCGCATTGACTTAATTGTCCGGGACGCTACGGAATGCCTGGCGGACTGTGGATTTGCGCCTTTTGAGGGCAATACCGTAAAAGCAGTTGTTGTAGACCGGTTTCAGGCAACCCGCAAAGTCATTGACAAGATTTGCAATGATGTGGAGGTACAGAGCGGCAATAAGGCTTATTGGTTCAGGCTGGATGAGAATATGGAGCTGGTAGGCGGTATCAGCAAATTTGTTGTAGATATCAAAGATAAGGTAGTGGAAGCCCTTGGTTTAAAAGCAGGGGATTTTGTGGGGCTTACCTGCGGTAAAAAGTTAAAAGCACAGAAAACAGCAGGCGTTCTCAGAAACATGCTGGGTGCAAACTGTGAAGCCCATATGGAAAAGGAATGCTATAAATTCTGCTGGATAGTGGATTTTCCCATGTATGAAATAGGAGAGGAGTCCGGTGAGCTGGAGTTCTGCCACAATCCGTTTTCCATGCCCCAGGGCGGCATGGATGCCCTGAACAGCCAGGAGCCCACGGAAATTCTTGCATATCAGTATGATTTGATATGTAATGGGGTGGAATTGTCCTCCGGTGCAGTGAGAAACCATGACCCCCGGATTATGGTTAAGGCATTTGAACTGATAGGACTGGGTGAGGAGGCTGTAAAAGCAAAATTTCCGGCCATGTACAATGCGTTCTGTTACGGTGCGCCGCCACATGCGGGAATTGCGCCCGGAGTAGACCGTATGGTAATGCTGATTGCCGGAGAAGACAGCATCAAAGAAGTGATTCCGTTCCCGATGAACAAGAGTGCAATGGATGTCATGATGAATGCCCCGGCAGAAGTGGAGCAGAAGCAGTTGGATGATGTTCATATCCGGATTAAAAAGGAAGAGAAATAAATTTTTGAGTCCGGGGCGGCGTTAGTCTCTGCCGCCCCGGATTTTTGATTACTTGTTTAGGTGTATGGATTGCCGGATATTTATGAAAGGAAAAACAAAATTGTATACATGGTGACAAGACAGAGGAAAAATGATATAATATCTAAGGTTGTCACAACATTTAATGGAAATATCGTTGAATTTCAGCCGTAGGAAATGGAGTTTTTGGTATTATGGCGTCTAACAAAGGCAAAAAATCTTCCTCTGCCGGCAGGGGTAAAAGCCGGTCAGGGCAAAGGACGAATAGCAGCAGACAATATACGGAGCAGGAGAGCGCAATTTTTCATGAAGTGGCGCTGATTCTGTTATTTGCAGTTGCAGTCTTTTTGTTTTTATGTAATTTTGGCATTATAGGGACGGTAGGAAACGCCATCAGCAGTGTGCTGTTTGGTCTTTTTGGCGTGTTGGCATATATTGTGTCCGTTGCGGTTTTTATTGCGGCAGCTTTTTGGTCTGCCAATGCAGGAAGTCCGGCTGCCATCCGAAAAATTGTTGCAGGCTGTATGCTGTTTCTGATGGCAGGCATTGTCTGTGAAATGCTCTCAGGCAGCGTATTGGAGATGGAGAGTTTTCAGATTGGGGAAATTTACCATTATGACAGCACTGCCAGAAAAGGCGGCGGAGTCATAGCAGGCAGCATTGCTTTTTACCTGCATCATTTTCTGGACACTTTTGGCACTGTACTGGTGGTTTTGATTATCTCCTTAATCAGTATTGTTCTTTTGACGGAACGCTCCCTGGTTGACAGTATGAAAAACGGCGGAAGAAGAGTTGCAGAGCTTTCCAGGGAAGATGCCAGAAGAAGGCGGGAGAATGCAAAGGCCCGTCAGGCTGATTTGGAAGAAGAGCGGCAAAAGCGGGAAGAACTGAGGGCACAGCGGGAGGAAGAAAAACGGCTTAAGGCAGAGGAAAAAGAAAACGAAAAAATTCTCCGCATGGACAGGAAAGTATCCGGAGTTATGGTGGATACCGTGATTGCCCACACTCCCGAAAAAAAGAGCCGGGACGATATCCATGAAATTACCGTGAACGATAACTATAAAGTGGAAGAACCGGCAGTGTCCGCAGATTCTTATGACAGAATCAAAATTCACGGAACTGTCATTCAGGATGAGGATAGCCGGCCGGAGGAGGAAATAGAGGCGTGGAGTATGCCGGAGGAGGAACCGGATACTGCTTTTCGATATGAAGAGCCGAAACGACAGGAAAGGCGGACTACCGCAAACAGTCTTCCTGTGGGTAAACCGGCCTCCGCTTTGGCAAAAGAAGCAAAGGAGCCAAAAGAAGAACCGGCTTTGGATGATATCCATAAAACAGAGAAAAGGCTTCCGAAGAAATACATATTTCCGCCGCTTTCCCGTCTGCAGAGAGGAAAGGGCGGCGGCGGCAATTCAGAGAGGGAGCTGAAAGAGACAGCGGCCAGACTGGAAAAAACGCTGGGTACGTTCGGTGTAAAGGTTACGGTTACGGAAATCAGTCAGGGACCGGCAGTGACAAGATATGAGTTACAGCCGGAGCAGGGTGTCAAAGTAAGCAAAATTGTCGGGCTTGCCGATGACATCAAATTGAACCTTGCCGCAACGGATATCCGTATTGAGGCGCCGATTCCGGGAAAGGCAGCTATTGGCATTGAAGTGCCCAACAAGGAAAATACGGCAGTTGCCCTTCGCGACTTACTGGAAACAAAAGAGTTTAAGGAGTTTCCTTCCAATCTGGCATTTGCAGTCGGCAAGGATATTGCCGGGAAGGTGGTAGTGACGGACATTGCAAAGATGCCCCATATGCTGATTGCAGGCGCTACCGGCTCCGGGAAATCCGTGTGCATCAACACATTGATAATGAGCCTGCTATATAAAGCACACCCTGATGATGTAAAGATTATCATGGTTGACCCGAAGGTTGTGGAGCTCAGTGTATATAACGGCATTCCGCATCTGCTTATCCCGGTGGTGACCGACCCCAAAAAGGCAGCGGCGGCGCTTCACTGGGGTGTTTCCGAAATGGAGGACCGTTACCGGAAGTTTGCGGATTACAATGTAAGGGACTTAAAGGGATATAACCAGAAAGTGGAAAGTCTGACGGAAAAGGGAGAAAACCTGTCCAAACTTCCCCAGATTGTTATTATTGTGGATGAACTTGCAGATTTGATGATGGTAGCGCCGGGGGAAGTGGAAGAGTCCATCTGCCGTCTGGCACAGCTTGCCAGGGCAGCGGGCATCCATTTGATTATTGCAACACAGCGTCCTTCCGTGGATGTCATTACAGGTCTGATTAAAGCAAATATGCCCAGCCGTGTGGCATTCAGTGTTTCCAGCGGTGTGGATTCCCGGACGATTCTGGATATGAACGGGGCAGAGAAACTTCTGGGCAAGGGAGACATGCTTTTTTATCCACAGGGATATGCAAAACCTGCCCGGGTACAGGGCGCGTTTGTCTCCGACGGAGAAGTTTCCGATGTAGTGGATTTTTTGAAAAACCAGACACTTGGCAATGTTTATGCTGAAGAAATAGAGGAGAAAATCCAAAACTTAGGCAGCAATGCGGGAAGCAGTGCCGGTTCGGGCGGCGAGGGCAGTCAGGTGGACGAATATTTTGCCGATGCAGGTAAATTTATCATTGACAAGGACAAAGCCTCCATTGGTATGCTGCAGAGGGTATTTAAAATAGGATTTAACCGTGCGGCGCGTATTATGGACCAGTTAAACGAATACGGCGTCGTTGGTGAGGAAGAAGGTACCAAACCCAGAAAAGTAATTATGAGTATGGAAGAATTTGAACAGTTACTGGAGGAGATGTAAGTTAATGAAATCAGACATTCAAATTGCACAGGATGCTGTTATGGAGCCTATCGTGGAGGTGGCAGGACGTGCGGGCATCATGGAAGACGAGCTGGAACTCTACGGAAAATATAAGGCAAAAATTACGGATGCCTATTTAAACAGGATTGCACAAAATCCCGACGGGAAACTGATTCTTGTGACGGCGATTAATCCGACGCCTGCGGGGGAAGGAAAAACCACCACCAGCGTAGGTTTGGGGGAGGCCTTTGGAAAACTGCATAAAAATGCCGTGATTGCACTGCGGGAGCCTTCTTTAGGACCGTGCTTTGGCATTAAAGGGGGAGCGGCCGGCGGAGGCTATGCGCAGGTGGTGCCCATGGAAGATTTAAACCTGCATTTTACCGGGGATTTCCACGCCATCACCGCCGCAAACAATCTTTTGGCGGCTCTTCTGGATAATCATATCCAGCAGGGCAATGAACTGCGCATTGATACCAGACAGGTTATCTGGAAAAGATGCATGGATATGAACGACCGGGTACTTAGGAATATTGTGGTAGGCCTTGGCAACAAAATGGACGGTTATACAAGGGAAGACCATTTTGTCATTACAGTGGCATCGGAGATTATGGCTGTGCTGTGCCTTGCCACGGACATGAAAGATTTGAAAGAAAGACTTGCAAGGATATTGGTTGCCTATGACTGTGACGGCAATCCCGTCACGGCAGGACAGCTGAATGCCGTAGGAGCCATGGCAGCTCTGCTCAAAGACGCCATGAAACCCAATCTTATACAGACATTGGAACATACGCCTGCTTTAGTCCACGGCGGTCCCTTTGCCAATATTGCCCACGGGTGTAATTCCGTCAGGGCGACAAAAGCAGCCCTTAAAATGGCGGATTACGTGATAACGGAAGCCGGTTTTGGCGCAGACCTTGGCGCGGAAAAGTTCTTTGACATTAAGTGCCGGATTGCAGGTCTTCATCCGGATGCGGTTGTGCTGGTGGCAACCATCCGGGCATTAAAATACAACGGCGGTGTGGCAAAGGCCGATTTAAATGCGGAAAACTTAGAGGCGCTGAAAAAAGGCATTGTGAATCTGGAAAAACATATAGAAAATCTGCAATTGTTTGGTGTTCCCATTGTGGTAACCCTAAATTCTTTTGTGACGGATACGGAGGCGGAAATTGCTTTTGTGAAAAAATTCTGCGAAGAGCGCGGATGTGAATTTGCCCTTTCCGAAGTCTGGGAAAAAGGCGGAGAAGGGGGACTTGCCCTTGCAGAGAAGGTATTGGAGACAGTAGACAAAAAGGAAAGCCATTTTAAGGTTTTGTATGAGGATAACGTTTCCTTAAAAGAGAAAATAGAAACGGTGGCGAAAAAAATTTACGGTGCAGGCAGCGTGAGTTATTCTGCAGCCGCAGAAAAGCAGCTGCAAAAACTGGAAGCTCTGGGATTTGGAAAACTGCCTGTCTGTATGGCCAAAAACCAGTATTCTCTTTCGGATGACCCTGAAAAACTGGGAAGGCCGGAAGGGTTTGATATGGGAATCAGGGAAGTGTATGTTTCTGCCGGAGCCGGTTTTGTGGTAGTGCTGACGGGAACGATTGTAACCATGCCGGGATTGTCCAGGAATCCGGCAGCACATAAAATAGATGTTGATGAAAACGGAACGATAACGGGCCTGTTTTGACAGGATGGAGGAGGAATTACCTATGACACAGGTGATTGACGGAAAGGCGATTTCCGCGCAGATAAAAGAAGAATTAAAAGGAAAAGTACAGGCTCTTAAAAATGCCGGCAGGGAAGTGACATTGGCAGTGATTCAGGTAGGGGAAGATGCCGCCTCCACAGTCTATGTGGGAAACAAAAAAAAGGCATGTGAATATATCGGAATTCGTTCCCTTGCGTATGAACTTCCGGAATCGACTTCCGAAACAGAACTCTTGGAACTGATTGCTGAACTAAACAAAAGGACGGATGTAAACGGTATACTTGTACAGCTTCCGCTTCCGAAGCACATTGAGGAAGACAAAGTTATTAGGAGCATTCATCCCCTAAAAGACGTGGATGGATTTCATCCGGCAAGTGTAGGAGCTCTTTGCATCGGAGAGCCGGGCTTTGTGTCCTGTACCCCGGCAGGCATTATCCAACTGTTAAAGAGGAGCGGCGTTGAAATAGCAGGAAAAGAGTGTGTAGTTGTCGGCAGGAGCAACATTGTCGGAAAACCGATGGCGATGCTGCTTTTGCGGGAAAACGGCACCGTTACCGTAGCGCACTCCAAAACCAAAGATTTGAAATCTGTCACAAAGAGGGCTGATATCCTGATTGCAGCCGTTGGAAAGCCCAAAATGTTTACAAGAGAATATATTAAAGAAGGCGCCGTTGTGATTGATGTCGGCATCCACCGCATGGAAAACAAAAAACTCTGCGGGGATGTGGATTATGAGGATGTAGCGCCCATTTGCAGCGCCATTACGCCGGTTCCCGGCGGGGTGGGCCCCATGACAATAGCAATGCTTATGCATAACTGTGTAGAATCCATACAAATACAGGAAGGTTAGGAGTCCGTATGAATTGTCCGAAATGTGGGACGGAATTGAAAGATGGACATCTTTACTGCGAAAAATGCGGAGAAGAAATACATATTGTTCCGGACTATGAACCTGAAATTGAATACAGTATGCATGAGACACTTTCGGGAATTGTGGAGGATGTTCTGGAAGAAGTTCCTGACAATACAAAAGAGAAAAGGCCGGACGGTACAAAACGGCGTGGACGTTTTCTCATTGCCGCCTGTATAGCGGCTGCCGCCATCGTAGTTGCAGCAGTAAGCGTTATAATTGTCCGGACGCATCGGCACAATTCCGTCAGTTATCAGGTTATGCGTGCAAATGCCTGTATTGCGGCGGGAGATTCCTCAAAAGCCATTTCATATTATCTCAGGGCCATTGAACTTGATGAAGGGAATATGCCGCTTCGTTTTATGCTTGCAGACCTTTATGAACAACTGGGCATGGAAGAGGAAAATATTAATTGTCTTTATGCTGTCCTGAAAATGTCTTATGCCAGTGAGGCGGAAGAGGAGGCGGCATACAATAAAATTATCAGCGCATACAAAAGATTAGAGGATTACGCTTCCATTAATACGCTTCTTTTGAATACCGAAAGTGAAACCATACGCACCATGTATCAGAGTTATATGGCAACGGCTCCGGAATTCAGTTATAAAGAAGGAACTTATGCCGAGGTAATTCCCCTGAAGCTGACTTCCAGTATGCAGGGAACCATTTATTATACATTGGACGGAACGATTCCTAATGAAAACAGTATGGTTTATACGACGCCGATTTTTCTCGAAACAGGCAGCTACACCATTACCACCATGTTTGTCAATCAATATGGGATTCAAAGCGAAGTGGTTGCCAAAACATATCACATTGATGTTTTAAAGCCTCCGGCGCCGGAGGTGGAAACCTACAGCGGTGAGTATGCAATTCCGACCATGATAAGGGTACAGATTCCCATGGACTGTACCGTCTATTATACGACAGACGGAAGCATTCCGACGGTTCAGTCAACTGTCTATACCGGAAAGATACCCATGCCGCTCGGAAAAAGTACTTTTAAATTTATTGCTTACAGTAAAGAAGGCGTATTCGGTGACTGCACAACAAGGCAGTATGAATTGACATTAAATACAGAATTCACGGTGGAAATGGCAGTAAGCGGGTTGATAGACCAAATGATTGCCGCAGGAAAAATATGGGATGCATCAGGCACAACCACTGGAGATTTAAACGGCAGATACTTATATGAATTCCAGTATGCCTTGTCCATTCCCATGCAGGGGGACTTTTATATTATTGCTGAGATATACGAAGATTCCTCCGGTGTACCAAACAGGACAGGAACCACATACGCGGTGAATATTTATGCACCGGAGTATTATAAGCTGTCCGTGGGGGAATCCAATGAATATATTTTGGAAGCCCTGCAATGACGGTGTAAATAAAAGTTCGCGCTGATTTGCGCAGAAATGAGGATAAAATGTACAAAATTGTAAAAGCAGAAGAACTGACAACAAATATTTTTCTGATGGAAGTGGAAGCGGCAAGGATTGCAAAGTCCTGTCAGCCGGGACAATTTATTATTGCCAGGATGGATGAAGACGGGGAGAGGATTCCCTTAACCATCTGCGATTATAACAGGGAAAAAGGGACCATCACCATTGTTTTCCAGATTGTAGGCGCCTCCACGCAGGATATGGCTTCCTTGAAAGCCGGCGACAGCTTCCGTGACTTTGTAGGGCCGCTGGGATGCCCTTCGGAATTTGTTTCAGAGGATTTGGAAGCATTAAAAGAGAAAAAGATGCTTTTTGTTGCGGGAGGCGTTGGAACCGCTCCGGTTTATCCGCAGGTAAAATGGCTGCATGAGCATGGCATAGATGCAGATGTGATTGTCGGGGCAAAGACAAAAGATTTATTGATTCTGGAAAAGGAAATGGAAGCGGTTGCAGGCAATCTTTATGTAACCACCGATGACGGCTCTTACGGAAGAAGCGGTATGGTAACACAGACAATCAAAGACTTGGTTGCAGAGGGAAAACACTATGACACTTGTGTCGCAATCGGTCCTATGATAATGATGAAGTTTGTCTGTCTTATGACAAAAGAGTTAAATATACCGACGATTGTAAGTTTAAACCCTATTATGGTGGATGGTACCGGCATGTGCGGGGCCTGCCGTGTCAGCGTGGGCGGCAAGGTGAAATTTGCCTGTGTAGACGGACCTGAATTTGACGGCCATCAGGTTAATTTTGACGAGGCTATGCAAAGACAGCAGATATATAAAACGGCGGAAGGCCGTGCTTTCTTAAAGGCAAAGGAAGGAAATACCCATCATGGCGGTTGTGGTAACTGCCGGTAGACAAGAAGAAAACGGAGGACAAGAAAGATGGATATATTAAAAAAAGTACCGGTACGCGAACAGGAGCCCGGAGTGCGTGCCACAAATTTTGAAGAAGTTTGTTTGGGTTATGATAAGGAAGAGGCAATGAAGGAGGCTGCACGCTGCATTGGCTGTAAAAATGCACAGTGTATCAAGGGCTGTCCGGTTGCCATAGACATTCCGGGATTTATAGGACATGTGAAAACCGGGGATGTGGAAAGCGCATATCAGGTAATCAGCGAGGCATCCGCCCTTCCCGCCGTCTGCGGCAGGGTTTGCCCGCAGGAGAGCCAGTGTGAGGGCAAATGTATCCGCGGCATCAAAGGGGAACCGGTTTCCATCGGCAAGCTGGAACGCTTTGTAGCTGACTGGGCAAGGGAAAACGGCATCAAGCCGGAAGGGGCAAAGGAAAAGAACGGCAAGAAAGTGGCTGTTATCGGTTCCGGTCCGGCAGGACTTACCTGTGCAGGCGATTTGGCTAAAATGGGTTATGAAGTGACTATTTTTGAAGCGCTTCATGAGCCGGGCGGAGTGCTGGTATACGGCATTCCCGAATTCCGTCTGCCGAAACAGGATGTTGTGGCAAAGGAAATTGAAAATGTAAAGTCTCTTGGCGTTAAAATAGAAACCAATGTGGTTGTGGGTAAATCCGTTACCATTGATGAACTTTTGAGCGAAGAAGGCTTTGACGCCGTATTTATCGGCTCAGGGGCAGGACTGCCCAAGTTCATGGGCATTCCCGGTGAAAATGCAAACGGCGTATTTTCCGCGAATGAATACCTCACCAGAAGTAACTTGATGAAAGCGTTTGATGAGGAGGCTAACACACCGATTATGCGGGGCAAAAAAGTTGCAGTCGTAGGCGGCGGCAACGTGGCGATGGATGCGGCAAGGACAGCGCTCAGGCTGGGAGCCGAGGTACATATCGTTTACCGCAGGAGTGAAGAGGAACTGCCCGCCCGTGTGGAAGAAGTGCACCATGCAAAAGAGGAAGGCATTATCTTTGATTTGCTGACCAATCCCGTTGCAATTCTGGAAGATGAAAAGGGCTGGGTAACCGGCATGAAGTGCATCAGGATGGAACTTGGCGCGCCCGATGAATCGGGAAGAAGAAGACCGGTGGAGGTGCCGGACTCAGAATTTGTCATTGAGGTGGACACGGTCATCATGTCACTCGGGACGTCTCCCAATCCACTGATTTCTTCTACCACAAAAGGACTTGAAACAAACAAATGGCAGTGTATCGTAGCCGAGGAGGAAAACGGCAAGACAACTAAAGAAGGAGTTTATGCAGGAGGAGATGCCGTAACAGGCGCCGCAACCGTAATTCTTGCAATGGGGGCAGGAAAAGCAGGCGCAAAGGGTATTGACGATTATCTGCAAAATAAATAGGTGACTAAAGGAGCAGGAATGGTAAAACATATTGTATTGTGGGATTTTAATCCGGAAATGACGGCAGAAGAAAAGCAGGCCGCCGGTGAAAAAATGAAGGCATTGCTGGAGCCGATTCGGGAACTGGTACCGGGGACGGTCTCCATCCGGGTGGTGATGAATGAAATGGCTTCCAGCAACCGTGACATTGCCTTAATTGGCACCTATGAATCAGAGGAAGCGTTGCAGGCATATCAGACGCACCCTGCGCATGTGGAAGCAGGAAAATTTGTCAGGAGCGTTACCTGCAGCCGCGCCTGTCTGGATTACAAAGAATAGAGAAGGTTTTTCTTTTTGGGAGGTATCGTATATGCCATATTGTCCGAAATGTAAAAATGAGTACAGGGAAGGGATTACCGTTTGCAGCGACTGCGGCTGCGAGTTAATCACAGATAACGAGCCGGAAAGGGAGAAATTGATTTTCGGTGAAAAAGAAGAAATAGAAAATCTGGCTGAATTTCTGCAATACAGTCAGATTGACAAAGTTGCGGTTTCTTTTGACGGCAAAGATAATGTGTATGAGCTTCTTGTCGCCCAAAAGGATATCCCAAAGGCAGAAAAACTGATTGGTATATATTACCAGCAAAAATGGAAAGAGAATGCCATAAAAAAACTGGAGGAAGAAACCGCTGAAGAAGATGACGTGGAGAAGGCAAAACCCGTCAAAAGTACGCCGTATGAAAACAGTGCCACTAAAGCGGAGGACAATAAATCATCCGCATACACGCTCCTCCTTGTGGGGATACTGGGGATGCTTGCCGTTGTTCTGGGTATTGCAGGGGTTCTGCCCATTCATCTGAGCGGAACGTCCAAATACATGACTTACGGCATTATGAGCGCGCTGTTTCTCCTCTTTATCGTAATGGGAGTAACCTCCATGAAATCCTACCGCCTCTTTGCCAAAAAAGCGGAATCGGAAAATTCCTTAAAAAATACGATAGAAAAATGGAGTCTTGAGAATTTAAGCGCTGAAAAGCTTGATGAAAAGTTGGCGGAAAACCATGATTCCGATATATCCGAAGAAGAAAAATATTTTAAAAGAACCACTTTGATGAAAGAAATGATTCAAAGACAGTTTATGAATCTGGATGAAGCTTTTCTGGACAGCTTTGTGGATGAAATTTATGAAGATATTTTTGAAGAGTCTCAGTCATGATGAAAATATCCATTCTTTGCGTAGGCAAAATAAAGGAAAAATTTTACCGGGATGCCGTGGAGGAATACTTAAAACGGCTTTCCCGGTATTGTAAAACGGAAGTGCTTGAAATTGCTGACGAGATGACCCCGGACGGGGCAGGACGTGCGCTTACGGAACAAATCAAGAAAAAAGAAGGTGACAGGCTTCTTTCCCGTATAAAGGAGGAAGCCTTTGTCGTTACGCTGGAAATTCAGGGCAAAAAAATGTCCTCGGAGGAATTTGCAGATGTTCTAAGGCAGGCTGCCGTATCCGGAAGAAGCCACATCCAGTTTGTCATTGGCGGCTCCCTTGGCCTTCACGAATCCGTAAGCAGACGGGCTGATTTAAAACTGAGTTTTTCTGATATGACATTTCCGCATCAGTTGATGAGGGTTATTTTGTGTGAGCAGATATACAGGGGGTATCGGATTGTCAACGGGGAACCATATCATAAGTAAAGGCGAAAAGGAACGGATGTTCTTGGAAATAAAAGAGAATAAGAGTTATATTTTAACCCCATGGGAGTGTGTGTTTCCATGGGGTTTTACTGTTCGTGACAATAAAGTTCTTACAACGTAGGTTTTATTGCAGAGTCTGTGTTTCTTCTGGCGGGATATATTCTATCAAATCAGTCAGATTACACTCCAATACATAACACAGGCGTTTCAGAATATCAATATCCAGACGTTGTATCTTGTTATCTCTGTAATTTCTTAATTGTGTTCTCTGCATTTCTGTGCGAAAGGATAACTGATTGAGAGAAATGTTTTTTTCTTCTAATATTTCAGCTAAGTGAATTTTTATATCGCCGTAACCATCTGAACTGACAGGAAGCTGGCGTAAAGGATTTTCTTTCTTGGGCATGGCGGCACCTCCGGTTTTTATTATATTTTATCCAGAATTTAATTGTAAGATTGAGAGTTGTATGGTATATTTATATATGGGGTATATATATGCTCAATATAAAGTAAGAGGTTTACAGGAAAAAGATAAAGGAGATTTGAGTATGTTAATGAATGAGTTGTTGGAAAAGGAAAGTCATTCCGTGGAATATTCATGTTCTGTTGGGGCTGTCAATATTCCGAAAGAGAGAAATCTATATACGGTTCTTCGGAGAAAATACAGCAATCTGGCAAAAGAAGCTGTTTCACAGTTTTCTGCTCTTTATGACAGCTATACGAATTGCGATGATATTCTGCGGAAATCTTCTTCTGACTTTCAAAAGAGTATCTGTCCTGTGATTGATGAAATCAAGAAAGAGCTTATCAGTATTGAACGTTATGATTGGGACTATGACACGATTTATCAGTATGCAAATGAACATGGATATCTGAATCCCTTTTATGAGGCTTCGGATTCTGTCTGTGATAAAATCATTTCTGTAAATGAAGACCTGGAGGCACAGAAACAATATCGTCAGGAGCGGAAAAATAATCGTGCCAGATGGGAAGGCGGCAGTTTTGGCGGTACGGTTGTAGACAACTATGCACATCAGGCAGAACTGGGAATGATGAACATTGCAGAAGGTATAGGACACAGTATATGGAACGCCGGAGCAAATTCCGTCAGCAAAATGGTGGCAAATTCAGAACTGAAACAGATATTCGCAGACACGAAAACAAGGACAGTTATTGAGAAGGGCGTTTTTGAAGCGGCATTTGCTCTGCATCATGTATTGATAAAATTTATTTCAGATGCAAGGCAGGAAACGCTTTGGGGTATTCCGTCTGAAAATGATATAGCGACAGCACAAAGACTTTTAAACAACATAAAAAGCGGCGCAGTTCCAAAAGAGAAAGTAAATCAAATCTATCAGGAAATTCTGGCACTGAATCCATACAATCTGGAACTGTTTGAAAATATGCTTTCCGTATTTGGAGATGAAAGCGGAGAACTGGGAACACTGGCAGATTATTATGGCGTTGCCCTGCAGGATTCCAAAGACCGTCAGGCACTCCGATATGTAAAAGATATTCAGGGAGAAACCGAAGAAAATTCCGTAAAAGCAAAGGAGAAGCTGATTGAATATTGCGGGACTTTAAGTCTGCCTGTTACAGACGAACTGGATTGTATGAAATATATCAATCAAAGGTTAGAAGACTTCGACCTGCAGTACCGGACAGTGGATGGCGTTGTCTGTTCTACCAGAGACTTTGCTGATTTTGCTCGTAAAGAGTTACAGGAAATACAGTCTTTCTTTAGAGAAATTGTGCCGCCTACATCAGAGTCGTTGCTTGACTATGAGGCTGATTTGTTAGAAAAGAAAGCGGAGTTTGAAGAACAGTTCCAGTCGGAATTAAAGCAGAAGTATTTAGACAAGATAAACGGGTACTTATCTGATTTTGACAAAAAATTCTGTACGACAGGACTGCTGAAAAAAGTAGACCGCAAGCAGGCCGGAAAAGACAGACTGTTAAAGGCAATGAAAAAAGCGGACACTTCATCTCTGGAAAAAATTGAGGAGGTCAGAAAGGGTATGGAGGAGCTATTGCCGAAACTTGGGTTAGTCCAGGAGGATACAGCCGAAGCAGTTCAATATCTGGAAAAGCAGAAGGATAAAATCTTAAACCCGAAAAGCGGAATGGATATGATAAAAGGGCTTGGAAAGCTGTTCAAAAAATAAACTTGCGGACAAAAGGAGAAATCATGAAGAAGATACTGTTGATTCTTGCGGCAGTCGTCGGAATAGTGGTTCTTGTATGGCTGTTATCTTATGTGATTGGATTTTTATGGGAACTGTTTTGGGTGGTGGCAGCAATTTCCGGCATTGTATATATGGTTAAGAAATTCGGATAAAAGAATTTATATGTATGTCAGTACAGAGAAATAAATATTTGGAAAGGAGGTGAAGGTCATGCGTTGGAAATGTAAAAATTGTGGGAAAACGGCTGTAACAAATTCGGAAAGTGCAAAACCGACTAATGGAATTTGCAAAAAAGATAAAAACGGAAATGTGAAACAGCATGTTTGGGTGAAGGCTTAATGACATTTTGAAATACATATTATTACCCTGAAATCATTTTAGAAAGGGGTGATATATATGCAGGCAGGAATCTTTATCAGTGCATGTGTCATAACAGTAGGCGTACTGGTGGCATTAGAGCATGTAATCGCATGACAACAGAACCACACAATGGAATAAGGGCAATCAGCGTAACAGTTGATTACCCTTATTTTTTATGCAAAGGAGCAGTCAGATGGAGAAAAACGTAATAGATAAGTTTGTAATGGAACGAAAAACTATTTTCGACAAAGCAAGAAAAAAGCGGTTTGAGCTTACTTTTCAGATTCAGGGAGAGAAAGAGCAGAAAAAAATTCTGGTAATCGGCTTGAATCCGGCCAGTACGGATATAAAAGTGTTGGATACCACAACCACATTTATTTTAAATAATCTGCTGCCCATGGGTTACACAACGATTACTATATGCAACCTGTATGCAGACCTGTGCAAGAAACTGAAACCCTCCGAGATTGCTAATAACAGGGAAAACCGGGCATATCTTCGGGATGTGTTAAAGCGTAAATTTGACACAATCCTTATCGGCTTTGGAAATACATTCACCGGAAATAAATTTGTGTCAGAGGAAAAACGTTATTTAAAAGAACTTTTAAAGGATTACAAGGACTGCAGCATGGATTTGGTGGATGAAGCTGGAAAATACACAAGATTAAGGGCAACACATCCGTTAATGGCTGGTAGGTATTATCCGGGACAATGGAAATTAAGGCCATATCAATTTGAGGAAGTGAAAAAAGAAGCAAAAGAGGAGGCTCCAGGTGGAACAGATAAAAACGGTGAGAATCAGGAACATCAGCCAGTTGTACCTGCTAAAGCAGATTAATTCCTGCTTAGGAAAACGGGAAATTCCCAAAGAGGTTATTCACAGAATGTTCCGCATTGTCCATTCAGGGAAACTTGGAAAAAAGGGCTTTTTGGTTTTGTGCCTGAATAAGATAGAAGATGATTATTATGGCATAGAGGAGGCCGTTGGTATGTATCCAGGCCGGATGTGGCTGGATGAGAATATGGGAACTATAGAGGTAAAAAGTGGCTGCCGGAAGAAAGCCGACTGGTACATAGCCTATGCGAAAGTAAACGGCCAGAGGATTTATATTCTTTATCAACCAAAGGAACGGCATAATTAGGAGGGATTATATGACGGGTATAAGATTTAAAGACTGGGAAACATTTTTAAGGTATGTTGGGAGTCAGGAGAAGATGAAGCATAAGGAAGAATGGAGAAAAGCCACAGAATTATGGGACATGGACGACCTGGAACCGGGAGAGTGGAAGGGCATGGAAAAGATATTGTCACCCTCTAACTATGAGGAATTAGCAATGCGTTTGGGGACTGTGGAAGTAAGGTCATTCCGGTTGCCTTTTGAATCAGACGGAATGATTTTCTATGCCGCAGGGAAGGAAGAAGGCGACGGAGGTTATTTCTGTATGGGCTATGGATTTGTGAATGAATCAGATATAGAAGACAAAAATAACCGGTTCAGGCCAATGCCAGAGGAATCGAACAGGGAGAAGGATTATTATTATATTGGAACGGAACAGGACTACTGGGAAACTTATCCGGTTCTGCAAACGTATCTGCCGGAAAAGATACTGGAATACCTTGCTTCACAGGTTGCCATACTGGACAGCAATTATGGAGCGGACAGAGATGTGCAGGGCGGTATGGGCGGCTTCTGCGCTGTTATCCCGAAACTGGATGAAGCCGCAAAGAAAGCCTACCGACAGATACTGGAGAAGCATTATATCCAGGAATCTATGTATGAATATCTTGATACGGTCACGGTCGGCGGCACAGACTGGGTAGAAGCCCTGTATCTTACAAACAATGACTATGGAATCATATTGATTTACCGGAAAGGAGTCGAAGCATGATTTTAGGATTTTTAGCGGCTGTGGGAAGTACCATAGCATCCACCGTTATTATTGAATCCGTGACAGCAGGCGTTGGACTGGGAATTTCCATCTATACAGCGTCAAAGTGTGCGAAGCAGAGCGGCAGAACACGGAGAAAGTAGGGGCAAAAAAGAATATGTGGTGATTGGCGGTCAATCAACACATATTCTTTTTTTGTTGATTTAAAATATTACCATAAATTTAATTTGGTATCAAAATCATCTATACTTTTAAAAACCTTGAGATTGTCAAAGTCAATGGATTCTTTGTTCTCATCTAAGATATATAGAAATAATTCTTTTGCTAATTTTTTAAAATCGATATGCTTCATTTTCATTATGTATGGCAAATTGCTTCTTGTGCTAAGTGTACATAGCTTTAAAAGAATACTGCGAATCTGGAGTATGCGCATTTGCTGTGCCGATGGAAGGTCAGAAATTCCGGCATGAATAATCTGGGCGAAAAAAAACTCCACATCCTGAATCGATGAAGAGTCATAATATTTTAAAACGTTTCTGATTTTATTATAGGTAATTTTATCTGAAGTATAATAATTGGCAGTTAAGATAAAAATGTTACAAAAATATGGTGGGCATTGATAGCGGAATTTTCCAGGGGGCTGTAAAAAGGATAAATTGTCATTATCTTTTTTTGTGATTTCAAAAAACAACTGGAATAAACTTTGTTTCCATTTATTATTGCAGCCTTCATCTGCAGTTTTGCTACTATTAACTTTATGGTAAATTTCTGGGCTGTTAAGAAGTTTTTCCTTACTTATAAATTTTACATTTGGATTGTTCATCTTCAATCTTCCTCCTTAAAAATGGATAAATTGTTAATGGTGCTATAATGTATTGTTCTGAGATGAGAATTAAATGTTAAATGACATGGAATAAAGAACAATAAAGAACGTGTTAGTCAAACCTTCCCCTTTTTTCTATAAAAAAGTGATTTTTGGGTAGAGTATTATGCCTTTGGAGGCTGTAAAATAAAGCTACAAAAAATAACAGGAGGAAAATAATGAAAGATTCTAATATACTTCACAGCGAAGTGAGAAAAACATTTGAAACCCTGATAGAGTCAGGAGTATTTACAGAAGTTAGAATATTAAACACCAAACAAGGGACTCTTTCAGGCTATTACAATGATGTAGATAAGCTGATTGAGCATATCCAGCGTTATGACGGGCAGTACAATATTTACATCACAATGAACGCTTTAAGCGAAGGAATCGAGGCCAGAGGCAAGAACCATCTAAAGAATTATGCGAAGAATACAACCAGCGACAAGGAAATCCGCTGCCGTAGATGGATTCTCATTGACTTAGACCCGGAACGTCCGGCCGGAATCTCCAGCACAGAGCAGGAGTTAAAGCTGTCTGAGGAATTGGGAAGGAAAATTCAGGGTTATTTAACAGACTGTGGATTCCCGGAGCCTGTAACCGCATTAAGCGGAAACGGCTTTCATCTTTTATATCCTGTGGAACTTCCCAATACACCGGAAATGACAAGTCTGGCAAAGGGCTTTCTTGGCGCATTGGATTCAAGGTTTTCTACAGAGCAGGTAAAGGTCGATACAACAACCTATAATGCGGCCAGAATTACAAAGCTTTATGGTACAGTTTCCTGCAAGGGAGACTCCACAGAAGAACGTCCACACAGGCGTTCCAAAATCCTGTATGCACCAAAGAAACGAGTGCCGGTAGCGATTGAGCTGTTACAGCAGATTGCGGCGCAGTGTGTGGAGAAAGGGAATAAAAAGAAAACAGTGAATAGAAATGAGAAACGTGAGCCTGCCAGAAGCATATCAGGGAGCAAGATGGAGTTTGATTTGCGTTTATGGCTGGAATCCCATGAGATTCTCGTCGCAAGGGAAAAGCAGGTAGAGAATGGCATGTGCTATGTTTTGGAGTCCTGCCCATGGAATCAGGAACATTCCAAGGACAATGGGGCTTATGTCATACAGTTTGATGATGGTGGGATTGCGGCTGGCTGTCACCATGATAGCTGTAAGGAAGAAAACTGGGAAACCCTCTGGCGTATGCTGGAGGGTGAGAAGCCTATGCCGTCAGTGAAAAAAGCAAAGACAGAGAATCTTCCGTCAGCAGAAAAAGAAAGCCCGGTGGATGTTCTTTTAAGACTGATAGAGGAGCAGGGTCATATTCCGTTCCGAAGCACAGAAGGGGAGGCTTTTATCCAGATTCCAAACAAGGGCAGTTTTGTGAATTATCCGCTTAAATCGGAATATTACCAGATGTGGCTGAGGAATTTGTATTATCAGACCTACAACCGGGGCAGTCGGAATGATATGATTCAGGCAGTCATGGAAACTCTTGTGGCAAAAGCGCACTGCCAGGGAAAGGAATATCCGGTATACAATCGGTTTGCTTTCCATGAGGGCCGCCTGTATTATAACCTGGCGAACGAAGATTCCGCAGTGCTTTGTGTTGACGAGTCGGGAACGAAATACTGCAATGAGCCGCCGGTCAGGTTGATAACAAGAAAAACCTTACGCCCACAGCCTATGCCGCAAAAAGGGGAATCGTTTAGGAAACTGATGAGTAAATATTACCATTTTGCCAGTAAGTCAGACCGAATTCTCCATAACGTTATATTGGTTGTCAGGCTCATAACAGGGATTGAGCAGCCTATCGTTATCTACAAAGGCGGCAAAGGCTCCTCAAAGACCACTTCCATGGAAATGGATAAACGCTGTCTGGATATATCCAGCAACAATGTAACGGTCATGCCGAAAAATGAGGAGGACTTTCTGCTTCTTCTGGAATCACAGGATATTGTCTGTCTGGACAACATGGATTCCATTACAAAAAGTCAGGCAAATATTTTCTGCCAGGTAGTGACGGGGGCAACAGCGGTTAAGAGAAAGAAGTATTCAGACAGCGAATTGTGCGAGATTAATATAAAGTCTGTTGTGTATATGAATGGAATCCATCTGCTTTCCGACCGTTCCGATTTCCTTGACCGCTGTGTATTTCTGAATATGAAAGCCATATCATCAGAAAAACGCAGGAGCAAAAAAGACGTCATGGAAGAATTTGAAGCGGATAAGCCTTGTATCCTTTATAGAATGTTTGAGTGTCTTTCCAGAGCTATGGAAATTGAGCCTTTGATAGAAGTAAATATAGACGACCGACTTCTTGATTTTTTAAAATGGGGGTGTGCCGTAGCAGAGGCTATGGGGTATGGACAGGAGAAATTTTTAGAGGCATATCAGAAAAACCGTACTCGTCTGAACGAGGAGCTTTTGGAAGAAGATGAGGTTGCCGGGGCAGTCATGGATTATCTGGAGGAATCCGGGAATTTTGAAGGAGCAATGAGCGAACTAAGCGCAGAATTGTCTGAAATGCTCTATGAAAAAGGAGTGTATGCCAGCAATAAAATCAAACAGGCGAACCACTTATCAAGGAGATTAAAAGAACTGGAGACCGGACTGCACAATGTTGGGATTTCCGTGGAGATAGGGAAAAACAACGGAAAACGTTTTGTAAAAATCAGCAGAGAGAATACAGAATAAGACGATAAGGACAGTAAGGACGATAAAAAAGAGAAAAAAGGTAGAGAAGTCTATTGATAAAAAAGAGCATTACTTAATATATAAAATTTTTTTTGATAAAAAACCGTCCTTACCGTCTTTATTGTCCCGCTTAAAAAAATCATGCCTGTATATTGGAGGAATCTGGAAGATGAATGAGTTAAAACAAGAGGAATGGCTGGAAACGCTTATGTCAATCCTGTCACAGCTTATTGTTGAGTTCTATTTAAAAGAGAAGGAATCGTAATTACATAAGAAAAATACAGACTGGGAGTTTCAGGCTCCTGGTCTGGAAGGATAGATAGAATATATATTATAGATTTGAAATATAAGATAGAAAGGCAGGGACAACAAATGTCTGACACAATGATAAAAAAAGTAGCAATTTATTGTCGTGTATCAACACAGGAACAGGCAGAGGAAGGGTATTCTCTTGAGGAACAGCAGCGTTTAATCCGTGAATATTGCCAGCAGAAGAATTATGAAGTGGCAATGGTTTATGAAGACGCCGGAATCAGTGGAAAGGATATTCGCCACCGACCGGCCATGCAGCAGCTTTTGGAGGACGCCTCTAAAAAGAAGTTCCATCTGGTCATGAGCTGGAAGATAAACCGAATTAGCCGGAAATTATCAGATGCCATTAAAATTGTAGAAACGTTAGAGAAATATGGAATTGGCTACCAATCTTATTCAGAACCTTTTGAGTCCAGCACGCCAGCCGGGAAAATGCAGTTTCAGATGATGGCGTTGGTTGGCGAATTTGAACGAAATACCATTGCCCAGAATGTTAAAATGGGCATGAGAGCAAAAGCCATGTCCGGGGAATGGTGCGGTGGGATTCCACCATTTGGATATTGCTGGGTGACAATGGAGGGTACGGAAAACCATGGAAGAAGAAAGTCAAGACTGGAGGTGGTGGAACGAGAGGCGGAGGCAGTGCGCCTTATGTTCCAGCTCTATGCTTCCGGAAAGGGATACAAGGCTATTGTGGGACGGATTAACAGGGAAGGCTATCGAACTAAGTTGGATAACGCTTTTTCAGTGGCACAGATAAAATCAATTCTCACAAATCCGGTATATATTGGGAAGGTGCGTTATGACGTAAGGAGAGACTGGAATGAAAAACGAAGGAACAATATCAATCCCAATCCTATTGTTGCAGACGGAAAACATGAAGCAATCATATCAGAGGAGTTATGGGAACAGGTTCAGTTTATGATTTCGCAGAAGAATGGAAAGCCAGCCAGAATCTACGACGGGGAATATCCGCTGACAGGTATCCTAAAATGCCCTCAATGTGGCGCAGGCATGGTGATTTCCAGGACAACGAACCGAAACAAAGACGGCAGCAAACAGAAGCTTACCTATTACGCCTGTGGGAACTGGAAAAATAAAGGAACCACCGTATGCCACAGCAATATGGTCCGGGTAGAAAAAGCGAACACGTTTGTGTACAATCAACTGGATAAACTGTTAAGCGACGAGAAATTCTTTAAAGAGGTTGTGGGCAGAGTTAACCGGGAGCATAGAATCTTAAAGGAAAACGCCATAAAGGAACGGGGAGTCCAGGAAAAGAGCCTAGAAAAAATCAAGGTTCGCCAACAGAGAAACCATGAACTTTACGAAGACAGCGAGATTTCCAGGGAGGAATTTTTAACACGCAGGGAGGAATTAAACCGGCAGCTATGTGAACTTCGAGAAAAACAGACGGAAACATCCATGGTGATTCTGGAAGAAGGGAAAAAAGAAATTCCCAAAGAAACCATCCGGGAGATATTAAAAAATTTCAGCAGGATTTTGTCCAGCGACATTGACCGTACCATTCGGAAACGTCTGTTACATCTTTTGATTTCAGAGATTACAATCGACCAGTACCGGAACATTGATTCCATTAAATTGAAGCTATCAGATGAGCTGATTCAGTTTCTACAGGGCTATGGCGGCACACCACCAGACGGTGCGCCGTCTGTTTTTATGTTTCGGGAACTGGGTATTAAGACCATGGATTTGGAGCTTGTGTTATCATAAATAAATTTAACCAGAAAGAAGGATGAAAAGGTGATGAAAAACAATTTGAACCGGTATATTGCGGCAGAATATGAAAATTTAAAATCGGAGCTGGAGCAGAGGGAGTTTGTGGAAAAAATAAGGTTCCTGATGATGGCAAAGGATAAAGATTTTTCCGATTATTATTCCACCCATAGCCTGACAAAAGCAGAATTTTATTCAGTCTTGGATACTTTATATGGAATGAATAATCTGTGGATGTTGTCAGGATTTATCCGTCAGAACAGACAGGTCTTGTTTCAGGAAGTTCAGAATAGCATGAACGGCCTGAAAAGTCCTGATTTCACGGAAACGTGCAGATTTGGAAAAGAAACCATGCTGTCAAGAATGTTCCAGGTCATGGAAAGATTTCAGTTAAATAACTGTATGGTGGCAGAGGAGGTTTTGGGTTATACTGTGGCTACCCGGAGGATGAAAGCATACTCATTTACAACAAGGAGTGGGAAAAATGTGCCGCAGATTATCCTGCAGGGGAACTGGGTGGAGCAGTGGGGCTTTGAGATTGGCTGCAGCGTGTCTGTGGAGTGTTACCAGAATAAGCTGGTTATTTTAAAAGATTAAGAGCAAAAATTCCAAGAGACAGGTTCTCCACTTATTGTAATTTGCCGGAAGTCTGTGTATAATAGAAATAGATAATAGGGATTTAGAAAAATACACATTTTCCGGCAGTGATTTGTTTGGAAGAAAGCAGGTGGATAAAATGGGAGACATGGAAACAAAGCAGACAACATGGGAAGAATTAAGCATATCCAATGATTTCCTGTTTGGCAAGGTCATGCAGAATCCGGAACTGTGCAAAGAGTTATTGCAGAGGATTCTCCCGGATTTGAACA
>CAJTMB010000011.1 GCA_910577105.1 uncultured Lachnospiraceae bacterium | reverse complement strand
TTGACCGCCGGAGTGACCGAGAACCTACGGAAAGTCACCAGCTACGCCGCCAAGCACGAAGCCCGGTTTATGAAGCTGTTGACCGAGCAGACCGAGGACGGGAGCAAACGCCGGAACGCCGCAAGGAAGAAAGAGCTGGAAGCGGCAGAAAAACGGATTGCGGAACTCTCCGCTATCTTCAAGCGGCTGTATGAGGACAGCGTGACCGGGCGCATATCGGACGAGCGTTTCACGGAGCTTTCGGCAGACTACGAAGCCGAGCAAAAGGAACTGAAAGAGAAAGCCGCCGCCTTGCAGAGCGAGCTTTCTAAGACGCTGGAAGCCACGGCAAACGCTGAAAAGTTTATGAAAGTGGTACGCAAGTACACCAGCTTTGAGGAACTCACCCCTACCCTGTTGCGGGAGTTTGTGGAGAAAATCGTAATCCACGAATCGGAAGCCCTTGACGGGAAACGCCGGGGGAAGCTCCGCAGACAGGAAATCGAAATCTATTACTCTTTTGTCGGCAAGGTAGAATTGCCCGACTAAAGCCCGACCCGTCCGGCAGTCAGCCGGACAGGGAACGGCAAAATTTTTTACACTTCTTTTACTTCTTTATCTCACATGAGCAAAGGCAGCGGGTATATCACAAGCCAGTGCTGCGGAAGTACGGAAATTGAACTTGGAACGGTGTATGCCGCGGAGATGGGGATATCGCTTTTTTCTGACATTGACCGGTACACGCTGGAGGATGCCGTTGTTACTCTCTCCTATCATCTGCAGGTGGCGGGCGGCGCTTATGAAGAAGTCCCGATGGGGATCTTCGAGGTCTCCGAGGCGAACCGGAAAGCGAAGTGCCTGGAGATCAAGGCCTATGATTACATGGTCAGGTTTGAGAAAGCGTTCAATGGCTTTGAGGCGGTGGGAAATGCTTTTGATTTCATGAACCTGTGCGCTTCCGCCTGTAGGGTGGAGCTGGCACAGACAAGGGAAACGATAGAGGTACTGCCAAACGGGAGCACAAATTTGTCCATTTACTCTGATAATGATATTGAGACCTACCGGGATGTCCTGTTCTATGTGGGGCAGGTGCTGGGAGGCTTTTTCGTGATAAACCGTTCCGGGCAACTAGAGCTGCGGAAATACGGGAACCAGCCGGTATTGACCGTGGAGAGGAAACACAGGTTTACATCCAGCTTTTCAGATTTTATCACGAGGTACACGGCGGTCAGTTCCACTAATCTGAGAACGCAGACAGCGGAGTATTATGCGCTGGATCCTGATGATGGGCTGACTATGAATCTGGGTGTAAATCCGCTTCTGCAGTTTGGCCTGGATGAGACCAGGGAACAGCTCTGCCGGAATATCCTGGCTGACCTGTCGGTTGTGGATTACGTGCCGTTTGATTCGGATACCATCGGGAATCCGGCTCTGGATGTGGGAGATATTCTTTCGTTTTCGGGCGGACAGGCAGACTCTACTAAGATTGCCTGTATTACATCAAACGGCGTTAAGATTGGCGGCAGGCAGACGATCAAGTGTGTCGGGAAGAATCCGAGGCTGGCCCAGGCAAAGTCGAAGAATGATAAGAATATCTCCGGGCTGCTTTCGCAGATTGAGGCAGGAAAGATTGGAATCCATACCTTCACGAATGCTTCTGCCTTTACGGTGGCGGATGTGGATACGAAAATCATTTCCATTGAATTTGCGACTTCGGAGGACAATCATGCGCAGTTCTTCGGGCAGGTGATCGTGGATGTTGATGCGGATTCTGTCACGAGAACGGCTGCGGCGGCGGGGAATGTGGTGATCCCGTCTGTGGCGGTGGATGAGCCTGAACCTGCGGATCCGGATATGCCCGGGGTTGTAGGCAATACGGAAGAGCAGACGGTCGCGGTTTCGCTTCCGGTAAGCTGGACGGAAGACGGGCAGGCGGTCATTACTTTTACCTTTGAATTCAATGATGAAATCATATCGATCCACCAGCCTGTGGAGACCTGGCATTCCGGGAAACATACGGTCCTTTTGTATTATCCGATTGAGAATGTGATTGCCAATTATACGAACACTTTCAATGTCTATATGAGGGTGAGCGGCGGTACGGCTGATGTAGATACGGGCTGGTGTGTGGCTTCTGTTTCCGGCCAGAGCATGGGTGCAAGTGCAGCATGGGACGGTACGATCACGGTTGAAGATTATATCGGGAGAACTGGTATCAGCGGCGGCCTGTGGGTTAGGCAGATTGTTGATCATGTGGCGTTCAAGATTGATGAGCTTGTGCAGAGAAATTACAGCGATGTGGTTATCGGAAGGACGGCTTTGGGGGCGTTTGCGATGCCGGTTGATGTGGACGGCAGTAATTCAGTGAGTTAGGAGGGCTTTATGGTATTACATGGTGAAATGGTCATTGAACTGGCCGATGAGGATACGGGTACGGTGGAGACCATCCGGGAAGAGAACATGGTCACGAATGCGGTGAACCATCTGCTGGGCTTGAATCCGATGGGGGTGTTTTACAAGGTATCCGGGGAGTATGACGATATGCTGCTCTGGAATGATGTGTTACTGCCGATCTGTCCGAACATGATAGGCGGGATCCTGCTTTATGGTACGGCGCTTACGGAGGATGCGGATAATATCTATCCGTCTTCCGCAAATCTGCCGGTGGCGTATGCTTCCAATGATGTAAACGCCACGGCGGACACCGCAAGGGGGAGCCTGAACCTAACGGAGAGCAAGGCACTGGAGGATGGATATAAGTTTGTCTGGGAGTTCACGCCGTCGCAGGGGAATGGAACCATTGCAGCGGTAGCGCTGACATCTGCGCTTGGGGGGAAGGCGGTATTCGGCAATGGCGTTGATTCTTCAAGCGGGTACCTGAAGGTGAGGGAGACGAGGCTTGAGACACAGTCGGATGATGAACTGGCACTTTTGTATTCTGCCGTGGAGGTGGATTTTGAGAATAATGTGATGTATTCGCTGAGGTTCGTGGATTCGTCGGTGATTGTCAGTAAGCTGAGATTCCCGGTGTTCTCCCTGGGGCTCAATGACAGGCTGGATGATACGGTCTGTACGGTGCTAGAACAGGATACCCTCCATTGCAGCACTTTTTCATTTACGACAGGGTATACGCCTTACGGTGATTTCCTGGACGGGCATGACGGGTACTGGTACGGATTTTCCAATTCGGCGAATTCATCCGGCGATGCGGTGATGAAGTGGATCAAGATCAATAAGGGCGACCTGACCTTTACCGAGGGTACCTGGACGCTGGCTAATGCGCATCTGCAGGCCATTGGTTCGTTTAAGATAGATACCTATGTGAACAGGGCGGTCAGGGGCGTGGTCAGGAATGGCTATCTTTACCTGATGGGCTATGAGAAGACGGGCGTTTATAAGATAAACCTTGGCAACGTCACAGATATTACGCTGATACCGCTTGGGTTTGAATCGGCCTACAGGACGCTTTCCGGGGCTTCCACGAGCCAGACCTATATGGTGATGGTCAATGACTTTATCATCGGCTATGACTTCCTTATCAAGGCGGATGATGCGGTGGTGCAGCTGGCGGGGGCTTCGAGGTTCCCTTATATCGGAATGCCTATATTCCAGTACAAGGAGTTCCTTACAGGATTTGGGGGCAATTATGGGACTGACTGCCATACCACGTGGCTGCTAATGCCGTATCTGGCCAGTATCAACAATCTGTCGCAGGCGATCGTGAAGAATGTGGATAAGACAATGAAGATCACTTACACGCTGACGGAGCAGGAAGAGGGTTCGGGCGTGTGATGATAACAAGTAAACAGGAACTTTTTGGCGGCGGTTTTCCCGGACAGGGAGCCGCCTGTTTTAATGCTTAAGGAGGGCATGGCGATGAAAGAGTTTTGGAATGTGGTTCAGATGGTGTTTGCGGCTGTCGGGGGATGGCTTGGTTACTTTTTGGGAGGATGTGACGGGCTTCTGTATGCGCTTCTGGCTTTTGTGGTGCTGGATTATATCACAGGTGTCATGTGTGCAGCAGCGGATAAGAAGCTGTCGAGCGCCGTGGGATTCAAGGGGATTTGCCGGAAGGTGCTGATTTTTGCGCTGGTTGGCGTGGGGCATCTGCTGGATACACAGATCTTCGGAGAGACGGGCGTGCTGAGGACGGCGGTCATTTTCTTCTATATCTCCAATGAAGGGCTTTCTCTGGTGGAGAATGCAGCGTATCTGGGGCTGCCGATTCCTGCGAAGTTGCACAGGGTTTTGGAGCAGCTCCATGACAGGGCGGAGAAGGAAGATGAAAAGGATGGTGAGGAATAATGGGATGTACGAATAGTTCCATGGTGGCTTATACGAGGCTCTCTCCGAACCATTCCGGGCAGAGGACAATGGCGATTGACCGTATCACGCCTCATTGCGTGGTTGGCCAGTGTACGGCGGAAGGACTTGGGGATTGGTTCGTAAAGAGCAACACGCAGGCATCCAGCAATTACGGCATCGACAAGGACGGGCGCGTTGGATTGTATGTGGAAGAGAAGAACCGTTCGTGGTGCTCTTCCAGCAACGCCAATGACCAGAGGGCGGTGACGATCGAGTGCGCTTCCGACAGCGCGGAGCCGTATGCTTTCCGGGATGCAGTGTACCGGAAGCTGATAGAACTTTGCATAGATATCTGCAGGAGGAATGGGAAGAATAAGCTGATATGGTTTGGGGATAAGGATAAAGCACTGAATTATTCCCCGAAAAGCGGGGAGATGATCCTGACGGTTCACAGATGGTTTGCCAATAAAAGCTGTCCGGGAAATTGGATGTATGCGAGGATGGGCGATCTGGCGGAGAAGGTGACAAAGAAGCTGGTCGGCGCTTCAGATTCCGGTGGCGGTATCGGCTCAAAAGGAATGCAGGCTTCCGTGCTGAAGGATCTATCTGAGACGGATACGATTAAGAAGGTCGGTGAACTGTTTACTGCCGACCAGAAAAAGAGCGGTATCCTGGCATCGGTTTCTTTGGCTCAGTTTATTCTGGAATCCGGATATGGCAAGAGCGAGTTGGCACAGAATGCCAACAACCTTTTCGGGATGAAGAAATCTTTGTCAGGGAATAGTTGGAGCGGATCTGCATGGGATGGAAAGTCTGTTTATACGAAGAAGACGCAGGAACAGAATGCTGACGGCAGCTATGAGACGATCACGGCGGATTTCCGTAAGTATTCCTGCATTGAGGATTCGATTGCTGACCATTCCGCATATCTGTTTGGTGCGATGAACGGGAAGAAACTCAGATATGACGGGCTAAAGGGATGTACCGATTATAAGAAGTCTGTCTATATTATCAGGGACGGCGGTTATGCCACAAGCCTTGATTATGTGGAGAGGCTTTGCTCCATTATCGAGAAGTGGAGTCTGACTCAGTATGACGCAAAGGATTCCGGCGGCGGGGTGATCTGGTGGTATCGTGTCAGGAAGACTTGGGCTGACAGCAGGACGCAGAAGGGAGCTTATAAGATTCTGGAAAATGCGAAGAAGTGCGCGGATCAGAATCTGGGGTATAAAGTGTTTGATGCTGATGGCAAGGTTGTATATGAACCGAAGGCTGTGGAGCCTGCGGTGAAAGTGCCGTTTTTGGTGAAGGTTAGTATTTCTGATTTAAATATCAGAAGCGGGGCCGGAACCAATTTCGCCAGGGTTCAGTTTTGTCCGCCGGGTGTGTACACGATCATAGATGTGAAAGCCGGTCAGGGTTCTAAAGCAGGATGGGGAAGGCTGAAGAGTGGGACTGGATGGGTGAGCTTGGATTTCGTCAAGAGAGTTTAAGGATGACGGTCAGTGGAGATTTGTTCTCTGCTGGCCGTATTTTTTGTTTGGAGGGGTTTGAAACATCGGATTTTCTTTGACTGGGATGTGAGAGGTAGAGCCGCATCCGGCAGAGAGGATCCTTTTTCTTTTGGCTCTGTCTCCAATATTGAGATGGAGGTGCCATATGACTGTTGAAGAAATGAAGGCTGTGGATATAAGGACTGTGAGCAGGGACGAACTGGTGGACATCCGGGATGTGGTGATCGAACAGGACGCCCCGAAGGAAGAGAGGATCAAGAGCTTCTTGCGGCAGATCAGGAATCCGTACTGCTTCAAGGTTGGAAATGTGGTCGTGAAGACGACCTTCGCGGATACGGATGTGACGCTGGATGACCGGCTGGAGCATTATTTCAGAAATAAATAAAAAAGGGCGCTGACAAGAAGGAAAATCCGCGTTAGGATATTTGACAGGTCAAAAAACATACGGATAAGGTCTGGAAGCCAGGCTTCTTTTGACGGTCACATATACGTGCGGTCAGAAGGAGGTTGGCTATGTTTAGTTCAAAGGAAAAATATAAGGCGTGCATTTATACAAGGCTGTCCAAGGATGACGGCGACAAGCCGGAGAGTGACAGCATCGGGAACCAGAAGGCCCTGATCAGGGATTTCATAAAGAACCATCCTGAGATAGAGGTGGTTTCCGAGAAGACTGATGACGGGTACAGCGGTGTCAATTTTGAGCGTCCGGGCTTCAAGGAAATGATGGACGAGATCCGTGCCGGACAGGTGGACTGCGTGATCGTGAAAGACCTGTCCCGTTTCGGCAGAAACTATATTGAAGCCGGGAACTATATTGAAAGGGTGTTTCCGTTCATCGGGGTGCGGTTCATTGCGATCAACGACAGCTATGACAGTAAGGATCAGAACCAGTCGGATTCCCTGATCATACCGTTCAAAAATCTGATCAATGACGCTTACTGCAAGGATATTTCGGTGAAGATCAGGACGCAGCTTGACATCAAGAGGAAGAAGGGGGAGTTCATCGGCGCTTTTGCCGTTTATGGGTACCTGAAGGATTCGGAAGACCATAACAAGCTGGTCGTGGACACCTTCGCTTCCGAGGTGGTACGGGCGATATTCCGGTGGAAACTGGAAGGATTGAGCCAGGGCGATATCGCGGAGCGGCTGAATGCTCAGGGCGTCCTCTGCCCTATGGAATACAAGCTGTCACTTGGCATGAAAGTACAGACCAATTTCCGGGCGAATAGGAAGGCTGTCTGGTCATGGTCGAGTGTGAGCAGGATACTCACGAACGAGATCTATACCGGCGTTCTTGTCCAGGGCAAGGTGAGCACGCCGAATTACAAGGTGAAGAAGTTCATGAAAAAGGATGAATCGGAATGGATCCGGGTGGAGCAGTCGCATGAAGCGATCATTGATGAGGATACCTTCCGTGTGACGCAGGAGCTTTTGAAGAAGGATGTCCGCAGGGGACCGGAGCGCGGCAGGGTGTATCCGTTGTCCGGTTATCTGGTATGCGCCGACTGCGGGCAGAACATGATCCGTAAAAGCGCCGTGAGCGGCGGGAAGAAGTATTTCTATTATGTCTGCTCAGGGCATAAGGCAAGGAATGACTGCAAGCCCCACAGTATCCGTGAAGAGGAACTGTTTGACGGGGTACTGACAGCGATGCAGGGACATGTCAAGGTCGTGGCGGATCTAAAACGGATGATGGAGACGCTTGAGTCATTGCCAGAAGATCAGCGGAATGTTGTGAATTATGATGTGCAGATCGTGAAGCTGAAGGAAGATGTGGAACGCAACCAGGGGTTCAAGATGAAGCTTTACGACAACCTGCAGGACGGGCTGATCAACCAGGACGAATATTTCATGTTCAAGAAAACCTATTCGGAAAAGATCGCGGAAGCGGAGAAGGCGATAAGGCATCTGGAACAGGAGCGTGAGGATGCGGTCAGCCGGAACGCGTCAGAACAGTCATGGACGGAAGTATTCCTGAAATACAGGAACCTGACGGAAATCGACAGGAAAGCCGTGGTGGATCTGATCGAAGAGATCTGTATCTATGATGATAAGCGTATCGTGGTGAAATTCCGCTATATGCCGGACTTTGAGAAAACGCTGAAAATGGTCAGTGCGTTTCCTTCCGATATGCTGGAAGCGGCGATGTAAGGGGGTGGCATTATGGCGAGGAAGAGCAGGAAGAACACGGCGCAGAGCATGAAAGCACCAGTGGATACTGCGGTAAGGACTTTTTCCACGGCGATATATGTGAGGCTTTCCATTAAGAACAGCGGCAAGGATGATGCCGGGGATTCCATAGAGAACCAGACGGGTATCTGCCGCGAATATGTGGAAGCAAGGCCGTATCTGAACCTTTACGGCATCTATTCGGATAACGGAGAAAAGGGATGGAAGTTTGACCGCCTGGAGTTTACAAGGCTGATGGATGATGTGAAGTCTGGGAAGGTGGACTGCATTGTGGTGAAAGACCTGTCCCGCTTTGGGCGTGATTATATCGAGACCGGGAACTATCTGGAAAAGATATTCCCGTTCCTGGGCGTTAGGTTCATATCCATTACGGATAACTTTGACAGCTTCACCTGTGATGACGCGGAAAGCGCGCTAATGATACCGCTGAAGAATATGGTCAACGATGTTTACGCGAAGGATATCAGCCGTAAGATCATCACATCATTTAGGCAGCGGCAGGAAACGGGGGATTTCCTTCCGGGGAATCCGCCCTATGGTTATATCAAGTCGAAGGAAAGACAGTTCCGCTATGACGTGGATGAAAAAGTCGCTCCATATATCAGGATGTTGTTTGAGTGGAAGGCTGAGGGAGTGAGCCATGCGGAAATGGCGAGACGGCTGAATGAGATGGGTGCGGTGACGCCTGCAAGGCGTAAGATCGAGCTTGGCATCTGGCACGCCGAGAAATATAAGCATACTGTATGGGGCGGCCGGACGCTGATCGATATCCTTACCAATCCAGTCTATACCGGGGCTCTGGTTTATGGGAAAATCCAGAAGTCGCTTTATGAGGGGATACGGATGCACCGGGCACCGAAAGAGGAATGGCGCATCCTGGAAGGGATGCATGAGCCTATCGTCAGCAAGGAACTGTTTGACAAGGTACAGGACATCTTTGAACAGAATAAGAAGACCGTGCATGAGAAATATGAAGCGAACGCGAAGAACCGGGAAGGCATCGTGAACCGGTTCAAGGGGAAGATCATCTGCGCTGATTGCGGTAAGAATATGCGCTATACAAGGGGCTATTCCAAGAAGCATAAAAAGATGTATGGGAATTATACCTGCGGCGGTTATATCGATTCCCACAGGACAAGGTGTTCGCTCCATTATATCTATGCGTCGGATGTGGAGGCTGCCGTGTATGCTGTCATACAAGAACAGCTGAAGCAGGCGGCTGACATGGAAGAGGTCATGGAGCGGTTGAAGGGTGGAAACGGCGAGAGGAACCGTCTGGAAGCCTTCAATGTCCGTATCAGTAACCTGATGCAGGAGATTACGAAAACGAATGTCAGGCGGCAGGGCTTGTATGAGAACTTTGTTTTTGGGATGCTGGATGAATCGGAGTACCAGTACGCAAAGAAGGAATATGATGAGCGGATGTCCGGCCTGAACAGGGAACTGGATGAAGCGAAGAAGGAAAAGAAGCAGTTTGAGACTGTCTTTTCCAGAGATAACAAGTGGCTGAAGGGCATCCATATCGCAGATGACGCATCAGAGATTACGGATGAGATGATCAGCAGGCTTGTGGAGGTCGTGAAGATCTATGAGGACAGTCGCATGGAGGTTATGCTGAATTATACGGATGACCGGGAGAAACTGGCGGAGCTGCTGAAGGAACTGGAGGCGGAATATGGTAATCGGTAAATATATCCGTCTGTCGCAGGCGGATCAGGATTTGATGAAAAAAGAGAACAAGACGGAGAGCGAGAGCATTTCACATCAGAGGGATCTGATTCAGAGGTACATCAATTCCCATGCTGACCTTAAAAACTGCGAGGTCAGGGAGTTTTACGATGATGGGTACAGCGGCACCAACTTCAAGCGCCCTTCGTTTGAACGGCTTCTGGAACAGATAAAAAAGGGCGAGATCGGCTGTGTAATCGTGAAAGATTTCTCACGCTTCGGGCGTGACTATATCGAACTGGGCGACTATCTGGAACGGATCTTTCCGTTCCTGGGCGTCCGGTTCATCTCCGTGAATGATGGCTATGACAGCAATGATTACAAGGGTACCACGGGCGGCCTGGATGTGGTGCTGAAGAATATCGTTTATGATTTCTACAGTAAAGATCTGTCTGTGAAGGTGACAACGGCAAAGCGGGCGAAGATGAAGCGTGGGGAGTACATTGGCGGTCATGTGCCGTATGGGCTTCTCAGGGATCCGGCGGATAAGCATAAGCTGGTAATTGATCCGGAAGCGGCAGCAGTTGTCAGAGAGATCTTTGAGTGCGCTATCAGCGGAATGAGATTGATTGATATAGCAAGGCGGCTCAATGAAAAGGGATATGAGACACCTGCCAGATACTTCCAACGGAAGCATCCGGATAAGAACATTTACAAGAATACTTCCAAGATGGATTGTTGGAATGACAATTCTGTAAGAAGGCTGCTGAAGCAGGAAATGTACTATGGATCTGTGGTTCAGCATAAGCGGGAAGGAATCGGCATCGGATGGAAACATTCTGTGGCGGTTCCGAAGGAAGATCAGGTGATCGTGGAAGGTAAACATCCGGGGATAGTCACGAAGGAAGAGTTCCTGCAGGCGCAGAAGATTTTCAGAAAACGTGGGGAGACAAAGCGTGTAGTGGAAAAGACTTATCCTCTGTGGAGAAAGGTTAAGTGCGGAACCTGCGGACGGGCTATGCCGATGAAGAGCGGTGTGGTCAGAGGGGTGGATTACCGGTATTTCTACTGTCCCCATGCCACGGTTCAAACAGGAGATGATGGATGCACGAAAGAGTTTATGCGTGAGGATGTCCTGAATGATGTGGTCTGGGATTCGGTAAAGGGTCTGCTTTCGGCAGCAGGTGATGCTAAGAAGCGTCTTGGAAAGAAGCAGGCTGTAGCAGAGAGGAACAACGCCGGCATGGTGAAGAAGTTTTCTGATCTGCAGAAGAAAAAGGCAAAGTGCGAAGCGGAACGGTTTACCAACATGGATCAGTTCATGGCGGGTAGTTTGGATAAGAATGTGTACCAGAAAAAACGTACTGAATTGACGAAAGAAGAAAAGAGGCTGGACAGTCTGCTCTCTGATCTGGAAGTAAAGCTGCAGGAGATAGAGTCTGTACAGGATGAGGGTACAAAGGCAGTGCTGGAAACAGTAGAGAGATTTTCCGGGGCATCGGAACTGGATCAGAAGATTGTGGAAGCGCTGATCGAGAAGGTTCTGGTGTATGATCCGGAACATGTGGAGATCAAGTGGAACTTCTCAGATAAACTGATGAGGACGGTCATGGGAAATTGAAGATGGAGTGGTGGAACCGGTTGGCTGTGATGGTTGGCCGGTTCTTTTGTATTTTGGAAAAGGAGAGATTTATATGGCTGATGGAGACAGTTTGTGCTATACTTTATTCTGGATGAATACATAACGGAGGATTGAAAATGTTGATGTTAACTAATCCTGGTGATTCAAGTCAGGATGATATGAATAAATTTTGGACAAGTTTTACATCATGGTATGAGCAGAGCGCAATAGTGGCAGATTATTTTAAGGCAGAGTATACGGATTATGATAATTGGAATGGTGGAATATATTTTTTGAATATAGATTTTGAAGAAGAATACAAGATTCATTATGGAATTTCCTATCCGCAGTCTGTTATAGATGATAGAGGGATATCGTTGGAGGAATTACAAGATTTTGTGGAAATCATGTATTCAAGGTGGATAAAGACAGAAAAGCATTATGATTTCACAGTTGAAATCAATAAAAGATTTGATCAATTCCATCTTCCGTACAAACTCAGTTCTGGGACGATTATAGGAAAAGGATATAAGTCTACTGAAACTATTGGGGTAATTTTGAATCAGAGAATGTTTGAACGTAAGATTGCATTTTCAGAGCAAATGATAATGAGTAGTGACATGTTAGATAAAAAATGTGCTCTTGACTATATAGTTGATGCATTGCAGTATTATATCTCAATTCAAGACGCCCAGGGTATTGATAAGAAATATGCGGAAGTAGCAAAAACAGTTTGTGACGATCAAAACACAAAGGTCTATTCTGTGGTGAAAAATGAAATTGATGAAGTTATGAAACTGTCAAATGAGTATTTCGATATACGGCATAATGAATACTTGAATAAGGCAAAGCAGAAACGGGAGGCGTTGGATGATTTGCAGTTTATAGAATATCTCTATAATAGAGTGTATGCGTTGCTTTATCTTTTAAGGTTGAAAGTGAAGCGTGAAAGACTGATCACAGAGAAGACATGAAGGTGGTAATAAAAGTTTTTTCAGAAAATTTGATTGTCCCTATTGACAATACGCTGATGAGAGTCACAGAGGACAAGGTATCGGGAAGATGCTCATGTCCGCGGTGGTCTCAGATGAGCGTTTTGCAAAGGCAGGGGCATTATTAAAGACAAAAGATGCCCATGGTTTATACAGAAAATATGGATTTCACGATGTGGATGCCGGTAGGGTAATGTACCGTACAAAAGAGGGATGAGTTGAAAGGATTGAACAAATGATTTATTTAGAAACAGAACGGCTTATTTTAAGAGATTATCGTGAAGATGATTTTGATGAATATTTTCGGCTGAAAACAGATGAGAAAACGATGTATTATTTGCAGGATATACAATTGTTTTCAAAAGAGGAAGCGGATGAGGACTTTCAGATGGTTCTGGAGGATATGAAAAAGCTGGACAGGAAATTCTATTTTTTACATATGGAATTAAAAGAGTCACATGAGCAGGTTGGAAGTGTGGGTTACACAGTGACAGACAATACGCCAGCGGGAAAACTGGTTCATGCCGGGTATTTCACATATCCCAAGTTCTGGGGAAATGGGTACGCAACGGAGGCTTTAAAAAAGGTTCTGGAGTTTGCTTTTACGGAACATGACGTGTACAGAGTGACCACAGGATGTCTGACTGAGAATGTTGGCTCGGAAAGAGTTATGCAAAAATGTGGTCTGATTAAGGAAGCGGAGCATGTTGATTATGAGTGGCACGATGGGAAAATGAAAACACGATTGGAATATCGGTTGTTGAAGCAAGAGTGGGAGAAATAGCATGAAATTCAACAATGTTTATTTTATTAATGGAACCGCATATGCAGGCAAATCGACTATGGTAAAAATGTTGGCAGAAAAATATAATGGAATAGCATGTGAAGAAAACTACCATGATGCACGAATTTCAGAGTTAGACAGTTGTGAATTTCCGGGTTTGACATATACAAGGGATTTAAAGGATTGGAGAGAGTTTATCAGAAGACCTCCGGATGAATATGAAGCATGGATTAAAGAAACTACGAGAGAATGCACTATTTTGGAATTACAAATTCTTGAAGATTTATCTAAACAAGATAAAATGATATTTGTTGATACCAATATTTCAGTAGAAGTATTAGCAGAAGTATCAGATAATGATCATGTTTTAATTATGTTGGCAGAACCAGAAATATCTGTTAATAGATTTTTTGAGCGACCAGATAAGGAAAAACAGTTTTTGTATCAATTATTATTAAAGGAAGAAGACACTGACAAAGCGATGGAAAATTTTAGAGAATGCTTAAAACGTGTTAATTCAAAGGAAATATACGACTATTTTCTAAACTCTGGTTTTAACGTTATTATAAGAGATGATAAAAGAACAATAGAAGAGACTCTTGCATTGGTGGAAAAATCATTTAAAATGAAGTAGATAGATTCTCTTCAGTTTGATTGAGAGGTGCATCCCGGTGCCAAAACAGTGCCAAGAAATCATGCAAATATCAATAGACCATACAACACTAGCGAAAATACGCAGATTTCAACCATAAAAAGTATAGAAAATACATCGAATAACGCTATTCATATAGCGTGAGGGTAATCAGTAAAAAGCTGGATTTTATGGGGCTTTCCTAAGAATAGGGAAGCCCTTTTCTCTTATCTGTATTTAAAGGTTTTTCGCAATTTGACCAGGGAACATAAGAAGATAGAATCGGAGGATTGAAAAGTTATTGGAACGATATAAAGTGTGGGAAATGTTGGCTGCCATGCTCTATATTTTTTATGCCAAATGAAGAATAACTGTGATAAAATTAGTAAATAGAAATAGCTTTGCGATAATAAAAATCTGCAAAACGTCAAATGCTGATTCTCTTTTAATGGGGAAAAAACAACAATATGAAAACAGGAAGGAGCGCTAATGAAGAAAAAGTATACGTTGAAGGTATATCCGTCAAGAATGGGAAGGGAAGTTTACCGGGTAATTGAGATATTAGGTGAACATTCACTAGATGATTTGTGTGGAGCAATTTTGTCATCATTTGATTTTATAGATGAGCATCTATATGAATTTTGTATGGATAATAGAATGTACAGTGATTGCAGTTATCAATCTGATCCGGAAGATGATGAACCTTCAACAAGTGAAAGGATTGATAACATTGGCTTGGAGATAAAACAGAAATTCTTCCTTCACTATGATTTTGGAGATGATTGGATGTTTACCATTGTAGTACAAAATATAACAGAAACAGCTAAGAAGATGGCTCCAACTGTAATCAAGAGAAAGGGTTTCATAGAACAATATCCTGATTGGGATGAAGAGGAAGACGACTACGAATAATGATTAAATGGAAATAGGAAATAGATTGAAAACTTGATTCTAAATTAATGATGCAAAGATAAGAATTGCTGAAAACGTGTATTTTGGAAGAAATGAAACAGGAGCTTTAGTTGAGTAAAAGTGAATTTTGGCTTATATTTATTGGAACAATCAGAATCGTAGAGGCGCAACGAGAATATGGAAACCTGTGTGCAGCGTTCAATTAAACATTGTCTTGACATGATTGCCCCCTTGGAAATGCAAAATCAACCAGAAGACGGACAAGTGCAATTTTATAAATTCATGGTTTCTCTTTATCAGGAAATGTATCAGCAACCTGAGAAATATATGGTATTTTCGAAACCTTATGAAGAGTATATAACAAAGCTGAAGGCACAGGAAGCGCCTCAAAAGGCGCATGTAAATAATTCCAAAGAAAGTACACTTAGAAATACTTTTCAACAAGCCATACAGTTTTATGCTATGTACTTTTATAAAATAGGTTTGAAGAGTAAAGCCATTGACGGGCAATCAGGTGCGCTGATTATTCTAAAAGAAGATTATGCTGATGTTTTGAACCAGATGGAAAGCATTCATGGATCGAAATATAATGCTGAGAGATATAAAGTATTATCAAAACTCGGTATTCAAGTATATGAAAAGGATACTTCTGTCTGTATTTCTCATACTACATATAAACAGGCAATGGAGGGTTTGGTATATTTATGTAAGGCGCCCGACAGCAAATACAAGTGGATGAATTATATTCGCCTTGATTTCAAAAACGCATATTCGCCGATACCAACAGTAAATGACATATGCAAAACATTACCTGCTAGAAGTGCCGAAGCGGTGAAAAAATTAGAAGATAATCTGTCAGGAATGAAGATCAAAGCCAAGATAAAGCCGCTAAGAGGAATTGTTTCAGATTTCAAGTGGAAAGTTGAGTACGCATACAAGGGAAAGAATATATGCGGTTTCTATGCGGACAATGGATACTTTATGCTGTGTATTTATTTCAACCATTTTCAGAATATCAATGAGTTTGCAAAAATTTTGTTTGAGGAAGATTACGATTCATTTCTATGGTTTAAAAATCAGTTTCCCGAAAGAAAATGCAAGTGTCCCAATAATCGAAGGGTTTATTTTGACAATGAACCCCGCCGTATTTGCGGACTTTCAAATCGGGCAGAAATAGTGAATCCGGACGAGAATGATATAGACAGGGCTTTGTGGGTATTAAAAAAGTATCGGCATATAGCGTGAGAAGAACTTCTAACTGCCTTTGGCAGTTTTCGCTTGCAGCAAAGGCTGCTTCGCGAAGAAGTTTTATGTCTCACGCTTGAGAAATGCCTGAAATGCGGCATTTTTCATCCTAATTTGGGATTCCGCAGAGCGGAATCATGTTGGTTAGCGTGAGAAACTTTTGTGGAGCAGGGTGTGATAGAGAAATATTTATGATTGGAATTATGGCATGATATGAAAAAGATATATAAATTTGAACCATGGTTTTTCATGTTTTTTGGAATCTTTCATTTACATAGAATTTGGGGACTTGTGGATAGAAACTCTTATGCTGAGTTTTGGATAAATGTCATGGAAAGTAAGGGTCTGTTCTACTTTGTGCTCATGGGCATATTATCAGTACTTTGTGTGCTTGGAATTATTATTTTCTTTAAGAATTTTTGGCAAAATTATTGGTGGAGATGGATATATCTGTGTGGTGGCGGCTATTTGCTATTTGATTTGTTTGCTATTGCAACCGGATTAGGGTTTTGGCACGATTTGATTCTGGCAATGTTTGATGTGACAGCATGGTATTGGAATTTACTTTGGGGTGGATTTATAGCAATGGGCGGCACAGTGTTTGTGTTGGGAATAAAATTATTACAAATGGAAAAGAAGGTGTTTTGTTAAATAAGAACTACAAAAAAGCATAAGCAAAATGACGAAAAATGTTAAGTAGAAGTTGTTGTATCCTGCAATTTATGGTAGTCTGTGGAGGGAAAGGACGGTAATCAGATTGATGGCTTGTTACTGAAAAAGGAGGATATTATATGACGGTTCTTGAGCAAATTAGCCATGAAACAATGATATTTATGCGTGGTAAATACCGCTTGGATGAAATCGGAAACGGCAAAGATGAATTAAAATTTAAGCAGGGTTCAAAGACCATTGTCACGATATGTACCCATGATGATAAATTCTCCTTTTTAATTATTTTTGGGAAAAAAGAGCGAGAATGTTTTGAAATCCAGAAAAGTGCATTTTCCCAATATATTCAAGATTACTATGACAATGCAAAGACATACCATGATGGAAAATGGATGTATATTGACGTAAATACTTTGGAACAACTGGAAGAAGTTAAAAAACTTATATTAATCAAGAAGAAGCCTAATCGTAAACCTTTTGCAAAAGAAAATGCGTTATATTCCAAATGTGGCCAGCGCTGTGATTTATGTGTCCATTATATTCATACAGGTGAAGAATTACGGGCTGTTATGGAAAAACAATTGAGTAAGATGTGGGAGCAATCAGATTGGAGTATGCGTTGCGGAGGTTGCTATAGTGATAATTGTTATTGTAAGGATGAGCTGTGTAATGCAAAAGGCTGTGCATTAAAGAAAGAGTTAGCAGAATGTAGAGAGTGTGCGGAATTTCCGTGTATTAAGGCTACATCAGCGGATTATCGCTCTATGATACATACGGAGGTTCATTATGCGGATGAGATAACCTGGGGGATTCTGCCGTATGTTCCCATGCAATATGAAGACAGGCAGTAAGCTGATGCTTTGTGGATGCAGTAAGATTTTACAACGGGGGAATGGCAAATATTTGGTATGTTGCAGGAAAGGGTGATAAAATATATGCAATGCAGGATAAGAGAATGGAAACCTGAGGATGCCGACAGACTGGCGGATTTGTTAAATAATCGCAAAATACTGGATAATTTGCGTGACGGTTTACCATACCCTTATACCCAAAAGGATGCAAAAGAATTTATTTTGGATATGCTTCAGGCAGACAAAACAAAAACCTTTGCATTTGCGATAACCATGGAGGATAAGGTTGTAGGAAGCATCGGTGTTTTCCGGTGTGATAATATTCACTTCAGAACGGCGGAAATGGGTTATTATATAGGCGAGCCTTATTGGGGATGCGGACTGGGAACAAGCGCAGTTACACAGGTGTGTAAATACATATTTGAAAATACGGACATCATCAGGATATTTGCAGAACCGTTTGTTTACAACGCGGCATCCTGCCGGGTGCTGGAAAAAGCAGGTTTTCAGTTTGAAGGGCTTTTGAGGAGCAATGCCGTTAAAAACGGTAAAGTGATTGATATGAAAATGTATTCTATGATAAAGAAGTCGGATGGGGAATGATAAATGAACTTAAAATTGTTGGAGAAATTTATAAAAAAACAGAAAGTGAGTTTCATATGTTCTATAGATGAAAGCGGTTTTCCTAATATAAAAGCAATGTTGAAACCCAGAAAAATGATTGGGACAAGGGAATTCTATTTTTCCACAAATACCTCATCACTTAGGGTAAAGCAGTTTCAAAATAATTCCAAAGCCAGTGTTTATTTTTATCACAAAGGGCTCGTAAATTACATCGGTGTTATGCTGACAGGGAAAATGGAAGTATTAACCGACCAGAAAACAAAGGATATGATTTGGAGAAGGGGAGACATTATGTTTTATAAAAAAGGTGTTACCGATGCAGACTATTGTGTGCTGAAATTTACTGCGGAAAGCGGCAGATATTATTGCAATTTAAAGACGGAGAGTTTTAAAGTATAAGTTTACTTCTTGAAAGAATGTTTTAAATGTAAATAAAATTTGGCAAGGGATGTAAGAAATAGAGAAAATCATTGAACACACATATGACTGATGCTACAATAATTGTATTATTTTGATAAACGTACATGAGGTGAAAAGATGGCAATTTCACAGCCGGTAATTAAAAAAATTGAGGATAATCAAGAGGCATTGAAATATTTTGAAGAGATTTCTCTTTTACAAGAGGATGATAAAATACAGGAGGTTATAACTTCATTTCCGACAGTGTATATTCACAGTTGGAAGGATTCTGGCGATTATGAGGTATATATCGGAGAGTCAAACAATATCTTTGCGCGTACGCGTCAGCATTATAATGTAGGAATTAATGACGCAACGTCATGGCAGAGAGAAATTTTTGATAAGTCCGCAAGTTTATACATTATCGGACATGAGCATTTTAACAAATCAATGACGCTGGATATTGAAAACAGGCTGATGCATTATATGCTTGGTATTTCAGGTGTACGAAAAGTTCATAATTTACGTGGAAATCCGCAGAATAAGTATTATCCTATAGAAGAACTGGATAATATATTTTCAAAAATATGGAGAAAGCTCAGAAGGGATAATAAAAATCTTTTTCCTGATGAAAGTTCCATTAGGGATTCAGCAATTTTTAAAGCATCACCGTTACACAAACTTACAAAAGACCAGATTGCAGCCAGAGATATGATTATTGACAGGGTAAGAAATGCATTACGGAATTCTCAAACAGGTCAGATTATTTTTATAGAAGGAGAGGCCGGAACCGGAAAGACTGTTTTAAACAGCAGTACATTTTATGAGATATTTTGTCAGGCAGAAGAGCATGGTAATCCGAATGTAAGATGCAGTTTGATTGTAAATCATAAAGAGCAGAAAGCAGTATACGAACAGATTGCATCAAAGCTGGGATTAACAGATAAATATAGTGAAGTAGTTTACAGACCAACCAGATTTATTAACACGCACTCGCCGGAGAATCCCGTAGATGTTGCGTTTATAGATGAAGCGCACCTGTTGTTGACACAGGGAAAACAGTCATACAAAGGGGAGAATCAACTTCAGGATATTTTGAATCGCGCAAGGGTAACAGTTGTAATGTTTGACGAAAATCAGATATTGACAACAGAACAGTTTTGGGAAGCAAAATTACTGGAAAAATATAAAAAACAGGCTAAGGATACACAAAATTACATAGTACTTAAAAATCAGATGAGAATGCATGCGGATCAAAAGACATTAGCTTGGATAGATTCTTTTACAAAAGAAGGGCTGGTTCAAAAGATACCGAATTCTTCTACAGATTATGAAATTCGTATCTTTAATTCTCCTGATGAGTTGGATTGTGCGATTCAAAGAAAAGCAAATTCCAGTGGGACATCTTTGTCAAGAATGATTGCAACTTACGATTGGGATTATAATGAAAGGGCTAAGCAGACCAATCGCGTAATGAAATACTGGGAGGTTATGATTGGACAATGGCATAAACCATGGAACAGGGAATTGGAACAGGAACTAAGCAATAAGGAAAAGAAGGCAATTAAGAATTTATCGTGGGCGGAACAGCCGCAGACAATAGGTGAGGTTGGTTCAACATTTACGATACAGGGATTTGATTTAAATTATGCTGGTGTGATACTTGGTCCGTCTGTGAAATATCGTGATGGTCATATTGTTTTTGACCCGGAAGCAAGCCGTAATGATAAAGCGGTAAGAAACAGAACATTATCTGATGGGACAAAGAAAAAATTCGGAGAGTTATTGTTACAGCATGAAGTTAGGGTTCTTATGACACGGGGCGTAAGCGGATTATATATTTATGCATGTGATGATGAACTCAGAAAAGTATTATGTCAGGCAACTAATAAGGAGCAGATATGAATCAAACGACAATTGATAGAATCAGGAAATTTACATATGACCGTAACTGGGCTCAGTTTCATTCCCCGGCTAATCTGGCAAAATCCATTATGATAGAGGCAGGGGAACTTTTGGAATGCTTTCAGTGGAGTGACGAGAACTATAATATAGAGCATGTGAAGGAAGAATTGGCAGATGTTTTGATTTATTGTCATGATATGTTGGACAAGCTGGGATTGGATGCTGATGAAATAGTGAACAGCAAAATGGATAAGAATGAGGCAAAGTATCCTGTTGAAAAGTCTTGGGGGAATGCTAAGAAGTATGATGAATTTCAATAGGGTATTGGAATTATGGTGATTATAAACAAAGAGCCTAAAAATATGAAAGTTTTTCCCGGAAAGTGATAATCAATGACTATCTACAAATCAGAAAAAGGAAAAAAAGCAATACTGGCATTGTATGATAAGCAGTTGGAGCGTCTGACAATCCCATACTTTGACAAGTGGGTTTTAACCTCTTTTGGAGAAACCCATCTTATTGAGACAGGAAATATGTCAGGGATTCCGCTGCTTGTTTTTCATGGGGGAAATGCAACGACTGCATATAATCTGCTTGCATGTGGTTTTTTGATGGAAGAGTTTCATATTTATGCGGTTGACACGATAGGTCATCCGGGCAAGAGTGCGGAAGTAAGTCTGTCAGCGAAAAATTATGACTACGGCAAGTGGGCGGGTGAAGTGATAGATGCCATTGGACAACAGAATATTTGTTGCTTTGGCGGTTCATTCGGTGCAGGAATCATTTGTAAAACAATGTGTGCAGCGCCAAAGAAAGTAAAACGCGCGGTATTGTATGTACCGTCAGGCATCAAAAATGCCCCGGCAATTCATAGCATGAATATGATGCTTCCGATGATAATGTACTGGGTTACACAAAAAGATAACTGGCTTAAGAGGTGTATGCTTCCAATGGCTGTATCGGAAGAAAATATAACGGCAGACATCTATGAAACAGCAAAATTAAGTATCAGATACGCAAAAGTTAAGGCAGGAATGCCAAGTGATGTTGCCGGGAGCCTTATCAGGCAATGTAAGGCGCCAACGTTAGTAATGGCAGCAGAAAAAGACTGCTTATTTCCTGCAAAAGGAGTATTGGCAAGGGCAAAAAAAATATTGGAGAACGTGACTGTTTATCTACTAAAGGGCAGGGGGCATATGAACAGCCTGACAGAACAAGAGAAACAAATGATTGTTGATTTTTTGAAGGGTGATAGCGTGAGAAGAACTTCTAACGCTTGCAGCAAAGGCTGCTTCGCGAAGAAGTTCTATGTTTCACGCTTGATAAAAGAATAATAGCTTAGAGCAGTGCTACAGAAACGCTTTCAGTTATCATGACTTTTTCGTTAGGAGGAGATATGGGAGATACTAAAATAGTTTATGATGAAAAATTTGGAATTGCAACTTTTAAAAGAGAAATCTGCGCAGAATTGGGAGAATCTTTTTGGAACAAACTTGTTAAAAATATTGATATACCTGATTTAGACTCTGAGTGCAAATGTCAATGCCATAATATGTATCTGTTTATGAAGCGGTTGGAGGAAATGACAGATGAAGAAACTTCAAAGAAAATATTATACAAAGTGAGGCATGGATTACATCCATCACAATGTGAATGGGCTCACAAAGAGTTTATGGAAATAGGTAATTTAGATGATTTTTTAAATAAGCATTTAAATGATGAATTGAATCATTTTATTGAACTGAACAATGAGAAAAAGGATTTTTATGGACAGGAAATTTCGGATGAGGTATTAGCATTTATAAAAGATAATCCGAAAATGTTAGCTCCTGTTCGGGAGGGAAACAAACTATACTGTATGGCATTTCCCTGTAACATGAAAGAGTATTTAAATGCCACCGACGAAAAAATGAAACGATATCATGCATGCCACTGCCCTTTTGCAAAGGAGTCCATCTTATCGGAAAACGTTGTGTCTCCTGCGTTATGTAATTGTAGCTTAGGTCACGTAATGAATTTTATAGAAGCATTTTTGGGCAGAGAATTGGAAGGTAAAGTAGTTCGCTCGGTTTTGAATGGAGATTTGACCTGTGAATATGAGATTGAAATACCAGATGATATCATGCAAAAATATGTAAATACAGAGAGGTAAGACAAAGATGTTCCAAGTTATTGTTCAAAATTACTACAATTATTATAAGATATTTGCACAAGCCGATATCATTAATCTTTATGAGGGTTCTGTAAGCTGGATTATTCCGTGTAAGGGAGAAAAAGGACCGTCCATAGCTTTTCGCGTCCATTTGAATGAAGAAAGCGCCGAGACAGAATTGAGAGTTCTTATCCAAGGTATCCGGGAGGGAAAAGTACCGCAAATATGGCATATAACGCCAGACGCATCGCCTGATAATATTATTGATATTATGAAGAAAAGTGGATTTATAGATTTGTCAGAAGGTTCGCCTGAGCCGGAACCTGCAATGCTGTTACATAAAAAAGACTTTATTCCCTATGCAGAAAAAGAAAGTCCTATTGTTTGCCGAAAAATAAGTGCAAAAAAAGATTTTAAATTGTGGATAAATGTGGTTAATACCGCATTGCATGGTTGGGATATGATTGATGCAGAACACTATTTTACATGGGTGGAAAGTAATAATATTAATGTTTATCTGGCCGAAATTGATGGGACTGCCGTCTCAACATGTGCGACAATTCAAAATGAAAATGCGTCTTCATTAGAATTTGTATCGACTTTGGAACAATATCGAAGAAGAAAAGCTGCAATAATGTTATGTTCATATGCAATTAATGACTTGCTGAATAATGGTGTAGAGGTGGTAACGCTTGGTGCTTGCGGTCATTCTGCATTTTTATATGAAAAATTAGGGTTTAAAAGGTGCTTTCATAATATAATAATGAAATTTGAGGGTTAGGGAGAAATCATAATGAAAAAATGGTACGATGAAGAATTTGAATGGGAAATAGAAGTGATTAGATTTAACAAGGACAATGAAGAAACAGAGAGATTTTGCCGGAACGGTGAAGAAATTGGAGATAAGTATACATGCACTTACGGCTGTCCGGTCAATGCACAGGGGCAGGGTATCTGCTCAAAAGTCATGATGATGATATATCCCATCATGGAAGCCGTAAGGAGCGGCGGAGATTTGGAAAACATAGGCGGGGACAGTAAATACAGCAAGGTGGTTATGTGTCCGGACGGCTGCGTTCTGTTCAGGGTTACGGCAAAGCCGTTAGGGAACGAGAATTTTTTTAAAGGAAAGTTTTTTGATTAGAAATTGCCGTGGGTTATTCCAATGTCATAACATAGAATTTGTTTTTAAAGTAGGAATTAGTGACTTCACCTATTTTTTGAAAGCCTATTTTCTCGTATACTTTTTGAGCCCGTTTGTTAAAAGCGGCCACCGATAAACGGAATTTTTTTGCACCGTAATGCTCTTTGGCAAATGCAATGCCCAGTTCAGTGAATTGTGCTCCAAAGCCTTTTCCGCATAGTTCAGGACGCATTCCCAGTCCGATGTCCAGATAGTCACAGGAATAATCAAATTCTTCAATGGTCGGGATTTGACCGTCAGGTCCAAAATGAAAATGACCGATGAGAGTTTGGTTATTATCATATACAACAAAAAAATTATCTATAGTTGTATCTCCATCGGTAGTGGGCCTGGCGGTATCGGGACGATTGTAAAAAGAATAAATATCATCGTATTTCCATTTTGATATTTCATATGCGTGTTTCTGAGTCATCGGACTGATAGTATAATTATCCATAATAGAACCTCTCTGTTTTTAATACCACTATATCAAAAAGTATTTCCATTTAGCAATGGATAATATTAAAAAGTGTAAATAGTAAATGTGTTAAGGAGAAATGATGAGACTTATGCGGATGTTTTTACCGAGGAATACCTGAATGGAGAAATAGCAGATAAAAGGAAACAGGAGTTTTTTCAATATAAATTTAACAAACTGATATCAAAATTGACCGTTACCGGAGGTAATCATGAAATCAAAAGAAAACTCCCAAAAAGCAGTATGTATTTCGGCATCTAATATGTTAAGCAGTAACAGTGAAAGTACGTCGATGCAGATATGCAAGAAGATAGAAAAAGTATTGGGACAGAACGGAATATCATGCAATATACTGGACTTAAGAACATATGATTTATCTCCATGCATTGGCTGCGGTAAATGTTTTCACAGCAAAAGATGCTGCCGGGATGACGCTTTTAATGCAATTTATGAAGAAGTGGTACAGTCTGATTGCATTTTCTTTGTGTCTCCGCACTATGCTCCCATTCCGGCGAAATTAAGCATGCTGCTGGAAAAAATGGAAGAAATCACATTTTTACACTGGTGGAAGGACAATTCCTATAAGTCGGAGGTCTACAATCTGCCGACAGGCATTATTTCACATGGCGGAGGTCAGGACTGGGCATTGGCAAGTTATAAAGCGATGGTAAACGACACCATAGCCAACGCGCTGGATACGATTCAGTGCCGGGTGGTTCCGTATAATAGTGAATGGAACACTGGGATTTCCATTCCGGTATGTGAAGTGAAAGAGGAAAATGGTATTTTTCCGAAACAGACCTATGACTGGAAAGCAATAGAGGGAAAAATACAGGAGTATGTGAACCGTGTATTGCAGGAAAGTGCAAAATCTTAATGTGAAATGACACAAGAGATTTTGGTTGTCGGCAAATTAACCGGTATGATATAATGACTGCAAAGTATAATGAATAACATAATAATGAAAATCCGTGAAACGGGAAAGGAGACGTACATATGGCGGAAAAAGTAGTCTTGATGGACAAAGCATATCGTGAGAAGCATTATCCCAAGGGATATTTTGCGGCGATAGCAAAAGGCGCAAGAGGCGGAGGAGTCGCGCTTATTATTTGTGGTGGGATTCTTGCTTTGATGGGACTCGGCATACTTGCGTTGGAAGTTATGTTTTTGGCAGAAGGAGACCCGGGACCCATAGGTGAAATAATTTTTATAGGTATTATCGGGTTGGTGTTTCTGGTTCCGGGTATCTTTGTCATTTATTTTGGGATTCGCAGAATGAAGATGAATGAAACGGACTGGATTAAAAAGTTTATGGATGCCAGCGATTATCCTGAAAGCGTTATCCGGGATTTTGGCAGTCAGGTACTGGAGGACGATAGCCTGCGGCTGCAGATAGGAACGAAAGCCATTGAGGGTGTTTTGACAAGGGATTATATGTGTATCGGCAATCTTCTGGCGCCCTGTGTCATAAAAATAGAAGATATTACGGGGGCGTATTTTGTGGAAACGTCAGACAGAATCAATGTAAACGGCAAAATGAAAACCATATACGCAACCAATATTGCGGTTTTTTCCAACCATAAAACCTACATGATTGCAGAAGCCAAAGAAAAAACGGTGAAGCAGATTCAGGAAATACTGATACAGAAAAATCCCGCTATTGATATGGCAGGAGGCAGACTGCTCTCGGAAAAAGAATATCAGGAGATGGAAGACAGAGTGAATAAAACTTCAAAATAACGGAGGCTTTCTATGGTACGTGAAGCCCGAAAGGAAGATTTAAAGGAAGTATTGGAATTATATTTATGCCTGCATGAAGACTCTGTTCCAAAACAGACCGATTATCTGTTGCATACATGGGAGCAGATAATTCGGGACGAAAACCACCATCTGATTTTAAATGAAGTGGATGGGAAAATCGTATCTTCCTGCGTATGCGTCATTATTCCCAACCTTACGAGAAATGTGCGCCCGTACGCTTTTGTGGAAAATGTGGTTACTCATGTAAACTATCGGGGAAAGGGGCTGGCAACAGCGTGTCTTAAATACGCCAGACAGACGGCGCAGTCCGCCAACTGCTATAAAATGATGCTGCTTACGGGAAGCAGGGAGGAGAAGACGCTGGATTTCTATAAAAACGCAGGATACAACTGCACGGATAAAACAGCGTTTATCCAATGGCTTTAAAAAGGGAGGCTTGTTTTGGAAAATAAGAAACTACTCTTGTTTGACTTGGATGGCACATTGCTCCGGGATGATAAATCTATCTCAGAAAGAACATTTTATGCGTTAAGGGAATGCAGGAAGATGGGTATACTTATCGGCGTGTCCACATCCAGAAGCGAGCAGAACGCCCTGTCTTTTGTGGAGGAACTAAAGCCGGATATCTTGATTACAAGCGGCGGCGCTCTGGTAAAATCTCAGGGAGAATATATCTACAGGAGCGGGTTTTCCATAGAAGACACAAGCCGGATGATAGCAGCCGCCGGGAAGGTATGCGGTGCGGATTGTGAAATCACGGTTGACACCATAGACGCCCATTATTGGAATTACAAAATTGACCCTAAAAAGCAGGATAAAAGCTGGGGAGACAGTATCTATACGGATTTTAAGGATTTTAGGGAAAGTGCATTAAAGATTTGCATTGAAATATTTGAAGAAAATCAGGCAAAACAATTGCAGGAATTGTTTCCCAAATGTGACTGCGTGCGTTTTTCGGATGGGTACTGGTACAAATTTACCCCCATGGAAGCCACAAAAGAAAGGGCTGTTATGGAAGTGTGCGCCGTATGTGGAATTTCTGCAGAGGAGATAACGGCGTTTGGCGATGACTATGCGGATATAGGGATGTTACAGCTTTGCGGCAAGGGAATCGCCATGGGGAATGCCATAGACCCGGTTAAGCAAAAGGCGGACCTTGTAATCGGCAGCAATGAGGAAGACGGCATTGCAGAGTATTTGGAAATGCATTTCTTCCCACAGGATTGTATAGCGTCGAAAGTATCTCAAATATGTAAGGATTGTCTGGGACAATATCCAAAGGCAATAGAGCGGTGCGGAGTAGGGCAGGGCAATTACGTCTACATAGTGGAGCATGGGAAGGATAAGTTTGTTGTTCGGTGCAGTCAGGAAACCGATGCATACAAAAATACTGTTTATTGGTTAAAGCAGCTGGCATCTCTAAAGCTGCCGGTGCCGGACGTTGTCGCACAAGGAAAGTATGAAGCATATGAGTACTTGATTTTAACTTTTTTGGAAGGCAAAGATATCGGGCTTGTGTATACGCAGCTAAAAGCAGACGAAAAGAAAGCGATTGCCAAGGAGACAGTACAATTCCAAAACCGGGTTGCAACCTTAAAACTTCCCCAAATAAAACCGGATTGGTCGTGGTCCGCGCACATACGGTATATGCTTGAACGTGCCAAAGAGCGTGTTGTCCGCAACGGTTATTTTGCAGTTGAAAAGGTAACGCGGCTTCAGGAACAAATGACGCAGTTAGAAGAGTACTTTTCCGGTGTGAAACCCATTGCTTATTTAGATGATATCAGCAGTAAAAATCTTTTGATATCAAAGGGGCGCGTATCCGGCATTATAGATATAGACTGGATTGGAATAGGAGATAAGCTTTCTTTTGCGGCATTAACCAAAATGGCGCTGCTTAATCTGGAGTATGATACGGATTATGCAGAGTATCTTTTAGAAGAAATGTCGGTGAGTGATGCCGAAAAGAGGGCATTCCTGTTTTATACTTTAATGTACTGTGTGGATTTTATGGGAGAACGCGGCATGCAGTTTATGGACAAGACGGTGGAAGCCGGTGAGCAGGTAATAAACAGGCTGAACAGGATTTATGACAAATTATGGCTTGAATGGTGCAGGGTATTACCACAGATGAACAAAGGAGAAAGAGAATGACACTTGGTGCGACTTTATATATTAAAAATACAAATGAAGCAGTGGAGTTTTACCAAGAGGCTTTTGGACTGACATTGGGTTATAATGAAAAGTTTAAAGACGGAACATATATGCACGCTGAGTTACAAAAGGACGGTAAAACGATTTTTGCAATTAGTGAACACAATAATGAAGCATTGGTGTCGGACTTACATATGCAGGTGTTAAATAAAATATCTCCGACAACAAGCTTAGGGATAAACTTTGCAACAGAAAAGGAAGTAAAGAAAGCATATGAGTTTTTACTGAAAGAAGGTATTGCATACAGGGAAATAGGTGAACTTCCGTGGAGCAAATGCAGTGCAGATGTATTGGACAAATATGGAGTATATTGGTACTTATACATGTAAAACATGTTTTGGAGGAAAAAATGATGATAATAAAAAACGCTTTACCTGTAATAAATGAAATGCTGTCTGAAAACGACAAGGTCCTTTTTAATTTATTCTATTTTATAGCGGAGAGGGACGCATTTTGGGCAACGGACGAAAAGTCCTTTTTGATTGGACAGTCAAATGAGAAGTTTCCCATGTGGGTCTGGATTCATGATGATGCCGATGAGGAAGCTTATCGGGAAATGGAAGAAATTATCGCAGGACGGTTGGAATTAAATCCGCAATTAAAAATAGTTGCTGATGCAGAAAAAATGGAGAAGATAGTCCAAAGGATTTCAGAAAAGAAAAAGGTAACCTACAAGAGTGAAGTGCCTATGGTGGTATACCGGTGCGATGAAGTGGTTAATGCGAAACATGCAGGCGGTCATGTTATCTTTTCAAATGAGAGTCACAGAAGTATACTGGAAAAGTTTATTACCGGCATGGTCTGGGATTTGGAAAAACGTCCTATGCGGGAAGGGGAAGCAGAGGGCTTTGCAAAGGATGTTGCAGGCGCGGACAATCTTTATCTCTGGGAGGATGAAGGAGTCGTTGCTGCCATGGCAATGATTGTCCACCGGACGAAAGAATTTGCAAGAATCAATACGGTATACACAGACTCTGCCCAAAGGGGAAAAGGATATGCCGGTATGCTTGTAGGTGAAATTACACAAAAAATCTTAGATGACAACTGTATTCCCATGTTATATACGGAGCAGGATAATGTATGCTCCAACGCGGTTTATAAACGGATTGGTTATCATGTGTGCGGAGAACTGACACAGTTTTGTTTTGAGACTACGATATCGAGGTAAACAGACTTGAAAAGAAAGATTTTCAGAACCTTAAAGGCCATTGGTCTGGGTATGATTGCCTTACTGATTTTGTTTTTCTCCGTAAGGGCAATCGGGGTATACATCAACAGAAAAACGCCTGAAGGCGGCATCAATCAGTCCATGTACGTGGAGATTAACGGGACAGAGCAGTGGATAAATATCTATGGGGAAGACATACATAATCCGGTTTTGCTGTATCTGCACGGCGGACCGGGTTCTTCCACAAGTGAATTTGATTATGTAATCACCAGAAAATGGGCAGACGTCTATACGGTGGTAACCTGGGACCAGAGAAATTGCGGAAAGAGTTATGATGCCGGGCAGAATGAGATTGTATTAACGCGGGAATTGTTTCTGGAAGACGGAAAGGAAATGACAGAGTTTCTAAGGGATTATTTATCGGTAGACAAGATAACCATACTTGGCCATTCGTGGGGCTCGATTTACGGAGCGAATCTTGTGCTGGAATATCCGGAATACTATGAATGCTTCATAGGTACGGGACAGCTTGTGGATTCAACCGATAATGAGAGGGCATTTAAAGAGGAGGCGCATTTCTGGTCCGAGGATGATGAAGAGGCTTTACAACTTGTAGAACAGCTGACGCCGGAGCACATAACCATGGACCATATTTTGGCAAGAAACGCCTTGATGGATAAGTTCGGTTACGGCATGATGAAGGATGGTTCCGATTATAATCTTGCGGCGGCGGTTATTTTCAATCCCAATTATTCCATTGCCGACTGGGTAAATTATTTTTCGAGGGACATGAGCGTATATCTGGCCTTTTTCCAATCGGAAGAATTTGAGGCATTTTCTATAAAAGGAAGATTAGACTACGCTGTACCCTACTACAATATCAATGGGGATATGGATTACCAGACAAACTATAAACTGGCGGAGGAATATTTTGACAGCATTGACGCGCCTTTTAAACGTCTGTTTATCATGGAAGATACCACTCATGCTCTGCTGGAATCCAAATCTGAAGAATTTTCAAATATAGTGCATGAAATAGCAAATGAGAGAAGAGAAATACAGGATTAGAACATATGGGAGGTGTTGTATGGGTTTCCGGAAAGATTTTTTGTGGGGAGCAGCCACGGCTGCATATCAGATAGAAGGAGCGCATCAGGAAGACGGACGTGGGACGAGCATATGGGACAGCCTGACAAAGGAAGCGGGACATGCGGCATGGGGAGAAAACGGGGACACGGCATGTGACCACTACCATTTATACAAAGAAGATGTGGCGCTGATGAAAGAAATAGGGCTTACATGCTACCGTTTTTCCGTAAGCTGGTCCCGCATACTCCCGGAAGGAATCGGGCGTATCAATGAGAAAGGAGTCCGGTTTTATCAGGAACTTGTTGAGCTGCTTCTTGATGCGGGAATTGAACCGGTAGTGACCTTATACCATTGGGACCTGCCTTATGCGCTCTACGAACGGGGAGGGTGGAAGAACCCTGACAGCGTGGAATGGTTTGAAGAATATACAAAGGCCGTGGCAGATATGTTTAGGGGGAAAGTCAGGTATTACATTACCTTTAACGAGCCGCAGGTCTTTGTCGGATTGGGCTACCGTGAAGGTATCCATGCCCCATTTGAAAAGAATGAGCCGTCTGTGATTTCTGCCATAACGCGCAATGTCCTGCTGGCACATGGACGTGCCGTGGCGGTTTTACGCTCTGAGGGGCCGGGGGATGTCCAAATCGGCATGGCGCCGTCGTCGGGTTGCGTCATTCCCAAATCAGAAACAGAGGAAGAAATAGAAGAAGCAAGAAGAATGAGCTTTGAAGCCAATAAGGGCGGTATCGGAGGAGGTATAAGCTGGTGGATGGATGCAGTCTTTTTAGGGGAATTTTCGCAGGAAAATAAAGAAGCCTTTGGGGAAAACATTCCGCAGTTTACAGAAGAAGAATGGGCATCCATAACACAACCTTTGGACTTCTTCGGATTTAACTGCTATGCAGGCGGCGGCAATCCTTTCCCGCGCAATCCTTACGCGTATGACCGTTACTCCTATCAGGGAAGTCCCAAAACCGCAACAGGGTGGAATATAACGCCGGATGTGCTGTATTGGGCTGCCAGATTTTATTATGAAAGATACAAAAAACCGATACTGGTTACGGAAAACGGGATGGCAGGTTATGACCTGGTATCCTTGGACGGCTGTGTGCATGACCCGAACAGGATAGACTATACGCATCGTTATCTGAGAGGATTGAAAAGGGCAGCAGAAGAAGGGATACCGGTGATGGGTTATATTCACTGGTCTTTTATGGACAATTTTGAATGGGCGCTGGGCTATGACATGCGGTTTGGCCTTGTCTATGTGGATTACCGGACACAGCAAAGAATCTTAAAAGATTCCGCGTACTGGTATCGGGATGTCATTTCTACGAACGGGGAGAACCTGAAAGGAGAATCATGATGCTGCCATCAAGAGCACAGGCAGAAGAACTGCTGAGGGAAGCGGAAACGTGTAATCCGGGACCTTGGGGAAACCACAGCCGCACAGCAGCCCACTGTGCAGAGAAGATTGCCCGTGAATGTCCGGGTATGGATGCGGACAAGGCATACATACTCGGACTGTTGCATGATATCGGAAGAAAATTCGGGGCAAGGCATCTGGGACATGTATCGGACGGCTATTCCTATATGATGTCGCTTGGCTTTGATGAGGCGGCGCAAATCTGCCTGACCCATTCCTTCAATAACCAGTCAGTCGATGAGTATATCGGTAAGTTTGATACCACCGAAGAAGAACTGAACATGATTCAGAATACATTAAAGACAGCCATCATGGACGATTATGACAGGCTGATTCAGCTATGCGATTCGCTGGCAGGCGCAGAGGGCGTGCTGGACATAGAAGAGCGGATGGAAGATGTAAAACGCAGATATGGTTCTTATCCGCAGGAAAAATGGGACAGCAACCTCGGATTAAAAGAATATTTTGAAGAAAAGACGGGCAGAAACATTTATGAGGTGGTGGAAAAGGATTCTTTCCGTCCGGAATGAGTCTGCTTACGAAGCCTGTGGGGCGTTGTCCCATAGGCTTCTTTAAACATGCGCATAAACTGTCTGTAGTTGGTGATGCCGTTTTTTTCAAGCAGAAACGTGATGCTCTCATCCGTCTGCAGCAAGTCCTGATAAAACTGCAAAAGCCTAATTTGTGCCACATAAGTAAAAAACGTCTGACCGGTATACTTCTTAAACAGCCGGCAAAAATATTCCGGAGTAAGGGACAGGTGCCCGGCTGCTCCGGCAAGCGTAATCTGCTCCCGAAAATGCTCCTTCACATACCGCATACTCTGTTCCATCCGTAAAAAGTCCCGCTCCGTGCGGCTTTTGCTCTGCTCGCTTAAAATCGTGGCATCCTCCGTGTACAGAAGATAAAGAAGCTGGTACAGCTGTATCAAAAGCAAAAGATGATGCCCTTTTTCCTTTTGCACATGCAGCCGCAAAACTTCTTTCATAATAGCTGTTAACCGGCAGCTTAAAGTATCTTCTTCGGATGCATAGGGAATAAACTCGGAAAAGTGCAGCATATTCCATTCCGAATTGATGCGTTCCAAATGCGCGGGCGGAATTTGCAGCAGATAATACCGGCAGTCCCCATGTGCATGGGTATAGTGAATGTCCTTGGGGTTGACAATCAGGATATCTCCCGGATATAACTCATAAGATGTTTCGTTGATATACGCCGTCATTTGTCCATCCACCAGACAAATCATCTCAAGATGGCTGTGCCAGTGCGCAGGCAGCAATGCGTTGAACGCGTCTACTACAGAAAAATAGAGCTGGGTCAGCTTGTCATCTCTTATCGTTTCATGGGAAAGACTCATGGGAAACCTCCAAAGGTGTGGCATGGGGACATTTTGCATGTCGGCGGCGGCAGGGGAAGGGACGGGACCGGCAGGCGCATTTGTTCCAACAGGCGGACGTTCTCACTCCGGTAAAAACACAGCGGTACATAGGAGGTTAAAAGACAACCTCCAAGTACCGGTGTTTTTACAGGCCGCCTTTATGGAACAAATGCGCCTGCCGGTCCCGTCCCCGTCCCTTCCCCTGCCGCCGCCGACATGCAAAATGCCATTACGTGTAGTTAATCGCAATAAAATCAATATATTCCTATAATATTAAGATAAATATATAGTTGAAAGACTCAAATGTCAAGATTAACCTATATTTGTAGCAAGAATAAGTATAGCATGTAAATGAAGAAGCAGGTATAATAGAAACATAAAGCTTCAGTGTGGAGATTGCGAAACTGAATCAGACGGCTTCGAATTGTGTACGCTGCGTTGGAATACGCAGTGTACACAATGACAACCCCTTACGCAATCACCCATGAAATCAGAATAAGTGGAATACAGATTGGAGGGTTACATCATGAAGAAATGGACGAGGGTTTTGTTTCAGCCGAACAGGCCGTTAAAAGAAAGCGGTTATGTGACGGCATCAAAGGAGCATATTGCACTTTCCAAGGAAGCGGCGTGCGAGGGTATGGTACTGTTGAAAAATGAAAAGCGTCTGCTGCCCCTTTGCGCAGGCAGCAGGGTTGCGCTTTTCGGCAAGGGAAGCTTTGACTATGTAAAGGGCGGCGGCGGAAGCGGCGACGTGACGGTTGCCTATGTGCACAATCTTTACGACGGGTTAAAGATGCAGGAGGATAAGGTTTCCCTTTATGAGCCGCTTTCCGATTTTTACCGCAGCGAGGTAAAGGCACAGTATGAAAACGGCGCTGCCCCCGGCATGACTGTGGAGCCGGAACTGGCAGATGAACTGGTGAACGGCGCAAGGGCCTTTACGGACACGGCCATTGTGGCAATCAGCCGTTTTTCGGGAGAGGGTTGGGACCGCTCCAGCGTGGAATACAACGGGGAGTACAATCCGTGGGAAACGGAAACCAGTATGCCCCAGATTGCAGGGAAAATATTTGAGGACGGCGATTTCTACCTGACCGGGGCTGAGAAAGCCATGCTTGCCAAAGTGGAGAAAAGTTTCGATAAGATTATTGTGGTATTGAACATCGGCGGCATCATTGACACCTCATGGGTGAAGGAGGACGATAAGCTTTCTTCCGTACTTATTGCATGGCAGGGCGGTATGGAGGGCGGACTGGCGGCAGCGGAAATTCTCTGCGGAAAGAAAACGCCGTCCGGTAAGTTGCCGGATACCTTTGCAGCGCGCGTGGAGGATTATCCGTCCACGGAGCGTTTCCATGAATCTCCCCACTATGTGGATTACACGGAAGATATTTATGTAGGTTACCGTTATTTTGAAACGATACCCGGCGCAGCGGCAAAGGTATGCTATCCCTTTGGATACGGGTTGTCCTACACACGGTTTTCCATTATAACCGAAAAGGCATGGATGGAAGACGGTACAGTAAAAATGCTTGTGAAAGTCACCAATATCGGAGACATGGAAGGCAAAGAGGTGGTGCAGGTATATTACGGCGCACCCCAGGGAGTTTTGAAAAAGCCTGCAAGGCAGCTTGCGGCATTTGCCAAAACAAGGAGCCTTCTGCCCGGGGAAAGCCAGACGGTGGCATTGGAGTTTGCACAAAGCGCCATGGCGTCTTATGATGACCTGGGAAAGATTGCAAAGTCCGCTTATGTGCTGGAGAAGGGCGTTTATGAATTTTATGTGGGAAATTCGGTGAGGGAAACCCAAAAGCTGGAGTTTGCAATTACGCTTGCCGGGGATGAAGTAGTGGAGCAGCTCAGCGCAAAGGCGGCGCCCACAAGCTTAAAAGAGCGTATGCTTTCCGACGGAAGCATGGAAGAGCTGCCCACGTCCAAGCCCAATGACCCCAATGAATGTGTTTTGGTGAAGATGGAGGGCGGTACGGAGGAAGCTTTGATTCCGGCTGTAAGAAAGCGCGACATCTATTTGATGATGAAGCCCTATGCCGAAGGCGCAAGACCGTTTATAGAGGTGGCGGAAGGCAGGATGACGATGGACGAATTTATCGCCCAGCTGAGTGATGAAAACCTGATTAACCTGTTGGGCGGGCAGCCCAATACCTCGGTTGCCAATACCTTTGGCTACGGAAATCTGCCTGAGTACGGCGTTCCCAATATCATGACGGCGGACGGTCCTGCGGGCTTGAGAATCGGCGCGGAGTGCGGCGTCTGCACCACGGCATGGCCCTGCGCTACACTGCTGGCTTCCACTTGGAATACCGGGCTGATTGAAAAGGTCGGAAAAGCAGGCGCGGAGGAAGTAAAAGAGAATAATATAGCGGTATGGCTGACTCCGGCGGTGAATATCCACAGGAACCCGCTCTGCGGACGAAACTTTGAATACTATTCGGAAGACCCATATCTTACCGGTAAGATGGGGGCTGCAATGGTAAGAGGAATCCAGTCCCAGCATATCGGCGCGGCGGTAAAACATTTTGCCTGCAACAATAAAGAAACCAACCGTAAGCACAGTGATTCCAGGGTTTCGGAACGTGCGCTCAGGGAAATCTATCTGAAGGGATTTGAAATCATTGTAAAGGAAGCAGACCCATGGGTCATCATGTCTGCATACAATGTCATCAACGGACACCGTGCATCTGAAAACCATGACCTGCTGGAAGACATCCTGCGCGGGGAATGGGGATTTAAAGGCATGGTAACCTCCGACTGGTGGACCAGAGGTGAGCATTACAAAGAAATCAAGGCCGGCAACGATGTGAAAATGGCATGCGGTTTTACGGACCGTGTCCAGGAAGCCATGGAAAAAGGCGCACTTTCCCGCACGGATTTGGAAAGATGTGCAAAACGTGTGCTGGATTTGATATTAAAGATTGACTGAGGAAGAATGGTTTTTGTCCTTTCCCCGAAATTCATTTCTGTGTGAAATGGGAGTTTTCCCGGTGGCTTTTTTAAAAGCCTGGGAAAAGTAGGACTGGGAGGAAAATCCCAGCATGGCGGAAATCTGGGCAATAGAGAAACTGGTGGATTCCAGGAGGGATTTTCCCTCCTGAATCCTTTTCTGGAGTAGATAGTTTATGGGGGAAAGCCCCGTATACTTGGTAAAGGCATGTGCCATGTAAAATTTGTTCATATGGGTAAGGGAAGCCAGAGTATCCAGGGAGATATTTTCCGAATAGTTTGCGTCCAGATAGTTTTTTATCTGGGCGCATTCTCTGTTTGCAAGGGTATTACTGCTTTGCACGATAGAAAGGTTATTATTCCGAAGCATGCAGGTCAATAGCACTTCCAAAAGATTCTGGCAGACTGCTTCAAAATTTTCCTGCTTCTGGGAGATTTCCTCCAGCATGATATTCAGGTAGGCGTAAACGTTTGAACTCTGCATATTATATTTATATACTGCACCCATGGAGGTCTGTACGGAAATCCCCTCTTTGGCGGAAATAATATTTTCAAAAGAGAAAAAAAGGCCGTCAATTCCCAATACGATGTATTCAAGGGGAGTGGTGTGCAGTGATTTTTCCGTGTGCTGGACATGGGGATTGATAATCACCATGTCATTTTTGCTTACGGGAAATTCTGTTTTTTCCGCCACAAAGGAGCCGCTGCCGTTTACAACATAAAATAGTTCGCTGAAAGGGTGGGAATGCAGGATGCTCTGCCAGTCACCTTCGTATTTTGAAGTTGAAATATATAAAAGTCTGGAACTTTCGAAAGAAGATACTGTACTGTTTTCAATGCGGTGTCTTGTGTTTCCCATTCAATTCCTTCCTTTCTCCTGCTGTCAGGTATTGCCTGCTGCTTCCGTTTTCGCAAAATTATTATAACATAATTTATATATTTTGTTCAATATGTATTTATGAGTCATAAATATAAAAAGAAAATATTGGAAAATAAAAATACAAAAAGAAAAATAAGTGATAAAAAGTGCAATAAAATATGAAAAAAAACAGTATTGATGTTGAATTGCACAAAAAGAATATAATATATATAAAATATATGTAATATATATACAATTTTGATTATACTTTTCAAAATTATAAATAAATTGACAATAAAAGCAATATATATAAAATATGTAGCAACAATCGGATTGATTGGAAACGATGTTTTATATATACTTAAGTCACATTAAGTAGTAAAAGTTGATTTGCGATAACTGTTCACAATCAATTTAAGGAGGGTATTTATTATGAAAACAAAGAAAGTTTTTTCCTTGCTGCTCGTATCGGCCATGACGGCAACCCTGTTGGCAGGATGCGGAAATGACAACAAACCGGCAGACAGTGACGGCGGGGACTCCGCTAACGGTTCACAGGTATTGAAAGTAGCAGCATTTGAAGGCGGTTACGGTGCGGATATGTGGCACGAAGTGGTGGAGGCATTTGAAGCTTCCCATCCCGGAGTTACCGTGGAACTTACAGTGGACAAAAAGATAGAAGATGTTATCAGCCCGGGCATGAAAGCCGGAGATTATCCTGATGTAGTGCATCTGGCAACAGGACGTGATGCGGCCCTGACAGAAACACTGACCAAGGAACATGCAATTCTTCCTTTGACGGATGTTCTGGAAATGACGGTTCCCGGCGAAGATGTAAAGGTAAAAGACAAAATTGTACCCGGATTCCTTGATACATTGGCAACAAACCCTTACGGCGACGGCGTGACCTATTACGCGCCTATGTTCTACAGTCCCTGCGGATTGTTCTACAATGCAGGATTGTTTAAGGAAAAAGGCTGGGATGTGCCGACTACATGGGAAGAAATGTGGGCGCTTGGCGATAAGGCAAAAGAAGAAGGCATCGCATTGTTTACCTATCCCACCACCGGTTACTTTGATGCATTTACGTATGCAACATTATCTTCCGCAGGCGGTTCGGATTTCTTTAACAAATGTATGACATACGAAGACGGTATCTGGGAAAGCGAAGACGCTTCCAAAGTATTTAACCTGATTGGAAAACTGGCTGAGTATACGGAAGGCACAACGGTTGCCAATGCAAACAATGAAAACTTTACAAAGAATCAGCAGTTGATTCTTGACAACAAAGCAATCTTCTGTCCGAACGGCACATGGCTGCCCGGAGAGATGAAGGATGCGCCCAGGGCTGATGGTTTTGAATGGGGCTTTATGGCAATCCCGGCAGTAAATGATGGCGGCGCAGGATGTTCCTTCTGCTGGTTTGAGCAGATGTGGATTCCGGCAGCGGCAGAGAATAAAGAACTGGCAAAAGAGTTTGTTGCATACATGTACTCTGACGAAGCTGCAAAGATTTTTGCGAAAGCAACAGCTATCCAGCCTATCGTCGGTGTCAGCAACTATCTGGAAGGCGATAACAAGATGTTCTACAGCATCTATGATAACGGCGCAACCGCAGTTATGGGCGGATTTGCAGCTACAGCTCCGGTAGAAGGCGTTAACATGCTGGATACGCTGTGCGGTACCGTAAACAGTATTGTAAGCGGTGACAAAACAGTTGCGGAATGGCAGGCAGCCGTAGAAGAAGCAAGTGATAAGTTAAGAGCGGCTATGGAATAAGATTTCAAGGGGTGCTCCAGAGGTTTCCGCCTTTGGAGCACTTTTTTTAACAGGAAAAGGAGGTATGGATGTGAAAAAGGGCAGAGCAAGAAGCGTTTTCATCGGGGTATGTGTGGCGCCTGCAGTGATACTGTTTGTTATCTTTATGATGATTCCCACCTTTAACGTGTTTAAAATGTCGCTTTATAAATGGGGCGGGTATTCCAATACCAAAGAATTTGTAGGCTTGAACAATTTTAAAATACTGATGGAAGATACGAATTTTTTCCGTTCTTTCCAGAACACGGTTTTGCTGATTGTGTGCGTAACCATTGTCACCATGGCGTTTGCCCTTATTTTTGCCGCAATCCTTTCCCGTGAAAAAATCAAAGGACAGAACTTTTTCAGAATTGTGTTTTATATACCGAATATTTTATCGGTGGTGGTAATATCCGCTATCTTTTCCGCCATATATGACCCGAACAACGGACTTTTAAACAGCATTATCGGTATTTTCAGGGGAGAAGGAAAACCGCCCATTCTCTGGCTGGGAGACCAGAAACTGGTTATTTACAGTCTGGTAATTGCCATGATATGGCAGGCAATCGGCTATTACATGGTTATGTATATGGCCAGTATGGCCAGTGTGCCGGAAAGCCTTTATGAATCTGCAAATCTGGAAGGCGCAGGAAGGATGAGGCAGTTCTTTTCCATTACCCTGCCCCTTATCTGGACGAATGTGAGAACTACCCTGACTTTCTTTGTAATCAGTTCCATAAATTTAAGCTTCCTGTTCGTCAAGTCGTTGACAAGCGGCGGACCGGATGGCTCCACGGAAGTATTTTTAAGCTATATGTATAAGCAGGCTTATACCAACTCCTCTTACGGATATGGTATGGCTATCGGCGTAGTGGTTTTCATATTCTCATTTGGTCTGTCCGCTATCGTGAACTTTGCAACCAAAAGAGAACCTTTGGAATTTTAAGGAGGGGCCATATGAAAAAGAAAGAAATGAGTTTTAATACCTTGTACAAACTTTTTATCTATGTTGCCCTGATTACGCTGGCTATCAGTATCATTGTACCGGTGGGATGGGTGTTTCTGGCGTCCATAAAGGAAAATTCGGAATTTTACGGCAATCCATGGACGATGCCGAAGGGCATTTATTTCCAGAACTTTATTGACGCTTTCCAAAAAGCAAGGATGGGGGAATATTTCCTCAATTCCGTGCTGGTTACCGCTTTGGCGCTTGCCATTCTGCTGATAGTGGCGCTTCCGGCAGCTTATGTGCTTGCAAGATACCGCTTCAGGGGCAGCAAATTAATCAATGTTTTGTTTATGGGCGGTCTGTTTATTAATGTAAACTATATCGTTGTACCCATTTTCCTGATGTTTGTGGATGCAGACAAATGGATTAAGAACCTGGGGGGAGAGGGCTTTTTCTTGAACAACCTCTTTATTGTGGCGCTGGTGTACGCGTCAACAGCGCTTCCGTTTACCATTTACCTGCTTTCCGGATTTTTCGTGACGATACCGAGGGATTATGAGGAGGCGGCCTATGTGGACGGCAGCGGTTATTTCAGGACCATGGTCCGGATTATGATGCCTATGGCAATGCCCAGCATCATTACAGTGATTCTGTTTAATTTTTTATCGTTCTGGAACGAGTATATTATTTCCATGACCTTGCTTACAAAAGATGCCAAAACACTTCCGGTAGGCTTGATGCAGCTGATGCAGGCACAGAAGGCGGCAGCCAACTATGGACAGCTGTATGCCGGGCTTGTAATCGTCATGCTGCCGACTTTGATTTTGTATATTATGGTGCAGAAAAAGCTCACCCAGGGCATGAGTCTTGGCGGATTGAAGGGTTAAGGAGGGACGGCTATGAAATGGATTGTCAGATTCCTGTATTTGCTTGTGTTTATTGCCAGTATGGTATTTGTGGTAATGGGTCAGCGGCGGATTGGTCCTCTGGGACTTCTGGTGATGCTGATTGGTCTTGCCGGCATATTGCTGCTGCTTTATTTGTATAACAGAAAATTCCGTTGACAGGCAGACTTGGGAGCAGGCACGGCTTTCTCCCGATTACGGGGCCGCCGAAGCGGCAGATTGAGAGGAAAAATGAAAAAAGAAATTGCGGGCAGGCTGACACTGCCTACGGATGTGGATATTGTGGAGGAAACCATTCGCTTAAAAGAACTGCTTGGTGCAGATGCTTTGAGGGATTGTGACGGCACAATCATGCCGGAAGAGCTTCTGAAACAGAATGCCAAAATTTATGCCACATATTACACGACCAGAAAAGACAATGAATGGGCGCTGCATCATCCGGAGGAGATTCAGCAGGAATATCTTATAAGTGACCGCGTTACGGCGAGGGAAGATAATGTACGGATAGAACTTATGAAGGGCTTTCATACGGAACAGTTGAAAGTCAATACCATAGACTCCCCCAAGAGGTGGTGGGAGGTAGTGGACAGGACAACGGGCGAAGTGGTTCCGACGGACAGGTGGGAATATGAAGAAGCGACAGGGGAAGTTGTCATCCAATCCGTTCCTTACCATCAGTATACAGTAAGTTTTCTGGCGTTTTTGATTTGGGACCCGGTACATATGTATAATTTTATTACAAATGACTGGAAAGATGCGCCCCATCAGCTGACTTACGACGTTCGCCAGCCCAAAACGCAGGCTTATGTGAAAGAAAAACTGAAAAAATGGTGCGAGGAAAACCCCCACGTGGATGTGGTGCGGTTTACGACCTTTTTCCACCAGTTTACTTTGACCTTTGACGACAAAAAAAGGGAAAAGTTTGTGGAATGGTTTGGGTACAGCGCCAGCGTCAGTCCTTATATCTTAGAGCAGTTTGAAAAGTGGGCAGGTTATAAGTTCCGTCCTGAATTTATCGTGGATGAGGGTTACCACAATTCCATTTTCAGGGTTCCTTCCAAAGAATTCAGGGACTTTATCGAATTTCAGCAGATAGAAGTCTGCAGGCTGGCAAAAGAACTGGTGGATATCGTGCATAGCTACGGAAAGGAAGCTATGATGTTTTTGGGAGACCATTGGATAGGGACGGAGCCGTTCGGCAAATATTTTGCGGACATTGGACTGGATGCGGTTGTCGGTTCCGTGGGTGACGGCGTTACCCTTAGGATGATTTCGGATATCAAGGGCGTAAAATACACCGAAGGACGCCTGCTCCCTTATTTTTTCCCGGATGTGTTTACGGAGGGAGGAGACCCTATCGGGGAGGCTCAGGATAACTGGATGAAAGCCAGAAGGGCAATTCTGCGTTCCCCTTTGGACAGAATCGGATATGGAGGTTACCTGAAGCTGGCATCTGAATGGCCGGGCTTCATCGGGCAGGTTGACAGGGTAGTCACCGAATTTCGTCAGATTCATGAAAATATGCAGGGAACAAGGGCTTACACTGTGCCTTTTAAGGTAGGTATTTTAAACTGCTGGGGCAATTTAAGAAGGTGGATGGCAAATCAGGTGCATCATGCCCTATGGTACAGGGAAATCTATTCCTATGTAGGCGTTATAGAGTGTTTGAGCGGTATGCCCTTAGAGGTGGAGTTTCTGACTTTTGACGAAATAAAAGCGGGGATTGATGAGGATATCAGGGTCATTATCAATGCAGGGGATGCTTATACTTCGTGGAGCGGCGCCGAAAACTGGATGGATGAAGAGGTGGTATGCGCCATCCGCCGGTTTGTGGACGGGGGCGGCGGCTTTATCGGAGTGGGAGAACCCAGCGCCTGCCAGTATCAGGGACGCTATTTCCAGCTTTCCGATGTGCTTGGTGTAGACAGGGAGATGGGCTTTTCCATGAGCACCGACAAATACAATGAAATGAATGATAATCATTTTATTCTGGAAGACATCGAAGGGGAAGTGGACTTCGGGGAAGGAAAAAGCCGTATTTATGCCCAGGGAGAGCATTACCAGATACTGAATATGGATGGAAAATACAGCCGTCTGGTGGTAAATGAGTACGGAAAAGGCAGGAGCGTTTACTTTACGGGACTTCCCTACTCGCCGCAGAACTGCCGTATTCTGCTTCGTGCCGTTTATTATGCCGCTCACAGGGAAGAAGAACTGAGAAAGTATTATGTTTCCCATGTGGATACGGAACTGGCGGTATTTGAAGAAACCGGTAAAATAGCGGTAATCAACAATTCCAAAGAGGTGAGGCAGACAGATTTGTATATAGAAGGTCAAATCAGGGAGCATCTTGAACTTGCACCCATGGAAATGCGGTGGATTGATTACAAGGAGGGCGTATGAGTGCAGAAAACATGGCATTAAGCGGAATAGACCGGGTAGCTGCCCGGTTTGACGCAGAGGGCAGGCTGCTGCATAAAAAACCTTTCGGAAACGGACATATCAACGACACTTTTCTGCTCACCTATGAAATGCCCGGAGGAACGGAAAAAAAATATATTTTGCAGAGAATGAACCATACAGTTTTTCCGAATCCCACAGAGCTTATGGAAAACATAGTCAACGTAACGGAATACCTGCGTGGAAAAATAGTTTCTTTGGGCGGCAATCCCGAAAGGGAAACCTTAAATGTGGTAAAAACAAAAAGCGGTGCGTCCTGTTATGAAGATGATGGGCATGACTTCTGGAGGATGTTTTTGTATATTGAAAATACGCTGTGTCTGGAAAAGGTTGACAGTCCGGAAGAGTTTCGTGACAGCGGTAAAGCCTTCGGCAATTTTCAGCGGCTGCTTGCGGATTATCCGGCAGAAAACCTGTATGAAACCATCCCCGGATTTCATAATACCCCTGCGCGGTTTGCCGCCTTTGAAAAGGCAGCAGGGCAGGATAAGCTTGGGCGTGCATCTACGTGCGCGGAAGAAATAGCCTTTGCACTTTCCCGAAAAGAAAAAACCGCTGTGCTTACCAACCTTCTCGAAGAAGGCAGACTGCCCCTGCGCGTCACCCACAACGATACCAAGCTGAACAATATACTGTTCGATAAAGATACCCAAAAAGCGTTATGCGTGATTGACTTGGACACTGTGATGCCGGGCCTTTCCCTCTATGATTTCGGCGACGCCATCCGCTTCGGGGCAAACACCGGCGCAGAGGACGAAAAAGACCTTACAAAAATTTCACTGGACTTAACCCTGTTTGAAGCCTTCTGTGCCGGTTATCTGGAAGGCTGCGGGGGAAGCCTTACGCCAAAGGAAGTGGAAATGCTCCCCATGGGGGCATGGATGATGACCTTTGAATGCGGCATCCGTTTCCTTGCCGACTATCTGGAAGGAGATATTTACTACAAAATCCACAGACCAAAACACAATCTGGACCGGGCAAGGACCCAGTTCAAACTGGCAGCAGATATGGAAGCCAGATGGAAGGAGATGGAGGGAATCATAGGGAAGTACAAAAAATAGTAGCGGCGGCAATTCGTTTGCACCGATAATTTTGCAGCGTTTCAATGATTCAGGAGGGTGTAAGAGGCGGGGCGGATAAATTTGATTCCATAAAGGACCGTGTAAAAACACCGGTACTTTGCGAGGTATTTCCGAGCTTAGTACCGCTGTGTTTTTACCCGAGTGAGAACGGGTCCTGTTGGAACAAATATATCCGCCCCGCCTCTTACACCCTCCTGAATCATGTCCGTTGCTGTGTCCTGTCTATTGCTGTTGACAAGATTGTCTAATTGTGTTAGACTAAAGTTGTCTAAAGATGTTAGACAGATAAGGGAGGGCATGTCGACGTATGGAACAGTTTAAATTGGGAGAGATGGAACAGAAGTTTGCGGACTTGATTTGGGAAAAGGCGCCGGTTGCCTCCGGGGAACTGGTAAAGCTTTGTGAAAGCGCATTTGCATGGAAGAGGACTACCACTTACACCATGTTAAAGAGATTATGTGACAGGAAATTATTTGTGAATAAGGACGGAATGGTGATAGTCCTTATGACAAGGGAAGAGTTTCAGGCTGCCCGGGGTGAGCAGTTTATCAATGAAACTTTTGGCGGTTCCCTGCCGCAGTTCCTTGCCGCATTTTCCAGAAGGAAAAAACTTAGCAGCGGGGAAATCACGGAACTGAAAAAATTGATTGATTCTTATGAGGAGGACAACCATGGCTGAGCAGATGTTTATCAGATTAATAAATATGAGTCTTACAGGCAGCATTGTAATTTTATTGGTTTTGGCAATGCGGTTTTTGTTGAAAAAAATGCCCAAGATTTTCTCATACTGTTTATGGGCTGTGGTTCTTTTCAGGCTGCTGTGCCCGGTGTCATTTTCGGCGGATTTTTCTCCCTTTGGCTTTTTAAAGACACCCGCCGTTTCCCATGGAAGGATGGAATATATTCCGGAGGATATCATACAGATTGGTTGGAGTGAACAACCGGCTGCAGCTTTGGGGGAGGTGGAACAAAATGTCCTTCCCGAAAAAATTGAACATACAGATTCACAAAGAGGCACGGGAAGCCGGGCAGAATCCGCAGTGCAGGCAGGATGTATGATATGGCTTGCCGGTGTCGTTGGCATGGTTGCTTACAACCTTGTAACACTGCTAAGGCTGAAACGGAAGTTAAAGACAGCAGTCAGGGAAAAGGATAATCTGTATGTGACAACTAAAGTGGCAACGCCTTTTGTTATTGGATTATTTAAGCCCAGAATTTATCTTCCTGCCATATTGGGGGAGGAAGAAAGAAGATATGTCCTTTTGCATGAGCAGATTCATCTGCAAAGAAAAGATTATATCATTAAAAATGTGGCATTTCTTGCTCTTTGCCTGCATTGGTTCAATCCCCTTGTATGGGTGGCGTTCTTCTTAAGCGGAAAAGACATGGAAATGTCCTGCGATGAGGCTGTTATCCGTAAAATCGGCAGCGGTGTGAAAAAGGAATATTCAACTTCCCTTTTGAGCATGGCAACGGGCAGACGTATTGTGAGCGGCGTTCCGTTGGGATTCGGAGAGGGGGATACCGGCAGCCGAATCAAAAATGTTCTTCGTTATAAAAAACCGGCGGCTATTGGCGCGGGAATAGCAGGGGCAGCCTGTATCATAGTGACAGTTATCCTGCTTGCAAATCCGGGAAAAGAAAATAATGTACAGACAGGGGAAGCCGTCCGGTATTACGGGGTGGTGACGGATGTCAATATAGAGGGGAATAACCGCAGGCTTTTGGTAATTCCGGGAATCGGGGAGGTAGACATTCCGAAGTCAGAATCCGTTTATCCCTATTTTGAGCGGGAGGAGCAGGGGCTTTTACCGGGTGATATGGTACAAATCACTTTCCCGCAGGAAAAAGAAGTTACCATACAGGAGTCTTATCCGGCCAGATTTTCAGAGAGTGCGGAGAGCATTGTGGTGATGTGGGAAAGTTGTGCTGTGGAAAATATCGGGAATAACAGTTTTCGTTTTACTTTCCCGGGTGGCGTTGTACCGGGAGTTTCCCGTGCAGAGACAGGAGAAGCATTGTCAATTTACTGGGAGGAAGTGGATACGGAGAATTGGGCGTACCTTCCCGTGGTGCCGGAAAGTGAAAACTCCAGGCTGATTGCAGCAGTGCCTATCCTTACAGTAGGGGAGACAGGGGACGGTGTGAAGGTTCTGACGATAGAACTGTCCGCAAGCCAGTTACAGAGTATTTTTGCGGGATTTGGATACCAAATCCGTTTTGAACTGGGATTGAAAGAAGATTTTACCGAAGAGGAGATACGTGCTTTACAGGATGAAGTATTAGAAGAGCAGTTACGTGTTTTACAGGATGAGATATCAGCCTCACAAGAAGAAGTATCCTCCCTGCAGGGAGAGATGGGAGATTCCTTTGATGGGCTGCCCGGGGATGTGACAGGGTTGCAGGAAGGGAAGATAACAGGGGAAGGAAGCTGGCGTGTAAGCGTCAGAAGTGTGGCAAAAAGCGACCGCGTCATTGATGCCTATATGACGTCATGGGATAATTCTTATGATGGCGGGGAACCGCTTGCTTTTGCAGAAAATTGCATTTTTAAGGCTAATTACAGTATGGACGGGATTGATTTGCAGGAGATTTCCTTTGATGAATTTGCGGATTTGATAGGGGAAGGTCCAAACTGGATGAATAAGCCCTGTGTTCTGACTTTCCAGGGGGGACTGATAGTGGAAGCCGTCTTGGAAAGCGCGTGGGTAAATTACGGCATTTATTTCAGCAGGTTCACGCCAAATTCCGATTTGTATGAGTTTTTGATGGAGGAGGAAGGAGAAGGCGGATTAGAAAAGTATTATACGCTCGACAGTATGGAAAAGCTGGATATTGCGGACTGTCAGGGGCTTGAAACCGTAGAAGTCTATACGGGTAACCTGGGGGATGGTGACAGCGGCATTATACTGTTCAAGGATGCGGAAGGAAAACTTCTATACACACAGGATGTCCATGCGGCAAGGGCGGGCTGGGGCAATATTTACCTCGGCGAGACAGAGGAAGGCGCTTTTATTATGAATGTGGATGTGGAAGACAGATGGGATTTCGGAGGATACAGCTACTGGGTGTACAGGCTGGATGAAGAAGGAGGAATCAGACAGATTGCGGGTTCCGGTTTTGACTTTGATTTCACGGAAAACTCTGCCATCACATACGATGATGAGCTGTTTCGGGAATGGATGGCCGGCATGACGCCGTGGCTGGAGAACAGCCATCTGATACTCAGTTCCCAGGAAGGGGAAGTGAGGACGGAAAAGATTTCGGAGGCGGATAAATACAGCTATAGCGCCTTAAGCCTAAAGGACAGGGCTGATGAACTGTACCGCTGATACTGTTAAAAGCATATGAACAACGGTTAACCGTTGTTCATATGCCGGATAATATCTTCAAATACAGCCATATCTTTTTTACGGAAGTGGAACTGGTAACCTGTAAGTTTTTGTATGCCTATACCATAGGTGACTTCCTTGTTGAGTGTTACCAGTATATAGACCTGTTTGCTCAGGAATTTGCCGGTTTCCACCTTCCGCATATCCACAACATCTTCGGCAATATCCGTAATCCAGATTCCCTGTCCGTTATCAGCGATAATCCTTTGGTTTGTCATGGTGACGGCGGAAGTGTCAAAACCGAGTACATCGCCTGATTCGGAACAAAACCCAAACGGTTTAGCGGTAAATACCACTTTTTCACAGGGTTGCAAATCCACCTGAAATTTGTTTTTGACTTGAGGTAAAGAGTTCAGATATTGGTTGTTCATGATGTTTTTTCTCCATTCTGCCGTTTGGCAGCGCATTCCTGGCTGAAGGCTATCATGCGGTTGATATCTTCATTGTAAATTTTGTCCATGCCGTATTCCGTGCCGAACACAATGTCCTGCCGGTAACACAGCAGTTTTGACCGGATAAAATCATAGGCCTTTTGGCTGTTTTTTATGTTGAATGCATATCTTTTCTTATCCCTGCCGGCAAAATGCAGCATTGTGTATTTGCGTATGGGGATAATGCCATTCAGTTTTTCTACAATGATTTCAGGATATACCCATAACACATTTGTCATGGGTATCAGTGTAAATCCCAACTTCTTACAGATAACGGCCTGGCTTGTGACAAGCAGCCCTTCGCATTCAGCGGCAGAGGGGATTTCCGCATCTATCGCGGACAACTGCTGTGGATAAAAAGCTTTAAGGGTTTTTTTAACCCTTGCAGCGAAAACGGGCCATAGTATGCCACACATAATTGCCGGAAAAACCATCGCCATCATAATAAGCGTCAGGGCAAAAGGAAAATTGTCAATTAAAAAAGTAGCAAATGCAAGGATGAAAATTGTCAGGCAGACAAAAAAGGGTATCTTGAATTTATTTATGCACTTGCGGCACATTTTGTATAAATTAGGATAGGATTTTATATTTACCATTTCTTCACCTCTAATCTTCATCACGATACAGGGATAGCAGGTTTTCAAATTCTGATTTTACTTCCGTAAATGACTGGAGAAGTTTCGGCGAAAAAGCGCCGCTATGACCGTTAATAATCATCTGATAAGCCTTATCCGGTTCATATGCGACTTTATAAACGCGTTTTGAAGTCAGCGCATCATAAATATCCACCAATGAAACAATTTGAGCCGCAATGCTGATTTCATCACCTTTCAGACCGTCGGGATAGCCTTTTCCATCGTATTTTTCATGGTGGTGTCTGGCAATATCATACGCATAATCGAAGAGTTCTTTATCATTTATATGGATAGTCTGGGAAATGATTTCAGCGCCCTTGGTGGTGTGGGATTTTATAAGTTCAAATTCATCGGGGGTCAGTTTGCTGGATTTCAAAATAATATTGTCGGGAATGGTAATCTTTCCGATGTCGTGAAGCGAAGACGCCCAACCAATATACTCCAGTTTTTCCTGTGTAAGATGGTATTCCGGATACAAATCCATGACGCTCTTACCGAGACACAGGGAAAACTCGCGAATCCTCTTTATGTGCTGCCGGGATTCCAGATTTCTGAATTCCACTATGTTGCTCAGGGAATCAATCAGCATTTCATTCAACTGGGTCAGCTGTTCAGCTTGTTTCCTTAAAACTTCGTTTTGCTTTTTTATGCTCTCGTTTTGCCTTTTTACTACTGTTTCCAGTTGCAATTTATACTGGAACCAGCCAACAGCATTGCTGACTACCTGTTTTATGACATCAGGCTGATAAGGCTTTTTGATATAGCTTACGATGCCGAGTTCATATCCTTTTTTCTCATATTCGGCGGATTCCGTCCCTGTAACCATGATAAAAGGAATTTTGTTTAATACCTTTTTTTCTTTCAGGTATTCTAAAACCTTAAAACCATCCATGACAGGCATCATGTAATCCAATAAAACGACTGCAATGGAAGGAAAATTTTTGTTTAACAGTTCGATTCCTTCTTTACCGTCGGCCGCCTCCAAAATTTTATAATCGGAACGAAACAGTTCGACTAAAATTTCCCGTTCAATGGTGTTGTCTTCAAAAATTAAAATTGTATCTTGTTTCATAATTTACCTATTCTTTCTCTTTTATAAAGTTATAATGGCAATTCGTTTGTTCCGAAGTTTAAAGATAACCCGGCTGACTTCTGATGATAACAGATATTTTATCTTGTTTATGACGATAACACTGCCGCCAAAGGCATTACCCCTGATGCAGACAGGAGCATTCATGCCCTGGTCGGTCATGTTGGCAAGTTTTGACACTTCCGCATCCAATTCGGCAAGCTCTTTGCTCTTGACTACGATTGTGGCATGGACTTTACGAACCGTATCCTCTGATATCCCACCCTTTTTACTGGTAAGTAATTGCAATATTTTACTCCATCCGGCTTCCAAAGCGGTCAGTTCGTTTAACAGCTGTGTCCGCTTTTCGGCGCGGATGGCCTGCTCCTGTTCATAGAGTCCGTTTCTTCCGATGTCGAGGTATGTCGGAAGGTGTGAACTGTTGCCAAGATTAAAAGTATCCACACCCCTGACGGCACAAATCTTACCGCCTAAGAGAACTCCTTTGCTTCCTGATACAATCACCCTGCCCATGGTATTGATGTTGCTGTTCATAATATAATTTGCCTTTACATTTCCCTTGGCATTGATATTGGCGGCTTCAAAAAAACTGCCTGAAACTTCACCGCCGGCGTCAATAAAGCAATCGTGTTTGGAACAGCTTCCCTTTTTAATCATCACATTACCGCCGGCAATCAGTCTTGCCGTTTCGACATTGTGTTCAATAATGATATCTCCGGTTGCCCGGATATATCCGCCGGAATAAATGCTGCCAATGACATACACGGAGCCATCCACTTCCAGCTTGCCGGTGACAGCGGTTACATCCTCACGGACAACCAGCATGTTGGAGATAATTATTCGTCCGTTAATATATTCAAATTTGCCGTTTATTCTGGAAATATAGGTTACACCGTCCGGTGCAATCATAAAACCTTCCCCTCTTAACGGCTTTTTTTCCAGCCCGTTCTCTGCATGTATGGTTTCACCGTAAATGTTTTTGCCGTCCGTGCCCTTTTCGGCACGGTGATAGACTGCAATTTTTTCTCCTTCGTCAACCATTTCAAAGGCTTCTATATTGACATAGTCCACACCGCCGTCGGGTAAGGGCGCCGGGATGCGGGGCATGTCGAGCCTTACAAAAAATTCAAACCATCCGTCATTGCCCTTATGTGCGGGAACGCCCTCGGCAATCAGGACTTTTTCGTTCATTCTTCTCATGTCAATTAAGTCGGAAATTGCCTGATGATTGATTCCAAAAACAATTTCCCTTCTTTGCAGGTCCTGATAAATATCATCCTTTGTTACCATATTGCCGGGTACCCATGGTATATAGGCATAGGCTTTGTTACCGTTTTCTTCTATGGAAATGGCAAATTCACATTTTCTAAAAGGGTCAAACAGAGTTTCTTTACCTTTGGGTTCGGATGTTTTTTGCATCTTTCTCTCAATAAGGCTCAGACGTTTTTCTTTCATGTCAGTAGCGGAAAACATTAAAGAACAATAAGGGGACACATCAAGACCGGCTTCAAGGCCAAGACGGATTTCCTTCATTTGGGAATGGCTGAACAGGTGATTTGCATAAAGCGATACATTAAGCTTTTTTTCCAGCCCGAGACGGATTTCCTGCATCTGCATCCAGTTTAAACGGGAATCGGTATAGGCGGCAATGTCCAGTTGCTCACACAGTCCTATTCTGACTTCGTGAATCTGCGGTGCGCACATGTTATCCTGCAGCCATTTGTCAATCGGCAGTTTATCAAGCAGGGCAAGCCGTATCTGTTCCAGGGAATCATCCATAAATCCTCTTTTCAGATAGGGAATTAAATCTATTGCAGAATAAAGGGAAAGCCTAATCTGCCTCATGGTTTCATAGTTGTAGGCAGGGTTGGCATACACAGAGGCATCTATTTTATCTTTCAGCCCCATACGTATCTGCTCCATTTGCAGCCAGTTAAAATCAGGATTGGAGTAAATGGAAACATCCAGTCCTTCTTCTTTGCCAAGCCTGATTTCCTGATTCTGCGCTTTTTGGTATTCGGCATTTTCCATCATGGGAAAATGCAGTTCTTTTATTTTTTTTAATGAATTACTATTGCTCATATTCGGTATCATGCTTTCTATAGGTAATAATGCAAGGGTACAAAAGATGCATTATTAATTATTATATCAATCAGCGTATTAAAAGTCTACTGATTTCTGCCTTCTTTTACATCTTGCAAGGCAATGGCCATTATGCGGTAAATGTATTCGCAAATAGCGGAGTTAACTCATGTTTACAGTTTCTTTATACTTTCTTAATTGACTTAAAGATGGAAAAAAAATACAATAAAAAACAACAAAATGGTGGATTAAGAAAAGGAAAGGTGTATTCCATGGGTAAAATTTTCAAGTATATGAGGGAATCCTGGCCGGCGGTACTGGCAATCATAATGCTTCTTATCGCACAGGCATATTGTGATTTGCAGCTTCCCCAGTACACTTCCGATATTGTGGATGTGGGAATCGGCAGGGGAGGCATCGCATATGCTGCCCCTGAAAGGTTGAGGGAAGAAACATATGAAATGCTGAAGCTGTTCATGACAGCAGAGGAACAGGATGTGTGTGATGCCGCTTACCAAAAGGATGGGGACGGAAACTATGTTCTGGGCGTGAAGAAAAGTGAAACATTAGAACAGATTGATGTGTGTATGGGACTCCCCATGGTGCTTTTGGATGCACTGAAAAGCAGTGAAGCGGAATATGATGCGGACAGCCTGCGGCTTATGCGGGAAAACGGCATGATTTCGGATGAAGAAATAACTTCCATAAAAGAGCAGGCGATTGCCGGTATGGGGGATATGAGTGAATCTGTGATATCCGCAAGGGCTGTGCAGTTTGTGCAGGAAGAATACAAGGCACTGGGTATGGATACCGGAAAAATCCAGACGGATTATCTTTGGCAGACCGGTTTTAAGATGCTCGGCCTGTCGGTGCTGATGATGGCCGCTGCCATTCTGACAGGGCTTCTTGCTTCCCGGACAGCGGCGAGAACAGGGCGTAATCTGCGCAGCCGGGTTTACAATAAAGTTGTTGCATTTTCCAGTGCGGAGATGGATAAATTTTCCACAGCCTCTCTGATTACCAGAAGCACCAATGACATCCAGCAGGTACAGATGGTAGTGGTGATGCTGCTTCGCATGGTACTGTATGCACCGATTATCGGTATCGGCGGTATCATGAAAGTGGTCAATACAGGCACCGGCATGGGATGGATTATCGGTGTGGCGGTAGGACTTATATCTGCGCTGGTACTGGTATTGGTGGCAGTTGCCATGCCCAAATTCAAAATGATGCAGACACTTGTTGACCGTGTCAATCTGGTTTCCCGCGAAATACTTACGGGGATACCGGTTATCAGGGCTTTCAGCAGGGAAAAGTTTGAAGAGGAGCGGTTCGACAAGGCCAATAAAGATTTGATGGGAACCCAGTTATTCACCGGCAGGGTTATGAATTTTATGATGCCTGCCATGATGCTTATTATGAATGGCATTTCCATTATGATTGTGTGGTTTGGCGGAAAAGGCATTGATGCCGGAAATATGCAGGTAGGGGAAATGCTTGCATTTATTACTTATACCATGCAGATTGTCATGGCATTTTTGATGATTACCATGGTTTCCGTCATGTTGCCCCGTGCAGGTGTGGCTGCCAATAGAATCGAAGAAGTACTGGGGACCGAGGTGACCATCCATGATAAGGAAACAGTTTGTGATGACAGTCTTTCTGAAATAAAGGGAGAAATAGTATTTGAGGATGTATGTTTCAGGTATCCGGGTGCAGAGGAGGATGCCCTGCATCACCTGTCATTTACCGCAAGACCGGGACAGACCACGGCGGTAATAGGAAGTACCGGATGCGGTAAATCCACTTTGCTGCATCTGATTCCCCGTTTTTACGACGTGACGGAAGGGCGTATTACGTTAGACGGTGTGGACATCCGGGACATTTCCCAGAAAAAACTGCGCAGCGCTCTGGGATTTGTGCCGCAGAAAGGGGTGTTGTTTTCCGGGGACATTGCTTCCAACATAAAATTTGGTGGTGATGGGATTGGCGATGATAAAATGAAAGAAGCTGCCCAAATTGCACAGGCTGTTGAATTTATAGACAGCAAGCCGGACGGATATGGAAGTCCCATATCCCAGGGCGGCACCAATGTTTCGGGAGGGCAGAAGCAGAGACTGTCCATTGCCAGGGCCATTGCAAAGAGTCCGAAGATATTTTTGTTTGATGACAGCTTTTCCGCTTTGGATTATAAGACGGATGTGGCGCTCAGAAAAGCGCTTCATGAGAAAACAGCACAGGCCACGGTTATTATTGTGGCACAGAGAATCAGCACGATTCTGCATGCGGACCGGATTATTGTGCTGGACAACGGCGCTATTGTAGGAATGGGCACCCACGGGGAACTTCTTGAAAATTGTGAAACCTATAGGGAAATTGCAAAATCCCAGTTGTCGGAGGCGGAACTGAAGGGAGGAAAACAGGCATGAGTGAGCAGAAAGAAATAAAAAACAAACCCCCCGGACGGGGACCCATGGGACACGGTCCGGCAGGCATGATGCCGGGTGAGAAAGCAAAAGATTTTAAAGGAACAGTGAAGAAACTGTTGTCCTATATGGGTAATTATAAGTTTGCCATTCTGCTTGTGATGGTATTTGCCGTTGGCGGCACGGCTTTCAATATTATAGGGCCGAAGGTGTTAAGCAGGGCGACGACGGAATTGTTTAACGGTCTGATGGCAAAAATCGGTGGAACCGGCGGTATAGATTTCGGAAAAATAGCACAAATTCTGTTATTCCTGCTTTGCCTGTATGCCATAAGCTCAATTTTATCTTTTATACAGGGCTTTATCATGACGAGTGTTTCCCAGAAACTTTGCTATCGGTTCAGGCGGGAGATTTCCGAGAAAATCAACAGGATGCCTTTTGCATACTTTGAATCCAAAACGGTGGGGGAAGTGCTTTCCCGCATTACCAATGATGTGGATACCCTGGGGCAGAGTTTAAGCCAGAGTATTACCACGCTGATTACTTCGGTCACCATGCTTATCGGTGTGCTGGTGATGATGCTTTCCATCAGCCCGCTGATGACTTTGATTGCGCTTGTCATTCTGCCGGTATCCAGCGTCCTGATTGGCGTTGTGGTGAAGTTTTCACAGAAATATTTTGTGGCACAGCAGTCTTATTTGGGAAAAATCAATGGTCAGATAGAAGAAACCTACGGGGGGCATAATATCATTAAGGCGTTTAACCGTGAAGAAACCTCCTTGCGGGAATTTGCCGAAACCAATGAGGAATTATATAAATCTGCATGGAAGTCACAGTTTATTTCCGGCATGATGCAGCCCATTATGGGGTTTGTGGGCAATCTGGGCTATGTGGCGGTTGCCATAACAGGCAGTGTCCTTGCCATCCGCAGGGTGATTGATGTGGGGGAAATACAGGCATTTATCCAGTATGTAAAAAGCTTTACCCAGCCCATTACCCAGCTTGCTCAGGTTTCCAATCTTTTTCAGTCCACTGCGGCATCCGCGGAACGGGTATTTGAATTTTTGAATGAGCCTGAAGAGGATGTAATTGCCGAAAATCCGGTGGCATTGACCGAAATGAAGGGAGAAGTGACCTTTGAACATGTACGGTTTGGTTACAATCCCGATAAAACAGTCATCCGGGATTTCAGCTGTAAGGTAGAGCCCGGTCAGATGGTGGCTATTGTAGGACCCACCGGTGCGGGAAAGACAACCATGGTAAAACTGCTTATGCGTTTTTATGATGTGAACAGCGGCGCCATTCTGATAGATGGACACAATTTGAAAGACTTTAACCGCAGCATCCTGAGGGAAAATTTTGGCATGGTATTGCAGGACACCTGGCTGTTTAAGGGAACAATTATGGAGAATATCCGCTACGGCAGGCTGGAGGCTTCGGATGAGGAGGTTATTGCGGCGGCAAAGGCGGCCCATGCCCATCACTTTATCCAGACGCTGCCCGGCGGTTACCAGATGGAGTTAAACGAGGACGCCAGCAATGTGTCCCAGGGTCAGAAACAGCTGCTTACCATTGCGAGAGCCATCCTTGCAGATAATCCCGTTTTGATTTTGGATGAAGCGACCAGTTCGGTGGATACCAGGACTGAGGCACGTATCCAGAAAGCAATGAATAATCTGATGAAAGGCAGGACCAGCTTTGTCATTGCACACAGGCTGTCCACCATCAAGGACGCAGATGTCATACTGGTAATGAAAGATGGCGATATTGTAGAACAGGGCAGCCATGAAGAACTGCTTGAAAAGAACGGTTTCTATGCGACACTTTATAACTCCCAGTTTGAGGAGGCCACGGCTTAGCGTGAAAAGCGGCATTTTTATCCGGATAATCATATTTACCGCTGCCGCCGTCCATGCAGGATGTGGAAACATAAGTAAAGTGAGTATTTTATTTGTCCGCGAAACGTGTTACAATAACTGTATGTTAGTTGGAAAGGCTTGGGGAGTAGAATGGGACAAGAACTTGTAAATACCAGGGATGTCTACAATGTAATGCGGCGGGCGCTTGGTTTTATGGACGGTACGGTTCTTCAGCACGGAGAAATTACAGGGTATATTTTTTATAACATGCTCAAATATGAGGGCATTTGTAACAATATGGAATTGGCAGAGTACACACTAATCGGTATGCTGCATGATTTGGGAATGATTAAGACGGGTTATAAGGACGGGGTGGTGAAGTGTGAAACCACTAATGTGTGGGCGCATTCCGTTTACGGGTATCTCTTCTTGAAATATTTATCCCCGGTAGGCGATAAAGCAGAGGTGGTATTGTATCATCATCTGCCGCATTACCTGCACGCAAAAATCAAAAGCAATTATTTGAAAGTGACGGAATATCTGACGCTTGCGGACAAGATGGATGTATTCATGCGGCTTGAAGGGCATGGCATGGAAAAAGACTATTTTGTAAAGTCCGCAAATATTAATTTTTCGGCAAAAGCACTTGAGGTTTTCAATGCCGCACAGGCCCAATTTCATTTTTTGGAAAAACTTAAGACGGATGAGTATCAGCAGGAAATGCTGGAGCTGTTTGACAGTGTCAGCTTTTCGGAAAAACAGAAAAAGGGTTTTTTGGAAATGCTTGTGTATGCCATTGATTTCAGAAGCCAGCAGACGGTTATTCACACTATGTCCACAAAAATGTTTGCCCTGGAAATCGGTAGGCTGATGCGGATGCCTGCCATGGACTTGCAGGCTCTTTACTATGGCGCGTTGCTGCATGATATCGGAAAAATCGTCATTCCCCTTTCTATTCTGGAGGCGCCGAGAAGGCTGACCGATGAAGAGATGCGCATAATGAAAGCACATGTGATTATTACTGACAGGATTCTAAGGGGCATTCTGGATGACAGAATCGTGGATGTGGCAGTGCGGCATCATGAAAAACTGGATGGAACGGGATATCCCCTGGGTCTGAAGGCGGAGGATTTGTCCGTTCTGGAAAGAATAACGGCGGTAGCCGACATTTTAAGCGCCCTTTATGGAAAAAGGAGTTATAAAGATTCTTTTCCGCCGGAAAAAATAAAAGGCATACTGCAATCGGATGCAGACAATGGAAAAATCTGTGGGCAGGTGGTACAGGTTGCCATCAGTAATTTTGAAAGCATCATACATAATTACGAAAAAGAACGCGATGAAACCATGGATAGATATATGGAAATAAGCAACCAGTATGACAGCATCTATGAAAGGTTCAAAGAATTTGATACCTGACAGCTTTTATTTTTCCCATCGTCCGGAAGCGCCGCAGGGCAGCACCAGTCCGTTGCCGCTTACCGGCAGTCCGACTTCATCAGCCTGAACCTTGCCGCCAAAGCGTTTTCCCACGGACATGTTCAGCATGTAGGAAAGTACTGCGGGCTGCAGGCCGGTGGTATAGGAATTTATTAAAAAGAACAATGCATTTTCAGACAGTATCTGCGCAGTCAGTTCCAAAAACGGCCAGATGCTGTCTTCTATTTTCCAGATTTCTCCTTTGGGGCCCCTCCCGTAAGATGGCGGGTCCATGATGATGCCGTCATATTTGTTTCCGCGGCGGATTTCCCGCTCCACGAATTTCACACAATCGTCCACAAGCCACCGGATGGGAGCCTCCCCCAGCCCGGAAGAAACCGCATTTTCCTTTGCCCAGGCAACCATGCCTTTGGAGGCGTCCACATGTGTGACCTGCGCGCCTGCCGCTGCCGCCGCAAGAGTAGCGCCGCCCGTATAGGCAAAAAGGTTCAGGACTTTGACAGGCTTGTCTGCACTGCGGATAATGCCGGAAAACCAGTCCCAGTTTACCGCCTGTTCGGGAAATAGTCCTGTATGCTTAAAACTGAAAGGTTTCAGACGGAAGGTTAAATTGCGGTATCCGATTTCCCATTCGTCGGGCAGGCTGATAAATTCCCATTCCCCGCCACCTTTGCTGCTGCGGTGGTAGTGGGCGTTTTTCTTTTTCCATGCAGGATGCTCATGAGGGGTGGACCAGATGACCTGGGGGTCCGGACGGACGAGGACATAATCGCCCCATCTCTCCAGTTTTTCTCCCGAGGAAGTATCCATTACTTCATAATCACGCCAACTATCTGCAATCCACATAAGAGTAGGTTCCTTTTCTTCTATATTATAATATAGTAAATATACATCAAGATGGGGGATGGCGCAATGCAGATGCATAAAGTTTTTTTGAATTATTTTCAAAATAATTGATAAATATAAAAATATAGAATATAATAAAAATAGGATTATTCCTACTTATCCTACTTGATGATACGGAGGTGTTTTTCATGATTGCAAACACATTTATTGATAATGCAAAAGTCATGTCGAAAGGGCAGATTACAATTCCAAAAGATATCCGTGAGATTCTGGGTATCTCTTGTGGTGACAGAGTAACTTTTGTCGTAGAAAACGGCAGTGTAAGACTTATTAATTCTGCTGTATATGCTATGCAGATGCTTCAGGCACAGATGGCAGGAGAGGCAGAAAATGCCGGACTTACCTCTGATAATGCGGTTGTAAATCTGGTCAAAGAAATCCGTGCAGAAAGTGAGGGTGAATGAAAGTTCTTATAGATACCAATATTCTTATTTCTGCTGCATTGAGCAATATGGGAACTCCTTATCACGCATTCGTAAAAGCAGTAAGTTACCCGAATCATGGACTGGTATGCGAACAAAACATTGATGAAATGCGCCGGATTTTTAATCGTAAATTTCCGCAAAAAATACAGGCTTTAGAAGCATTTTTATCACTGGCACTGCTTACGCTTGAAGTCGTTCCGACACCTATTGAGGAACACAGCTTAGAAGAAAAAATCCGTGATGTAAATGACCGCCCGATTCTTCGAGCTGCCATTCATGCTAAAGCTGATATCCTGCTTACAGGAGATAAGGATTTTCTTGAATCCGGACTCCATAATCCCCAAATTTTAACGCCTGCGGATTTCATTACAATGTATAAATGACTTCATATCACAAAACGGTGCTGCCAATGCATTGATTCTGATACTCGTATGCAATGATGATTTCTTCTAAAGTATATCCGATAATATCGTCATATTGTTTGAAGTAACCCATTGCAAATCCAAGTGTGCGGTCATCTTTTTCCAAAATAAGCGAAAAATAATCTTCCGTGCTTAAAATCTGATGTATCCGTTTGCCGGCTGCTTCTCCCGTCCAGCAGTTGTTTTCCTGTTCGTTATAATAGGAAACATACAGGGGTAAAATAACTTTAATGTCAGAAGTTGTCATTTCTCAAATGTCCATATTTACCAACTACAAATTATGAACACAATTCGGAGATTATCCAAACAACTCTTCGGATTTTTGTGCTGTCTGTTTTCTCTTCTCTAATGTTTTGTGGAATACTTCATCTGCAATTTTCGGAAATGCTTCAAATATTACCTTTGTTCCTTCCTCTGTTATTCCTCCCCTTGTTGCTACTCTTGTGACAACATTATCAAATGACATCTTTTTATCAACCATCAACTTACCTGTAGCGCAAAGAGTATCCAATACCATTTTAATTACTTGTTCCTCCGGTATAGATGTGTGCTTTTTAGCAGACGAACACATAACGTCAAATATGGATGCAATAAATCCGGGCATACAGCTTACCAGTTCGGAACCCATTCCCAATTCATTCTCGGGCAGTTCAATAACAGTTCCCATACATTTGAAAATATCTGAAATTCTTTCCTTATCAGAGGTTGTTATATGTTCATTAAAGCACATCAAAGTCTGAGAGCAATTAATCTCAGCCGTTATACTGGGAATTACTTTTGCAATTTTATGAACTATTATTTTATTGATGGTTTCAAAAGAAACACTTCCGTTTAAAGAAATAATAATTGTTTCATCCCTGACTGTTTCTCCGATATCTTCAAGGACTGATTTTATATCTGCGGGTCTCACGCAAATTATAATAACATCCGCTTTTAATGCAAGCTCACTGTTTTTCTTACAAACAGTTACGTTTTTATCCAGATGTTTCACCTTTTCTATATTTCTGTTTGATACATATAACTTATCACATATATTTTCTGTTTTAACAAATTTATCAAGGAGCATTTTTCCCATATTTCCATATCCTATAATTCCAATATTCATTAAATATTTCCTCTCTCAAATTTGACTGGTTAATTATACAAATACTCTTGTTTCTACTTAAAGAATTTCGCGTATTCTTTTAGATTATTGGATAAGTAATCTGCATTTAATACCTTATTTTGCTCTAAAACACTTTTTATAAAGCAATCCATATCCAATTTATTGGTATTGGTATAGTTACTATTTATCTTGGTGTTATCAACATTTTTCTTCCAATTTACCTGTTCTGCCTTTATATCCTCAAACGGTTTTGGATTGGTTCTATACGTATTTATTTCCCAATCAATAGCAAATTTAACAGCTTTTAATGCAAGTCTTTCATCATTTTTTTCAATTGCTTCATTCTGCATAGATAAATAAGTTTTATATTGTTTTGGAGCTATTCTCTGCATAAGCTCACCGCTGCTGATATAATCGTCAGGCGCTCCTGTCATTGCGCCCCAACGAATATCATATGTTATATTTCCCTGTTCATCCGTCTTCCCGTTTATACCATATTTTGCAATGGTATTCATTGCATCCATAAAACTGTCTGCTTTATCATATTCCAGACATTCTGCTAAGAACTTAGCTTTTTCAAGACCGACAAAAATCAGTTCTTTTCTCTCATCTTCTGTAAGTTCTCCGACATTATGAGGAATCAAATCACCATATATAATGGAATATGCAGCATCAACTAGGTTTTCATTTGCGCCTTTCAAACTTTTTTCCAGTTTGTCATTGGTCTGTATGTTTGGAATAATACGATGAAGTTTCTGAGCCGGTTTTATTGCTTCCTGAAGAAGTTTTATTCGTTCTTCATAGCTTGCAGGCATATTCTGAGTTCCTTCTTGTTCCACAGAAGCCATCTTTTGAATTATTTTTTTCCCTTCTTCAGAAATTTCTATTGATACCCCATTTGTCATTTCCTGCAAAAGGTTTATGCTTTCACCTTTTGTTATCTTGTCCATATATTTTGATTCTGCTATATTTTGTATTCCTTTTTCTTCATACACCTTATTTTGAAAATGCTTTCCGATTCCTGTAATCCCCATAAGTTCATCCTCCATGAAAAGTAAATTTGAAATCCGTTTTCTGATTACTTAAAACATTTTATATTATATCGTCACCTTCAAACCTCTTCTTAAGCATATTTACTGTGTTGTCTTGCCATAGAAACAACTTAATATTATAATATAGAAACAACACAAGTTACCTGTAAGGAGGAAGGATAATCCAAAATATGAAAACAATAGTCATTTACAATTCGCAGACAGGCTTTACAAAGAGATATGCAGAATGGATAGCGGAAGAGGCGGGGGCAGACTGTCTTGCATTAGCAGAGGCAAAAAAGAAAGATTTGACTGAATACGGCACAATTATTTTCGGAGGATGGGCGTGTGCGGGCGGCATCAGCAAAATAAAATGGTTTAAAGACAATATGGAGAAATGGGCGGATAAGAAGCTGATTGTATTCTGCGTTGGCGGAAGTCCCATTGAGAATCCGGAAATTGATGCAGGCTTAAAAAAGAACTTTAAGGAATCCGAGTGGGAAAAAGTCAGCGTATTTTACTGTCCGGGCGGGTTTTGCTATGAAAAAATGTCCGCCCCGTCAAAGCTGATGATGAAAATGTTTATCAAAGCATTGAAAGCCAAGAAAGACAAAACCCAAGAAGAGCAGGAAATGATAAAAATGATTTCCCACTCTTATGATATATCGGACAGGAAGTATATTGAACCGATTCTGGAATGTCTGAACGGAATAACGGCGTGAAACCGGTTTATGAAATTATGGCGAAAAAACAGAAATAAAAGGAAGAGGGGAAGTTGTATGAAAAAGAAAGTGATTGTCTCTCTTTGTATCGTCCTTGCGGTTATACTGCTGTTTCCCGTAAGGCTGCTCTATAAGGATGGGGGAACGGTGGAATACAAGGCTGTTTTGTACAGCGTAAAGGATGTGCATTGCCTCAATTTTGGCGGGGACGCCGAAGAACCGTACTTGGATGGGTGGGTTATTGAAATTCTCGGATTTACGGTATATGACAGCGTTCCTTGGAATAATTGATTTTCCTGATTGATTTTTTAAAAAAATACTTGCATTTCCTCAAAAGACCATGTATACTATGTGTTGCTGTGGCATGATAGCTGTGAAGCGTGAGGTTGCTGCTTAGGGACGATGCCTGATAGCAGGTTTTCCGTGGAGCGAATGTCAAGTTAGGAAACTGACGACAAGTCACTGTACAAAGTTCATGTCTGTCGAGGGACAGAAACAACCGTGAGAAACGATGTTTGAGATGCGTCATGTGTTTTAAAACAGGATACACACGGGAGAGTGTACAGTCACCGCTTGTCGTACTTCAATCAAAAGTGCGAAAAGGAGGCGACTTTTTTTATGGCAACAAGTCAAGTAATGAGAATTACACTGAAAGCTTATGATCATCAGCTGGTTGATGCATCTGCCAAAAAAATCATCGAAACAGTCAAAAAGAACGGGTCTCAGGTAAGCGGACCGGTACCTCTTCCTACTAAAAAGGAAGTTGTAACCATTTTAAGGGCAGTCCACAAATATAAGGATTCCCGTGAGCAGTTTGAGCAGAGAACCCACAAAAGGCTGATTGATATCATTGCACCGACCCAGAAAACGGTTGATGCATTGCAGAGACTGGAAATGCCTGCAGGTGTTTACATCGATATCAAGATGAAGACCAAATAACAATCAAAACCCATAATATCCCCTACTAGTATGGACGCGGATGCGTCCCGCTGTAGAACAAACAGGAGGAAAACATGAAAAAAGCGATTTTGGCAACAAAAGTCGGAATGACTCAAATCTTCAATGAAGACGGCGTTCTTGTTCCCGTAACGGTTCTTCAGGCCGGTCCCTGTGTGGTTACACAGATTAAGACGGTTGAGAATGACGGTTACAGTGCCGTACAGGTTGGCTTTGTGGACAAGAAAGACAAAACCGTTAACAAGGATGCAAGCGGCAAGAAAGAAATTATCCACAGGCACGGCAGCACAAAGGCTGAGCAGGGACATTTCAAGAAAGCCGGCGTAACATCCAAAAGGTATGTGAGAGAATTTAAGTTTGAAAATGCAGAAGAGTATGCGCTTGGCTCCGAAATCAAGGCCGATATTTTTGCGGCAGGCGACAAGATTGATGCATCTGCAATTTCCAAAGGTAAAGGTTTCCAGGGTGCTATCAAGAGACACGGACAGCACAGAGGACCTATGGCCCATGGTTCCAAATTCCATCGTCATCAGGGTTCCAATGGCGCCTGCTCTTCTCCCAGCCGTGTATTCAAAGGAAAAGGGATGCCCGGACATATGGGATGTGTAAAGGTAACGGTTCAGAATCTGGAAGTTATCAGAGTGGATGCTGAAAAGAACCTGCTTTTAGTAAAGGGCGCAGTACCCGGACCCAAGAAAGCTTTAGTGACAGTGAAAGAAACCGTAAAGGTTGAAGCTTAACAGCGCATCTTGTGACGCGCAGATGAAAGGAGGACTTAAACAGAAATGGCAAACGTATCTGTTTATAATATGGAAGGCAAAGAAGTCGGCAAAATCGACTTAAGCGATGCTGTGTTTGGTGTCAAAGTAAATGAACATCTGGTACACATGGCAGTGGTACAGCATCTTGCAAACAAACGTCAGGGAACACAGAAAGCAAAAACACGTTCCGAAGTTTCCGGCGGCGGAAGAAAACCCTGGAGGCAGAAAGGAACCGGTCACGCAAGACAGGGTTCAACCAGGTCTCCCCAGTGGAAAGGCGGCGGAGTGGTATTTGCTCCCGTGCCAAGGGATTATTCCTTTAAATTGAACAAGAAAGAAAAGAGAGCAGCATTAAAGTCAGCGCTCACAAGCAAAGTGATGGATGAAAAGATTGTGGTTGTTGACGAGTTAAAATTTGAAGAAATCAAGACAAAGAATTTCAAAACAGTGATGGATAATCTGAAGGTAGAAAACGGGCTGGTTGTCCTTGCGGAAAATGACCAGAATGTAATCTTGTCCGCAAGAAATCTTCCCGCAGTAGAAACTACTTCAATCGGCACCTTAAACGTATATGACGTTATGAAGGCAGGCAAGGTAGTGCTGACCAAGGATGCCGTTTCCAAGATTGAGGAGGTATACGCATAATGGCTGATATCAAATACTATGACGTAATCCTCAAGCCGGTTATCACGGAAAAGAGCATGGCCGGTATGAGTGAAAAGAAATATACTTTCCTGGTTCATCCGGAAGCAAACAAGACGCAGATTAAAGAAGCCGTTGAAAAAATGTTCGAGGGCGCCAAGGTGGCAAAGGTTAACACCCAGAATTACGACGGCAAGACAAAAAGACGCGGTATGACGGTAGGTAAGACTGCAAAGACCAAGAAAGCAATTGTACAGCTTACCGCTGACAGCAAGGATATCGAAATCTTCGCTGGTTTATAATAGTCGGGTTAAAGTATGCGGCGCAGTAAGCCGCGCAAAGAATCTAAAAGAAAAGGAGATACAACAATGGGAATTAAGAAATATAACCCATATACACCTTCCAGAAGGAATATGACCGGTTCCGATTTCTCTGAGATTACAAAGAAAACGCCTGAGAAATCCCTCTGTGTGTCTTTGGAAAAGAACGCAGGCCGCAACAATCAGGGAAAGATTACGGTAAGGCATCGCGGCGGCGGTTCCAGAAGGAAATACAGAATCATTGATTTTAAGAGAAATAAAGATGGTATTCCGGCAAGGGTAATCGGCATCGAGTATGACCCTAACAGGACAGCGAATATTGCGCTTATCTGTTATGAGGATGGCCAGAAAGCTTATATTCTGGCTCCGGAAGGATTGACCGACGGCATGAAGGTCATGAACGGCGCACAGGCGGAAGTAAGAGTAGGTAACTGCCTGCCTTTGTCCGAAATCCCTGTAGGTACACAGATACACAACATTGAATTATATCCCGGAAGAGGCGGCCAGCTTGTACGTTCCGCAGGCAACAGCGCACAGCTGATGGCAAAGGAAGGAAAATATGCAACGCTCAGGCTTCCCTCCGGCGAAATGAGAATGGTTCCTCTTTTATGCAGGGCAACAGTAGGTGTTGTAGGCAATGTTGACCACAACCTTATCAATATCGGTAAAGCAGGACGTAAGCGCCATATGGGTATCCGTCCCACGGTACGCGGTTCTGTCATGAACCCGAACGACCATCCTCACGGTGGTGGTGAAGGCAAGACCGGTATCGGACGTCCCGGCCCGAGCACCCCTTGGGGCAAACCTGCACTCGGCTTGAAGACGCGTAAGAAGAAAAACAAGTCCAATAAGCTGATTGTAAGAAGAAGAGACGGCAAGGCTATCAAATAATTAAGGAGGAAAGACAATGGCTAGATCACTGAAAAAAGGACCGTTCGCAGACCAGAGCTTACTGAAAAAAGTAGATGCCTTAAATGCATCAGGACAGAAGCAGGTTATCAAAACCTGGTCCCGTCGCTCTACAATTTTCCCTTCTTTTGTGGGACATACAATTGCAGTTCACGATGGCAGAAAGCACGTTCCCGTATATGTAACGGAAGACATGGTTGGACATAAACTTGGTGAGTTTGTTGCAACCAGAACTTTTAGAGGACATGGAAAAGACGAGAAGAAGTCTAAAGTAAGATAGTTTGAAAGGAGGAACAATTCTATGGCTAAGGGACATAGAAGTCAAATTAAAAGAGAAAGAAATGCGCAGAAAGATACAAGACCTTCAGCTAAGTTATCTTACGCAAGGGTTTCTGTTCAGAAAGCATGTTTCGTATTGGATGCCATAAGGGGCAAGGATGTTCAGACCGCACTTGCCGTTCTGGCTTATAATCCCAGATATGCATCCAGTGTTATTAAGAAGTTATTAGAATCAGCTATCGCAAACGCTGAAAACAATAATGGCATGAATCCTGACAACCTTTATATTGCAGAATGTTTTGCAAATAAGGGTCCCACAATGAAGAGGGTCAGACCGAGGGCACAGGGCCGAGCTTACAGGATTGAAAAGCAGATGAGCCACATTACCATCGTTCTGGACGAGAAGAAATAGGAAGGGAGAAAAAGTTATGGGACAGAAAGTTAATCCTCACGGCCTTAGAGTCGGCGTTATTAAAGATTGGGATTCTAAATGGTACGCTGATGCAGAATTCTCTGACTATTTAGTTGAAGACTATAACATCAGGACGTATTTAAAGAAAAAATTATTTGCTGCCGGTATCTCCAAAATTGAGATTGAAAGAGCTTCCGACAGGGTGAAAGTGATTATTTATACCGCAAAACCCGGTGTTGTAATCGGTAAGGGCGGCGCTGAAATCGAAGTGACCAAGAATGAACTTGCAAAATTGACAGACAAGAAGGTTCTGGTAGATATTAAGGAAATCAAAAGACCGGATAAGGATGCACAGCTTGTTGCGGAAAACATTGCACAGCAGCTTGAAAACCGTGTGTCTTTCAGACGTGCCATGAAATCCTGCATGGGAAGAACCATGAAAGCCGGCGCGCTTGGTATCAAGGCTTCCTGCTCCGGACGTCTGGGCGGCGCAGATATGGCACGTACCGAATTCTACAATGAGGGAACCATTCCCCTGCAGACTTTGAGAGCAGATATTGATTATGGCTTCGCTGAGGCTGACACAACCTATGGTAAAGTCGGCGTTAAGGTATGGATTTACAAAGGCGAAGTACTTCCCACTAAAAATCAGGAAGGGAGCGAGAAATAGTTATGTTAATGCCTAAGAGAGTAAAACGTCGTAAACAGTTCCGTGGCAGTATGGCCGGTAAGGCTATGAGAGGCAACACTCTGACTTTCGGCGAATATGGTCTGGTGGCTACCGAGCCCTGCTGGATTAAGTCCAATCAGATTGAAGCAGCCCGTATCGCACTTACCCGTTATACGAAACGTACCGGTAAAGTCTGGATAAAGATTTTCCCGGATAAACCAGTAACAGCAAAACCGGCAGAAACACGTATGGGTTCCGGTAAAGGTACACTGGAATACTGGGTAGCAGTTGTGAAACCTGGACGTGTAATGTTTGAAATTGCAGGAGTTCCCGAGGAGTCTGCTAAAGAAGCATTACGTCTTGCAATGCACAAACTCCCTTGTAAATGTAAGATTGTTTCAAAAGCAGATTTGGAAGGCGGTGTGTCAAATGAAAACAAATAAGTATGTAGAAGATTTGAAAAATAAATCAGAAGCAGAACTGGCAAACGAATTAGTCGCTGCTAAAAAAGAGCTTTTCAATTTGAGATTCCAGAACGCAACCAACCAGTTGGACAATACGGCAAGAATCAAAGAAGTAAGAAAGAATATTGCCCGCATCCAGACTGTAATGACTGAGAAAGCAAACGCTTAATCAAAGCCGTTCATTTTAATGAATCATATTCCCGCACTGAGGGATGGAATTTCAGAAAGGAGATTTAACCGTGGAAAGAAATTTGAGAAAAACACGTACCGGTAAAGTAGTAAGCAATAAAATGGATAAGACCATCGTTGTAGCCATCGAGAATCATGTAAAACATCCTCTTTACAAAAAGATTGTAAAAGATACTTATAAACTCAAAGCACATGATGAGAACAACGAATGCAATATCGGCGATACAGTTAAGGTAATGGAAACAAGACCTTTATCCAAGGATAAGAGATGGAGACTTGTTGAAATCGTTGAAAAAGCTAAATAAATAATTATCTGGAAGGAGAATTATCATGGTTCAGCAAGAAAGCAGACTGAAAGTTGCTGATAACACAGGTGCAAAAGAATTGCTGTGCATCAGGGTTATGGGCGGCTCTACAAGAAGATATGCACAGATTGGTGATATCATAGTTGCTTCTGTTAAAGATGCAACACCAGGCGGCGTTGTAAAAAAAGGTGATGTGGTAAAGGCTGTTGTCGTTCGTACCGTTAAGGGCGCACGCCGTAAAGACGGTTCCTACATCAAATTCGATGAAAATGCTGCTGTCATTATCAAAGATGACAAGACTCCGAGAGGAACTCGTATTTTTGGGCCGGTAGCCAGAGAGCTTCGTGAGAAACAGTTCATGAAAATTGTTTCCCTTGCTCCCGAAGTATTATAAGGAGGTACCCCATGTCTATGTTGAAAATCAAAAAAGGCGATACCGTGAAGGTGATTGCCGGCAAAGATAACGGCAAGGAGGGCAAGGTAATTGCCATCGACCGTAAAAATTTAAAAGTAACAGTGGAAGGCGTGAACATGGTTACAAAGCACGTAAAGCCTTCTCAGGCAAATCCCAATGGGGGAATCCTGCAGAAAGAAGCAGCGCTTGATATATCCAATGTAATGTATATCCACAAGGGAAAAGCAACCAGAATCGGGTTTAAAGTTGAAAACGGCAAGAAAGTCCGTTTTGCAAAATCAACCGGTGAAGTGATTGACTAATTGCAGGGAAGGAGGAAATAAAGCGTGAGCAGACTGAGAGAGTTTTACAATGATGAAATCGTTGCAGCAATGACAAAAAAGTTTGGATATAAAAATGTCATGGAAGTTCCCAAGCTTGACAAGATTGTTGTCAACATGGGTGTTGGCGAGGCAAAAGAGAATGCAAAAGTTTTAGAGGGCGCCGTGAAGGATATGGAGACCATCACAGGTCAGAAAGCGGTTCTCACGAAGGCTAAGAACTCTATTGCAAATTTCAAAATCCGTGAAGGCATGGCAATCGGATGCAAAACAACCCTGCGCGGTGAAAAAATGTATGAGTTTTTGGACCGTCTGGTAAATCTGGCATTGCCCCGTGTACGTGACTTTAGGGGTGTAAATCCCAATGCGTTTGACGGAAGAGGCAACTATGCACTTGGCATTAAGGAGCAGATTATCTTCCCTGAAATCGAATATGATAAGGTAGATAAAGTAAGAGGTATGGATATCATTTTCGTAACAACTGCAAAGACAGACGAAGAGGCACGTGAATTATTGAGATTATTCAACATGCCCTTTGCAAAATAAGGAGGTAAATTCATGGCTAAGACATCTATGAAGCTGAAACAGCAGCGTAAACCCAAGTTCTCCACGAGAGCTTATACGCGTTGTAAAATCTGCGGCCGTCCCCATGCTGTTTTGAAAAAGTACGGAATCTGCAGAATTTGCTTCCGTGAACTGGCATATAAGGGACAGATTCCCGGCGTAAAAAAAGCCAGTTGGTAATTTATTTTATGCATGATTCAAGTCAGATAGATAAGGAGGATACTAAATCATGACAATGAGTGACCCTATTGCAGATATGCTTACCAGAATCCGTAATGCAAACACTGCAAAACATGATACCGTAGATATTCCTTCATCCAAAATGAAACTGTCTATCGCACAGATTCTTCTGGATGAAGGGTATATAAAGAAATATGATGTAATTGAGGATGGCGTATTCAAAACAATCCGTATTACGTTAAAGTATGGTGCCGACAAGAATGAAAAAATCATTTCCGGCATTAAGAGAATCAGTAAACCCGGTCTCCGTGTTTATGCCGGCAAGGAAGATTTGCCCAAGGTTCTCGGCGGACTCGGCGTTGCCATCATTTCCACCAACCAGGGTGTTGTTACCGACAAGAAGGCAAGGGAACTGCAGGTCGGCGGTGAAGTATTGGCTTTTGTATGGTAAAAGTGAACAGTAACAGGTAAATCTAACAAATAAACAGGAGGTACGGGCATGTCACGTATAGGTAGAATGCCAATCGCGATTCCTGCAGGTGTAACTGTAGAAATTGCAGAAAATAACAAGGTGACTGTAAAAGGTCCCAAGGGTACTCTGGAGAGAGTGCTTCCCCAGGAGATGGAAATCAAGGTTGAGGGCGCAGAAGTAACCGTTGCGAGACCGAACGACTTAAAGAAGATGAAATCCCTCCATGGATTGACAAGAACACTGGTAAATAATATGGTGGTAGGTGTTACACAGGGATATGAGAAAAAGCTTGAGGTAAACGGTGTAGGATACAGGGCCGCAAAATCCGGCAAAGTTCTGACTTTGTCCCTGGGTTATTCCCATCCGGTAGAGATGACTGACCCCGAAGGTATCGAAACTGTACTGGAAGGACAGAATATCATCATTGTAAAGGGTATTGATAAAGAAAAAGTTGGCCAATTCGCTGCTGAAATCAGAGATAAGAGAAGACCTGAACCTTACAAGGGCAAAGGTATTAAATATGCTGATGAAACAATCAGACGTAAAGTTGGTAAGACTGGTAAGAAATAACAGATAAGGAGAGTATGAAAATGGTTAGAAAAGAATCAAGACGAGAAGTGCGTGCGAAAAAGCACATGAGAATTCGTAACCGTTTCAGCGGCAATGCTGAGAGGCCACGTTTAGCTGTATTCAGAAGCAATAATCATATGTATGCTCAAATTATCGACGACACAGTTGGGAACACGCTGGTTGCTGCCTCCACATTGGAAAAGGAAATTAAGGCAGAACTTGAAAAAACCAATAACGTTGATGCAGCAGCATATTTAGGAACTGTCATTGCAAAAAGGGCAATCGAAAAAGGTATCAAAGAAGTAGTCTTTGACAGGGGCGGCTTTATATACCATGGTAAAATTGCAGCATTAGCTGATGCAGCCAGAGAAGCTGGCTTACAATTCTAGGAAAGGAAGAGGACATATGAAACATACAATCATAGATGCAAGTCAGCTGGAATTAACGGATAAAGTTGTAGTTATTAAGCGTGTTTCCAAAACCGTAAAAGGTGGACGTAACATGCGTTTTACGGCCCTGGTGGTTGTCGGTGACGGAAACGGCCATGTGGGTGCAGGCCTTGGCAAGGCTGTGGAAATTCCCGAAGCAATCCGCAAAGGGAAAGAAGATGCAATGAAACATCTTGTGAACGTCGCAATGGACAATAACAACAGTATTACACATGACTTTATCGGCAAATACGGTTCTGCCAACGTTCTTTTGAAGAGGGCTCCTGAAGGTACCGGTATTATTGCAGGCGGTCCTGCTCGTATTGTTTGTGAGCTTGCAGGTATCAAAAATATCCGTACAAAGTCTTTGGGCTCCAACAACAAGCAGAATGTAGTTCTTGCAACCATTGCTGGGTTAGGCCAGTTAAAGGCTCCTGAAGAAGTAGCTAAAAACCGTGGCAAGGCAGTAGAAGAAATTTTTGCTTAATGAGGGGTTGTTTCCCTGAATGGTTTGAAAGGAGAGAAAGATAATGGCAGAAAAAAAGTTAAAAATTACTCTGGTTAAATCCACTATCGGCGCTGTTCCCAAAAATAGGGCAGTTGTAGAGTCCATGGGTCTTAGGAAGATTAACAGTTCGATTATCCTGCCGGACAATGACGCTACAAGGGGACAGATTCGGAAGATTAATCATTTAATCAAAGTAGAGGAAGTATAAGCAGATAAGGAGGTGTCAGAATGGAATTATCTAATTTAAGACCTGCGGAAGGTTCCAAGCATAGTGATAATTTTAGAAGAGGCCGCGGACACGGTTCAGGTAACGGAAAAACCGCCGGTAAAGGCCATAAGGGACAAAAAGCCCGTTCAGGAGCTCCCAGAGTTGGTTTTGAAGGTGGTCAGATGCCGTTATACAGACGTATTCCGAAGAGAGGTTTCACCAATAGGAATACGAAAGAGATAGTCGCTATCAATGTAAGCGCCTTGGAACGTTTTGAGAATGACAGCGTAGTAGATGTGAATGCGTTGCTGGAAGCAGGCGTTATCAAAAATCCGAAAGATGGCGTGAAGATCCTTGGAAATGGAGAGTTAACCAAAAAGCTTACAGTCAAAGTGAATGCTTTCAGTGCATCCGCTAAAGAAAAGATTGAAGCTCTTGGTGGAAGTGCAGAGGTGATGTAAATGCTTACAACGCTGAAGAATGCATTTAAAATCAAAGAAATTAGAGTTAAATTGTTATTCACGTTCGCCATGCTGGTTGTGATTCGTATCGGGTCACAACTGCCTGTGCCGGGCGTTAATACAGAGTATTTTAAGTCATGGTTTAGCAGCCAGACCGGAAACGGCAGTGCGTTCAGTTTCTTCGACGCGATTACCGGCGGTTCCTTTATCAATATGTCTGTTTTGGCTCTTGGTATCAACCCGTATATTACATCTTCCATTATTATGCAGCTTTTGACGATTGCGATTCCGAAGCTGGAGGAGATGCAGAAGGACGGTGAGGACGGCAGGAAAAAAATTGCATCCATCACAAGATATGTGACAGTAGTTCTTGCTTTGATTCAGGCGACAGCAATGTCCATCGGACTGGGTCGTCAGGGTCTTTTGGTTCATTATAATGCAATGAGTATTATTGTGGCTATCTCAGCCATGACGGCAGGTAGTGCATTTTTGATGTGGATTGGCGAAAGAATCACGGAAAACGGTGTTGGAAACGGTATCTCCATTGTCCTGATTATCAATATTATTTCACGTCTGCCCGAAGACTTGAATAATTTATTTGAGCAGTTTGTGAAAGGCAAACCGTTTGCCACGGCAGCGCTTGCAGTTGTGGTCATCTTTGCCATTATCGTGCTGATGGTGGTTTTGGTAATTATATTAAACGGCGGCGTGCGCAAGATTCCCGTGCAGTATGCGCAAAAGGTGCAGGGAAGAAGACTGGTAGGCGCACAGTCCTCCAATATGCCTTTAAAGATTAATACGGCGGGAGTTATTCCCATTATTTTTGCACAGTCCATCATGCAGTTTCCGATTATCATCTGCTCCTTTTTGCAGTATGAGGGGACAGGCTTTTGGAGGGAAGTGTTAAACGGGCTGGATTCTTCGAACTGGTGCAATCCGAAGCAGCCGGTATACTCTATCGGATTACTGGTGTATATCCTGTTAGTTATCTTCTTTGCCTATTTCTATACCTCCATTACCTTCAATCCGTTGATGGTAGCGGATAATATGAAAAAGCAAGGCGGATTCATACCGGGTATCAGGCCGGGTAAACCGACCAGCGATTATCTGACCAGAGTATTAAACTATGTCATATTTATCGGTGCCGTAGGGCTTACCATTGTAGGTATTCTTCCTTATGTATTCAATGGATTATTTAAGGCAAGTGTCTCCTTTGGTGGTACCAGCCTGATTATTATTGTAAGTGTTATACTGGAAACCATGAAGCAGATTGAATCCCAGATGCTGGTACGCAATTACAAAGGCTTTTTAAATGATTAAATGACTGGTATGGAACTAAAGTGTCCGGGGAAACATTTCTCCGGATGCTTTTTCAATTCTGTTGTTGCAAACCAGTGAAAATAACGGTAAAATATAAATATTAGGCATTGTCAGGAATGAAGAATGGAGGAATAAAATGAAGATTATTATGTTGGGCGCACCGGGCGCAGGCAAAGGGACACAGGCGAAGATGATAGCAGACAAATATCAGATTCCCCACATTTCCACAGGAGATATTTTTAGGGCAAATATTAAAAACGGTACGGAGCTGGGTATGGAAGCAAAGAAATATATGGACAAAGGACTCCTGGTGCCGGATGAACTGACAGTAAAGATTCTGCTTGACAGGGTAGCACAGCCGGATTGTGCAAACGGATATGTATTGGACGGTTTTCCGAGAACGATTCCGCAGGCTGAAGTGTTGGATAAGGCATTGGTGGAAATAAATGATAAAATTGACTATGCCATCAATGTGGATGTGCCGGACGAAAACATTATCAACAGGATGTCGGGAAGACGTGCCTGCCTTTCCTGCGGCGCTACGTACCATATCGTGCATATTCCGCCCAAGACGGAAGGCGTATGTGATAAATGCGGTCAGCCTCTGGTGCTGCGTGATGATGATAAGCCGGAAACCGTTAAGAACAGGCTGGATGTGTATCATGAGCAGACACAGCCGCTTATTGACTTTTACACAAATAAGGGTATCCTGAAAACTGTGGATGGCACAGTGGATATGCAGGATGTATTTAGTGCCATCGTTGCAATTTTAGGTTAGAATCGGGTGAGAAAATATGGCTGTAACAATTAAATCTGCCAGGGAAATTGAATTGATGCGGGAGTCCTGCAGGCTGCTTGCCAAGGTGCATAAGGCACTGGAGGAGGCCATAAGGCCGGGTATGTCAACCATGGAAATTGACATTATGGGTGACAAGCTGATAAGGGAGTTGGGATGCATTCCCAACTTCAGGGATTATCACGGATACCCGGCATCCATCTGTACATCGGTAAATGACGAGGTGGTGCATGGCATTCCTGATAAACACAGGATATTGCAGGAGGGGGATATCATCAGCCTCGATGCAGGGCTTATTTACAAAGGCTATCACTCAGATGCTGCCCGCACACATGCGGTGGGAGAAGTCAGTGCAGATGCAAAGAAGCTGATGGACGTGACAAAACAGAGTTTTTTTGAAGGTATAAAGATGGCAAAAGCCGGGAATCATCTGCATGATATTTCCAATGCCATTGATGCCTATGTGTCACAGTTCGGATACGGCATTGTCAGGGATTTGGTCGGACACGGCATCGGAACTTCACTGCATGAAGACCCGCAGATTCCCAATTTTGCTCAAAAAAGAAAGGGAATCAGGCTTCAGCCGGGCATGACGCTTGCAATTGAGCCGATGATAAACATGGGCCGGGCGGATGTAGAATGGCTGGATGATGACTGGACAGTGGTGACGGAGGACGGGTCCCTGTCGGCACATTATGAAAATACCATCCTGATTACAGAGGGTGAGCCGGAGATACTTACGCTTTATTGACGGGAGGAAAGTTATCTATGATAGGTATGCTGGCATTTTCCAAGGCTGGGCATGACAAACAGACGGTTTATATGATAATAAAAGAGGATGCTGAATATGTATATCTTAGCGATGGTAGGTTAAAAACTGTGGAACATCCCAAAAAAAAGAATAAGAAACACATACAGCCCATAAAGCAGGGGATGGATGAAGCCATCACGGAAAAACTGAAACAGGAAATTCCCGTGCGCAATGAAGACGTAAAGAAAGTAATTAAGGATTTTATCAGGAAAAAGGAGGCATCAGATGTCTAAAGCAGATGTAATTGAAATTGAAGGAACGGTAATTGAAAAATTGCCCAATACCATGTTTCAGGTGGAACTGGAGAACGGTCACAAGGTTCTGGCGCATATCAGCGGTAAGCTGAGGCAGAATTTTATCCGTATCCTGCCGGGTGACAAAGTTACTTTGGAACTTTCCCCGTATGACCTGACAAAGGGCCGTATTATCTGGCGTGACAAATAATGCGGCCGGTCAAAAAAATCCACAAAAAGGGCAAATGTCAAGAGTAAATGCGAAAAAAATATAAAAAATTTTAAGCGGCCCCCAAAATAGCCGATAAATGCGCCTGAAATAGCCGATCCGCGGTCATATAGCCGAGGATTTTCCGCGGGTAGTTATTGATCCAGACGGTGACAGCTTCGATCACTTCGTCGGCGATCTCGTCAAAGTTCGTCCCCTTCGGCAGCCAGCGCCGGATCATCTTGTTGAGGTTCTCGTTGCTGCCGCGCTCGTATGAGCTGTACGGGTGGCAGTAGTAGAGCTTAGTCCGTGAGCCGTCGCCCAGAGCGCTGCGCTCCATACTGGGACAGTCGGCAAACTCGCTCCCATTGTCCACGGTGATTGTCTGGAATACCAGCGGGAACTTGTCGCCCCACTCGCGCTCCAGATTGTCGAGGGCCTGCACCACGCTGGCCGCGCTTTTGTCTGGGAGCTTGGCTGTGATTTCTTCGCGGGTGAGCCGTTCGGTGAGCACCAGAATGGCAGCCTTGCCCGGTCTGGCACTCACTACGGTGTCCATTTCCCAGTGCCCGAAGGTGGATCGCTCGTCGATTTCCTCCGGGCGCTTTTCTATGCTCTCACCCTTCGGCGGGCGTTTCTGCGCTTTCACTTTATGATATGCGCGTTTTTTATCACCCTTTTGTGGGAGGCTGCCATTCGTGAGCCGCAGAAAAACGCCCTTTTCTATGTAGCTGTATAGGGTGTTGACGCTGATCGAAGTCTTGAAGCTCATTCCGTTGGCCTCGATTTCGCCCAGAACGGCAGCAGGCGAGAGCTTGTCGTCAGCGATCCGGCGTTCTATATACTCGGCCAGCTCGTGATCCTTGCCGAGCTTTATGTCCGCGCCCTTCGCTGCGAGGTTGGCGCGGTATTTCATTTCGCCGAGGTCTGAGCTGTACCGGGTTTCTTCTGTGTAGTCACTGTTCCGGTGCTGATACTCTCCACGCTTCTTTTCGCGGTATATTGTGGAAATATGGACGCCGAGGATCTCCGCGATCTCTTTCGGTGTCTTTTTGTCCCTTAAATGGGCCTCCATGCGGAGTCGGTCGGTTTTACTTAAATGTTTGAAGCGTCTCATGCTTATGCCCTCCATAAATAAAAATAAGGGAGCAGCCGTAGCCGCTCCCGCTTTCCTGTCCCTTAATCATTTTCTTGCAGCGTGCGTTTGAGTATGATATACATTTCCCGCGCAAGCTGTTTTTCGTCGTCGTATGGAGTCAGGGCCCGGATCAATTTTATGGCGTTTAAGAATGTGATATTTTCCAGCTTAGTGTCCCCGGCCTCTAATTTCTGCACCCACCTGATATTTACGCCGATCTGCTCGGCCAACTGCTTTTGTGTCAGCCCTTTGTCTTTTCTCATTTCTTTGATATTCATAGCGTATCACCTCCAAAATGCGCCTTTATCGGCGTGTTTATATAATACGCCTTTATCGGCGTATTGTCAAGCACGTTTCGCATTTTTTCGCAAATAAAAAAGGACGGTTCCCCGTCCTCATTCATCAGCAGGCAGCAGCTCGCAAATTTGCACGTTTAGCACCTTCGAGAAGTAGAGCAGCTCGAAGTCTGGCACGACGCGCTCGCCGGTTTCGATCCGGCTTATTGCCTTTTGGTTCAGGTTCAGCCCGGCGAGCTGGAGCTGGGCCGCGAGTTCTTCCTGAGATAGTCCGGCAGCCTCCCGGCGTTCCTTTATTTTTTGGCCGGAGGCGTTGGCTCTGCCGTCGGTGTATTTGTATAGTTTCATGGCGTTGCGCCTCCTTTTTTATCCCAAAGATAGGTAGACAGCATATTGACTTTAGCATGATTCATCGTCTATAATTATCCCAAACATGACTAACGCGAAAAAACGCAAATAAAAAAGTCATGGAAATGGAGGTTTAATTTACATGAGTAAATCAGAGAAAAAAGCCGGGCCGGGCGAGGGAAAAAACGGCAAAAAGAAGTGGATCATTGTTGGCGTTGTGGCTGTTTTGGTGCTGGCCGCTGCCGTTGGAGGGAATAAGGGCAGCGATCAGACGGCGGGCACTCCGAGCTCGGAGCCGCCCACTCAGGCAAGCGCCCCGGCAGAGTCGGAGCCGTCCGCAGCAGAGCCGGAGCCGAACACGAGCGCGAAGGTGGATGCGCTGGCACGCGAGGCGAAGGACTCCGTGGCAGGGGACGTCACGGAGGAAATGAGGGACGAGGCCGTGGCGTTCATTGTAGAGCATTACCCTGATTATTACGGCGATAATGAGACAATGGAGCGGGCCATGTTCTACGGCTTCTGGCTGGAGTACGCATACGACGGCGACGAAGGGGCCCGTAATTATTACAATCTCGGCATGGATATGGAGCAGGCCGTGAAGTATGTGTACCGCGGAGCAGAAAAGGCAGAGGACGAGGCGACGAAGGAAAACCTCACCCAGATCAAAGAGTCGCTCGAAGCAATCGGGCAGACGGTCGAATAAGGCGCATTGAGACGCAAAAAGAGGCCCGGAGGGTAAAACACCCGCCGAGCCTTTTTCGTTGCTCTGGGAGCTTGTGTGAAGCTCTCAGGGCCTTTTATTCTGCTGTCGCCTCCGGCGCTGCTGCTGGTACGGCTTCGGCCGCGATCTGCTGCACGGCCGTGGCTGCGATCGTAGTTGCTACGCTTGCAGCTGTCGCCGCTGCGGTTGTCGCTGCGGTTTTGTCAGCCTCCGGCGTCTTGATTTCGCGGCATACCTGCTCGATCTTGGTTTCCACCCATGCGTCAAAGTCGCCGTAAATCTCGCCCAGCGCATTGACGGCAGCGTCGCCGAGGATCTCCAGTGTCTTGTCCTTGGCCTTGTTGAAGGCTTCGATCTGTTTCTCCTTGGTGAATTTGCCCTCAGCTTTCAGCGCGTCGGTGAAGGTCTGGGCCGTATAGGTGACGGCCTGCGCCACCGCGTCGGCCGCCATGTTCATGTACTTGGCCGCGGTTTCGTTGTCGAGCTCCTTCTCGATCTGGGCGGTACGCTTTTTCAGCAGCGCCACCAGATAGGCCCCGCCCGTTGTAATGAGCAGGCAGAGGACAGGCACGCAAGCGTTCACGATCTGCTGCATTGTTTCATTCATGGCGATCCCTCCTTAGATTAGTTTATTGACAATTTGCTGCACGGCTGCGTAGTTGTAGCCCGCTGCTTCCAGCCGCTTTCTGCGGTCGGCTCCGTTGCCCCATTTACCCGCGATCACTTCCTTGGCGATCTCGGTGTTGGACTTTTTGGCCTTCTGGCCGGAGAGCTTCGCATTGACGGCGCTCTGCACGGCGTCGTAGTCATACCCGGCCGCGGTGAGGCGGCTCTTGCGGTCGGGCCCGTTTCCCCACTTGCCAGCCAGTACCTCGTCTGCCAGCTGCGCCACGGTCTTTTTGCCGGTGCTCCCTGCGGGTTTGCTGCCGGTGTTTCCAGAGCTGGCCGCACCGCCCTTGAATTTCGGCAGGCCATAGCCGCGAATATACCGGCCATTCACCTGCATGGTGCGGCGGCCCACGGCGTCGCTCATGTTGCCCTCGATCACCTTAATGTCGGAGCCGGTCACACTCTCCACAATGCCGACGTGATCCGGCCAGCCGGTATTGTCGCCGACGCCGGAGTCGTCCCAGTCGTAGAAAATGACGTCGCCGGGCTGCGGGACGTGGGCGTCGTTTTCCTGCCATGCTCCGAGCTTCTGGAAAAGCTGGATCATTTGGCCGCACCCGCACTCGGTCGGGATAATGCCGGTCAGGCCGCACTTGATCGCCATAGCCGACACGAAGGTGGCGCACCATGCGTCCGTGTACTTCACCGCGTAGCTTCTGGCGAGTGGCTTGTGCCCGTTGTAAATGTCAATGATCTGGCGGTGGCTGCCGTCGGCTTCTTTGCAGCCTATATACGACGCCGCCGTGCTTACAAGTTTCTGTCTGTCGCTCATGCTGTTTCCTCCTTCCTGCTTTCCGGTCGCTGCCGTGCTCCCGGTGTAGCCGTTGAGCTTGTTCTTTTTGATCTCTGCCTCATAGTCCACAAAAGCGGTGTCCATGTCCACGTCGCCGGAGATACCGGCCACGCGGCCCTTGCTGGAGCTCTGCCACATGTTGAAGGCGTGGCCCGTATATGTGGGCGAGGCCGTCCACTGAGCCAGCCAGAAGTCGAAGCGGGCGAGCGCCTGCATGTCCAGACGGTTGCGGGCCCAGTCCGCGTTACAGTAAAAGCTCGCATAATAGCCCGCGGCCTCCAGTGCAGAGCAGAACGCTGTCACCATGTCGGTGAGTGTCTGCTTGCCGAGCCCCGCCTGAGTGCTGTCTTCAATGTCGAAGGCGATCGGGTAGAGGATCCGGCCCTTGTACTTGGCAAGCTGCTGGATCACGAACGCCGCCTCCTTCTTTACAGCCTCCACGGTGAGGGCGTAACTGTAAAAATAGCAGCCGACGGCGATCCCGTTCGCGAGAGCGCCCTCGACATTTTTCTGGTAGAAGTTATCGACGCCGCAGGCTGCCCCGCCCTTGCCGCCGTAGCCGAGCCGGATCATGGCGAACTTTACGCCGTCCCCGGCCACCTTGGCCCAGTCGATCGTCCCCTGCCACTTGGAGACGTCGATCCCTTTAATGCTTGTGCTCATAATGCTGTTACCTCCTATGTGTCGAAGTTGTGCGGCTCCGGTTGCACGCCAGACGCCGCCATGAGCTTGATCTTGTTCTCGGCCTTGGCCTTGGTGTAGTAGAAGCCGGTCGCGCTTGCCATTTCAGCGAACACGGCCGGGATCAGGTAGGCCAGCGCCGAGGTGTCCATGGTGAGCCAGATCATGCGGCAGGAAAAGACGGTGATCGCTATGGTGACGATACTCACGCCCAGAAAAACGAGCTTTGAAAACTCCGCTTTTTTCTTCGCTGCTGCAGCAGCTTTCAAATGCCGGATCTGCTTCCTGAGTCTCCGGTTTTCTTCATAAAGCTGCCGGATCCGTTCGGGATCCGGCTCTGCTGTTCCCTGAGCTGTCGCTTCGGGTTCTTCATATTCCTGCATGAGTGCCTCCTTCCTTAGTCGTAGAGAGCCTCGATCCCCTGCCGGGTGAGGAAGTCCTTCTGCGCGTGCTTCACCTTGGCGGCATAGTCGAGGGCCGCGTGCATGTCCCCGTTACAATGAGCGTCCGGGATCCGCTGCACGGCCTTGGCGGTTGCTTCGCCGAGAGCGATCGCCGCCCCGACTCCCTGCACCAGAAGGAGCTCTTGCTGCTCCCTGAGCCGCTCGCGTTTTTCCTCTGCTTCCCTCCGCTCCTTTTCCTCGTCCTCGTGTTTCTTTGCCCGTTTCTGGACTCTCTGCTCGATCAGCCAAAAACAGAAGCCCGTCAGCGCCGAGGGTATGCTGGCGGCGATAATGATTGCTGTTACGTCCATGTGTTCACCTCCTGAGACAGATCGCTGTCCCTCCGTTTGAAAATAATATTTTTCTCGATCCACTTCTGGAGCCCGCGGGTGGCACAATGCCCCAGCATACCGAAGTAGCTCTGCATGGTTGCGTCCACGGCGTCGAAGTCAATTAGCCCGGCCTCGTATTCCTTGGCTATGTACCGCATACGGGCCTTCATTTTCTTGACGGCCTGCGGCGTTGGCTTGCGCCTGCCCGGATAGATCCGGCAGCCCACGAAGGTGACGCCCCGGCAGACAAGGCCGATCGCGGTCTTGCTGTTGAGTTCGAGGTGCAGCACTTCGTTGAGGTATTCCTCAATGAGCACGCGCCACTCGTTCAGCACCTTGGCGTCTTGGTGCAGCAGCACCATGTCGTCCATGTACCGGACGTAGTAGTGGGCCCTGAGCTCGTGCTTGACATACTGATCCAGCTCGTTGAGGCAGACGTTCGCGAGCAGCTGGCTGGTGAGGTTGCCGATCGGCATACCTACCTCGAAAAGCCGCTCAGACGGCGGCACCTCGTCGGCGCTTTTGCCCGGCGGCAGGCCGAACGGGGTATGGTCGCAGCACACGATCACCCGCATGAGCCAGAGAAAACCGTCCTCGCCCGGATATTTCCGCGCTAAAATACCGAGCAGCACCTCATGGTCTACCCGGTAGAAATATTTTGAAATATCCAGTTTTAAGTAGCGCCAGCGCGGGCCCGGCTTTCTGTCTACCTGCTCGCACCAGTATTGAAGCCGATCGGCTGCTCTGGTGGTTCCTTTGCCTACGCGGCAGCCGTATGAGTGGTAGATCATGCCGTTGTCGAGCTCTTGGTTGACTTGCAGGTATATGGCCCACTGTACGACGCGATCCCGGAAGCCCAGCGCCATTATGAGGCGGCGCTTCGGTTCTGAGACGTAGAACTGCCGATACCGGCCCACGGTGTAGGTGCGCCACATGAGGGCGTTCTGTATGTCGATCAGGTTTTCCTCCAGATTGGCCGAGAAGGCCACAACGTCGCCGCGATACCATTTCTCGCTTGCTGCCTCGTGGTATGCTTCCAGCAGGTTCTCCCACGAGTATATTCTCTCCAGAAGGGAGGGCCGGTTTGTTGTTTCCATGTCCTCACTCCTTTACTGTCAAAATAATGGCCCGCGTGTGACACTCCTTGGCGCGTCCGTTCCCCTATGGCCGCCACACCATAGGATCCCGGCCGCCTTCACCCGCTTGCGAGGGAACGGCCAGCCTCCGCGGTTTGCCCGCCGCCTCTGGTGGCCTCCACCAGCAGACTGCACGGGCGCTGATCTTTGGCCTTGACGGCCGGGAAATGCGTCCCTTTTGCCTCGGTGTTTCTGCCGGGCCGTAGCCCGCAGACAATAACAAAATAAGGCAAGAGCGGAGCGGAAGCCCACGCCCCAGGAGACACGCGCACGGGAGTAGCGGCCGGCGAAGGAGAACACACCAGCGTTCGCACCGTTGTTCCAGTTGCCCCCGCGGATCACGCAGCGCCTCCTTTTTTCTTGACACATTCCCCACGGGCTCACACGTTCGACTTTTTCCAGCCGCCGAGCATACGCCCGATTTCGTTCAGTTCTTTGCTCCAGACTTCGTGGAGCCCCGGAGAGATCAGACGATCCTCTGGCGAGACTGCCGTGTCCACCAGAGTGCGCAGCACGTCCAGTTTCGTGTCCATTTTGTTCTGGAGCTCCAGCCGTCGGTTGCCCCGCGAGCGGTTAGCCTCAATGCAGAGCTCCAGCATTTCCGTGAAGGTGTTCGTCATGTGCTTGCGGTACTCGAATTTCTCCGGCCGCCTCATATTCTGGGTGCGCTCAGCCACTCGGATCATGCTCCGGGTGATACGCTGGCGCAGCTCTAAATTGTCCATGCGTTACTCCTTAAAAGGGTAGGGGCGGCCCTTTGGTGGGGGCCGCCCCTTGCCAGATTTTCAGATTGCCAGATTACCCGATATTCGGGATATAAGCGGAGCGGAAGCCCACGCCCCAGCTGACATTCGCACGGGAGGCGTAGCCGCCGAAGCAGAACACACCAGCGTCCGCACCGTTGGGCCAGGAGCCCCCGCGGAACACGCAGCGCTCGGCTACGCCGTTATTCAGCCAGTAGTAGTCGCCCTCGTAGTCGGCCTCGACTGCGCCGTCGTCCGGGAGCAGGGCCAGAGAACGCAGCAGCACCTTAGTGGCTGCGCCGATCGCAGCGGTGCAGGTGACGTTTGCAAAGAGGCAGCTACGGTTCTGGTCTGCGAGGCTGGAAATGGTGGTGCTATATGTCCACTTGCTGCTCACATAGTCCAGCTTCA
>CAJTMB010000010.1 GCA_910577105.1 uncultured Lachnospiraceae bacterium | reverse complement strand
CAAATCGTCCATTGTAATGACGGATGTGTCGGATTCCCCGTTTCCTTCCGCCCATTCTACCTTGACGTTTATATCTTTTTTCCGGGCAAACTCTATGATGACGCTGCCGCTTACTTCCATTTCGACCAGGGCTGTTTCCGTCAGCTCCCTTCCTGTTGCAAAGGAAAGCACTTCAATGTAATCATTAATCAGATACCCTGCCCCGAAGGTCCCGCCGCTGAAATTCCTTAAATTTGCAAGCTGTCCGATAATGTTGTCATAATTCAGCGTCTTATCCCTGCTCCTGAACAGCATCTCCAGTGACGCTGAAGCCGTGGATACCGTTCCATATATGGGTCCTGCCACCATGTTTCCTGCTCTCGAGATGGTGTCATCATTAATGATGCTGTTCATTGTATAACAATGTTTCTCGAATCCTTCATCCACGTAACCACATCCAATCAGGGTTCCGCAATAGGTCATCATGGTGATACCGTCTATCGTTATGTATTCTACTCCTTCAGGGATGGTGTCACCGAAAAGGTACCTCGTGGTTTCGGTTAGGTTGGGGAGGGTGCCGATTTCAATTTTGTCTGCCTTATCTTTCACTACATAGACCATTCCATGTTCAATCGATATGCTATAACCATTTGTTATATAACTATCCATATCTAGAACCACTTGTAGATTTTTCTTCAATTCGTCCCTGCTTGGTTTATTAATAAAATCGCTCATTTGTTTTCTCCTTTACACTGTTATGGAATCCAGTATTCCCAGATTTCGTCTTGTTCACTGCTTCCATCCTTATGTTTTTGTAACAATACATCTAAATTATTGTCATTTTCCTTATCCCAAAGTTCTGTATAATCAAAGCATCCCCATGTCTCGCCCCTTTGGGCAAGGCTTACCATGATTTCCTCTGAATAAACCCTACCAAAATCATATCCACGCATGGCAGAATATTTTGTGTGTATCACATCCTCATATCGGGAAGGATAAAACGTAATATTAATATTATAACTGTAAGTATTGTTGTAAGACTGCAAAGCCTCCCATATAATAAGTATTTTTTCTTGTTCAAGACATTTGTTAATCTCTTTGTCTCCATACTGTGCAATTGCTATATCTACTACACTCCCCCCCTTCTGAAGGCGCACTTTTATATCCCCATCAATATATACTTCCTCTATGACAGGCATTAACGTTTCCCTTAATGCAATACTTTCTTTTTCCTCATAATAATCAGCTACACTGATTATATTCTCTGTTGAATCATTGCCACGCATATACGCATAATATTCCTTATTTCCATAATACAAATCAAACTTGTATCCCGTTTCGACCTCCGTACAAAAAAACACCCAGAATAAATCATCCAATAAAATCACCCCATCCACCACAAACTCCCCGCCTATCTCTTCCTCAAGAGCCGCTTCTATTTCCGGGATTCTCTTTTCCACCTCCGCCTTCAGCACCGGGTCTTTCTCCATCTCCAGTTCCGTCAGCGCCATCCCTATCCGGGACGGGAAAGCATGGATGGTTCCCTCACAGGGTCCTCCCAACGCCGCGATTTCCTCCGGAATGGGTTCCATGCTCACCTGATAATCGTATACATACCCCTCCGGGCACTCCCCTGTCCCCGTCATGTCTGCCGTGTTTCCTGCCCCGTCCTTACTTGGCAGGGTTTCCGTTATCCCGACGGCATCCCCTGTGCCGGAAGCACTGGGTATGTTCTCCCTGTCAGCGCATCCGGCTGATGCACAGGTTAGGAATAATACTGCCAGCAGGACGCTGATAATACTTTTTGTTTTACCTTTCATTGTTGAATGCTCCCCTCTTCTTCTTTTTTATTTGCAATGCCCTTTTTACACATCTTTTCTGACATATAGTCCCTGTCTTTACCTTATGCCGCTACCTTAACATATCACGCTGCCATTCCATTCTCCATAACAGAACTGGAGCATTTCATATTTGGACTGATTTCTTTGATTCCTGCCCCGGATTTTGTTTCAAGTTCATTGTTTCCTAAAATGCCGTCCTCGACGCTTCCCACCACATCATCGTTTACGATGATGTTAAAGGTGTAATGTTTCTCGAAATTTTTATCCAGCCAGCCACAGTCGATTACCGCACCCTGATATGTCATCATCGTGATGCCATCAAGGGTTATAATTTCCACGTCTTCCGGAATGGTGTCGCCAAACAGGTTCTTTGTGGTTTCGGCTAGGTTGGGGAGCGTTCCCAGTTCAATCTGTTCAATACCCTTTTTCTCACCATAGACTATTCCATCTTTAATAAATACGACATATCCGTTTAATTTATAATCTTCTTTTTTTGAATCCATCTGCTGGTTTTTCAGCAGTTCATCCTTGCTTGGGTTATTAATAAATTCACTCTTTGGTTCACTCATACACTCTCTCCTTTACACTGTTATGGAATCCAGTAATCCCATATTTCCCCTTGTCCATAATTTCCCTCTTCATATTTCTGTAGTAATGCATCAAGATTGTTAACATCCTCTCCATCCCAGATTTCTGCATAACTAAAACAGCACCCGATTTCTCCCTTTTCAATCAAACATGTCATAGTTTCTTCTGCATATACCCTCCCATAATCATAACGAAACATGGTGTTGAACTTTTCTTTTATCATTTCTTTATATTGAGAAGGATAAAATAAGACATTTAAATCATAGATAAATACATCATCATATGATTGTAGCTCTTTCCAAAGCAGAATTATCTTTTCCTGTTCCACATGTTTATCAACAATACTGTCTGTATATTGTATAATTGCAATGTCTACTTCATCCATTTTTCCGTTTTTTAATCGTATCTTTATGTCTCCATCAGCAAAAAATTCCTTAACAATTGGCAGTAGGTTTTCCCGTAATGTAATACTTTCTTTCTCATCATAGTAATAGTCCACTTTGATTATATTTCCAATTGGTTGACTATTATGTGTATATGCATAATAATCATTATTTCCATAATACAAATCAAACTGGTATCCCGTCTCAACTTCCGTACAGAAAAAAACCCAAGCCAAATCATCAAATAAAATCACCCCGTCCACCACAAACTCCCCGCCTATCTCCTCCTCAAGGGCAGCTTCTATTTCCGGGATTCGCTTTTCCACCTCCGCCTTCAGCACAGGGTCCTTCTCCATCTCCAGTTCCGTCAGCGCCATCCCTATCCGGGACGGGAAAGCATGGATGGTTCCCTCACAGGGTCCTCCCAACGCCGCGATTTCCTCCGGAATGGGTTCCATGCTCACCTGATAATCGTATACATACCCCTCCGGGCACTCCCCTGTCCCCGGCACGTCTGCCGTATTTTCTGCCGTGTTTTGCCCCGTACAAGATTCCGTCACCCCTGCGACATCCCCCGTACCGGAAGTAATGGGGACTTTTTCCCTGTCAGCGCATCCGGCTGCCATGCCTGTTAACAATAGTGCTGTCAGCAATATATTAAAAATATTTATTATCTTTCTTTTCAATATTGTTTGCTCCTCTTTATACAAGTTTTTAAGCTACCATTTCTTTTATGAAGTATGACCCCCGTAATACCAGTAAATTTCATCCGATGCTTCCATAACCACTGCAATATAATCTTCAATTCTATATCCTGTTCCTAAGGTTTCACCGGTAAAATTCCTTAAACTTACAGATAGTCCTTTACAGGTATCGTAATTAAGTTTTGCTTCAGTGCTCCTGAACAATATCTCAACAATTGCTGACAGCATGGCTGTCATGCCGTATTGAGACTTGCCTGCCGGTCCATCAGATGCACTTTCAGTCGTCCCGACAACCTTGCCATTAATAATGCTGTTGATGGTGCATTGCAATTCATACTTACCGTCCACGTAATCGCATCCTTTTGCATTTCTGTAGATTCTCATCATGGTAATATCTGTTATCGTTATGGATTCCACTCCTTCCGGGATGATGCCACCAAAGCGATGTCTCACAGATTCAGGTTTGTTGGGTGAGATAACATAGACTATTCCACCTTCAATGGAAATGTTAAAACTATCCATCTGCAAGACCACCTTCAGGTTTTCCATCAGTTTATAATTGCTTGAATTATTTATAAAATCACTCATTTTCTTCTCTTCTCTACACTATAATAAAATCCAATATATCCGGATTTCCCTTTCAGTCCTCTGTGTGCTTACTCTTTCAAACCATGGTTCAACCTGTAATAAATATCTTTTGCTTCGTAGAGCAGTTCCGTTCGTTCATATTGCAATTTATACAGTTCATTAATTAATTCAGTCAGTTCTATCTCCGTGATTTTTTCTTTCTCGTAAAGCAGGGCTGCATTATTAACTCTTAACTCTGCAATCGTAATTTTGTTGTCTTTGTCAGCAATTCTTCTCTCTATATCGCTATATTGCAATTGTAGTTCCTTCACATACAGCTCCAAATTTATTTCATACTGTGTTTTCTCCATCACGGCTGCCTGAAGCTGCTTTTGCAGGATTTTGGCTTCTTCCGCTTTTCCCACAGCATTTAACAGCGCTGTTTCATACTTCGAAATCTGCTGTTGGTAATATAGTTCCTGTGCGTTTCCTTCCAGAAACAATTCCATATAATTACCTGTCAAGGGCTCACATTCCTCCGAAACAAAAATCTCCTGATAAGCACCCCCGTATAAGGCTATCGCTTCCATACAAAACTCCTGTTTTTCCCGGACAGACTCTATTTCCAGAAGCACCGCCGTATGCTGCCCCTCTGCTTCTTTAACCGAAACAGGAACTGCATATCCCATCTCCAGTTTTTTCTCCTCTGACCTGCACTTTTGTGCCCACTCCTTTTCCAATTCCGATAAATATGCCAGTTTTAATTCCAAAAGTTGTACCTGAAGCTGGTTTTGGTAAATGTAATATTGCTGCTGTTCCGCTTTTTCTTCCAGCAAAACATCAAAATAATCCGAAGCAAGAAAATCTTCTGAAGAAATCTCGCTTCCCATTTCCCCTGTATTGCCGGAAATATCATTTGCCGCCGCATATATCGGTAGTGCAAGACCCAAAACAATAATTACTGCTGCCAGTGTTTTCATTTTCATCTGACTCCTCATTTCTGTGCTGTTTTTCAATGTATACTTTTTCAATGCACTTTATTAAAGTGTGTAAAATAAAAAATGCACAAACGGCAATACGTTTGTGCAAGTCAATTTATCATATCCTGATATTTGTTATCCTTCTTATCTTTCTCTGATGCTGACAGTCACCCATCGCCTTAATGACCGTTTTCCCCTACACATTTTCAATCATATAATAGATGAAAGAAAAAATCAATCATTTTTTTTGAATAAATCGTAAAATCAAATGCTGAACATAATATTTATTCTGTAAAACTCATCAGAATGTCCGGTACTGCAAAGTACACTGACTTTCTTTTGATTAATCAGACAAGCTAATTTGTTCTGCCAGAATTTTCAGTTCTTCCCTGCTTTTATCATTTAAAGAAGAACGGATGGATACTACCTGTTCTGCCACGGTAATTTCCTTCATTCCTTCCAATATCTGACGCATCTGTTTTGCCGCCATGGGACCCCAGGAACCGTTTTCCATCAGGCCGACTGTCCTTTTCTGAAACCCCTTCGACTTAAGGTGCATCAGGAAACTTTCCATGCAGGGAAATAGTCCTCCGTCATAGGTAGGGGAAGCAAGTACCATCCTGTCATAGCGGAAAGCATCTTCTATCACCTCTGCCATATCCTCCCTTGCAAGGTCAGATACCACTACCTTCTCCTCCCCGCTTTCCCGAAGCAAACATGCCAGTTCTTCCGCTGCCCTTGCCGTATTGCCGTACACGGAAGCATACGCTATCAAAACACCCTTATCTTCCGGACGGTAACTGCTCCATGTATCATATTTGTCAATATAATAAGACAAATTTTCATCCAGTACAGGCCCGTGCAGGGGACAAATCTTACGGATGTCCAGCGCGGCTGCCTTTTTCAACAGTGCCTGCACCTGCAACCCGTATTTTCCTACTATATTAAAATAATAACGCCTTGCTTCACAAGCCCAGTCCCCGTCATCCTCCGGCATCCCGAACCTGCCAAAACCATCAGCGGAAAATAATACTTTCTCCGCCTGTTCATAAGTAACCATAACCTCCGGCCAGTGAACCATGGGAGCCATAAAAAACTGCAGGGTGTGGCTGCCCAGGGCCAACTCCTGTCCTTCCGTCACAACCAGCGTTCTACCTTCCAAATTTAACGAAAAAAACTGGGGAAGCATGGCAAAAGTTTTGGTATTTCCCACCAATACCATGTCTGGGTACTCTGCCGCCACTGACGCGATGCTGCCCGCATGGTCCGGCTCCAGATGGGAAATGACCAGGTAATCCGGTTTTCGTCCCTTCAGCTCTGCCTTCAGGTTCTCCATCCATGCTTCAGTCTTTCTGGAATCCACCGTATCCATCAAAGCTGTCTTGTCATCCATAATAAGGTAGGAATTGTATGTAATCCCTTCCGGCACCACATACTGTGATTCAAACAAATCAATATCCCTGTCCTCCACACCTATATAACGAATCGTTTCCGAAATCTCCATTGTACTCATCCCGATACCTTACCTTTCCGATTATCTTTTTAACCATTTTATCAGTCTGTAAAAATCATTTCAAGCCCGGTTTTCACATCTTCTTCCTGTAGCGCCCCCAAACCATACGCTACCAGATTTCCTTCGCTGTCAATAAAATAGGTTGCCGGTATGGAGGTCACATAGTAAGCAGCAGCTGCTTCCTGGTCCACATCAAAATAGACCGGAAAAGTATACCCCTGTTTCTCTACAAATGCCATGGCGCTCTCCGTTGTCTCCCGGCCGCCGTCCGTCAGGTTCACCATTACAAATGCAACATCCTCCCCGTAAGCGTCATACAGGTTCTGAAAGCCCGGCATCTCACTTTTGCAGGGACCGCACCAGCTTGCCCAAAAGTTCAAAACCACCGGCCTTCCTGTAAAATCCGAAAGTTTAACCTGCTCTCCATCAGCATTTTCCACTGTAAAATCAGGCGCGGGGACAATTTCTTCCTCCTGCGCACCACCAGCGGCATCCGTCTGTTTATCCTTCTCCTCTTTCGGACCGGCCTCAGCCAATCCTCCCGCTTTGTACTCCCCGGCAAGATACTGATAAAGCACCCCGCTTCCCACCAGCAGGAGCCCCAAAAGCAAAACCCCCGCTATAACCTTTCCATACTTCCTCATCCGGCACCTCACATTTCATATAATTTAAACCCTTTTATGCCCCGCCCAAAAAAGCCAGTAGTCTTCCAAACCACCCTGTCATCATGCTGATTCCCACAATTATCAGAAAAACCCCTGCAATCCTGTTAATCCACAAATAATTTTTTTTAATGAACTGAAACGTTCCCTTTAATCTGTCCAGAAGAAGCGCACTGATAAAGAAGGGAATCCCAAGACCCATGGAATATACAAACAGCATGAGGAGTCCTTTTACCATGGTGCCCTGTTCGGATGCCAGCATCAATGCAGAACCCAGAAAGGCTCCTACGCATGGCGTCCAGCCGATGGAAAACACCATGCCGAATAAAAACGTGGAAAATACATTCTCCGTTTTCACCTCTACGTCCAGTTTTTTTGTCCTGTTGAGAAATCCAATCCGCAAAAGCCCGCTGAAATTAAGCCCGAGAACTACCACAATTCCGCCGGTAACCAGATTGACCACCATCCTGTATCTTTGCAGGGCGGCGCCCACAGTCCCGGCAAACGCACCCAGCAAAAGAAAGACAACCGTAAATCCCGCTACAAACGCCGCCGCATTGCACAACGTCCGTTTCCTGTTATTCTCACCGTTTGCAAAATAAGAAATATACACCGGCAGCATGGGTAAAAGACACGGGGACACAAAAGTAATGATTCCCTCTAAAAAAGCAATGAAATATTGCATCGTATGTTCCTTTCCATTATAAAGTGACTGATTCATAATTATGCTAATCATATCATTATTATTTCTTGGATTCAATTATCTTTATTCTGATTTCTTAACATATTATTTTTCCCTTCAATGCCTGATAACATCCGCAAACTCCGCCCCGCATGCCCGTGCCAAATCCCTTGGCGCAAGTTCAAGCTGAGAGCCGATGCGTCCTCCGCTGACAATGATTTTTTCCATCTCTTCCGCCCTACTGTCAATGCGTGTGACATACTGCTTTTTCATGCCGACGGCAGTACAGCCGCCCCGTATGTAGCCGGTAATTGCGTTAATGTCCTTTACATGAATCATCTCTACACTTTTTTCCCCTACGCTGCGGGCAGCTGCTTTTAAATCCAATTCCTCCGCAATGGGTATGACAAACACAAAATAATTCCTGCTGTTTCCTACGGTCACAAGGGTCTTATAAACTTTCTCATGGGGCAGTCCCAGCTTGTCCGCTATCTGAAGACCATCAACAAACTCCTCACACTCATAAGTATAATGCTGAAAGGGAATCTTCATGGATTCCAGAATCCGCATGGCGTTGGTTTTGACTTCCTTTTTCTTTGCTGACATGAATATGTCCCCTTTCATAAATTATTCATCCAGGGTTACCGTCATCCTGTATTCCCGGATAACCTGCTCAAAATCCTTCCCGTATTTTTCATATTTATGGTTTCCCACGCCGCCAATCCGGAGCATTTTCTCTTTTGTATCGGGAAGGTATGTACTCATTTCATTTAAAGACCTGTCCGTAAAGACAATATAGGGCGGCACATGGTCCCTCTTTGCCAGCTCCATGCGCAGCGCCCGGAGCTTTTCAAACAGGTCGGGATATTTTGCTCCCTGCACATTTCCTTTACCCGCAGATTTGACTTTACTGCTTTTTGTATCGGAAACAGGGCTTTGCTGCTTAGGCAGTTTCAGGACAATCTTTTCCGGCCCGTTACCGTCCTCCAGCCAGTCGAATGCTTTCCGGGTAATTTTCAGAACCGGATATTCATCCGGCGTCAGCAAAAGGAAATCCTGCAGCAGAAGTTCGTTGACAACCTGCCGGATTCGGAATACCGAAGTTTGGGTAAGCTGCCCGTAATAGGGATTTTCCTGCAGACGGTATTTTCTTATCTTTTCATTGTTGTTTCCATGGGCAGCGTCCACGATGGCGCTGATGCCGTACCTGCCGCCGCTCGTCCGTATCAACCGGAATAAAGCCGCGGCATCTTCCGTCACATCAATCTCCTCAAATTCCGTCAGGCAGTTGGAGCATTTCCCGCAATAAACAGAGCCATACTCTCCAAAATACTTTAGGATATAATCCCTGAGGCAGTCATGGGTAAAGCAGTAAAACGTCATCTTTCTGAGGCGTTCCAATTCTTTCTCCATCACAGCCTGCCTGTCCTCCTCGTCAAGCTCATCCTGCTCGTTTTGCTTGCCGATTAAAAATTCGTTGGTGCGCACATCCTGCCCGCCATAATACAGGATGCATTCCGCTTCCAGTCCATCCCTGCCGGCGCGCCCTGCCTCCTGATAATAGCTTTCCATATCTTTCGGCATGTTATAGTGGATGACAAACCGTACATTGGATTTGTCAATCCCCATGCCGAAAGCGTTGGTTGCCACCATCAACGGCAACTCGTCATATATAAATTTATCCTGATTTTCTTTCCTATCGGCATCCGTCAGACCTGCATGGTATTTTGCAACGGGAAATCCAAGCCGGTTGAGGTTCTCGTGCACCTCTTCCACCAGCTTGCGGGTATTGCAGTATATAATGCCGCTTTTACCCATGTTGGCCTTTATGTAACGCACCAGCGCTTCCATCTTTTTTTGTGGCTTTTCCACGGTAAAAAACAGGTTTTTCCTGTCGTATCCGGTGACTGTTACAAGAGGATTGCGCAGTCCAAGGATACACAAAATGTCCTGCTTTACCATCTCCGTTGCCGTCGCCGTAAATGCCGCTATGATGGGACGCTTCGGTATCCTTTCGATAAAATCCACAATTTTCAGGTAACTGGGCCTGAAATTTTGTCCCCACTGGGAAATGCAGTGCGCTTCATCCACCGCCACCAAATCAATTGTTACATTTTCCGGCAACGACAAAAAAGAGGCTGTTGCCAGCCTTTCAGGCGCTACATATATGATTTTATATCTCCCCTGCCTTGCATTTTCCATCGCCTTTGCAATCTGTGTTTCCGTCAGGGAACTGTTGATGTACGCCGCGTGGACTCCCGCCGCATTCAGGGCGCGGACCTGGTCCGCCATCAGGGAAATCAGCGGAGAAACCACCACCGTTATCCCGGAAAGCATCAGCGCCGGGACCTGAAAGCAAAGTGACTTTCCTGCCCCGGTAGGCATGATGCCGAGCACATCCCTTCCGGAAAGGATGCTGTCTATCAGCGGCTCCTGCCCTTCCCGGAAGGAATCATATCCAAATATGGATTTCAAGATTTCTTTTTGGGTCATAAATTAGTAATTCTCCGCACTGACTTCAAAATATGCCTGCGGATGCGCGCAAACCGGACATACATCAGGCGCTTCGGTTCCGACTATAATATGCCCGCAGTTGCGGCATTCCCAAACCTTAACTTCGCTCTTTTTAAACACTTCCTGCATCTCCACGTTTTTGAGCAAAGCACGGTAACGCTCCTCATGGTGCTTTTCGATTGCCGCAACCATGCGGAACTTTTCAGCAAGCTCCGGGAAACCTTCCTTCTCCGCTGTTTCCGCAAAGCCTACATACATATCCGTCCATTCGTCATTTTCCCCGTTTGCCGCCGTCTCAAGGTTCTCCGCAGTGCTGCCGATTCCATTCAACTCTTTAAACCACATTTTTGCATGTTCTTTTTCATTGTCAGCCGTCTTTAAGAAAAGTGCCGCAATCTGCTCAAAGCCCTCTTTCTTTGCCTTGGATGCAAAATATGTATATTTGTTCCTTGCCTGTGATTCGCCGGCAAATGCCGCCTCTAAGTTCTTTTCTGTCTGTGTTCCTGCATAGGGATTTTTCTGTGCCATGTGTTTTCCTCCTACTACTTGTTTTTCTGTATTGATTGTGTTTGCAATATTTTTCTTAATGGGTTAAGTATATAACAGAAATATTTGGGGGGCAAGGGGATTTAGAGTAATGTATTTTTTATCTTCTTCTATTTATATTTATTATCAGATGATTGTCATCCGTACTGTCTATAACAAAATCATCAATCCATTTTCGTTTTTTAAAAGCCTGCATGAGCAGCTTGTTGGCCTCCGTGTTTTCAACGCGAATATCTTTTTCACGGAATATATCCAGAAACCGACTAAGCTGTAACTCACCTAATGCATCCTTTACCTTTCTCTTCCACATACCCAAATCGCACTGTACTGCCAGTAATATCTGTTTGCTCTCAACAGATATGTCATCTTCTTTTATCAGCCTTTGAAACAAAAGTTGTGAAATCTTGAATTTTAAATCTATAATTTTAAAGATGTTTTCAACGGCTATCCTATAAATTTCATTTTGCATTAATTCCGACATGTTTGAATATTCTACCACAAAATATGGCAAGTCTTTCTCTGCATAATTATTTTTTAGGATATTGATTTTCAGATTTTCTGAATAATTCTTATTTTGGATTGAAACTGGTATCTTTCCTAAAGCAAGCAAAGTTATTTTCACATTCTCGCTTATACAGGAAGCATCACAAACCTGCTCCATTTCATCTTTTGTAATAATACCTTCACCCTTATTTAATATTTTTATATACTCTTCCATATTGTTTGATATATAAGTAAGCCAGAGTTTTTTATACGCTGTTTGTATAATTTCCAACCATCTGATATCCATAGGGATTATCTTTAGTTTTATTTGTATTTCCATTTTTCCAGTGTCTAAATTCTTATCAGGAAAAGACTGTGATATAAGGCCTAAAGAACATAAAATGCTTTTATATTTATCATTCCTTAAGGCATTACATTGTAAAATGGAATCAAAAAACTCCTGACTTGCATTTTTCCCATATTTATCAACAAAATATTCTTTTTTTAATATGATTTCTCCCCAGAATCCATTTATAAAATCAATTATTGTTTTATCCAATCCTTTTCCAGAGCAAAAATAATACTCTAAAATGTTTGCAGGGTGATAAGCTACCTTTCCTCCTTCTAATAACAAAGACCACCATTTTTCTTCATGAATTTTACTTAAAAAAGAAAGCATTCCTTCCCAAATTTCTATGAACCTTTTTTTACACTCGTCTGCAATTTCTGCTTTATTTATAATTGATATAAACAATTTCTCCTTATCCTTACTTTTTTTCATTTTTTCTAAGATTCTGTTTAAATAAGTATTTATATTTTCTTTTACATACTTACATAAAACTTCATTCGATTTAGACAAAATAAGCGATAAATGTCTCTCTCTCATGTCTTTCGGATTGCTCACCCCATAAATGTATTGTAAAATCTCTTCAACCATTTCTAGATTAAGTTCAAACATCTTGTTTTTGTAAACAAATTCAAACATATCTTTATTTGAGCGCGTATAATCGATATAACTAAATTTTACGTTCACTTTTTTCAACCCATTTTTTAGTGCTTGTACTTGTTCCTTTTCAATCTCAAGAAAATCGCTTTGGTTTTCAATATATGATGTTATTATGCCATCTATATTATTTTTACTTATGACTTCCTCCGTTGATACACAGAGGGTTCCTATTACATATCTTCTTTTTATTTTCTCAGAAAAAACTTTGTCATCCAAAAACCATTTGGAAACTCCAACACAGTCCTTATTTAATTTTTGTATGAAGAGGGAACTATCTTTCTTGGAACAAAAATATTGGATTACAAATTCACATAATTTTTCATCCCAAATTCTACTTATAATTCGTTGTAGCTGAAATGTGTACCTCGACTCATTGTGCAATAAATAATCAAGTAAATCTATATTTAATATTTCTTTTTCACTAAAATCAGCCATTCGAATCTCTTCGATAACCTCTTTGGGTTTGTTTATAACATAATCATATGGTTTGGCTTTTCTGTCCGTGATGCTCCGTAGAAATTCTTTATCCGACCTGGAGATGATATTTTCATAGAAATATGACATATATTCCGCATAAGTTTCATCAAGATATCCGTCACTGATAAGATATTTAATTAGCGGAAAGTAAGAATCTTGTTTCATCTCTTCAAATGCATCTTTTTCTTCAAAATTCTTTCGGTTAAATATTTCTATACTGTTTTCTCTGTTTATCAAATCTTTTAATTGTGCCGTATTAATCCTTTCCATTTCAGATTTTATTTTAGATACTTCCTCTTCAAAATCATGACCTATTAATATTGATAAAGTTTTCTTCCGCTCAATATACTCCTCGTTTTTTTCCATTTTTGAAATAGCAGGAATAATATCATAATCCTCCCAGCTTCCGTCTTCATAATTGTATATTTTCCGTTCTTTAGAATCAATCACTGCCTTTACAAATTCTTTTCTTGACTTAAAGTCCTTTTCTGTTCTTCCATCTGCCGAAATTCTACCATCTGGTATAAAATAAACCGCATTTAGTTCATCAATATCCATAAGACCTATTCCTTCCCGCATCTTCTTTCTCTTTTCTTCATATTCCTCCAATCTTTCCTGTAGCTTCTTTAAACATTCCTGTCTGATAATTTCCTCATTTGCGAACAAAGTATATATGTATCCCTGTTTGCATGGAATTTTTCCAAAGTCCTCCGGATAAATATTTTTATATAAAATCATAGCCAACAGCTTGTTATTATTTAAGCCTGATGGTACTTTGTCTATTTTATCATGATAGATAATAAACTCATTATAAATGTTCATTAATAACCGCATATCGTCTATATATAAGGAAATGTTTTTTAGAAAATGGTTGTCAAACAACGATAAAATCCCTTCTTTTTCAAAATAACGGGTCAGCATATCAAATGCATTAGAAGCATTAACTACAGGCACAATCGGAATAATAAAATCAAAAAACTTTACCCTGTCCTTAGACACAAATATTTCGTCCCGCATCAAATAAAAAAATCTAATTGGCTCCTGCTTTTCTTTTTTCCTACCATTTGCCTTTTTCTTAATACGCTGGTTCAGCAAAAAATTTACTTCACGTAATTTTTCAAAAATTAGTTTATTATCAAATCTATCAATATCTTCAAAAATCGTACCGTTTACATTTGCATGTTCAAATAGATAGAGCACTTCATTTAAATATTTATCAAAATAAGAGTCCTGAGAATCGGAAAATATTTCAATTTCGTTGCCCTGCAAATTCAATTTTTTAAATATTTTTCTGTTCTTTTGCATGGTCAACAGTTCCTTAACAGCACATGCTGACAAAAGCACCGCTATAATACCTACTACCAGCTCAGCTTCGCTTGTAATTGTAACCCTAAATATTGTGCGCAAAAATGGCAAAGAAAACCGGTGTACCATATTGCACCATGCTGCATTAAAACAAAGAAAACAAACACATAGCAAAAACAGGACTGTGCCAAATGTCAATTTTGTAATTTCCCTTTTGTCATAATCGCTAATATCTTTCCTAATTCTAAAATCCGTCTTACTAATGTAATTGGGGTCAATCTGATGAAGCAACTGATTTAATATCTTTCCCTCCAGTGTAGTTTCCATTGAAGCCGTTTTAAAAACTTCTCTGTCCTTCATCTGTTCTTTCTGCTCCCCCACAAATAGCTTTTCTGTCTTTTCCTTCTCCTCAAAATGAGCAAGAGAAATATGAAGGAACTTTTTGTCAGAATGCCCCTTTTCATATGTTTCCATCATACTGCTTTTTCCAGCGCCGTAAGTACCGGAAATAGCAATATTCCTAATATCATTGTTTTCAAATACATATTCCATCGCATCGGCATAGATATCCAGAGTCGTGTCAGCCGTTGGCGTCAGCTTTAAAAAGTGATGCTTGTTGCTCATCCTTTGTCCCCCTATAATGTTTCTCTTGTATTGATTACATCAGCTCTTTTATCTTTTCAATTAACCCCAAATCTGCCGGCAGCTAGTCCACGCTATTTTACTCTTTCCTTGTAAGCCACTTTGCTGCCTCATGCTCCTTAAGCATCAAATTCCCCGACTTTACGGTACACCAGAAGCAATGCATAGTTAGGTGGAACTGCGGATAATCGTACTCTACAGTATCAATCAACTCCCCGACTTCTATCTCTGTATCCAGTTCTTCCTTAATTTCCCGTATTAATGCCTGCTTGGGAGTTTCCCCTTCCTCCATTTTTCCGCCTGGAAATTCCCAGCCATCCTTAAACTCGCCATATCCACGCTGGGTGGCAAAGATTTTGTCCTCATGATGGATAATGACGGCGACTACTTCGATTGATTTCAATGTGATGTCTCTCTTTCATTAAGCTCTTTTACGTATTACAATTCACTCAAATTCTATGTTATTTGTCTTAATATCCAAAATAACATCTTCTATTACTTGTACACATTCATCCGTGTTCTTTTTTATATCATCTCCCCAAAACCGAATTACAATCCAACCTAAAAATAGTAGTTGTTTATTTACTTCGTCGTCCCTCTCCCGGTTTCTGGAAATTTTGCTTATCCAAAATTCCTTATTATTCCCCTTTTCCAATCTTGGCTTAAGTACCTCCCAATCCTTCCCGTGGAAAAATTCTCCATCACAAAAAATAGCTACTTTATATGTTGTAAGTACAATATCGGGACTGCCCGGTAACTTTGCATAATTCTTACGATACCTATATCCTTTACTCCATAACGCTTTCCGTAACCGTATTTCTATAGTTGTGTCTTTTGCTCGAATATTTTGCATATTTTTGTGGCGTTGCTCCTTAATATGAGAATCTGACACGAAAACACCTTCTTCCCACATATAAAACATCTTCTAAATTCTAACATAATAATAATACACTACAACCGTACTACCTCTATTTCACCAAATAATTCCGCTTTGTAATCAGGTTTTATACGCCATGCATTCCCATGATTTTTTCCTGAGTACTTCCCTTCCGCAGTAGTATACCCTCTCCAATCATAAGTTACAATTCCAGACTTAATTAATGATAAAAAAGTTGCAAATCGAGGACTTCTTGAAAACTCAAATTCATTCAAATATCTAAAATAATACATCCCACTTCTTTCCAAAATTTCTGCTTTTATCCATAATGTCGCTGGATGCTTCGTTTCTAGTTGTTTTTTCAATTCATCAAATCGCCAAAATGCTGCCACATATGCTGCCCCAGTTTCATGATTTATTTTCATCAAATTAACATGACGTTCATTATCTTCCACCTCTAAGTAAAATCCTTGGCTATTTTGTGGAGACTCTTTAGAACCAATCGTGATATACAGACTCTTATAGTCTGGATGTTTTTCTGATATATAACCATATATTCGAGTAAATGCCGATACCCTCTGCCTGTCATTCTCTTCATTATCCGCAACTAAAGTCCCCTCAAAAGATGGTCTAAGAGTAAACAACGTATCTAAAGTTTTTCCGCCTTTAGACTTTAACTCTATCAAACCATTAAGGTCTGCACCAGGGCTATTATTTGTCGTAACTTCCAACAATGATTCCAAAGTATCCCCCACATCTTTAGGAGCAATTTCACCCAGACCCTTTGCATTCGGATAATAATTTCCATTAACAATTTCTTTCAATCTAGGTTTTATCTCATTAAATAATTTATTAATGGCGTCTACTCCAAGTATAGCAAGCATTTTTTCTGTTGGAACATTATGAGTTAAGTTAATCATATAAATCTGTGGAATACCACTTTGTTTTCTATAAATAGAAATATATAGTAAATCACCCTCATTGACTTCTTTGTTTTCCATCCTCCTTTTAATCGTTTCAATAGAAAACCTCCTATCTCCACGACTATTTTTAACACGGTAAAACTTTAACTTTACCTCTTCTACTTTTCCCACCTGAATAAATAAAACTTTTGAAAAAACACCATACTCCCCTCCATGTCTTAGCTTTTCATAATCGACAATTCCATAGCTAAATAATAAATCTCTCAAAATACCATTTGCATCAAGATTATTCTTATCAATCATTGTAAAAGTAAGTCTTAAAAGCGCATAATCTTCATTTCTAACCTTATGTATCATATTAATAACTTTACTTTCATCAGCATATGGCGCAAAAATCATTTTTCTCCCTCCTGCTCCCTCAAACTCATTTGCTCTGTCCTGCTTAATAATGCAGATAAATCTTTCCCGATACCATTGGCCATTTTATCAAGTGTTGATATGCATGGATTTTTTATTTTATAATTCAAGATTTTACTAACATTAGACGAGTCCATTCCCGTCTCTATACACAGAGTTTCCTGACTCCCTCTGGTTCCAAGATATTCCTTCACATTCTGAATAAAAACAGCTAAAAAATCATCTTCCGTATATGTTGGTCTCCGTTTGGAATTCATTGGTAAATATCCACTTATAAAAATATCAGAAAATAAATATGGCAAAGGAATATCTAACCTTTTTGCAATTTTTACAGCTGTACTAAGTTTAATATCTTTTTCCCCATATTCTAAATTCGCTAAGTCTAATCTATGATATGTAATATCTTTGGCAAAACTTTGGCAAGACTTTCCCTTTACTTCACGAATCGCCCTAATATTTCCGCCAAAAATTCCCATCGCATTATTACTTTTATTCATTTTTATGATTTCCTCACTTATATCTAATACATGCTTTTTCTATATTCAGATTATACTATTATCGCCCTTTATTCATTGGCAAAAGACCATCAATTGTATTATTTAACCTTTATTGCCCAACTTTTTAATATAAAGCAAAAAGCCAATCCACAAAGGATTGACTTTTGCTTTACTCGATATTCTTTAATATCTCCGCCGCAATAGCCCTCGCCATTAATGGGGGTACAGCGTTGCCTACCTGAGTATATTGTGGTGTTTCTTGTTTTCTTTTATCACCACCCGTTGAACGCTTTCCTTGAAAAACAAAATTATCGTCAAATGACTGTAACCGAGCCATTTCTCTGACTGTTAAAGACCTATTAGCCCCATAATGGACAAAGTCATCTGCCAGAGTAACTATTGTTGTGCAAGGTTTGTCTTTCTTGAGACATGTGTAATTTCTCTTTTTGGTTTCTAGCAATGGGTTATCAGGTTCCTTTTCTTTAGCCACCTGATAATCACCATACTTTCTAATTAACGCATAACGTTCTTGCACTTCTTTACTATGCTTGGAGGTTTCATGATTGTGCAAGACTTCTTTTTGTATATTAAATTCATCATATTCATCAAAACAATTTGCAGAAGTATATAATGGAGTCTCAATATTCGGGAAACGCTTGGGATTTAATCTTCCAATCCTGCTCCATTCCGAAAAAGTATGGCACTCCTCACCTGCTTCTTGATTAGATAATGCCCCCACAATCGTTCTTTTGATGGACCCATGTACCGTCTTCTCAAATTTATTCCTATATTTTTTATCATAATCATATGGATGGTCGCCTATTCCTATATAGTTTAAATCTCCAATTGCTTCTGCTGCTGTAACCTTGTGTTCCTCTGTTACAGTAGCTGGAATAGAAGTAATTAATCTTTGATCATTTCTGCAACCAATAAATACTACCCTAACACGGTTTTGCGGAACACCATAGTCCGATGCCAACAAACTAATTGGTTCTTTTACTCGATATAAGGGCACTTTCTTCATTTTTTCTTTGAATAGTGAGTACTCCTCATCACTTAAATGTTGTTGTAATATTTTTAATATTCTACTAGTTGTTGCATATACGCCTTCAAACAAAATATCTAATGCCATTTTAACAATTTCTGTAGTTTGTTTCGCTTTTGCATCCTCTGCAACCGAAATCAAAAAATTACATTGTTTTATAGCTACATCTGCAATATCTGCAATATCAAGAAAATCCGTAACACTATCAAAATTCTTTTTATATATACTGCGCTTTAACTGAGAATCATTAATTTCATGCTTTACCTTTTCTCTGATATTTGTAAGTTCCGTCTGATGTGAAATCAAATACAGGGCTTGCCTTATTACATTTCTATCATCCTCTGAGACACTCTTATTGTTTCGATATGCTTCTATAAATTTACTGGATAGTTCATTGCAAAAAAGCTCCAACTCATAACATACAATCTTGTTTTTGCTTTCCAATAATGCTTTTCTTGCAAAATCTTTTTTATTATCATCTAATGGCATCCTATCAATCTCTTTAACAATTTCTAAATAATCTTTCCTCCTCTGCACGGCTAAAGCATTTTGTTTCAAAGAAATTTTAAGAACCTTTAATGCCATTATTAGCTCTTCTTTTTCTGGCATCATCATTATCTTAGACATATTTTCGTCACAAATAACAATAAAGTCTTCCAGAGCACTATAATCTACAATATTTCGTATTTCTCTAAGTATTCTATCTTTTATTTTACCATCATCTTTTGTTAAAATTCCTGCCACATTCTCCATAACAAAATACTTTGGTCGTATAGCTTCTATGACTTTTAAATAATAAAAAAACAAATCGTCTTTTTTATCATTCTTTCTTCTCTCTCCAGCTAAGCTAAATGATTGGCAAGGAGGACCTCCTGTAAGTACATCAATTGCCACTTGTCCAAATGTCTTTTCAATTTTAGCATATAACTCTTCTATGTAATCCGGACTCGTAATATCTTTTGTAAGAAATTCTGTTGCTAATCCCAATTGTCTATTATATCTCAATCTATGCGTTACTTCGCAAGTCGGATTTATGTCGCCAGCTAGCAAAAAATCAAAATATTTCCCCTGTTCTTCTGCCTGCAGAAAGCCTTCGCTAAATCCACCTGCACCAGCAAACATATCAACAAACGTAGGCATAATTGCACATCCTTTCTGTATTCATGGTAATAAAAATGATAAACATTAATTTATAATAATACATTTTAACACATAGGTTATAAAAAATCCAGGTGTTTTATAAATCTAGAGCTATTTATTTTTTCTTGAATAATTCTAGTACCCTCTCATGTTTCTATTTTGTATAATGAATGTTTTATATCTATATACAAGTAACAGACTCAACAACCATTTCAATTTACTTTCGGAAATAGCAGGGTAGACCCCCTTTGATACGCTGATAAATATCAGGTACTGATTTGCCTTTTTATCTTTATCATCATTTTATTTTAATTACAACCGCACCATTGTTTAATAAAATATGCTTTAATGGAATCCAAAAGAGAAATGTTTATGAATTACAGATATCTTTGAATTAATGAGGAAGAATCCGGTCATACTATAACCGCGTAAATTATATTGTCGATTTTCAATATTAATATTATTATATATGCTCTTACACATATTAAGGTCTACAATGAATATATATATTATGCAGATTGATTCTGAGTTCAGGAGCCAAATGGATTATCAAAAAATATTAAACAATTGTAAAAACGATACCAAAATAGTTTACTTGGATAGTTCATCTCTTATTCGCACTTATCCTATTTCAGTTTTGTCCAAAAATTTTACTCGTACAAAATATGAAAAAAATCCTCCATCGTTTTCCCAGAGTCTCAATCTTTTTATCAAGCCTTTATTAGATGACTCTTTTTCTTTATATAATCTTTTAACAAAAATCACAAACAAATTTAATCAATTAAGCATTGTAACCCTTGATTGCATGTTCGCTCATCCAGAAAATAATCATATTCTCTCACTTTTTGGTACATTTAGTTTTAAAAACACTATTGCCTCAGTTAATAACTCTGTGACCCTTTATGGAGACCGATTAAGTGCAGAAACAATCTATAATGCTTCTGCTCTCATTCGCTCATCCGAAACAATCATATTAGATGACTACTTCTTATTATTGCCCATTGGCAATTTTTTGTTGGATAGGAAAAAAGAAAATACTCCCATCTACCCACTATCTTCACTTATTGGTTTTCCTCAATACAAGACCAATGATGTTATTGACTTTTTTTCTTCTCTTGACGCATTCTCTTTTTAAAAACTGTTCATTTTACGTTTTTCGCTCGTACTGCACGCATTAACGCTTCTTTAAATTTTCTTTCATACTCTTTGTTGTCAAAGGATATTAACTCCAACCTCCTATATGTTTCTTCATCTATTCCGTCCCTATTTTCAATTCCATAAAGTGAAATATACTTAGAATCGCCTACAATAGTAAGATGCTTATTAATCTCATCTAAAAAATTTAATTGTTGAACCTGTAACTTCTGTCTATTCTTTTTCCATACACCATCATCTATTTTCAAACCATACACAGCATAAATTTCGTCTGCACTCATTTGAAAAAAATTAATCAAACTCTTTTCTAAATGGAATGCAAACCATTGTTTTAGCGTTAAAACATTCTGCATATCTTCCAGAAAATGTGTAATTGCCAAAACTAGTTCCTCCACGAAAATTCTTTTTACAGCTATTGTATATAGATTTCTAACGCGTGAAGACATGCACACATCACTTACGTCAAACAAATTTTGTATTATAACATCATACCCCAAATAAGCTATCACTCCATTTTTCACTACTTCAGGACCTAATTCTTTAGCAGTTAAACATGATACCGCAAAAACAAAGTCATTCTTAAAAAAGTAAGTTTCTCTAGCTGATATATATGTCCTATACCTATGGTCACTTCTTTCTGGATACTCCTGTCTATATGGATCATGTTGGGTTATTGGTATAATAATTGAATTTTCAGCCCCATGCGCAGTAATTAAAATCATATCATACTCATCTTCTCTTCTTGCCAACTCTGCAAGAAAACTTTCTTTTTTATAATAATACTGATAACTTTCTCCAGACAGTTTACCATTTAATTTTTTAGGTATTTTTGCGAAAAACCTTATTCCCTGCTTTTTCATATATAATTGTATCAATTTCATTTCAAACCTCTACTGAATCAATAAGTGCCTTATGCATTAATTTGTTTACAATACTTTTTCCTATTTTATCATTCATCCGAATATGGTTAAGTAATTCCGAAAAATTTTGTTTTTCTCCTAAGAATGTATATTGATATGTATTAAAAACTTCACCATATTCAATCCAAAAATTTTCAAGTGAATTCACAATAAAATCACAATCTACTGCTGCTTCCAATATTATCTTACTAAAATCATAATCATTACAATGTGCTTTATCCACTATTCTAAATACTTGATTATTAATTAACTCAATATAACTATCAAATGGAATTCCTGAAAGCGCATTCATCGTATAGAAAATCACTTTGCAATGTTTATTGATGTTTTCACGAATAAACTTTATAAGATCCACTCCTGTTTTCTTATTGCCATTATTGTTAAACTTATAATCAATTATTAATACATCAACTATTGCCTCTGACTGTAAATATTCCACTGCACCCTCAATGCTTACTATATGCTTGAATTCCAACTTATAATTGCAATATTCCTCATGCGTTTGCTTTATCTTCTCTATTTCATCTACATATGCTGGGATATATAATGCTTCAATATTAACTTCATCGTCTACAATTAATATTTTTCTTGTGAACATATTACCTCCTTAACTTGATTAAAAAACATGCACCTTCCATTTCCATATCTACTAGCTCTAGAGTTCCCCCATATTCTTTAATAGTCTCATCAATTATTGTTAATCCAATTCCAAAACCTCCGTATTTTTGAGTGGTACTGAAAAATGTATCAAAAATCTTTTCACGATTTTTTTCATCTATTCCACACCCGTTATCTTGAACCTTAATCACTACAAATTTATCTGTCCCTTTTAATTCAATTAAAATTTTTCTTGGTCTTCCTTGAATCTCTCTAAGAGCTTTCACTGAATTAGAAATCAAATTATTAATAATGGCTTTCAAATCATTAATATCCATCATATACTCAATACCGTAATCCAGCCTTTTTTCTAATGATATTGAATATTCTTCAAATTGCCCATTATATTTATCTAAGATACCTGCTATGTACTCAGATAAATTAATTTTTATTTTATGTTTTGTTCGTGTCAAGTCATCCCTTACAGTGAGCAATTTTGCCATACTATCGTTAATGGATTTCTTTAACAACTCAAATAAATCTTTTGCCTGCCCTTCAATATGAAACCCCGAAGTCTTTTCAAGCCTATTAACTGCTGCAAAAGCATTTCGCATATCTAATAAAGATTGATGAATCAGTTGATGTAAAACAGTTTCTTTTTGTGCTATTCTGGAGTATACCTTCGTCAATTCATGCTGTTCTTCTGCAAACTTTATCTGTTCTTTTTGATTCTCCTTTATATCTTCAGCATAACGTTTTAATCTTTTTCCCAAATTTTTATCATATTTAGAAATCTCAACTACAATATCATCTATCTGCCTTGCTGTCGCATTAACTTGCTGTTTACTCTTTTCTAAGGTTTCATTAACATTCTTTTTAAACTTAAGAAAATAGTATCTTTCCAATGTTTGTATTGCATATTCAAAAATGAATTTTCTTAAATTTTGAAAATCATCATTTTCAATAAGTCCCTGCCTGTTTGTTAAAGGAATCAATCCCGGATTCAAACTCTTATATATTTGTACATAACCTATTAAATCGCCTGAACCAAAAAATCTACCAAATCCTTGTGCTTTTCTTCTATCAATATCTAACCAATCATTATTCTCCTCCCCATATGGGTGTATTCGAAATCCATCTCTGTACAATTTTATATTTCCAAAATCGCGTACTCTAATTGAAAAACGATTTTTAAATCTTACCTTGTCTCCCTGATTAAAGAAATATACCTTTGTTCTCATTGGTCCAATACTGAACTTGTTGACAACCTGTTCTTCATACTCTATGCCGTCTTTACAAATTGTCATAAATACTAAATTGTCATTGTCTTTTTTACATTCTACATCAATCCATAATGAACTTATTCCTTTCAAATTTTCGCTTGAGATAACATAATTTTTATATCCCAATGTGGGGGCATCTATTACAATCTTAAAGTTATCCTCCATTGCAAAAGGGCTTTTAAATTGTCTTAAATTCTTTATCAACTCCTTTAATTTTTTAATATTCCATTCGTCTCTTAACCCAATAATTTCAAGATATAACCCCGTTTCCTGCCTTGCACATTCTGATACAAAATATGGGATCTTCACGTCTGAAACATTTTGATATTTTTCTTCAAACTCATTCCAATTGAACTCCATGGAAATTTTAGTACCACTATCTCGCTTAATACTAACCAATTTTAAACTTACACCTAATCTATCGACCGCAAATCTTCCTATCCCTTTATCACCATTTAATGTTCTATGAAAAATAGGAGAATATAGTTTTCCTTTTTTACTTTCAGTTCCAATAACCATCCATTTTTTTTCTATATCCTCAAGGCTCATTCCTATGCCAGTGTCATGAATAATAAGTCGCGGTGAATCTGTATTTAAATCAACAAATGAAATATAAACTTCTTCTGCATCTGCATCATATGAATTTTTTACTAATTCAAATATTGCCGCTGTTTGGTCTGTAACCAATCCTTTTCCCAATAGATTTTTAAGATTTGTTGACGCTTCAAACTGTAAGTAATTGCTCATATAACCCTACCTTTAAACTCTTAATCAAAATATATTCTCCTGTTCAATTATAACTTAATCTTCTATTATTATCTACCAATATTTTCCTTCACCGACACCACCAAATCTGTAAACTCTTTCTTACTCATCCTAATACCACTATGTACCAACCTCTCATCTCTTGTAGCATTAACTTGTTCCATCATGGACTGCTTATCCTCCTTCAATGCAAAGTGTATTTTTTCTGTGGAAAACCGGACAAAGACAAACTATACTTGCATAAACATCCAGACTGCATTGAAATCTCAGTTGCAAACGCATTGAAATTGCATGATGACCTTCCATGTATGGTTTTTTGCCTTTTTATGCCACATAACTTTTATGCTTACAATTTATTTCACAAGCATATCCCGCAAACTCGATTGCTTGTACTCGCACAATTTCGGAACGTTTCCATACATTTTTCTTTACTGCCCTGACAACTTTCGATGGCACTGGAACATCCATCAAACATATTTTATCTTTTATTTTCTGAAATTCTTCTCCACTTGTAAATCGATTGTAATTATTCAACCCTGCACTATACATGCGTCTTCCACGTTCATTTAATTCTATAAAATTTGAATCTGTATAAAGAATTTCACAAACCTGTACCAGTTGTTCCAGACTATCAATCTTATAGATATCCGTTTTTACAATCTCCCCACATCCGTAAGATAACCTGTATAATATTCTTGTAGAACTGATTCCGATTCTAAAATCCTAACACATGTTCCTAAACCAATATCATCCATAAGCTCCTCTCCAACCTATCAAAAATTTACTCTTTACGTTTCTAATTTCATAACGCTTCTACAACTTATTTCTTTATTCTTCCAACTTTCCTAAAACTTTCAACCCAATACTGCATCAGGCTGCCTCTTTATAATATTTCTTTTTTATCATATTCATCCTTGGAAATCCTGTCAGATTTAATGGATTTATTTTCACTATAATATTGAGTCTTACTTCTATAATTTATTGATTTTTATTTTTTATATTATCCTTTTTATTTTCTCGAAAAGTATTTGCAAAAATGATTTCCCATTCTCCTTTTTTTCTTTGTAACTTTATCGCAACTCCATATGTATTTGTTGCTCTATCTAATGCAACAAATCCTTCAATTAGCAGAATATTACAATTTAACAATGTTTCATATTCTTGCTCATTGCTGATAAATAGTCCAATCCCAAGCACCATCATAGAATCTTTATTAATTTTAGATTGTGCTTTATCATGTTTTTCACCATTTACCTTAATTACTAATCCGTTATCTGTTCTTATAGAAAAACATCGTGCCCAAAACCAGTGATAGGGCGTTCTTTGATTATTACTGAAACAAATCTCTATTTCTAACACTAATGCATTCCCTTTGTAATCATTTTTATTCAAATAGACAAGGCTACTCTCCTCTAGTTCCGAATATATCGCTTGTGAGCCATACCTATCATTGCAAATAACCGCATTGCATCCTTTAATCACTAAAGCTGGATTTGTTGTTTCACCATTGCTATCTATATGCAAATCAAATAGTGTAATATCGTTATCTAACATCTGCTCCTTCATCCTCCTGCATGAAATTTCTTTTCACATTTCCTTTAAATACCCCCTCACCCCCCAAAATACCTAATCAACACCTCTTTTATAAAGTTATACCTCCTCGCATAACTGTTCTCCACCCGTATCAACTCAAACCCATGTGCCTTACAAATTTCTTCCTTCTTTCTGTCCCGTTCCTTCACCACGCTGTCTTCCGCATGTTCCCTGCCGTCCAGCTCGATGGCGAGGATGGGGAGTTCGTTTTTGAAGTAGTCCCGCTCGTACACCACAAAATCAAAACGGCCCGTGTAGAACAAATTATTGTACTGCGCTGTATGTTCCGAAAAAACCTGTGCGATGCTTACCTCCTTGCGGACAATGCATTTTTTGTCCGTGTTTAAGACATTTTCCAGCGCGTGGCTTAAGGTAAGCAAAAAAGCTGCTTCCGTTTCCGTGCTGTAGGGCTTTATGCCAAGGGCACGGGAAGCGCTGGTGCGGGGCGTTACCTCGGAGGCGCCGTTGGTGCTGACATACTGCACTAGCTCATAGATATCGTCCCGGCCTTCCCCGTGCAGGCGCGTCAGTTCCTTTTTGCTGGAAAGCACAATTAACCGGTCCTTTGCGCGGGAGGTTGCCACATTGATTAACTCCTTGTTGTTTTTTAACCAGTCGTAAGTGCCGACACCGGTTTTGTCCGTCAGGGCAAGGGAAAACAGGACAACATCCTTTTCATCGCCCTGAAAAGCATGGACGGTGCCGCAGGTCACATTGTCCAGATTGTTTTTGACAATCATGTCATTTATCAAATCCTTCTGGTTGGCAAAGGGCGTAATGACGCCGATTTGCTTGTCCTTGTTCCTGACGGCAAACTCCACAATTTCTTCCACTTCCCTCGGCGCGGTATTTTTGTAGAAAGCCGTATTATCCTGTATATCCTTGAAAACCAAAGGCTGTTCGGACTTGCCGGCACTGTCGATTATCAATTTGTTGTTGTAATATTTTTTGTTGTTAAAAGAAATGATACGCCTGTCACATCTGTAATGGTGGCTGAGCAGTATTTCCACGCTGACGGCATCGCTGGCAAGAAATGCCTTATAGATGGAATTTTTACAATAATCATATTCCTCCGTGACGCCGTACCGTTTTCGAAGCCTGTCATTGTCCGAAGATTCCATGACAATAACCGGGTTCAGCTGCTGTGGGTCTCCCACAAGCATCAGATTCCTCCCACGGATAATAGGCACAAGGGAAACCGCAATATTTCCCTGGCTTGCCTCATCCATAATTACCATGTCAAAGTAAGTACCCGGCTCCCCGACCTTGTGCGCCGAGATGGAAGTGGTCGCCACAATCGGAAAAATCCGCTGGAACTTTTTTAGGTTTTCCGGCTTTATCAGATAGTCGTTAAATTTTTTGACTTTCTTCTGCTGTTCCTCGCCGTTGTTTTCCTCCATGTATAAAATCTGAAGCAAATCGCTGTTTCTGGCTTCCTTCAACCGCTGAATATATTTCACTGAGGTAAAATACAGATACTTTTTAAACTCCTCCTCATCCTCCAGCACAAGCTTTAAGGCCTCTTCATCCGTAATCTCGCCTATCTCCTCAAGCCTTTCCCTTACCTCCCTCAACTGGACTCCCTGCAACTCAGTCTGTAAGGTCAGATGTTTGTTGGTTTCCAGCAGTTTTTGTATGGCTTCTTCCTTTTCCAGAAGCTCCAGCTTTTCCTCATGGCGGCGCAAAAGCTCCGTCAGCTTCCTGGTGCGGAACATCCTTTCCTCTTTATTCCGGTCCAGCGTCCCGTCAAACACGGTTACATCCTTTACCGTTTCATACAGATTCCTGATGTAGTGCAATGCTTCCAGCACCTTTTCATCATTGCCGAGGCGCACAATGGGAAAAGGAACCGTCCCCCAGCTTCGATAGGAAATACCCTGTAATTTTTGGCATACGCCGTCTATGGGGTGATTGTTGTACGAAGCAAACAACACCGTCTTTTCGTTAAAGAAAGCCGTGACGATGGTATTGACAATGGTGTTGGTCTTGCCGGTGCCGGGCGGTCCCTGAATATACGCAAGCGGATACTTTACCGCATTGTGGATGGCAAGAAGCTGGTCAAGATTAATTTTCTTGTTTAACAGCGCTATGGGATAATCCTTTCTTCTGTTTACCTGTTTTAACAGGTTGCCGAAAAATGCCTGAATAGGCACCGTTACCTTGTCCTCTTCAAACATCTTGTGGATGGCCCCGTATTCCTTGTGCAAATCCAGTATAACGTCCCTGCCAATGGCTATCAGGTAAGGCATATCATCCACACCCTTTATCTGCCTGTTGGATTGGGTAATCCTGTCCTTAATGGCTTCCAGATTTTGCTCAAATTTTTCCAACAGGGCATAATCTTCCGCGTCCAGAAACTGCCGGATACTCTGTTTGCTTCCGTTTATGGTAAACTCCGTGCAGAGAGTAACCTCCTCCTCCGGCCTGAGCGCCCTGCGCTTTACATCCAGCCTTAAAGCCCTGTAGGCAAGCACGTAAAGCCCCTTCCTTGTAGGGATGCTCATGACATTTAATGCAAGCTGTTTTATCCTCTGCACCATGGAATTGCTTTTTGTCTGGTATTGAAAATTCTTTACAATCTCCCGAAACTGCTCCGGGGAAAGGTCATACTTCCCCGCCCGCACACAGTCCCCGTCAAACCGGTTAATCAATGCATAATCCGTCTTGTACGGCGATGTATCCAGCTTGTTACAGTCTGCAAGATAATTCAGTATTTTTAAGTTGGCAACGTTTTGGAAAACGGATTGATACTTGTGGGAATTTTTGCGGATGTCCTCCACAAGCCGGGCATCCGTCTGGAAATAAGAGCCGTCTACAACCGAAGACGACAAAATAGAATCAATATAGATTTTCAGTTCTTTTATGGTATATTTAGACAAATGAAGTCCTTCCACCGTCATGGACTTCTCAACGGGATTGATGTCCTTAATCCCAATCCAGTATTTGGTTACTTCTTCCTTCCCATTTTTATATGCAATGTCAAGCCACTTCCCCTCGTGGACCGCCCTGCATATATCACGACAAACAGCATTCATGGCCATACCCCTAATTACCAGAATCTTGATACCCTGTTGTTAAAAACTGGTACTATTTTATCATGAATAGTCGGAAAATTCTACAAAATAATACAAATATTTACATCAGAATGCTGTACCTGCTTTTTCTTTTATCGCTCATGGACTCGTAATCCCTTTTTCCCATTATTATGGGTACGCATTCTTTTCCGAAGATATTTTTTTTGGTGACCCAGATTGTATTGCCGTTATGAATATCCAGCAAATCATTATACATTTCATCTACCTGTGGATGCCAATGGGCCAACTCCCATCTCCTTCCGTTTACTATATATGCTGTGCCGATATAACCTTCATAAGGCAGATTAAGGGCAATTTCTATGATAATCCGATTCGGCAATGTCCAAACAAGAAAATCTTTCTCTTTTTTCAGTTCACCTTTTACATTTTCTTTCAATAATGCTTCATACACTTCATCAATATCCCTAAAATCCTTGCTTACACCGCTTTCCTTTTGCATCCGTTGTCACGCCTCCTCAAACCGGTATACTATCAAAAGCCTACCTGCCGCAAGCCTTGCCTCCACGCTTCCCCCCATGGCCTCCGCCAGCAGCTTGTTTATGGTAAGCCCCAATCCGCTGCTCTGGCTCGTGCGGGACTTTTCCTGCACATAAAACCGCTCAAACAAATGTTCCACTTCACTCTCCTGCAAAACCGTAGTATCATTTTCAAACAAGAGCGCCGGTTTTCCGTTTTCCCTGCATACGGCAATCTTGAGATAACTTTCCGCATAACGGAATGCGTTTTGCAGCATATTATGAATAATCCGCTCCATGGCCCCCACGTCCGCCTGTATAAAAACAGGCTCTTCTTCCATGGAGATTTCCACTGACAGCCCCCTTTCCTCAAACTGCCGGTAAAAAAGCAGGCTGGTTTCCCGGATGAGCCGGACAATATCCAGTTTTTCCAGGTTAAAATGATAATCATTCATTTCCAGACGCGACAAGTCATAAAAGTTTCCCAGCAGGCTTTGCAGAACCCTTGCCTTTTTCTTCACTGCCGTCATCATTTCTTCCTCTTCCCTGCCCCATTTATCTGCATCCATAAGTTCCAGATAACCGATAATGGCGGTCAGCGGCGTACGCAAATCATGGCTGATGTTTTCTATCTGGGCGCGCAGTTTTTTCTCCCTCTGCCTATAAAAAATCCGCTCCTTCCTTGTCAGCAGTATATAAGCATTCACAGCTTCCAAAATCCGCTCGGCATCTTTATCCGGAAAAGAAATAAGCAGAATCCGGTTTTCCCCCGGATTTTGCTCTATTTCCCGCAATCCATCCTCTGCTGCTTTCAGGTTTGCCTTCAGACGGTAAAAGCGTACCATATAATAACATGCCATAATACCCAAAACCACTGCCAAAATCCATTCCATACAAACCCCCATGATTCCGCTATGCAAAATCCCATAATCCCACGAAACTAAACACAGAACTTCTCACACCAGTTCTTTTCTCCGTATTCCAACAACTCCAATTGCCAAGAAAACTGCAATCCCCGCCAGACCTGCTAAAATACACCTGATAAAACCATCCCTGCTCATCCACACCAGGACAAGGCCCATGTCTTCGGTCAGTGTGCCTTCTCCCGCAATAACGTATGCAAGCCACTTGGAAATTCTGGCAAATATTTCAAATTTCATTCCCAGCAATTCACACGCCATCGGCACACACACAAACACACCCATCCATGTCCATGTGCTACCCATTACCGTGCCAATCAGGAAAGCAAAGGTAATTGCTGCCACTTCCCCTGTAATCAGTATGGGAATACATGCTCCAAATCCTTTCAACAAATTGCACAATACTTCCGTGCCGCTGTTCTCCAAAAGCAGTATACCGCTGCCGATAAAGATACTGAGCACAAGCACCAGCAATGCAGCGGAAACAATAATCGCCACTGCCAGCTTGCCGAAATAAACGGTAAGTCTGGAATATCCAAATGAGATGCTGTTCATAATGGTTTTGTTCTTATACTCATCCGCAAAAATAAGGCATCCCATAAGCAGCGTCAGAAAAAAAATCGGCTGCATAAATCCACCCAGCATTCCGAATGCAAACGCCGTATTTCCATAGGCAAATGACGGCTCCACTCCCCTGAAATATGCCAGTATCAGATTCACGGCGAGAGTTATTGACAGACAGACTCCCGCTAACAGATAAATTCCTTTGGAATGCACTACCCTGTATAATTCACTTTTCATATATTTTATCATATTAACCTCCTTGCTGCTACAATTGAAAACTGCCAAAAGCAGTTATAAGTTCTTCTCACACTACTAAATTCATATAATAGTTTTCCAGATTAATTTCCTTCATATCAAAGGACAACAGACCGATATCGTGCTTTACTGCAAGAGCGCTGTAATCGCTGATATTGTCCACACGCCCCAGAATGTGAATATAACCGTCCGGCAGCACCTTGTAATTGCTGCAAAGAAGCTCCGTTTCCAAAAGCGCCGCATAACGTTCTGCATCCGTCACCTTGACTTCAAGGAAAGTTTTGCATTTTTCCCTCAGCTCTTCTGCCGAAATCTGCTCCACCAGTTCTCCTTTGCTTAAAAATCCGTAATCGGTCGCAATGTTCTCCAGTTCCGTCAGAATATGGCTGGAAATAATGATGGTAACATCTTTTTCCTGATTTAATTTTTTTAAAAAGTTCCTGATTTCAATAATTCCCGCCGGGTCCAGCCCGTTAATAGGCTCATCCAGAACCAATAATTCCGGCTCACCCATCAGCGCAAGTGCAAGTCCCAGCCGCTGTTTCATGCCCAAAGACAGATTTTCAAATTTCCTTTTGGCCGCCCCGCTGAGTCCCACCTGTTCAAGCATTTTATCCACGATGTCTTTACCGGGAATACCCCGCTGTATCCGATAGTATTCAAGATTCTGTTTTGCGGTCAGTTTTGGATAAAATCCGGGATTCTCTATTATGGCGCCGATTCTTTTGCGCGCTTTCTTATATCCCTTTTCACTGTCCTCACCCATCAGCACGAAACTGCCGCCGGTAGCATGTGTCTGTCCCGCCAATATCTTCAAAAAAGTTGTTTTCCCGGCCCCGTTATTCCCCACGAGCCCGTATATACTCCCTCTCCTTATGGCGATATCCGCATTTTTCAACGCCACCGTCTGACCGTACTCCTTCGTCAGCTTCACCGTCTTAACAATAAACTCTTCACCCATATCTGCTCTCCTTGTACTTATTTCTTAAGTGATTACATGCCAATAATAACCCCCATATCATAAATAAGTACTTTAGAAAGTTTAAAGAAACCGTAAAGATTATCATGCAATTTTGAAACCGATGCCCCACACGGTCTTTATATATTCTTCCTCATCAAATACCGCTATCTTTTTGCGGAGGTTACTCACATGGACATTTACGGTGTTGTCCTCCCCGTAATATCCGCCCTGCCATACTTGTTCATAAAGGCTTTCCCGGGAATAAACCTTGCCGGGATTCTGAAGCAGCAGATAAAGGATGTCATACTCATGTACCGTAAGGGATAACAGGTGGCCGCAAACCTTTGCTTCCCGTGCCTCAGGGTTCAGAACCAGATTTTTATGTACAATCACCTGCTCCCCCATGTCATCCCTGCCTTGTCCGCTGCTGCCGGTCTTTGACCCTGCATTCCGCCTGTACCGCCTTAGCGCACCGTTGACCCTCGCAACCACCTCTTCCACCTCGAAAGGCTTTACCAGATAATCATCCGCTCCCAGATTGATAAACCTGACCCTGTCATCCAGCGCCGACCTGGCGGAAACCACAATAATAGGAATATCGCTTTCCTCCCTGACCCTAACCAGAATTTCCTCCCCCGGGATACCGGGAATCATCAAATCCAGAATTATCAAATCAAATTCCTTGTCTGCCCTCCCTTTTCCTTCCCCATTCGGAAAAAGCCGAAGCGCCGCCTCACTTCCCGAAAAAGCCTGCACCGCTTCATACCCCTGCTTTGTCATAATCTTTGCGAATATCTGATTGATATCCGCATCATCCTCCACAATCAATATCCTGGTCATACTCCGTCACCGTCCTCACCCTTTATCTGTCTGAGCAATGCCCCTCCCAAACCCATAACAAGAAACATCTGCGTAATGTTCATAACCTGCTGGAAACTGAAAATATTATTTATCGTATAGCAAAACAGGCTGATGCCGCAGGCCGCACACAATGCCCCTGCCGCACACTTGCCTTCTGCCTTTTTTCCCGCACGGACAAAGCACACAATGCCGCTAATTATCATCCCGCCAAAACTCAATACCCCCATAATGCCCAGATTGGAAAGAACGGTTATCCACTCCCCATGGGCATTCGTCAACCGGCTGTTTCCAAACTGTTCCCTGACCTCCTCCAAAAGTCTGCTGTTGGAACCTTCATATATAAAAGAAGCCATGGTATCCGGGCCCGTACCAATGATTTTATGCAAAACATCCTGTGACTGCCATGTCGTAATTCCCGCTCTCCAGGTACCGCCCCTAAAGCTTCCCCAGTCCTTACTGAAAGTGAACAGAGGAATTTCAGAAAACCTGCCAAGGCTTCCCGGATGCTTTGTGTTCACTGCAATTGCAACGGCAAACAATAAAACCGCTGCACAAAAAAATACTGTCATAGTACGCCACACCACGTTAAAAACACGACGGCACAATTCTCCCCTCTTTCCTTTTACAAGAAAAACATACACAAGAAAAATCCCCATGCCTGCCCCCCAGGGAAGCGGCGTCTGTACGAGCAGACGGTAAATCCATGTAATGTACTGGTTCCTGTCCGGCCATCTCCATTGTATCACTGCCAGAATCATCAGCGCTGCACAAAAAATCAGAAGCATTTCAAAAAACCTTTCCAGTCTTTCCCTGCTGCTGCCTGCCAGCCATCCCAAAAGCAGAAGCATGGCTGCAAGCGCAAACATGCCGCTGTCGCTTCCCTGCGTAATGCCGGCTGCAAATCCCACGGCGGTAAAGATTCCCAGCGCAGCACGCTGCCAGGATAATTTTCTTTTTTCTTTTCCTGATTCCCTCCCATACAGGAGAAACATCCCTGCACCCATGGGAAACAGGACCGTCCAATAGCCGCAATACCAGTTGATGTTGCCAATTGTCGAAATAAAAGTTGGGCCTGCAGATGCCATGCCCAGCGGATTGAAGCCGTACCGGTTCAACACTCCCAGAAGAAAAACCCCGAAAGAAGCCAAAAGCATGACGGCCGCCGTCCACTTTGCCAATGTCTCCGGCAACAGTTTTTTCATGGAAAAATAAGAACCTGCCATGACAATTTGCGGAAAAAATCCCATATACCAGCCGCTGGTACCCATCTGCGCCACTTCGGGATATGGAGAATAATAATATGAAAGACATAAGCCTGCCATATAAAAAATGACAAATTTGTCGGTAACAGAAAGCCCGTCAAGAAACTTGTTAATCAGCAGAGCCGCCTTATGTTTCGTTTTCCTGTTCTCTTTCCACCAGCAAAAAAAAGCAAAGACAAGGTAAAGAAGTAAAATATGTACAAACATCCTCGCCAAACCGATTCCCCATCTCTGAAACAGTTCTGATTTGCTGCTGCCAATCGTCGTATAACCTGTATCCCGATAAAAATAAAAGGGAAGCACCACCAGTATAACAACCAGATAGCAAATAAGCGTAAACCTCATCAGCAAAAGCAAAAAGGACCTGCAGGTTTCAGCAACGCTCATTTCCCTGATATCTGTTATCAATCCCCGGCATCTTTCCCTAAAATATCCTACCCATTTCATATCCCGATTCCTCTATTTCATGTTCTCTTTCCCATCATAGTGCATTTGCTTTCCGTCGTCAACATTGCAAGTACGGAAATAAACCTCATAACATTTCTGAATCAGCACCAGTCCAATCGGTCCTTTGACGATTCCCCATATGCCAAACAGCTTCAGACCCGCATAAATGGAAATCAGGATGGCAATAGGGTAGACGCCCACCTTTTTTCCAATCAGTTTGGGCTCCATAAATTCCCTAATCAGGGCGCAAATAACATAGAGAAGCACACATACGGCTGCTTTCCATGGATATCCTAAAAAAAGCTGCCATACTGCAAGCGGCATCAGCACAATGCCGGTACCGATAAAAGGAAGCGCATCCAGAAATCCTGCCAAAAGCCCGAACAACACTGCCGATTCCACTCCCGAAATCAAAAGACCGATGACACAGACCGTTGCAATGGAAAGCATGATAAGAAGCTGTGCCTTTACAAAAGTGGCAATATAGCGGATAACCTTTAGTACAACCTCCAGAGCCATTCTGCTTTCCTTATGTGCTCCCACCCACGAAAGAATAGTATCATAATCCTTGGCAAACAGCACAGTGGCAATCATGGTAACTGCCAGCACTGCAATAATGGATATAAACTGTTTAATGTATATCCACGATTCCCCTATCATTTTCGGCAATACCTGTATTTGAAAGTTCTCCACAAAAATATCCACCTGCTCCACCAGAACCTGTCCCACTTTGTCCATATTGACGCCGAGAAATTCCCCGACATTATGGCAGGACTCTGTCAAAAATACCTGTACTCCTTCCTGCACACCGTCAATTCCTTCTATCCAGATGGGAATTTCCTTAAGCAAAAATGAGCCCGCCCACCATACCAGCACAATCATAATGCCCAGTATGAGGAGCAGAATTCCGCTTGCCAGATATTGTTTTTTTATTCGGGTTTTCTTCTGGATATCGTCAAAAGTAGGGTAGCATAGGGTCAAAAACAATCCGGCAATGATGGCAGGTGTCAGCAGTGGACTGATGTATCGCAGAAAAAAATAGACTGCTCCGGTAATCAGAAGCAGCGCTATATATTTATTTTCCCAAAACCGTTTCTTTTCCAGCATGACGATTCTCTCCTTCTACTGTTCCCTTTTCGCTTTTGGAAATTAGTATGAAGTTTTTGCAAAAGTTTCATTCAGAAAAAATGGAAAAAACAGGGTTTACCGGGGTGGAAGTATATTCCAGTTTTTTATGGGTAACAGGATGTTGAAAAAACAATCTGCATGCACTTAAGGCTGTGTTGCAACCCCCCATGGTTTTGGATAGGGAAAGGCTTTTTTCGCTGCCGTATTTTTTATCACCCAGTATCGGGAAACCTGCATGGGCAAGCTGGACGCGGATTTGATGGAAACGCCCTGTTTCAATGCGCACCGATAAAAGGGAGATGCAATCTTCGCCCAGCTTCTTTGTCTGCAATACTTCCAAATGCAGAATGGCTTTTTTTCCTTCTCCCACACATACAACGGCCCGTCCATCTTCTTTTTTAAGATAATCCACAAGTTCCATGCTTTGTGCGCCCGGTATTCCGCAGACTGCGGCCCGGTATTCCTTGTGAAAGCCCACGCCTTGCACCTGCCTGCTTAAGTCTGCCGCGGCTTTTCTGTTTTTTCCAAATACAAGCAGCCCTTCCACGGGCTGGTCCAGCCTGTGGACAATACCCAGATACGGGGAGTAACCTGCCTGTTTTTCTTTTGCGGCAAGATGACTTTTCAGCTCACTTTCCACATCCGTCTGTCCGATGCGGGCGCTCTGCACGGCAATGCCGGCAGGTTTATAAATCACTATGATATCCTTATCTTCGAAAATTATTTTTGTCTGCATGATTGTTTTCCTGTCGTAATAGTGCTATTATTTGCTTTGAGATTCAGTGTAACACAGCATTTTTACAGTTTCAAGGAGGATATACCTATGTTTATACCTGTTCTGCTCTTTATAGCCGGACTCATTTTACTCATAAAAGGGGGAGACTGGTTTGTTGACGGCGCTACGGGCATTGCCCACCGCTTCCGCATCCCGGAACTGCTGATTGGCGCCACAGTCGTATCCATCGGAACCACCCTGCCGGAAGTAATGGTTTCCGCTACTTCCGCAATAAGCGGCCACGGGGAGATTGCCTACGGCAACGCCATAGGCTCCATTATCTGCAACACGGCGCTGATTGCCGCCATTACGGTTGCAATACGCCCCGGGAAAATTGAAAAGAAAACATTGAAAACACCCGTGGTATTCTTTTTCCTGGCGGCTGTACTCTATACCATTACCGCTTATACCACAGGCCATTTCAGCCGGATAACCGGTTTCCTTTTACTTGCTATTTTTATAGTGTACATGCTCAGCACAGTAATGCAGATGAAAGACGCCCCGCAGCCAGAACTGGTTATGGCGGAAGCGCCCGCCAAAACAGGCACCATGGCTAAAGACATTTTCCTGCTTGTGGCAGGCGCCGCGCTGATTGCCGTCGGAGCCAAATTTCTGGTAGACAACGGTACACTGATTGCAACGGCAATGGGCGTACCGGAATCCGTGATTGCCCTGACTTTTGTTGCCCTCGGCACTTCACTGCCGGAACTGGTGACAGCCATCACCTCCCTTGCAAAGGGACACGGCTCCTTATCGCTGGGCAACGTTATCGGCGCCAATCTTTTTAACCTTGTACTGGTCAGCGGCATATCCGCATCCCTTGCACCATTTGACATTCCGCAGAGTTCCACCATTGCAGGAAGAAATGCCTCCCTCGTGATGGATGTGCCCATCATGTTGTTTGTCATGGCATTTCTGACAATTCCCACCCTTATCCGCGGAAAGCTGTCACGCATACAGGGCATGGTCCTGTTATGCATTTATGCGGCTTTCTGTGTTATCCAGTTTTTGATGTGATAAAGCGTGTCACAAAATAACCGGTCAAGCAATTAGTCATAACAAATAGCAGGCCCTCGGACCTGCTATTTCTTTTGCGCACATTCTTCCTGACTGAAATCTTTTCCAAGGATACAAAACAATTTCGGGAAGCCATAAGCCGCCATAATTTTATATCTTAAACCGGTACCCCACTCCCCAGATGGTTTCAATATACTGGGGCTTTGCGGTATCATATTCAATCTTTTCCCTGATTTTCTTGATATGAACAGTAACAGTGGCAATGTCACCGATGGAATCCATATCCCAGATTTCCCGGAAAAGCTCTTCTTTTGTAAATACATGATTGGGATGCTCTGCCAAAAATGTCAGCAAATCAAATTCTTTTGTGGTAAAAGCCTTTTCCACACCGTCCACATAAACTCTTCTGGCTGTTTTGTCAATACGGATACCCCTGATTTCCACAATATCATTCTGGGTTTTCACGGCAGTGCCAACCAGCCTTTCATATCTCGCCATATGCGCCTTTACCCTGGCAACAAGTTCACTGGGACTGAAGGGTTTTGTCATGTAATCATCCGCACCAAGACCCAATCCGCGTATTTTATCGATATCATCCTTTTTCGCGGATACCATCAGGATGGGAATATTTTTCTCCTCCCGGATTCTTTTGCAGACCTCAAATCCATCCATCCCCGGAAGCATTAAATCAAGAACCACCAAGTCAAAATCTTCCGTAAGCGCAGCCTCCAGGCCCGAATCCCCTGTATTCTTAATTTCCACTTCAAAATCACTGAGTTCCAGATAATCTTTCTCCAAATCGGCAATTGCCTCTTCGTCTTCAATAATTAAAATCCTGCTCATGAATATTCCTCCTTTTTCCTGCCTTCATTCGGTGTATCTTGTAATTCCCTGTACTTGCGGATTACAAAATGCATACAGGTCCCTTCCCCTTCTTTACTGGTCGCCCAGATATAGCCGCCATGGTCCTCAACAATTTTCTTTACAATAGACAATCCGATGCCGCTGCCGCCCTGTGATGAATTGCGGGATGCATCCGTTCGGTAAAAGCGCTCAAAGACTTTTGGCAAATCCTTCGCTGAAATGCCCTTCCCGTTATCCTCAATCTCTATCCTTACCGAATCCAGTTCATCCAGTATCCTGATGTCAATGACGCCTTTGGCTTTATCTATATATTTGATACTGTTGCCGATAATATTATTGATAACCCGTTTCATCTGTTCCGGGTCGGCAATAATAATGGTATCCGGCGCCACAAGGTTGGAATAGTTAAGCTCTATGTTTTTCGACTCAAGGTCCAGCCCAACCTCCTCCACACAGTCCCCGAAATAGTCCGCTACATTGATGCGGTGGAAATTATAGGGGATACGGTTACTGTCAATTCCGGAGTAAATAGTCAGTTCATTAATCAGTCTGTCCATATCGTTGGCTTTGTTATAGACTGTCTTAATGTATTTGTCCATTTTTTCCGGCGTATCCGCCACACCGTCAAGAATACCCTCCATATAGCCCTTAATCGCTGTGATAGGTGTTTTTAAATCATGGGAGATATTGCTGATTAATTCCCGGTTCTGCTTTTCCTGCACCATCTTTTCTTCGGTGGATTCCTTAAGCCTCAGTCTCATGTCTTCATAATTGCGGTACAAATCCCCGATTTCTCCTTTGGAATCCGTAGAGAGCATATAATCAAAATTACCGTCCTTGATTTTTTTCATCGCCACATTCAGTTGGTTTATCGGTCTGAACACACCCTTGTGTATCCATCTGGTAAGCATAATACTGGTAAATACTAAAATTGCGCAGATGGCAATAAACATATCAACCAGCATCGGCTTGTATATCAGGCTGACCACCCTCGATATGATAAACAGGCTGCCCGGCGTACCGTCGGAAAACACAAAATCAAGCTGTTTTACATATTTTTGCGAATCATTAAAAAAATATCCCGAGAAACTTTCCGGATTATCCTGCCCATATTCCGGCAGCTTATCAATAATCTGTTCCGCTGCAATTTTATTTCCCGTATAATATATTTCGCCGTCTTTTCTGACGAGGATATACGAATTTTTCCTGCCGATGTCGGAACTGACAGAATCCAGAAACGCCTCGTCTTCAAAAATATAAGGACTCTCTTCCAGCTTTTTTAGCAATTCCTCATACAAAAGCTGCGTCTGCAGGCCGACGGCCTGTACCCCGTCGGACATGGTTGTATAATCCACATCACCAAAGCCTGATATCCTCTGGCTTCGTAACAGCGTAGCGCCTATCAGCATGAACGCAAATGTCATCAATACAATAGGCACCAGTACAATCACTGCAAAAGTCACCTTCAGTCTTGTCTTAAACTTCATACCGGTGTTCTTCCTTTCTCGAATAAAGACATTATAGCATCTTCCAATTCAAAATGGAATTAACTGAAAAGAAGATTATCCTAAAAAAAGTATAAACACTTATTGACAAACCACAAAAAAATTATATAATAAAAACAGTAATGATTCTTAATTTTAATCAGGAGGAGAAATGGCTACCAAATACAGCAGGCAGCGGGAAGAAATCAAACGTTATCTTGCCTCCCGCAAAGACCATCCCACAGCGGACAATGTATATATGGCGATTCGGCAGCAGATACCCAATATCAGCCTCGGTACAGTCTACCGCAATCTGACCATGCTAGCCGAATCCGGAGAAATTACCAGGCTCCGTGTCGGGGACGGCGTGGACCATTTTGATTATGATACCACTCCCCACTACCATTTTGTATGCAGCGAATGCGGCAGGGTAATCGACCTTGACATGAAAAGCTTTGAATCCATTGTAGATATAGCGGATGCAAACTTTGACGGAAAAATAGCCGGGCATGTCACGTACTTTTACGGCAAATGCGGATGGTGCTGCCATGAGAAAGAAAAGGAACAATAAAAAACAATTTTTTTACTTGTACTTGCAATACTGATGTTTTGCATAAGCGGATGTGCTTTCCGAAATAGGCAAGATGCAAATCGCCCGGAAAAAAACTGACAATGACCGACGAAGAAGCCGAACTGCTGTTAAAAATTTTTCCCTCAGATTATAATGTCGAAAAAATAGAAAGTGGGGAGTTATCTTCCTCTCAGGAAAAAATGCTGCTGTTTTACAGGATGTCTCTGGATTATTTAAGTGAAAAATATCCCGATTACAGTTTCGATTTTGTCGGGGGAGAACCGCAATCCATTTGGCGTAATCCATATTACTCATTTCAGATATGCGAAACCGGCAGTGAAGAGATTTATATGATATATATAACGATGGAAGACGACGTCCTGACTATAACGGATAACTTTTACAGTGCGGTAATCAGGGAATCCTACGACAGTTATGTGTATAATGTATGTTCCGATGAAATAGAATCGCTGCTTGGTATATATTCTGTATTTTCAAAGCCCAGGGGAGTTGAGTCGTTGACAATTACAGAAATTATCGACGGAAGCATATATCTTCTCCTTGGACGGCAGTTTATCTGACCGGTCCCGTTATTTCAGAAACAGAATGGGAGGAAATAGCGGCACAGGTGGAAGAAAAAATAAAAGCCCTGAAAATATACGTTCAAATTTTAAACCATAAATTTTCTTTGTTCCATAACATTCCGGAGAAAGAGAAAATTTATATAAAAAAGATAACATAAAAAAGGAGAGAAAAGTATGAAATTTGTATGTCAGGTATGTGGTTATGTTCACGAAGGAGATGCTGCACCCGCTGAGTGCCCCATCTGCCATGCTCCCGCTGAAAAGTTCACTGCACAGTCCGCTGAAAAAACATGGGCAGCCGAGCATGTGGTAGGCGTTGCACAGGGCGTTCCCGAAGATATCATCAAAGACCTTCGTGCAAACTTTGAAGGCGAATGTACGGAAGTCGGCATGTATCTTGCCATGGCAAGGGTTGCCCACAGGGAAGGATACCCCGAAATCGGTATGTATTGGGAGAAAGCCGCTTATGAAGAGGCTGAGCACGCTGCTAAGTTTGCAGAACTGTTAGGTGAAGTTGTAACCGATTCCACCAAAAAGAATCTGGAAATGAGGGTTGACGCTGAAAACGGCGCTACCGCAGGCAAATTTGATTTGGCGAAACGTGCAAAAGCGCTTAATCTGGATGCCATTCATGATACTGTTCATGAAATGGCTCGTGACGAAGCCAGACACGGTAAGGCATTTGAGGGACTTCTTAAGAGATATTTTGGTTAACCAAAAACACTTAATACCAAGGTTATCATCATTTTTAGGGTGTATGGATGAAAATTCATACACCCTTGTTACTTACACCGGCCTTAAAATAAAAAGAAAGAATAAAACAATTTTGCCGATATTGGGCAATTAAGATTGTTAGATAATTTACCTTGAAAGAATCATTGCAGGATATTAAAATCTAAATAAACAATCAAAAGAGAAGAGGGCGGAAAATGTTAAAAGAATTAAAAAAGATATCACTTAAGAAAGTGATGCCCGGAATTATCATTATGACGGTTTTAGCCTTTATTTTACTTGGCATTTGGGGTCGTGATGCCATTACTGTTTTAAAGGGTCCGGTTCCTTTTGAAAGCCTGACTATGGAAGAACTGGATGGTCAGTATGTCACACTTGATTTAAATCTGACATTCGGCGATTACATGGAAGAAATTACCACCACCAAAAACAAATACGGTTCTACAGTTTCCCGCAGAAGTTCGCATAAGTATTATGTCATTCTGATTGGCGGTCTGGAACCTTATATGGCCGACAGCAGTCTCTGGTTTCAATATATGGGTATTGAGATTCCATCCAAATATTATGACAAAATGGACTCCGTGATTAAGAATAGTTATAAATTTCTTGACAGTTATGATAAATTGGATTTACGTACTTCCATTACTTTACGCGGTCAAATACGTCCTATGGATGATAAAATGCTGCGTTATTACAAGGACTTTTTTATATCCGGTGACTATACCAATGAGCAATTTGATTCCTATTGCGCTCCCTATTACATTGCGGTAAACAAATTATCAACAGGTCCTATCTTTAATTCCTGTATTTTTACCTGTATCGGCATATAACTTTTAATTATTTCTCTTTACATGCTGATAAAGGCTTTGACAGGCGGTTATCAAAAAGCAATGGTAAAAGCCCTCAGCGCCGGCGGTGATATGAACATTCAAATGGCTGACAGCGATTATCAAGCTTCCGGAGAAATTCTCCGTGACATAAAGATAGGAAAGCGGTATTTGTTTTCTACGGTAAATGCCAAAACCCTTGCCATAGAGCTGGATAAAATAATCTGGGCTTATACCCATGAAACCCAGCATAAAAAATACGGTAGAACCGTCAATACGACATATATGATTATGCTTTATACGGATGACAAGAAAAAGGAATCCATTTCCATTCCGACAAAAGAAGGCTGCCAATCCTTTTTACAAAATCTGTCAGCCTCCAATTCCGCTATCATTATTGGCTACACCGGCCAATTGATGAATTTATACCAAAAAAATTATCCTGAGTTCATCCATCTGTATCAGGATAGAAAATTAAACAAGGAGAATACATTATGAAACTGAAAAAACTTACCATTGCAACCCTTTTGTGCATGCTTATGGCTTTTGCATTTACTGCCTGCAGCACCGGCAAATCCCTTACCTTCCAGATAGAAAACGGTGAATCGGTTAAGGTAACCCTGAATACAACCGGGGGCTACAACCTACTGGAGGAAGATGGGATGATTACGGTCCAAAAAGATGATGAAGATGTTCTGAACGGCATGTTTTTAACCTCCTCCGGATTTGATACATATGCCGCTGCAATTATGGCGTCAGACGCCGATATCCTGAAAGCAACGCCCAGTGATTCACCAAACTTTTATCTCTATCAATTTGACGGAGCCGCAGGGATGGAAACAACATTCCTGTTCAAAATAAAAGGAAGTGAAACCGCTGTTATCATAGCCAGTCTTGCATCTCAGGAAGAAGCAGAAGCCGCATTTGAAAGGCTTACCTTTGAAAAAGTAAAATAAATTATTGTAGAGGAAAGGGCAGAACCCACTGTACCATCGGTTCTGCCCTCTGTTTTTTGTTTCTTTTTAATTTTCCGAAATCCACACATCACCGCTGGTTGTGGAAATCTTTACTTCCATATCTGCACTGTTTCCATAGACGCCTGATGCAGACGTGCCCTTTTTGTTAAAAGAAAGCGCCTCGTCAAAAAAGGTTTCACATTCCCCGCTTGCCGAATCAAAATCAAATGCAAATTCCGCTTCGGACGGGAGCTGCAAAAAAACGTCGCCGCTGGTTGTTGTGACAGAAAGATTTCCCTGTATGCCAATCAAGCCGACCCTGACCTCCCCGCTGATTGTATGCACCTTCCCATATCCTGTTCCATCCCCGAGGCTAATATCACCGCTCGTCGTGTTTAAGTCAAATTTTCCATTTACCCCGTCCAGCCTGATTTCACCGGAAGTGGAATTGACATGTCTTTCTCCGCCGCCTCCCTGTATCGTGATGTCACCGCTGGTTGTGGATGCCGATACGTTGCCTTCTGCCTCCCGCAGCATAATCTCACCACTGGTCGTGGATATGGAAACATTACCCACTGCCTTTTGTACTGCAATATCACCGCTGGTTGTGGACATGGAAATTATACCCGCAGCTTCTTCAAAATATATTTCGCCGCTGGTGGAACACGCCACAATGCTTTCCGCTTTCACATTCTGAAAATGGATATCGCCGCTGGTGCTGGAAACTTCAAAGCTGTTTCCCTCCGAAATGTCCCTTCCGGCCACAATATCACCGCTCAGGGTTTTGATATACATATCAGGGGTAAATCCCTCAGGCAGGTAAATTTCCGTATAAGCATGACGGCCTCCTCCAATATAGAAAAACATAAAGCTACGGTTCCTTCCCTGCACTGTCAATTCGTTTTTCTCCTGAGATACGATGGTGCGTTGTCTGTCTTCCATCTCAAAATTTGCATACTCACGTATCACAATTTTGTCCCCTGTACCCTCATATATAAGAACATCGTTATTATTCATATTATAATTTACACGCAGCTGTGTTATGGCATCGGGGGACATTTCCCATTCCTGCACCAGTTCGTATTCCGGAAAGATACTGACGCCGTTGCCGGACAAAAATGAGCCGCCTCCCCGCATTCCCATCCCCAAAATACTGCATAAAAATACAATCAACCCACATAAAACCGTTATCAGTACAATCTTTGCCGCTTTCATTTTTCTCTCCATTCCGAAGCGTTTTTCGCTGAGGAGGCGAGTAAAATGTCAGATTTTGCTCTGCCATCATGGAATTTGTGACGCTTCGGCACAAATTCTTGGTTGAATAAATTGCTATCGAGCAATTTATTCAACCTTTACCTCGCTTCTATGTCACTTTTATTTTCAATCCCCACGCTTCAGACTATACAAAAGTTCAAAAACCGCCTGCACACATCCGCCAATTAAAAAGATAACCCAGGTAATATACCATGCGCTTGAAGCAAAGCTGATAAGGAAATACAACACAATCACCAATGTCCAGATAATAGTGCTGACAGAGCCCTTGATTGCCTTTTCCCTGTTGCTCGTGTGCTTTGATTCCTTATATTGCTCCACCATATTTTCCTCTTCTTTTTTCTTGTAATCCGGATACATGTTGGACGCATAGACCAGCATACAGGTCGGCGGTATGCAGCAGATTGCCGCCAGAACCAGCGCCAATGTGGAAAAATCCCAGCGCGTACGCCAGACTCCGTCAAGCATCTGGCACAGGAAAAAGACGCAGCCCGCAAAAATATACATACCGACAGCGGCCGATGTCAGCACTGCCTTTTTCTTTCTGTCCTTCTCCGACAAATTCAGCAGATTCTTTTCTTCCAGGTCCTCAAACAATTCCGTGACATCCCCGATAGAGCCGATAACATTTTCATAGGCATCCTCTTCCGAATACCCTTCCCCCAGCAAATCCTGATACTTTTCAGTGCTGTTCTGAATCATTTCTTCCTTCATCTCCATCGCTTTTCTTGTCTTAGGAGCATCTGCAAAAAGCTCATTAAAATGTTTTCTTATTTTTTCAATCATATTTCCCTCCACTCTGCCGCACCGGCGGCACAATTATTTCTTTTCCGGATTTTAAATTTTTTTGCTATTTTATCAACTGGTCAATCATTGCCTTGGCTTCCTCCCACTCCCTCTTGTAAATTTGGTAAGCTTTTCTGCCTTCTTCCGTCACAGCATAATAACGTCGTCTGGCCCCTACGGTTTCATCGCCCCAATAAGTCCTGATGCATCCCGCCTGTTCCAGCCTTTTAAATGCTGAATACAAGGTAGCCTCCTTCAATTCATATTTGTTGTCCGTCTTTTTCATGATATCCTTATTAATCTGATATCCGTAACTGTCCTGCTCCAAAAGATGGGCTAAAATAATGGCATCTGTATGCCCCCTTAAAATGTCGGATGTAATAGACATAAGCATCCCTCTCTTTCTGATATACACTATATATCAATATACCTCACCTGTCAAGGTATATTCACTCATTTAAGTATAAAAATTTTTATGGCATATTACATGTCGTCTGCCGGTGCGTGCATTTGATTCCATAAGGGGGCCTGTAAAAACGCTGGTATTTAGAGGTTGTTTTATAACCTCTTATGTACCACTGCGTTTTTACCGGAGTGAGAACGTCCCCCGTTGGAACAAATGCACGCACCGGCAGACGACATGTAATATGCCAAACCCTACGGCAGCCTCTTGACTTTTACAACTGAATCCGCTACTCTATTTTGTAGAAAAACTGATGAAAGGAATGACAATCATGGAAAAAATTACCAGCTTTACCATAGACCATATCAAGCTTCAGCCCGGCGTTTATGTTTCCCGCAAGGACAAAGTCGGCGCGGAAACCATTACAACCTTTGATTTGCGCATGACAAGCCCCAATGAAGAGCCTGTTATGAACACAGCGGAGGTACATACCATAGAGCACCTTGCCGCTACTTTTTTGCGAAATCATCCTGTATATAAGGAAAAAACCATATATTTCGGACCTATGGGCTGCCGTACCGGATTTTACCTTTTGCTGGCAGGCGATTACACTTCAAAGGATATTCTTCCCCTGATAGTGGAATTGTACGAGTTTATCCGCGAGTACAAGGATGAAGTACCGGGCGCGTCCCCAAAAGACTGCGGCAACTATCTGGATATGAACCTGCCCATGGCAAACTACCTTGCAGCAAAATACCTGGATAATGTCCTCTGCAAAGCAGACGACAGCCGCCTGATTTATCCGGAATAAGAAAGGAGTTTTACAGATGAACAAGATTGGCATTATCGGCGCCATGGAACTGGAAGTGGAGCAGTTAAAAAATCAGATGTCTGTCACAGAGATTGTAAAAAAGGCATCCTTGGATTTTTATACAGGTACCTTAAATGATGCGGATGTGGTCGTTGTGCGCTCCGGCGTCGGAAAGGTAAATGCCGCACTGTGTGTGCAGATTCTTGCAGATGTTTTCCACGTGACGCATATTATCAATACCGGTGTTGCCGGTTCCTTAAACCCGGCGCTTGACATCGGGGATATCCTTGTCTCAACAGATGCCCTGCATCATGACATGGACGCTACAATATTCGGATACAGGCCCGGAGAAGTTCCGCAAATGGGTCTCAGGGAGTTTCAGGCTGACCCTGACATGGCTGCTATAGCGGTTCGTTCCTGTCAGGAAGCAAATCCTGACATTCATGTCAGAACAGGCAGGGTGGTAAGCGGTGACCAGTTTGTATCCAGTAAAGAACTAAAGCAGCACCTTATAGAAGAGTTTGGCGGTGACTGTGTGGAGATGGAAGGGGCCTCCATTGCGCACGGCGCTTATTTGAACAGTATTCCTTTCGTAATTATACGCGCCATATCAGACAAAGCGGACGACAGTGCAGAAATGGATTACCCCACCTTTGAGCGGGCGGCCGCAAAGCATTCCGCAAATCTGGTAGCGCACATGATAACTCAACTGACATAAAGCTGAAACTGCTTTGGAAATGGAGGAAATATGCCTAAATTAAATGAAAACTATCTAAACTTAAAACAGAATTACCTTTTTTCCGAGGTTGGCCACCGTGTCACGGCTTACTCACAGGCAAACCCGGACAAAAAAATCATCCGTCTGGGAATCGGTGATGTCACCCGCCCCATAGGTGAAAACGTAATCCATGCCCTGCATGAAGGTGTGGATGCACAAGCCTCTTCCGAGACTTTCAAAGGCTATGGTCCCGAACAGGGATATGATTTTTTAAGAAATGCCATTGTGGACTATTATGCCGAAAACGGTGTGGATATAGAAGCAGACGAAGTTTTTGTGTCCGATGGGGCAAAGAGCGATACCGGAAATATTACGGACCTCTTTGCGCAGGACAATGTAATTCTGATTCCCGACCCGGTATATCCCGTTTATGTGGATACCAATGTCATGAACGGCAGAAACATTACCTATATCAATGCCAATGCGGAAAATAACTTTTTGCCGATGCCCGACCAAAATGTCCATGCCGACATCATCTACATCTGTTCCCCCAACAATCCTACCGGCGCGGCCTACAATCATGCCCAGCTGCAGGAATGGGTGGACTATGCTTTGGCTAACAATGCCATTATCCTGTATGACTCCGCCTATGAGTGCTTTATCACGGATAAATCACTGCCCCGCAGTATCTTTGCCATAGACGGCGCCAGAAAATGCGCTATTGAATTTTGCTCTTTAAGCAAGACCGCAGGCTTTACCGGAACCCGCTGCGGCTATACCATTGTACCAAAAGATTTAAAATTTGCTTCGGAAAGTGGTTCGGAAATGTCCTTAAACGCCATGTGGAACCGCAGACAAACCACAAAATTCAACGGCGTTTCCTATATTGTGCAAAAAGGCGCCGCTGCCGTATTCTCCGAAGAGGGAATGCGCCAATGCAAAGAGAACATTGCCTATTATCAGGAAAATGCCCGCATTATTGCAGCATGTCTTGACAAAAAGGGCATCCGCTATTTTGGTGGCGTCAATTCACCTTATATCTGGTTTGAATGCCCCAAAGGCATGGAATCATGGGAGTTTTTTGATTATTTGCTGGAACAGATTCAGGTCGTGGGAACACCCGGCGCCGGTTTCGGCAACAACGGTAAATATTTCTTCCGCCTGACAGCCTTTGGAAGCAGGGAAAATACAATAGAAGCCATGGAGCGGTTTGACAGGCTATTTTAACGATTAGTTAACCTTATGACCATTTTCCTTATTGTAAGGGCAGAATAAAAGGGTATCGGTTTAATATGCCGATACCCTTTTGGCTTCATTTCTAATCTTCTTTTTTCAAAGAAGCCTCTTAAGATTTTTTCTTATTAAAAATCCAAACTTTACTGAATACATAATTCAAAATCATAACCAATACAGAAGAAATAAATATCTTTGCTATCCAGTAATGCATATGGAATACATTTACCGTAACCCGCATAATCACAATATCCAGTATCCATGTGGACAGACGGGAGACGGCAAACCCGCAAAATTCTTTCAATATACGCGGATTTTTGCTTTTGAATACCCACTTTCTGTTTAACGGATAACTGAAACTGACGCCGACCACCCATCCGACAGTATTGATAATATCATTCTGCCATGAAATATCCGGGTTTAAAAACAGCCATTTGCAGATAAAGCAGGCTCCCCAGGATACAATGGTATTGAGCACACCGACAATCAGATAAACAACAATCTCCCTGTATTTAGTTAACAATTCTTTACATTTTGCAATCATGTCAAGTCACTTAACGCAAAAACGTTCCCTTCCAATCAGCTCTTAAAGATTTCATCCAACTTGGTTGCCGATACACGGATGGCATCCGCATCCTTCATAATGGAACTGTATATTTCAGAAGAATCTCTCGTCAACTCTCCAATCTGTTTCGCCACAATCGCAAAACCCCTTCCCGCGTCACCGGCACGGGCCGATTCAATGGAGGCGTTTAAGGAAAGAATGTTCTGCTTATAAGAAATCTTTTCAAGGCTTGCTGCTTTCGTCACAATCTGCTGGGAATCATCAATGACATCCGCCACCTTTTCAGAAAGAACGGAAAGTTTTTCTTTCTCTTTTTCCAATGCATAATGTGAGTTCACAAGCATATTTACCATTTCCTGCAGCAGATTTGCAGCAGCACGAATGGACTCCTCCGAACGGATTGCCACCTTTCCAAGGGCCTCAATATATTCTTCTTTGGGAAGGTCAAGTTCCTCTGCCATCTGTTCAAACTTTGCAATATCCGGTTCACCTGTAAGGGCCTGGCCGCCTATGATATTGCCTAAATGCTCGTCCTCCACCATAATCGGCTCCGAAAATTCCATCAATCCCGCATGGCAAAAGTATGCGCCTTTTCCTTCCGCATCACACCTTGCACATCTTTTTGCCCCAAGTGAAGACTGTCTGGTATAATTCATGCAAAAGTCGGTGTAGTTGCTGGGCTGGGTAACAAAATTTCCCTCCCTGTCAACGATGACTGCCGCCAGTCCCGTTGCGCTTGCAAACAAATCCTGCATGTTCTGTAATTCATCCAACTTTACAAAATCCAATAAGTTCATCCATGTACCCCCTGAAAAGTAGAATTGTGTAATCATAACAAGCTTCTTATTTAAGGATACCGCATTTATAATGGGACGGCAACTAAAATTTTAATTTACACCAGATTTCTTTCTTCATTCTTTAAAAATGCCTGAATATTCAAAAAAGTTTCTTTTACGCAGCGGCTCCTTGCCTCCACGCTTCCCCACGCCAGATGCGGTGTGATGATAAGTCGGTTGCTGTCGCTAATCAGGCTTAAAGGGTTTTCCTTTTCCAAAGGCTCCTTTTCCAGTACGTCCAGTCCTGCTGCCAGGATTTCTCCGTTTATCAATGCCTCATACAAATCCCGGTTATTTACCACGCCGCCCCTTGCCACATTTATCAAAATAGCTGACCTTTTCATTTTCCGGAAAGCTTCCCTGTCCATAATATTTCTGGAAAGGTCGCTCAGAGGACAATGCAGGGATAAAAAGTCACTCTCGGCAAGCAACGTGTCCTTGTCTACCTGCCTGTACGCATCCACAGTGCTGTTTCCGGTAATGGAATAAAAAATGACATTACAGCCAAAGGCCGATGCAATTTCCGCCACCTTTCTTCCGATATGTCCCATGCCGATAATGCCCCATGTCTTGCCATCCAGCTCCGTAAAAGGCATGTCAAAATGAGAAAACCTGTCCTGCGCGCTGTATTTGCCGGACTTGACATAGTTGTCATAATATGCCAGCTTTTGCGTCAACGCAAGCGCCAGCGTAAAAGTATGCTGCGCCACCATACAGGTGGAATAATCCACCACATTTGCCACTTTGATACCCCTGTTTTTACAATAAGCAATATCACAGTTATCATATCCCGTGGCAAACTCGCAAATCAATTTCACATGCAAGGCATCCTTCAGGGTTTCTTCCCGCAAAGGCGCTTTGTTGGCAATGACAATATCCGCCTCCTTTATACGTTCCCGCACCTCCTCAGGCGTAACCGTATTGGCATAGCAGACAACCTCCCCCAGTTCCTCAAAGCAGGATACGTCAATATCCGTTCCTACGCTGTTCCGTTCCAGTATTACAATTTGCAGATGTTTTTCCATGCGTTTTTTCCTTTCTTTGGAGGACTGGGGCGGATTTTGCGTGTGCGTGGGGGGAGGGCGTGCGGCAGCATATTTGTTCCAACAGGACACGCTCTCGCTCGGGTAAAAACGCAGTGGTACATAAGAGGTTGAAAAACAACCTCCAAGTACCAGCGTTTTTACACGGTCCTTTATGGAATCAAATATGCTGCCGCACGCTCTCCCCCCCACGCACACGCAAAATCCGGGAGCGCAGCCTTCTTACCCGTTGAAAATACGCAGGCGCGTTCTACGTCTGCGTATTCATTCTTCCACATTATTAATTGTTCCGCTTGTAAGTGTCCCTATTATAATCTCTTAAGCAGTTCTTCCCTCTGCGCCTCATAACCCGGCTTTCCGAGCAGTGCGAACATATTCTTTTTGTAGCTTTCCACACCCGGCTGGTCAAAAGGATTTACCCCATTCAGATAACCGCTTACGCCACATGCAAATTCAAAGAAATAGAAAAGTTCACCCAGATAAAACTCGTTTACTTCCGGAATTTTCACGAGAAAGTTCGGCACCTGTCCGTCTGTGTGGGCAAGAATAGTACCGTTCATGGCGCTCTTGTTGACAAAGTCAACCGTCTTGCCTGCCAGATAATTCAAACCATCCAAATCAACAGGCTCTTCTCCGATGATTAGTTCCTCACGGGACTTCTCCACATCAAGTACTGTTTCAAACATGATACGGGAACCGTCCTGGATAAACTGACCCATGGAATGCAAATCTGTAGTCAAATCCACACTTGCGGGAAGGATGCCTTTCTTGTCCTTGCCCTCACTCTCGCCGTAAAGCTGTTTCCACCATTCCGAAACATAGTGCAGGCTGGGCTCGTAATTTGCCAGAATTTCAACCGCTTTGCCTTTTCTTAAAAGAATATTCCGAAGCGCCGCATACTGCAGGGCGTCATTTTCTTCAAATGCATTTTCCAGCGCATACTTCCTGCCGCTGGCCGCACCCTCCATCAGCTTGTCGATGTCTGCTCCGCTGACTGCAATGGGAAGCAGGCCCACTGCCGTCAAAACGGAAAAACGACCGCCTACGTCATCGGGCACCACAAAGGTTTCATATCCTTCTTCATCGGCAACATGCTTTAACGCACCCTTTGCCTTGTCAGTTGTTGCATAGATTCTCTTTGCCGCACCCTCTTTACCGTATTTCTTCTCAAGCATCTCCTTAAATACACGGAAAGCAATGGCGGGCTCCGTGGTCGTGCCGGACTTGGAAATCATGTTAATGGAAAAATCCCTGTCGCCTACCACGTCCATCAGATGTTTGATATAGGTGGAGCTGATGGAATTGCCAACATAATAAATTTCAGGCGCTTTGCGGATGCTCTTGTCCACAACATTATAAAAACTATGCCCTAAAAATTCAATGGCGGCACGTGCTCCCAGATAGGAACCGCCGATACCGATAACCAGCAAAACCTCTGAATCCTGCTGGATTCTTTTTGCCGCTTCCTTGATACGGGCAAACTCTTCCTTGTCATAATTTACAGGCAAATCAATCCAGCCCAGAAAATCACTCCCGGCGCCCGATTTTCCCACCAGCACATCCTTGGCATCCAGCGTCTGTTTTTTCATCATCTCTATTTCTTCTGCGGAAATAAAAGGACTTGTTTTGGAATAATCCAATGTAACTTTTTCGCTCATTTTTACACTCCTCTTTTTTGTATATTCGTTTTTAGTATATACAATATCTTCCATTTCAACCATCTACAGTGTAACAGAGTTATTTTGCAAATTCAAGGAAAAACTTACCGTCCGTATTAAGATTCCGCATTTTGCGCGAACGGCGGGGGCACGGGAGCAAATTTGATTCCATAAAGGACCGTGTAAAAACACCGGCCCTTGGATGGCGTTCTTTGACATCCTATGTGCCGCTGTGTTTTTACCCGAGTGAGAACGTGTCCTGTTGGAACAAATTTGCTCCCGTGCCCCCGCCGCCCGCGCAAAATGCGGAATCCCTCCCTACACGTTAAGATGTCAAAAACTCTTTCAGCAGTTCTTCCAGTTCCTTTTCCTCCGCCAGCGTGAATACACCGCTTTCTTCATCCTCTTCTTTAGCCTCGGCGGGAACAGCCTTTATCCTTTCCCTTGCCCCGCCGTGGACGGGCATCAGCTCGATGGCGTTTCTCTGTCTGCCTTCTTTGGCGGCAGGTTTTTTACCCGCGACATCCTCCTCCAAAAAGGGGTCTTTTTGCGCCAGACGGTTAACCATATGATTTTCCAGATAATCTACAAGATTTGTCTTTAATATCCTTCTCCTGCCTTTGATATCGGCAATGGAAGATACGGCAAAATACGCGTACAGCCCCAGAAAGCTGACAATGTAAAAAGGAAGAATCGTTCCAACGCTATACCCGGCAATAATGCACTTGCATATTCCAAAACCCGCAAAAAACACGGACAGAAGCATCATCTGACCGGAAAGATGGTAAAGTGTCTGGTATGTAAAGGGACCCACCTTCAGCTTGTTTAAGAACTTGTCCGCAAAAATAGGGATATTCGCAACCCCGTTGTTTAACTGGTAGCAGTTTGCGAACTTTAATTTACATTGTTTTAACGCCTTATTGTTGGTTGTTGACATATTTTCCGTCTCTCTTATCATATTCTGGTATAGTATCCCTATCATAATTCTGGTAATCATGCTTAATAATAAGGATAGAAACATCAAACCGGTTATCAGTTTTTCTTCATAAAAAACAGCAAACATAACTTCCTCCTTCCATGTTGTCCAACTCTTTTGTCATATTTTATTATAGTAAACATGAAAGGATGGAACAATACAGAGAAAGACGGATTTCATCGACATATTCTTTGTTTATCCTACAGAACCGCCAAATATCCCTCTTTTTCTTCAAAATATCGGGAAAAGTCAGGTAACCACTGGCATATCCACCGTATTTCTGTTATAATTCTATTTTAGAAATTGTTTTCAAGGGAGGCTTTTTATGAGATATCAAACCAGAGGAACCTGCTCCACATCCATAGACATAGAGGTAAAAGACGGCGTTATAGAGTCCGTACAGTTTACCGGAGGATGCAACGGCAACCTGCAGGGCATCAGCAGTTTAGTGAAAGGCATGCGCGTGGAGGAAGCCATCTCAAAGCTCAAGGGCATTAAATGCGGTTTTAAGCCTACATCCTGCCCTGACCAGCTTGCCAAGGCATTGGAGTCCATGCAGTAATATCGGAGCGGAGGCATTATGCATGAAAAAAATAGTATTGACAGGCGGCGGCACTGCCGGCCATGTAACACCTAATATTGCGCTTCTTCCTCATTTGAAAGAAGCCGGATTTGAAATTACCTATATCGGCTCCTACGACGGAATCGAAAAACGGCTGATTGGGGATTTTGATATTCCCTATTACGGTATTTCCACGGGCAAATTCAGACGGTATCTGGACCCGAAGAATTTCACTGACCCTTTTCGTGTTATAAAAGGTTATTCCCAGGCCAGAAAATATTTGAAACAGATACAGCCCGATATTGTATTTTCAAAAGGAGGATTTGTCAGCGTTCCTGTAGTGCGCGCTGCGGCATCCTTAAGCATTCCCTGCATTATACATGAGTCCGATATGACGCCGGGCCTTGCCAACAAATTATGCATTCCGGCGGCTGAAAAGATTTGCTGTAATTTTCCCGAAACCATGAAGCTGCTTCCGGAAAGCAAAGCCGTTTTGACCGGTTCCCCCATACGGGAGGAACTCTCATCAGGCAGCCGGATTGCAGGTCTTGACATGTGCGGCTTTACCGCCAACAAGCCTGTAATTATGGTAATCGGAGGCAGCCAGGGCGCTGCCAGCGTCAACAAAGTGGTCAGGGAAGCCCTGCCGAAGCTTTTGGAGGATTTTCAGGTTGTGCATCTGTGCGGTAAAGAAAAAACAGACAACCTTCTCTTAAATGTTAAAGGCTATAAACAGTTTGAATACCTGAAAGCAGAGCTGAAAGATATCTTTGCAATGGCGGATGTGGTAATTTCCCGGGCGGGTGCAAATGCCATCTGTGAACTTCTTGCCTTAAACAAGCCCAACATTCTGATTCCCCTTCCCTCCGCAAAGAGCAGGGGTGACCAGCTTTTAAATGCCCGGTCCTTTGAATCGCAGGGTTTTTCCATCGTCATTGATGAAGACTACCTGACCGACACGCTTCTGGCGGAAAAAGTACAGGAACTTTACTGTTCCAGACAGACCTATATTGACACCATGAAACAGAGCCGCCAGCTTGCATCCATTGAAACCATTATGAAGTTGATTGAAGAAACAATAAAAGAAAACGATTAAGGAAAATATGAACAAGAAAGTCCTACACACACTTGAATATGACAAAATCATCGGAAACCTGGCTGAAAAAGCCGATTCCGAACCGGGCAGGCTGCTATGCGGCAGCCTGATTCCTTTTACGGATATATCCGAAATCCGTAAAGCACAGACAGAAACCTCTGATGCCCTGTCCCGCCTGTTTCAATACGGCAGCACCTCTTTCGGAAGCAATAAGGACCTTGGCTTTTCCATTAAGTCCCTGGAGTTAGGCAGTTCCCTCTCCGCTTCCGAGCTTTTAAAGATTGCCGGATTTTTGGAAAATACCGCCCGCATCAAATCATACGGGCGAAGCGACGGCAAGGAGCCTTCCGCAGATTCCCTGACGGTATATTTTGACGATTTGACGCCCTTGTCTTTTCTGGCATCGGAAATCCGCAGGTGTATTTTATCCGAAGAAGAAATTGCGGATGACGCCAGCCCGGAGCTGAAACGCGTCCGGCGGAGCATAACCCTGGCAGGGGAGAAAATCCATAACCAGTTAAATTCCATGGTAAACGGTTCTTACCGCACCTATTTGCAGGATGCGGTGATTACCATGCGCGACAACCGCTATTGCATTCCCGTCAAGGCGGAGTACAAGGGACAGGTTCCCGGCATGGTACACGACCAGTCCGCTACCGGCTCCACTTTTTTTATCGAGCCCGCTGCCATCGTGGAATTAAACAACCAGCTAAAGGAGCTCTCTATTCAGGAGCAGAAAGAAATCGAGCGTATCCTTGCCGAGTTATCCGTGCAGGTATCCGGCCATACCACGGAAATTGCCACCAACCAGCGTATTATGACCACATTGGATTTTATCTTTGCAAAGGCAAAGCTGGCCATGGAGCAGAATGCCACCATGCCGGTTTTCAATGAGGAGCATTATATCCACATCCGCAAAGGACGCCATCCCTTACTGGATAAGAAAAAAGTAGTGCCCACAGACATCCATCTGGGAAAAGACTTTGACCTTTTGGTGATTACAGGGCCAAACACCGGCGGCAAAACGGTTTCCTTAAAAACCGTGGGCTTATTTACCCTGATGGGGCAGTCAGGTATGCATATTCCGGCGCTTGACCGTTCCGAGCTTTCCATTTTTAAAGAAGTGTATGCCGACATCGGGGATGAACAAAGCATTGAGCAAAGCCTTTCTACTTTTTCTTCCCACATGACAAGTATTGTGACAATACTGTCACAAGCTGATGAAAACGCGCTTTGTCTGTTTGACGAACTGGGAGCGGGTACAGACCCCACTGAGGGCGCCGCACTTGCCATTGCCATCCTGAACCACCTGCATGACAGGGGCATACGCACCATGGCAACCACCCATTACAGCGAATTAAAGCTGTATGCCCTTTCCACCCCCTTTGTGGAAAACGCCTGCTGTGAATTTGACGTGGAGTCCTTAAAGCCCACTTACAGGCTGCTTATCGGCATTCCCGGCAAAAGCAATGCCTTTGCCATCTCCTCCAAGCTGGGCCTTTCCGATGAGATTATACAGGCCGCCAAAGAACAAATCAGCAAAGAAGACGAAAGCTTTGAGGACGTAATTGCGGATTTGGAAAAAAGCCGCCTGACAATTGAAAAAGAACACAGGGAAATCACTGCCTATAAAGAACGCATTAAGACGCTTGAGAGCCAGTTAAAAGCAAAAAATGAGAAGCTTGATACCGCAAAGGACAAGATTCTGAAGGAAGCCAACGAAAAAGCCCGCCTTATTTTGCAAGAGGCGAAGGATACGGCCGATGAAGCGATTCGCAGCTTTAACAAAATTGACAGCAGTACGGACATCAGGGAGCTGGAAAAGAAGCGCGATAAACTCCGGAACCAGATTAATGAAAAAAATGAACGGCTTTCCTTAAAGACACCGCCGCAGGCGGCCAAAAAGACCGCTGACCCTGCCAAACTGAAAAAGGGAGACCTTGTCAAAATCCTTTCCATGGGGCTTAAAGGCACGGTGAGCACCCTGCCCGATGCAAAGGGAAACCTGTTTGTCCAGTGCGGCATTATCCGTTCCTCAGTAAACGTAAAAGACCTTGTTCTGCTGCAGGATGAAGACACTGCAACTGCTTCAGCCAAATTACAAAGGTCTTCCGGCGGCAAAATGAAAATATCCAAATCACTGACGATATCCCACGAAATCAATCTTCTGGGAATGACTTGTGACGAGGCAGTTTCCGCACTGGATAAATATCTGGACGATGCATACCTCGCGCATCTTCCAAATGTCCGCGTTGTACACGGAAAAGGAACGGGCGCATTGAGAAGCGCTGTCCACTCCCATTTAAAACGATTAAAGTATGTGAAAGAATACCGTTTGGGGGAATTTGGGGAAGGTGACGCAGGTGTCACTATTGTAACATTTAAGTAATTCAGAACATACTTTCATGCGCAATAATGCTGCGCGGAAATGAGGCAATACATGGTAAACAAACAAAAAATCCTGATTGTGGATGATGATGAAAATATTGCGGAGCTGATTTCCCTGTACCTGACAAAAGAATGCTTTGAAACGATGATTGTGGGGGACGGCGAATCGGCATTGTCTGCTGTGGATTCCTTTGTGCCCAATCTGATTCTTTTGGATTTGATGCTCCCCGGCATAGACGGTTATCAGGTTTGCAGGGAAGTCCGTGCCAGGCAGCAGACGCCCATTATTATCCTTTCCGCCAAAGGTGAAGTTTTTGACAAGGTGCTGGGGCTGGAACTTGGCGCCGATGACTTTATGGAAAAGCCTTTTGATTCCAAAGAACTGGTTGCACGGGTAAAAGCCGTTCTCAGACGTTACAAGCCTATTGTGGCAGCGCCGGAAATTGTTTCCGAAAAATGTGTGCAATATCCTGACTTAATCATTAACCAGACCAATTACTCCGTTATTTACATGGGCAATACCGTGGAAATGCCGCCCAAAGAACTGGAACTTCTCTACTTTTTGGCTTCCTCTCCCAATCACGTATTCACAAGGGAGCAGCTTTTGGACCAAATCTGGGGCTATGAATATATCGGCGACACCCGTACCGTGGATGTACATATCAAACGCCTGCGGGAAAAAATAAAAGACCATGATGCATGGAAACTCTCCACTATTTGGGGCATCGGATACAAATTTGAAGTCAAAGGAAATCTGTCATGAACAAAACCCTGTACTTGAAATTTATATTGGCATATGTCATTTTCGGTATTTTCGGCTTTATCATCATAACAACCTTTGTCCCAAGCATGACATCGGAACACCTTATCAGGGAGCGGGCCAGCGCACTTTACTCCGAAGCCACCCTGATTGCGGACACTTATGCTTCAGGACTGTATACCAATGACATATCCCTGGAAACGGTTCAGACCCAGCTTGATACCCTTTCCGTTTACTTAAACTCCACCATCGGCATAATCAATCCATCCGGAAGGATGGTTTTAAGCACGGATTCCCCCTTAAACGTGGAGAATGTGGTAATCATTGAAAACTTTGACCCCACTATAACGGCAGGCTCCTACTATAATGTGGGAAATTTTTTTGGCAGTTATGAAGAGGACATGCTCAATGTCATAGCGCCGATTACTTCCGAATATAAAGTAAAAGGCTATCTGGTGATTCATACCCCCATGACGGATATTGAAAAGTCCTGTAACAGCCTGTTGAATATTTCATATATTACGCTGGTTATCCTGTTTTTACTGTCTTTAATCATTTTGATATTTTTTACAGAGATTGTATATGTTCCACTAAAGAAAATCACCTATGCAACGGAGCAGTACGCCTCCGGCAACATGCATTATGAATTTCAGGTGGAAAGTGATGATGAAATCGGCTATCTTGCTGCCTGCTTAAATTACATGGCAAGCGAAATTGCCCGTTCGGAAGATGACCAGAAAAAGTTTGTGGCCAATGTCTCCCATGACTTCCGTTCTCCCCTCACCTCCATCAGAGGATATCTTGAAGCCATGCTTGACGGCACGATTCCTCCCGACTTGCATGAAAAATATCTTCAGATTGTACTCAATGAAACAGAACGGCTGACCAAACTGACAAACAGTCTTCTTACCTTAAATAACTTAAATACGCGGGGAATGCTTCTGGACAAAACCGACTTTGACATCAACCGTATTATACGGAATACGGCTGCTTCCTTTGAAGGTACCTGCCGCAAAAAAACCATTGCCATTGAACTGCTTCTGACCGGTGACACAATGTTTGTGACAGCCGACATGGGCAAAATCCAGCAAGTGCTGTACAATCTCCTTGACAATGCCATCAAATTCAGCCACCACAATTCAGTAATCCGCATTGAAACTTCGGAAAAGAAAAATAAACTTTTTGTTTCCGTAAAAGACAGCGGCATCGGCATACCGAAAGAAGATTTGAAATATATATGGGAACGATTTTATAAATCAGACGCCTCGCGCGGCAAGGATAAAAAAGGAACCGGACTGGGGCTATCCATTGTAAAAGAAATTATTGCTTCCCACGGAGAACACATCAATGTCATTAGCACGGAAGGTGTCGGAACTGAGTTTATTTTTTCCCTTCCCTGCTCCAGGATGGAAGAGGAATACGACTAAATATTTTTTTTACGGGAGCATACAGGACAAGCATCAGTGCAAAGTTTGCAATACCATGCACAATATCAAAGCGAAGCCCTGCCACCCACCAGTTGAATGCCAGAAGCAGTCCGCTGCCGATACCGCCGTCCATTGCACCGATAAAGATGTAAGGTATGGAGCAGACTGCCCCGTAAAAAAGCCCGAAAAATCCGGATAATATGCTGTAAAACCATACGGAATCCGCTTTTCTTGCCAAATACACTATCAGTACCAGAAGAGGCCATATATAAAAATACATAATGACCCATGTATTGATACCGTAAATACATATTTCAATCAGTATAAAAGCAAAAACCGGATAAACCGTCCGCAGGCCAAAATATAAGGTAAACATGATTATCCAGAACGTTACCAGTTCCACATTCGGCAAATAGGACAATGCCAGCTTGCTGACTTCGATTACCGCAGCCAGCATGCCGTACAATGCAACATCCCATGCCAAATGTCCGTTACTCTGCCGCACCGGTTTCATAAACAATCCGGAAAACGTCTCCATTCTCTACCGGCTGGGAATCCACGCCGTTCATGCAGTAATCCCCGTTTACATAAAAACTCCAATACGCACCGAAGGCAGCATAATCTGCCGTTATACCGTTTACGGTTTCCACCATCAGTCCATACTCACTCTCCGTTCCGGAAAATGAAAGTCCCTTTGTTTCTTCCATCGCCTGACGCAGGAACTCCGCATCAGTGACGGTTTCATACATTTTGCTTCCGCCGGCATTATCCACCACTTCGATGGTAATATTCTTTGCCCCTTCCACCGGCTTTTCCCTGAATACAAAATACACAGACGCCAGCACAATAACTGCCGCTACAAGCGCAAGCACACCGATAAGCGCCTTCTTGTCAAACTTTCCCTTTTGTTTCTCTTCCATTTTTTTCTCCTCTCTTCTGCAAAAAAAATCCCTCTTATGCCATATAAGAGGGATTGGAGAATTTAACCGTACCGCAATTACAGCACCGAAAAGCAAGGCTTTTGATACCATAATTTATGTACAAGGCCAATTCCTCGTGGTCTTTTTGTACCAATCCACAGGCAGGTCTTCTGACTTTAAGCTCATCGTCACGTTTCGCCTTCCCAAACCTATCCGGTTCAGTGGCTGTAGCATACATGGAAACGCAACTCCCTTATTACAGCGACGGGTTCGTGCAGGACTTTCACCTGCTTCCCTTTTCACCGGGCCCGGCTATGAATATAGCCGCCCGGCACCTGTAGACACCGGTATTCACTTGTTTCTGCCAGCCAAAGATTTGACTGACTTAGGTTACCGGGCAAGTGTACCACAATAAAAAGAAAAATGCAATCACCTATCAGACATAAATAATGGTAATGCCCCCAAAACAGTTTTCCCCTTTCAGGTAAAGCGTGTGCACACCATCCGGCATACAATGTCCTTTTTCATCCACACCGGCAAAGCTGTTTTTTATCTGGTTTACCACCGTCCAGGTTTTCGGAACGTAAAGCTCCATGCCGGCAAAATTATTGTTCATGGTAACGTACGCCTCCGTGCCTTTCATAACGGCATTATCAAAAAATACTTTCAGCCCCCCGAAATTGGCTTCTAAAAAAGCCGATTCAAATGCATCCGAATTAATATATTTCGTAGATGCCCCAAACCTTACGAAACATTCGCATCTGTCCTCATCTTTTTCGTCGATAATGGTTTCATCTCCCGAAAAATGCATTCCTAAAATGGTTTTATGTTTTTTGGGAAAAATCATCGTACATCCCACGCTTAAAAGAAGCGCTGCCCCCAGCACGGGCCATGGGGTAATGGACTGAAGCGTAAAGGTTTCCTTCCAGGGCATTACCGTATCAAGCGGTCCCGCATAGATAATCACAAGAAACGCCAAAGAGAAAAAAATCCCGAAAAAGTATACCTTCATAATGCACTTAATAAGCAGGGCGAGCCAAAAGACCGTCATAATCAGGCTCCAGATGCCTACTCCCTGCATAAACCCCAGCTTTGCCACCAAAATAAATATTGCGCCTAAAATAAAAAATACGCCCCAGAAAATTCTCTCTTTTTTCATCATGCTTCTCCTCTTATTCTCTTTTCTTCCATTTTTGCCTTCAACGGTTTGTAATAGTAGCGGGATACATATACCTGTTTATGCGAATTCTGAAACTGCACGATGCAGGAAGACAGGTTACGTGTCATGGAATAAATGGCTTCCACATTTAAAATCGTCGATTTGGAAACCCGCATAAAGTGTCCGGGCAGAAGCTCCTCCAGCTCATACAGCTTATACCTGGTCTGATACACGCTATCAATGGTGTGTACGCTGACCTCCCTTGCGTCCGTTTCAAAAAACAGCACATCCCGAAGGGACAGATAATACTCCGTATCGCCCCTGTAAAAAACAAAACGCTGCCTTCCGGACGCAATATCCGCCACGGCCTTCTGAATGGCCTGTATCTCGTCATTCAGACTGCTGCAGCGGATAATCACTTCTTCCTCCATGGAATTTTCCGTAAACTCAATCCGTATCTTCATCGTTATACCCGCATACATAAGTTTTTCTTACAAACTTATTATAACAGGAAAAAAAGCATTGTATATAGATTATGCGTATGTGGTAAGCAATTCGGGGGTAAGTGGCAGGGATTACTCCGCCAGATACATGCTGAGGCTCCTTTCCATCTTGTCAACGGTATCCTCCAGAGAACTCTGCCCGTTTAAGTATGCGGGAAGGACTTCTGCCATTACTTTTTCTATCTCTTTATCCCGAATGATTATTTTGTCTACTTGCTTACAAGCCTCAATCATTCTTTTGCCGTTTTCTTCGCTCACTGCGCCAATCTCAAAACCGGTTTCCTGTCCTCCGCCGATGCTGATGGTCGTGTAGGCGGCATAGTCGGACCTATCCTTCTTTATCTGGTTTTCAAGCGCTTCCACATTGACAGGGAACCCGTCATAAAAATCTCCGTCCTGTACTTCAAAGGAAAATGCGAATTTTATAAAATCTTTTGCAACATCCGTGTTGGGAGAAGCGCTGTTGATGCCAAGCTGTCCTACCGGAGTATAGGCGTTTTCAAATGCAGACCAGCTTCCCTTTACCAAATCGACAATTGCCATCGGGAACATTGCCTGCAGAAAACCTTCCGTTTCCCAGAAAGCGGCGCCGGCTTCGGAAGCAACATCCCATGCATTCCATGCATACATATTATCCGTATAATTTTCCACAATACCGCCGTTATCGGCAATGATTTTCAGGCTTTCCAGATAGCCTGCCAGCGCTTCTTTGTCCATTTCCTTGCCGTTTACAATGTCGGATACCATATACGGCACAAACATATCTATAAAATCACTTACCGTAAGCGCTCCCAGTATCGGCTCCTGTTTTCCTGCAAGCGCCTGCGCCATGCCCTCGATACTGCCCGCCTCTTTTGCGTCTATTTTGTTGCCAATTAATACATTGAGGGAAATCTTCATGGGCATCATATAGATTGCCCCGTTTTCCATGGTATAACCGTCCACAATATTTTTCAGCAGTGTACCATCCTCAGCCATAGGCCTTATAACATCCTGCACATCCACAAGAAGGCCTTTTTCCACAAAAGAATCTGCGTCCAGCCCATCCATGACCAGAATATCGGCCCCTTCTTTGGCAATCAGTTTTGCATTCAGGCTCTGCAAAATAGAGTCTACATCAGCTGTCTCCATATCCTGATAAGGAATGCCTGTTTCAACCTGCACCAGTACATCCGGATGCTGCTTTGTATACAGGGCTGCCGCCTGTTTTACCGCTGCATTTTCATAAAGGGAATACACTGTAAGGACAGTCTGCGGCGTAAGCACCGCCTCCGCATCATACACATACTCCATGAGCGCCATATCTTTGCCGCTTCTGGAAAAAAAGGCATAATAGCTGCCGTTATCCAGTGCGGTAATTCCTCCGCAATACATGTCATTTAACGCAAGGGAAGTGTATATCCCTTCAATTACCTTTTCCCACTTATCTTCCCCGGCGCTTTTCTTAAAAAATCCTTTTTCACCGCAGATGACAAGGGAGCCGTCTGAAAGAATATCCAGAAAATTGTCGCTGCCAATCTCCTGCTCACACTGAATGGTTTCTTCCGGCACATCCGTTCCCTGTTTATATACGTCAATGCCGCCAAACACCATTCCTGCTCCGGTATAGCTTCTGCTCAGTAAATAAAATTTATCCTCCGCCGCATAGATGTTCTGCGTATACTCCCCACTAAAGTCTCCCGGAAACCGAAACTCTTTTAAGAGGGAGAGCGTTTCCCCGTCATATATTTTTTCTTTGGAATAAAAATGGGCCACAATACTGCCGTCTTCCAGCACGGCAATGTCCTGCGGACTGTCAAAGTAGTGGTACTCCGGGTCCTCCTCAAGCCAGTCCTGCGGTGTCACATCCTCCGCTTCTACACCGTCTGCTGAGCGATACAGATGCCCGATTATGTTTTCCCCTTCTATCAGATTGACATAAAGATAAGATTTTCCGCCTACGTTCTCAACTACCCTGATGCCGCCGTACAAAGCCATTTGTTCTTCGGTAAAAACAAGGCTTTCCAGCCAGGCAGGCGTATCCTTTTCAAAGCTGCCGTCTTTGTAAAGGTAACAGGCAACGCCTACGCCTCCTTCTTTTTTCTCCTGCACATACAAACACAGGTTTTCTCCTTTTTTACCTATATGATAGAGATTTCCGGAAATCTCCTCCGGAAGGCTGATTTCTTTTTCCACATACCTTCCTTTATCCACCTGTCCCCCGCTTTGCTGCGCGGTTTCCTGTTTTCCGCATCCCGCAAGACCAACCAGCAATCCCGCCGCCAGCAAAAGACATAACGCTTTCTTAAACATTGTGTTTCCTCCTTTTTCTGAATATAATCCTGAGTTTCCGTATCTTGCATGGCGGAAGCCCCAGCGTGCATTTGTTCCAACAGGACGCGCTCCCGCTCGGGTAAAAACGCAGTGGCACATAGGATACCAAAATACGGTATCCAAATGCCAGCGTTTTTACACGGTCCTTTATGGAATCAAATGCACGCCGAGGCTTCCGCCATGCAAAATACGGAAACCGACATATTCTATTTATAAAACTTTCGTGTTAAGATAGTCTTGCGGAAATCTTAATTATTTTTGAAATTCACCATAAAATTTGAGGAATGCTACCGTAACTGTAATGAAGGTTTTAATTTAGAGGAAAATTAAAGATGTTTGTGAAAATATCTTTTGCTGCTTCCGAATTGTACACATTGTATATTCCATAAGCAGGCTCTGGAAAAACGCTTGCGCTTAGCAAGGTATTTTCGAGCTTAGCGCAACTGCGTTTTTCCCGAAGCGAGAGCGTGCCTGTGTTGGAATATACAATGGGTACAATGACACTAGCATAGCCAACAAGTTTTGCAAATAAATACTTAAAGGAGGTAATTATGAAAGGCAAAGAAAAATGTAAAGCGTTAAAAGAAATCAGAAGACAAATTGCAGAGAAAAATGATATCCCTTTTGTTGTGTCACAGTGCAACCACAAGGGGGATTGCAGAGGAACATGTCCGAAATGCGAGTCAGAGCTGCGGTATCTGGAGAAGGAGCTCGCACTCAGGCAGGGACTGGGTAAGGCTGTTGCCATCGCGGGAATTTCCGTCGGCGTCTGTGCGGGTCTCAGCGCATGTGCGCCCACTACGGATTATCCCCCCGGCTCCGCAGGCTATATATCAGCCCCTGTCGAGCCTGAAACGACTGTGAGCCAGCTTGCCGGGGATTTACCAACGCCGGAGACAACTAAATCCCCTGACAAATCCGACTGTCCGGTGAAGGAGTCAGCACCCGAAACCATTGAAATTCCTAATGAGGTGGAAGGCCTTATGGTGGAACCCACTGACACAGAATCGGAAGATGAAACGGATTGGATACTATCGGGCGATATTGAAATTGCAGAGTAATCCTTCCCTATAACCATTGAAAGGCAGATATTATGTGTGCATCAGATATCAACTCCCCCACTTTGCCGGTATTTGGAATAGACAGACATCGTCTGGTTACAGACGGGGCCGGTGTGACGACCCTGGTAGGCGCCTATGGCTGTCCGCTTCAGTGCCGTTACTGCTTAAATCCCCATGCATGGAACCCGGAGACTTTAAAAAAATGTACCTTTATGACTCCCGAAATGCTCTATGAGCAGATCAAAATAGATGAACTGTATTTTCTTGCCACAGGAGGCGGTGTTACTTTCGGAGGCGGGGAATCTCTTTTACATGCAGACTTTATCCGCGCCTTCAGGCAGGTATGCGGACCGGACTGGAAACTGACAGCAGAGACCTCACTAAATGTCCCGCAAAGCAGCCTGCAAAAGGTTCTTGGTGTTCTGGATGCTTTTATTGTGGACATTAAGGACTTAAACCCTTCCATTTACCAAACATATACGGGTAAAACCATAGACGCGGTAATGGAAAATCTGCATTTACTGGAAAAATCCTGCCTGCAAAAGCAGGTTCTCGTCCGTGTGCCCTCCATTCCCGAACATAACACGGAGGAGGATGTCTCCTCCTCCGTAACGATATTAAAAGATATGGGATTTACACAGATTGATATATTTCCCTACATCATAAGGAAACGGTAAACACGGTTTCTTCCCAAAAGATACCTGTCTCCGCCGTTTTCCACAATCATATAGGCGTCTTTCGGAACTTCTTCCATTTTAATAATCTCTCCGCATTTGAATCCGTAAAGCCTGTCATCCACCGTCCAGAGTATCCCGCTTTCGTCCAGATAGCCGCCATATTGTCCTTTCCTGCCTGCCACCCTGCCGTTTTGCAGGTTGCCCCCGGTTGAAACGTCAAACAAAAAGGATTTTCTGGCGCTGTCGTTCATCATCACAAAGGGCTCACCCAAAACCGCTTCTTTTAAAAGAAGGCTTCTTGCAATATCAATGCTGCCGTCCAGCGCCGTCTTGCCGTCGGGCGCAAGATAATATCCCTCAATAGGCTGTTCCACGATTTCCCGCAGCATACCATAGTAATCAAGGTGCGCCGGTCTGAATATCCTTTCCGGCTTGCAGACGTCAGACGGCTTCTTTTCCAGCTCTGTCATGGAGTCATAGGGATTTGCAAGGGATACCGCATATGCCTTTTCCCCTCTCTTGTAAAACCATGAGAAAAACGGATGGAAATTGCTCGTATCATGGCTGGAATAAGGCTGTCCGGGCACCGTCTTTTTTAATTCGGAATAATCCACTGCCACCAGAAGATGACCCGTGGTGTCAACCGCCAGTGCAGAGGGTATAAAATGGGTATCAAAGAAAGGCCGGGTTGTCCCCTTCATTTTGTCATATCTGTAGATTCTCTTCTGCGTCTTGTCACACCAGTACAGATTTCCCTCATCGTCAAAAGCTGCTCCCTGTGCAAAAACACAGCCGTCCGCTATAATCTGATAATTTCCCTCTTGGCTTTTCGGTTTTGCCGCTCTTTCCCCGGTGATGCAAAGTCTGGCGTATTCCGGGGACTTGCCGTAGAAGCCTGTTGTTTCATCCTGCAAGGTCAGGGTAAACACATACTGCATCTGCGCCTTATTGTGTACGTTGAGAAGGCGGATATCCCTGCAGTCCCACAGCTTTATCCCGACCTCATAGGGTCTGTCCACCGCAACCACCCTGAACAGGAACAGATTGGCAAACTCTATATTCTCGCATAAAACCAGCTCTATCGGCAGGCATTCCAGCCCTTCGCCTTTTTCCTCCTCTGTCTGGAATGCATAAAAACTCCAGTTTTTTACGTCATGCAGTTTGATTTCACTTCTGACATGATGCTCCAGTGAAATGGCATACATTCTGCCCGGCGTTTCCGTGTCGGTAATGGCAATCCCCGCCTCCGCATAGGGGCTGGCGCTCCAGATATCCTTGAAAATACCGCCGCCGCCATCTGTAACCCATAAACTGGGATACTGGTAATCCCAGATACGGTCAGGATTGTAGTCCGCCGTCCGGCTGGCATTATACAGATAACCGTAAGCATTGCGCCCATCCCGAAACATCAGTCCATGGCCTCCCACAAATTTTACGTCATTCATATAGGAAGAAGCGTCCGCCATCCATTTGATGCCGGCGGCACGGGGATTTTTTCCTGCCGTATCAATGCCAATGCCGTTTAAATAAACGCTAATTCCCTTTGCCGTCTCAAGCAATGCCTTCGGTGTGCCAAAACCAGCAAATGCCGGTTCATCATCCTCTATCACTATCTGCGTGGTTATCGGGCTCAGTCCGTACAGACAGCAACTCTTGCGCAGATAGACCGTATCCGTAATTTTATAAATGCCTTGGGGAAAATACAGGACATCCGCTTCTTCCACTGCTCTCTGAAGGGCCTCGGTGTCATCCGTCACGCCGTCCCCTTTTGCTCCGTATTCCAGTACGGATACCCAGTTTTCCATGGGCGGCACAGGGGGAATATCGCTTTCAGGCATCCCGGTAAGCATCTCTAACGGATGGATTACCTGTACCGTCCGGTGTCCTGCTTCGCTATCATCATCAAGCATATAGCCATATGCGTAATCTTCCACCTCATATACAGGGTACTCAGGAAAAAGCACCCTTCCGCTTTCCGCATGTTTGATAAGAGCCGGAACATTCGCGCAGCGAAGCCTTCGGATATTAACCTGCGATATTACGGCATCCGTCTGATAACAGGTGATAGCCTCTTTTTCTATATTCTCAAAAATGCAATCCTCCAGATACAGCTTTTCCCAACTGTTAGGCACATACACGTCAAACGCCTGCGGAGTATTGGAAATTACCAGCCTGAATCCCGTAAATCCGGTCATGCCGCTTAAAACAGCAGCTTTTCTTTGTCCGTCAAACACGGAATCCAACAGGGCAAAGGGCCAGCCGGGAGAACACATGCGGCAGATAATGCCATAGGAGCCCCCCATAAAGGTAAGGTCCTCCATCTCGTTGCCCACATCAAACAGACCCGCCAGACCATCCCCCAATTCAAAATGGCAATGGCTGATAAAACCGTGCTGGGCAAAGTGCGCCCTGATACAGACAGCGCTTTTGTTGTTTTCTTCTATCCTGAAATCAACATTGCTTATGGCGCTGTAAAAGGTAGCTGCATTCGCATCCTTGGGTTTTTCACTTTGTGTATCCTTTTCCCCGATAAACCAGAACATATACTTTGCACCGGGATACCCTTCCAGAAAGGCCGCCATCGGGTCTCTCCCCAAGGCATCCAAGTCCTTGTCAAATCCTTCCGTGCCTGCCGGCAGCACAAAAACCGGCCTCGTTTTTCCGTAACCAATCAGACGGACGGAAGGGGGGATTTTGACAGTATCCTTAATCCGGTACTCCCCTTCGGGAATATATAAAATCCCATAACTCTGCTCCGCAACCAGCCTGTCGATGGCGGCCTGCAAAATGCCGCTTACATCATCCCTGTTTTCCGCAAGTTCCGGAAACGTCTCTTCCGTAAAAAAAATACCTAGTGCATCCTGAAATTTCTCCTTATAAACCGACTCTTTCCCATACCACATAGTTTTCCCATTCCTTTACATTTTTTATAAAACTGATGAGTAAAGTATAGCATAAAAACGTTTTTTTTGCACGAAGAAAAGAGGGGGAAGTATCTGAAATTTCCGTATTCCGCATGACGGCAGCCCCGGTGTGCATTTGATTCCATAAAGGACCGTGTAAAAACGCCGGACAATGCCTTGTATCCAAGGCATGAGAGGTTGTATTTTAACCTCTTATGTACCGCTGCGTTTTTACCCGAGTGGGAACGTGTCCTGTTGGAACAAATGCACACCGGGGCTGCCGTCATGCAGAATACTGCGGATATGCACGGAACCGGTTAGCTGCCAATTACGCCTGAAACGGTTTCCCATCAGAGTCAACTTCATTTGCATATATAATCCTCAAGGTAATCAGCATAAATCTCAATTAACTCATCCAGTTTCTTTTCCGACAAGGTTATAAACTGATGCCGCAACTTAAAAATATTTTGCAACCGCTGGCTTAGCTTTTCATCTGCCAAAACCTTATCGCCCCAAGAGACGTTGCCGTAATTAACCTTCATTACAACCGTATTATTTTCAGAAATGGATAAATCAAAATATTCATGCCTGTAAAAATCATACGCAAAAGTAATGGTAATTTTATCATTGTAAAAAACCACCTGTTTCTTTGGGTCTACGACACACATCAGGCCATAAGAAGTAGTAAGGAAATCAAATCTTTTCCTGACTTTTTTTGTGATATCCATATAATCCCCTCCGATTTTCATTTTTTTGCGCTGCATCAATCCAAACAAGTATTCTTTCGTCCGTTTGCCCGGCTCATTATTTAATCTCCCTTTTCGGAAAAGTGTTCCCTGTGCATAAATTCAAAATATAAAGTATATTTGTACACAAATCACATAATCCGCAACACCTTAACGGTTCTAGAAACCGGAATTTTACTCATCCTGTTTCTAGGGGATAACCTTAGTTTTTTTGGCTCATATATGTTATAGCAAAAGCAACACCAATGCCTAACACTACCCATCTTATAGCAGCCCCACAAAAGTCATAAAACGCACCACCCACGAAAGCGCTAATCGAATAAATTATTGCAACAGCAAATAACACAATTGCTGTTGTCAATATTAATCTCTTATTACCTTTCGCAACCTTTACATCCTTCTCAATCTTTTCTGTCATTTTTGTGTCTCCTTTCAATAGTTCATCTAAACTAATTTGATAAAGGTCACTCAATTTCATAATACTAACAATATCTGGCAAGGATTTTCCCCTTTCCCAATTTGATATGGTTTGTCTTGAAACTATAATTTTCTCAGCAACCTGTTCCTGTGTCAAACCAGCATTTGCTCTTGCTTCTTTTAGTTTCTTCTCAATTTCCATATTTGTGACCTCCATCCGAAAGGATAATAACTCATTTATAGAAAATCGTCTATCAATAGGCTTTGACACACCTTCAAAAACGCTGTCAAAAATCTTTTACAAATCCCAATTATGATTTCACACTTTTGGATTGTTCAAATATTTAACTGGCATAATTATAACATAATCATTTGTTAAAACAATGTCTTGGCACCAAAATAGCATTTTTTATTAAGACACGAGCATCTCAACTTGCTATAATAGATAAAAGCGCAAGGAGGATATACAATGAACGGCCAAAAAGAAGTTGTAAATAAAGTCATAAATTATATCGAGAACAATTTAGAGAAAGAAATCATCTTAGATAACATATCAAAAAACATCGGGTATTCCAAATTCTATCTTAATCGTATTTTTACGGAGTATACAGGAATTACCATGTATAAATATTTACAAAACCGCAGGCTTACCGTTGCTGCTGAAAAGCTGGTTAAAACAGATAAGCCGATTATGCAGATTGCGTATGAAGCCGGATATGATACACAACAATCATTTTCATTTGCTTTTAAACAAATGTATTTATATCCGCCTAAAATTTATAGAAATATCGGGATTTTTATGCCAAAGCAAAATAGAATCTCCATGTGCTGTTCTTATATCCTCTGTCACAAATCTATTACAGAAATGAAGGAGATTGCCGCATGAGTATGATTCCTTACGTTGTTGAACAAACCAGCCGCGGAGAAAGAAGTTATGATATTTTTTCACGGCTGCTATCCGACAGAATTATTTTTTTGGGGGAAGAAGTGAGCAATGAGTCAGCCGGTTTGATTGTTGCCCAAATGCTGTTTTTAGAAGCGCAAGACCCCGAAAAAGATATACAATTATATATAAACAGCCCCGGCGGTTCCGTATCAGCCGGTTTTGCCATTTATGATACAATGCAATATATAAAATGTGATGTTTCGACTATTTGTATCGGTCTTGCTGCCAGTTTCGGAGCTTTTTTATTAGCCGGCGGTACAAAAGGAAAGCGTATTGCTTTGCCCAATGCAGAAATCATGATACACCAGCCGGCTATTCACGGAAATGGTATTCAGGGACAGGCAACAGATATCAAAATCACATCCGACCACATACAAAAAAGCAAAGAACGCTTAAACACTATTTTAGCGGAGAATACCGGAAAAAGCATTGAAGAGATTGCCCTTGCCACGGAACGTGATAATTACATGTCGGCCGCTGAAGCAGTAGATTTTGGGTTAATTGATAAAATCATCACAGTTACCTGATATCTCTCTGCATCCTGCTCCTGAAAGCCCACACGGCCAATGCATACAACACTGCCGCATAGCAAAGCGTTATGGCAAAGGGCTGATTAATATTCTCTGTATTACCTAAAGCCGCCATTCTGGCGGCTTTCACACCCTGATAAAAGGGAAGCGCCTGACAAACTTTGCCAAATGCTCCGCCAATGGCGTCCACATCCATCCAGATACCCCCAAGCATACAGGACGCCGTAATCACTATGGAGCAGATACCGGGCGCCGCCTTTTCACCCAACATGGTTCCGAAGAACAGTCCAAACCCCAGAAAAAGCAGGGCGGAAGGAATGCTCACAAGGATGCATAACAGTGCATTGGCCGGCGCTATGGTTTCTCCTGCAATTTTTGCTATCACAAAGGCTGCCGCAAAAACTATTACAGCCTGTATGGCGGCAATTCCGAGAATCGGCAGGGTGTAACCCCCGATAAAGTCTACCGGTTTCATGGGCGACGCGTAAAGCCTGAGCAAAAATGCCGTGGAACGGTCTTTGGATACCTGTAAGCAGGTAAACAGCATAATAAAAGTAAAACCAAAATGTACGATTCCCGGCGTCAGATAATGGATATGAAAAATCTGCATTCCTGCTTCTGCGGGAATGCTCCTGTCCACTATTGTCATAATAAACAGCATGACAAGGGGAAATCCAAGGCAGAAAATAAACGTAAGCGGGTCGCGCAGTATTTCCTTTGCCGTCCTTTTTGCAAATATAAGTCCTCTCATTCCGCCATTCCTCCTTTTTCCTCCCGGTTTTGTCCCGCGCGCACAATTTCCACAAATGCTTTTTCAAGGGAATCCTGACCGGTCCTTTCTTTCAGTTCCTGTACCGTGCCCTGCGCCTTGATTTCCCCGGCAGCCATAACTGCAACCTCATCGGAAAGGGATTCCGCTTCTTCCATATAATGTGTTGTCAGCACAATTGTCGTCGTTTTCCTGATATCCTCCAAAATTTCCCATACTTCCCGCCTTGCAAGGACATCAAGGCCAAGCGTCGGTTCATCCAGAAAAAGAATGCGTGGCCTGCTGATAAGACCCATGGCGATGCTCACCCTGCGCTGCCAGCCCCCGGACAAAAGCTTTGCCTTTTTCTGCTCCACCTCTTGCAGGGAAAACCGGCGGATGATTTCTTCCACCCTCTCAGCCGCCGTATTTTTGTCCATTCCGTAAATACGCGCTATAAAATCAAGGTTTTCCCTGACCGTCAGATTCGGCGCCACTGAGGTTTCCTGCGGAGACAAGTTTTCCAGTTCTTTTATCTGTTCCGGATTGTCCTTTATGCTGTTGCCAAACACATACGCTTCCCCCGACGTGGGCTTTGATAATCCGGTCAGCATCCGCAGGGTCGTGGTCTTACCGGCTCCGTTTACTCCAAGTAAGGAAAAGATGCCCCCTTCCTTGATTTTCAGGGAAATATCTTTTACCGCCACAGTACTTTTGTATTCCTTTCTCAATTTCACCGTTTCAATAGCATATCCCATTTTGATTTCCTCCCGCTTCCCCTCTCAATTCCAGAAGCTTCTTATTTATCTGTTCCACATTGCTTTTACACTGCTTAAACTGTACCATCCACGAAATCACATAGGATACCGTATAGCTTACCCCCATAACAAGCATGGTAGCCGGATACCTGTGCAGCCCCCAGCAGATGCATCCTACCGGAATCCAAATCAGGGCAGTCAGCACAAAATAGAGAATGCTCTGCACCACAAGGCTTATCCTTTCCATCTCCATAATCACGGAGCCCGCGCCAAATGCCGCACTGGTAATCCCTATCAAAATATTCTGCGCCAGCACTGCCAAATACAGATTGGAAAAATGCATCCCAAATTCCGGAAGTACCGGGTTCATATCTTTTACTAAAGACAGAACAAGCGTCTGGACAACCGTGGAAATGCCAACTGCATACATAAAGCTGTTAATACCCCTTATCAAAGCGTTTTTCAACATATCATCCAACCTCCCTATCAAATGCCCAGCGCTTTTTTGATTTTAGTAACATAACGTCTGGAAACATAAGTTTCCATCTGACCCTGCAAATACATTTTAATGGTTCCTGTCATACCGGCATCCAGCCGCTCTATTTTATGCAGGTTTACAATTTCTGAATTGGAAATGCGCAGAAACCTTGTGCCGTCCAGCTTTTCTTCCAGTTCATACAGCCTTTCCTTCAGCCTGTATTCTCCTGCTTTTGTGGCGGCATACACCTTCTGGTTCTGCGCATAAATGCGGATAATTTCATATTCTGACAAGCGTGTCATTTCGTTGCCGGAATATGCCGTAAGGCAAGTATCCAGCGCCGCCCTGATGGCTTCGCAGGTTTCCTGCACTTCTTCCGTGTATACATCATTGCAGACACGAACTTGCGGCTCTTTGTATTTGGGATTGATATCAATTTTGATTTTCATGGTTTTACCCTTCCCATATGCTCTTAAGGATAAACCCATTATAATAAATTCTCAGATAAAAAGAAATGAATGTGAAATAAATGGTACTTTTTTGTATATGGATGGTTTTTACCCTTTATTATCGCAGCTTTTTCATAAGCTCTTCCACCTCATGGCGTTTCATTTTGTTCTTATCCAGCCAAAGATAAGAATCCTCAAATCGGAGATAAAGAAAATGTTTTATTTCTCCCCATTCTTCTATCATATCCCAGAACAGGATACTGCTGCTGTCCCCGGCATCAACCTGGATTTCTTCCCCAAAAACATAAGTCTGTTTCCGGTCTTTTGTAAGCATGTCCTCTTTCGCAACTTTTTGATACAATTGTCTTTTGGCGTCCACGGTCAGGTAAACAGCCAAACCAAAAATAACGGCTCCCACGGCAAAAAAAGCAATCCAATATGCTTCCCCGTAATTTGTAAGTACCATGCCTGCCACACTCATGGCAATTACCACCATGCTTAATATACATCCCAGCAGCAGTTTGCGCCACCGGATGTCAAGTGCCTTATTTTTCTTCCTGTATAGTATAGCCATCATCCGTATGCTTTTTGCATCCGGCGTCGTAGTGTAAGTTATCATAAGCATACCCCCGCAGCCTTGACTTTACACTAATTTTGGAATAAACTGAATACAAGAATAACTTTTTTAAGAAAATTTAAGAATACTATTGACCTTCCACCTTGTGGAAGGTATACGATATGCCCATGAGAGGAGGATTGGATGAAAATCAATGAAGTAGAGCAGACTGTAGGCATCACCAAGAAAAACATTCGTTTTTATGAACAGCAGGGACTTTTAAATCCTTCCCGCAACACAAACAACGGATACCGGGATTATGCACCGGAGGATATTGCCGCGCTGCAACAAATTAAACTGCTCCGAAAACTGGGGATACCGATAGAAGACATTAAAAAGCTACAGCTTCATTATCTTACGCTGGAGGACTGTCTGAGGCGCCACCTGATTGTCATGGAACGAGAGCGCAAAAACTTAGAAGAAGTCGAAACATTCTGCCACAGGCTTTTGGCGGAAGATGCAAATTTGGAAACCCTGGATATCGGGCAGCTTCTCACCGACATGGAAAATATGGAGGAAGGAGGTACCAGATTTATGGACATCAAAAGAAAAGATAAAAGGGTTTTAAAGAAAAATGCCCTGATTGCCGCAACCATTCCCATCATCCTGATGCTGATTCCCATGGGACTGATTACCGTTGCCGCAATCGCCGAACACATGCCGCTCATCACATTATTTTTATTATTCCCGCTAATCGGAATAATTGGAACGCTATTGGCACTGAGAGAACGTTTGAAAGAGATTGAAGGAGGAGAATTGGATGAAGCTTCTAAATATTGATTATATTCCCGGAAAAGAAATTGATGCCCTCGGTATCGTAAAAGGAACCGTGGTACACACCAAAAATGTAGGCAGGGACTTTATGGCCGCCATGAAAACTCTGGTAGGCGGCGAGCTTGTCGGCTATACCCAGATGCTTAACGAGGCAAGGCAGATTGCCGTAAAACGCATGGTGGACGAGGCGGAAGCCCTGGGTGCGGACGCCATCATCAATGTCCGTTACGGCACTTCTTCCGTCATGTCCGGCGCTGCGGAAGTGATTGCTTACGGAACCGCTGTCAAAATTACAGGAGGAAAATAGGATGGACGACAAAAAACTGATTACCAAAAGAATCCTCATGTATCTGGGCATTACCTTTGCCATCACTTATCTGGTGGATTTTCTGGTAATCTGGCCCTTTCTGCCCAAAATATCCGCCGCAATGCCTGCTGCCGGTACATTCCTTATCGGAAGCACCATGTTTTTCCCCGCCATCGGCGTACTGCTTACCCGGCTGTTCACAAAGGAAGGGTTTCGCGATTCGTGGATTAAGCCCAAAACAGGAAAGCGCAGCATTCCCTATTTCCTGTTCGGCTGGTTCGGACCTGTCATACTGTCCATGATTGGCGCTGCCATATACTTTTTGATTTTCCCGGACAGGTTTGACGGCAGCTTGTCATATCTGGAAGCCATCATGTCAGCTAACGGGCAACTTGACATCACACCGCGGCTTTTGCAGATTACTCTGGCAGCACAAATTCTTTCCGCCCTATTGCTTGGCCCGCTGTTAAACTGCATTACCTGCTTTGGGGAAGAATGGGGCTGGAGGGGCTATCTCCTTCCCAAAATGAAAGAAAAATTCGGCATACTGCCCACGCTTCTCATAAGCGGCATTATCTGGGGTGTCTGGCACGCACCCATCACCATGCTCGGCCACAACTACGGCACGGGATATCCGGGCTTTCCTGTAACCGGCATCCTTGCCATGTGCGGCTTCTGCATCGTCATGGGCATTATTTTTTCTTTTATTACGTTAAAAACAGGAAGCTGCCTGCCCGCTGTGCTTGCCCACGGCAGTTTAAACGGATTTGCCGCCGCTCCCGTTCTGTTTACGGACGGCACGAATATCAATCCTTTTATCGGGCCTGCCCCTACAGGCATTATCGGCGGCTGCGCTTTCCTTGTGTGCGCGGTGATTATGACGTTACTTCTTCTTAGAAAAAATAAATAAACTTATCTGCGAAGCTTAGTAAATTTTTTGAAAAAATCTTTTACTAAGCTTTGCAAATCCCTATCAAGACACATCCTGTCCAGCAGCTTGCGCTGTGCTTCCCCGTACTTTGTATCAAAAGTAATATAATATTCTTTTCCGCCTGACGACTCATAATCCTCAAGCCATGTCTTGTATGCAAGTTCAAATTTATAATCCGTCCATCCGGTTATATATGCGTCATAATCTTCCGGACTTTCAAAATCTTCCGGTTCCTTTTCCTCCCCTGCGCCCCCCCTGTAATAGCTTGCGTCATATTCTTCCGCAAATCGGATATTCTGGCTCAAATCACCGTCTATCAGCTTTTGGTACTCATACATCACCTGATAGGCATCTTTGTAAACCGATTCCCAGTCCGCAGCATCATAGCCGGAGCAAAGTATCATGTCCTCACCAAGACAGCCGTAATAAGGACTGGCATAACCGCTGTCTGCCGGAAGAAACGCATGGAAAAAATCGTTTTTCCAAAGTAAAATGTAATTCGGCGTAAGATACGCGGCGGCACCGCTCAATTCCAGATTGCTGACGTTTTTAAGATAGCTGTTCATTAGCGCCCATCGGAAAAGTGACTGCTTGAAATCCGTTTCCACAATATAACCTTCGTCTGTTTTTTCCACCCAGATACAAAAAGGCACCGCCAGTTCATCACCTTCCGTTTTTGTCATATCACACTGGTAGAGCATCACCTTAGGCTCAGTCCAGTCCCTCTTTTCCATATACTCGGCATCCTGAATCCAAAAATAACTGACTTCATACCCATCCGCCACATAGTTTTTTAGCACTTCCTCAACCATTTCAGAATAATCGTCTTCCTTCTGAGTCTGCCCCTTAAAACTGACTTCCGTATCCCTAAAGGCATCTGATGATGCATGATTGGCGCAAACCGGTAAAACTCCCGCCGTAAATAATGTAATGAACACAAAAAATCCTGCTAATCCCACCAAAATCCACCTTTTTCTCATAGTATTTCCTCCTTTTTTCATCATACTGCTTTACTTTTTCACAGTCAATAAGTTACAGTGATAGAGTTTCCGCATTTTGCACAGCGGCTGCCGGGGCAGGCCCTTGTTCCCACGGGACATGCTTTCGCTCGGGTAAAAACGCAACGGTACATAAGAGGTTAAAATACAACCTCTAAGTACCGGCGTTTTTACACGGTCCCTTATGGAATCAAGGGCCTGCCCCGGCAGCCGCTGTGCAAAATGCGAAAACTCAAGGTTACAGTGTAGATTAGTAGAGAGATTTTGTGTATACTATAGATAATAACATTCATCCTTTGCTGCATCCGATTTTATTAACAGGAGATAACGGTTTTGAAAAATGAGCGTGTGTATATTGCCATTGACTTAAAGTCCTTTTATGCCTCCGTAGAGTGCGTGGAAAGGCAGTTGGACCCTATGAATACCAATCTGGTGGTGGCAGATGAGACAAGAACGGAAAAAACCATTTGCCTTGCCGTCTCCCCTTCCTTAAAGGAGTTCGGTATTTCAGGCCGGGCAAGGCTGTTTGAGGTGGTGCAGAGAGTCCGGGAAGTGAATCGGGAAAGAAAAAGTAAGGCCCCAAACCATGCGTTTTCGGGAGAATCTTACTTTGCAGACACCCTGCGGGCGCACGCGGATTTTGCGGTTTCCTATCTCATCGCGCCTCCCCGCATGTCCCTTTACATGGAATACAGTACCCGGATTTATCAGATATACCTGCAATATGTCGCCCCGGAGGACATCCATGTGTATTCCATTGACGAGGTGTTTATGGATGTCACCGCCTATCTGAAGGTCTATTCCCTTTCCGCCAGGGAACTGGCAGCAAAGATAATACGGGACGTGCTGGCACAGACAGGCATCACTGCCACTGCCGGCATAGGAACAAACCTGTATTTATGCAAGGTTGCCATGGACATAGTGGCAAAGCACGTAGAGCCGGACAGTAACGGGGTGCGGATTGCGGAACTGGACGAGATGCGCTACCGTAAGCTTTTGTGGGAGCATACGCCAATCACGGATTTTTGGCGGGTCGGTCACGGCTATGCCAAAAGACTGGCGGAACACGGCATGTTCACCATGGGGGATGTGGCAAGGTGCTCCATAGGCAACAGCCAATGCTATTACAATGAAGACCTGCTTTATAAATTGTTTGGCATCAATGCCGAATTGTTAATAGACCATGCATGGGGATGGGAACCCACGACCATCGACTTGATTAAGCAGTATAAACCCGAATCAAACAGCATCAGTTCCGGACAGGTTCTCCAGTCCCCTTATGATTTTGCTAAAGCAAAACTGGTAGTGAAGGAAATGGCTGATTTGCTTGTTCTGGATTTGGTAGCCAAAAAGCTGGTTACGGACCAGATGGTACTCACTGTGGGATATGACACCCAAAATCTGACGAACCCGGAAACCGGTAAAAAATATAAAGGGGAAGTTACCACAGACAGATATGGAAGGCAGATTCCCAAACATGCACACGGCACCGTCAACCTGAAAAGCCCGACTTCTTCCACAAACCGGATTGTGGAAGCAGTCATGGAGCTTTATGATTCCATTGTAGATAAATCCCTTCTGGTACGCAGAATCAATGTAACGGCAAATCATTTGATTGATGAGAACGACGCAGATAAAGAGGAAAATCATTTTGTCCAGATGGACTTGTTTACGGATTACAATGCGTTGGAAAAACAAAAACAGGAAAAGGAAGCCCGGCTAAAAAAAGAACGCGCCCTTCAGGAAGCCGTGCTGACTGCAAAAAAGAAGTATGGGAAAAACGCCATATTAAAGGGCATGAACCTGGAAGAAGGCGCGACGGCCGTCGAGAGAAACCGGCAGATTGGAGGACACAAAGCATAATGGGAAAATATGACGATATTATAAACCTGCCGCACCATGTATCCGCAGTACACCCACAGATGTCCGCATTGGACAGGGCAGCCCAGTTTTCTCCTTTTGCCGCATTAACCGGGCTGGAGGCCGCCATGGAGGAAACAGCAAGGGTGACGGACGCAATGCCGCAATTGGATGAAGACAGAAAAGAAGAACTGGACAGACGCCTGCAAATGATTCGGGAACATATTGCACTGCATCCGGAAATTGCCGTCACATACTTTTCCCCTGATGCAAAAAAGGAAGGCGGCAACTGCCATACAGTAACCGGGACTGTAAAAAAACTGGACGAACAATCACACAAAATAACCATGGAAAACGGAACTATTATCCCCGTGGATACTGTCTGTGAGATAGAAAGCCCTCTTTTTAAATTTACGGAATACTCATGAAATTAAAAAATAGCAAATTCTTTTTTCCCTACGGACACGTCGTATATTCCATGGACAGATTTGCAAGAAGTATATACCCAAATAGCAAGGCGTATTTATTTTACAAGAAATTCTTTGGTTCATAGTAAAAGCAACCTCAGAACTTATAATTATTAATTCGAGTAACATAATCTAATTTGTAAATATAAGAAAAGTCTTGGTACGCAATAGAACGCTGTCAATCTGCTTTATTTGGTTTAGACGCATGATAATTTGTTAATACATAGAAAGTATCTTCTGCGCCTTTTCCCTTAAAATATTTCTTGCTTCAATAGGCTCAATAATTTCAACATATTCACCAAAGGAAAGCAGATAAAGGAAAGTCCAATCGCTAAGTTGGTATCTGAAAGTCACCTCCAACGTACCGTCATCTAATTTCTTGATGTACTTTTCTTGAAATTCATCATAAACTTTATACGCTATTTTTTCTGAAAAATGCAATATGAATATGGGCGTATTGTATTCTTCTTTATAGGTAGGAGTAATGGAAAAATCCTTTGGCAATTCACGCTCAAATAACTGATTTGTTATTTGAAGCTCCCTTATGCGGGACATTTTAAAAGTGCGAATATCTTTTTTATGTTTTGAATAGGCAACAAGATACCAAGCGTGTGATTTGAATACTAATTTTAACGGTTCCACAACCTGATTGGTTATCGTCAATTCTGCATTATAATAAGTAAACGTAATCACATATTTGTTGATTATCGCACGTTCTAAAACTGTAATGTTATTCCGCTCTTTTTCGGGACTGCCCCAATAGGAAAAATCAATTTCCAACCATTCGGACTGCAAATTGTGACTAAACAATCCGGCAACCTTATTTAATGATTTGTCTGCGTCGGGGTAGTTTGACAACTTTAAAATCTGCAGCGCCTGTACAATATTGTTTTGCTCCTCTTGGGTAAAATAAGATTTATCCAATGAGAAACCCTGTAATAGAGACAGCCCTCCGCCATACCCCTTTTGTGACATAATCGGTATGCCCGCAATCGAAAGGATATTGATGTCCCTATATATTGTGCGGGTGGAAACGCAAAGTTCTTCTGCCAATTGTTTCGCTGTTATATTTTCATGCCTTAACAAGAGAAACACAATTTGAATAAGTCTGTCTATCTGCATATCATCACTCTTCTTTGTATTTAGTGGCAAGCTGTTTTAGATTGTTCAGATTGTCTGAATTATCATCTAAATATTTTTCAAGTGTGGAACAGAGAAATTCGGTACACTCAGCGCAGTTTCCATAATTTTTTTTTTGCACCGCATATTCTGATTTCACATTTCCCACACATCTTTTGTGATACAGTATCAGAATGGCATCCCAAACAATACATATCTTCTTTTGAAAATTTGTAAGCAACAGTTGAATACTCATCTGCCAATCTGATTTGTTCGGCTGTGTCTTTACCGATAGAAGCCAAATAAACAGGACATTCCTTACAATTCAATCCACAGTATGCCAAGTCCATTAAAACACTCCCTCCCCTAAATATTTGTCATGCGGAGCGATTAAACATTTTTCGATAGACTTCCAATAACTGTTGTAAAGATTTTTCTGCGATACTCCATAGTTTTCTTTCGTATCAAATTCCCAATAGAGCATATACTTAACACTTTTTACAATGCGTGTGATTTTAAGAGGAGGAAGTCCCTCTTTAATTTGCTCCATATCTATATGATATCCTCTTTTAATAAGCCGAAGCAGAAGCAATCCCTCCTGCTTTTCTAAGATAGATTTTGCTTCAAGCATGACTGCTTCAAATTCCTCTACTTTTTGCGGTTTGACTTGATAAATACATATCTCGGTAAATGGCATGTTTTAATCCTCCTTATGTTTATTTTAGCATTAATAATGTGACAACAAGCGTGTCGCATTCCTTTTTATATTTTCATGGAAATATGTAGATGTGGGTAGATGAGGAGAATTTTTTATAACTGTATTTTCAATCCGTCATATGCAAAATGTATGAAGTTCAATTCTTTCTCCAATTCTCTATAATCATCATATGATTTTCCCCAGTCCTCCTCTAAATGTGTAATAAAAACTTCCTTGATTCCATACTGTTTCCGCAACGTATCAATTTCCTCCAGGGTAAACAGTTCTTTTCTCAGTGGGTTATCTTTATTTAACACGAAGCCCCCTTTTAATATATCTCCGACAATTGTATTGCCAATAATTAAAACATCTGCACCCTGAAATTTCTCTGACCTTGGAAACGGCTTTACATCACATGGGGCATAAATTATCTTTTTACTGTTAGAGGAAATAATAAATATTGCCACGTGTTCCTGTTCATCTACCGGAATCAGTTCAACTAAAATATTGTCATATTTCAAAGTGCGGATTTCTCTTGTGTATATAAGACCCTTTGCTTCATAATATGCAATCACTGAGCCATATTTTGTACCCTGCTTTTTAATGTCTTCGAGAATGGCAGGTAAAGAAGCAACTTCTATCGGATTATCCGGTTTCTTTCCCAGCGAATCGGCAAGCCAATCCATTTTCAACTGTTCAATCACACGCATTCCCATTGTGTGGTCGGGGTCGCAATGACTGTATAAAATATGTTCGACCTTTTGTATGCCGGAATTATTCAATGAAGCATTGATATCTTCCGGCGTATCAATCAATATATTTACGTCTTCAATAAACAGACTGCATCCCGTTCTTGCATAAGGAAATCCTTTTTGCCGCGCTTCCATACATACACGACAGTTACAACATGCCTTTGGCGTGCTGACACAGCCTCCGGAACCAAGTATAATTACATTCATATTCTGTCTGCCTCCTTTTTTGCCTCCCGGCTATTTAATAATTTCATAAAAAACTCCTTTTCAAACAAAAAAATACACTAAACATACAATATGTCCAGTGCACTCCTAAAACTATCGGCTATACAAGCATTCTATAAAAATTACAACTTACACCTACCGATTTATATGCACAGACATATCAGACCTACCTGCGTAAC
>CAJTMB010000009.1 GCA_910577105.1 uncultured Lachnospiraceae bacterium | reverse complement strand
GTACCGGCGTTTTTACACGGTCCTTTATGGAATCAAATGCACGCCGGGGATGCCACGCCGGGCGCTGCTTGCAGAAAATCCCAAATAAAAACAGTTGCGCCCCATGCGTATTTGGACTATACTGGTTTTAGGTCAAACAAATTGACACACCAATGGCAGGAGGAATTGCAATGATAGAAGCAACCAGTTGCGGCGGTGTGGTTATATTCCGTGGGAAGATACTTCTTTTGTATAAAAATTTTAAAAATAAATACGAAGGATGGGTATTGCCAAAGGGAACAGTGGAAGAAGGCGAAGAGTTCAAGGAAACAGCGCTCAGGGAAGTGCTGGAGGAATCAGGAGCTCAGGCATCAGTTATCAAATACATCGGGAAAAGCGAATATTCCTTTAATGTGCCGGAAGATGTCGTAGCGAAAGAGGTCCACTGGTATTTGATGATGGCGGATAGTTATTACAGTAAACCACAGCGCGAAGAGTATTTTGTTGATTCCGGGTTTTACAAATACCATGAAGCGTACCATCTCCTTAAATTTGCTAACGAAAAACAGATTTTGGAGAAAGCTTATGGGGAGTATCTGGAAATGAAAAGGAATAATCTCTGGGGTACCAGAAAGTATTATTGACGTAAATTTTTGTAATGTAAAAAAATCAACGGAAACCGGGCAAAACAGACCGGCCGTTGATTTTTTTTCAGTTTTTGCTTTGGTTTGGAAATAAAATATGATATGATTAAATCTATGGAAAAGGCATTAACTTGTAAAAGGAGCCGGTATGGAACTGTATCCACGTTTATACATTGGAGAGTCGGTCAATAATCCGAATAAGGTAATACATAAATTACAGAAACATGCAAAGTTTCTGGAGGCTTATGTAGTTACACTGGCAAAGAATGCTTCGGACCAGCTTGAAATACACAAGGCAGGATATTTGTCCCAGAAATATTACAGGGATAACCCGCCTTATGTGGTTGGGATTGCAGGCAGTTATGAGGAAGCGGTGGGAATCGTGCAAAAGATTGCCGAGGAATCGTTTGCGGCACAGGGGAACTGCCGGTTAAAGGAGTATCTGAAATGTTACATGTGATTTTGCAAATACTGGCCATAATCGGCATTGTCCTGTTATGCATACTGGGACTGCTTTTTGTGCTGGTTCTTTTGGTGCTTTTTGTGCCGGTGAGATACCGGATAAAAGGCAGCAAAAGTGAAAAGGAGATTGTATTGAAAGCAAGGGCTTCCTTTCTCCTGCATATATTGACAGTGCGGTTTGATTATCCTAAACCTGCAAGCCTTATTGTGCGGCTTTTTGGCATAAAGTTGTTTGCTTCCGGTGTAAAGGAACCGGAGCAGGTGAAGGAAAAAGCACAGGAACCAAAGCAGGTACAGGAAGAAAAACAGGCAGATGCGCGGCAAAAAGAAGAAGTGGACGAAGCGTCGCCGCAGGCATCACCCGATACGGCAGAAAGCATGTTAAAAGTGGATGAAGCAGGGCAGGAGGATGTGCAGGATGAGCCGGAGCAGAAAATTGTTTTTTGGAAACATCCGGTAATTTGGCTGCAGGACAAAATCCAAAAAATAAAAAACATATTCGCAAAGATTTGGTACACAATTAAATCAATTTGTGATAAGATAAAGCATATTGCAGAAAATATTTCTTATTACAAAAATATTTTAACCGATATTGACAATCAAAGGTTGTACAAGAGGGTATGGTGCAGGCTGTTTAAGGTTTTGAAAAGTATCCGTCCCAGAGTGATAAAAGCGGATGTGCAAGTCGGAACCGGTTCACCGGACACAACAGGATATCTTTGCGCTTTGTATGGTATGCTGTCACCCGTATTGGGCAATAATGTGAATATGGAAGCGGATTTTGAGAAAGCGGTGCTGAACGGAAATATCTATTTAAAAGGAAAAATCACCGTTTTTACCCTTCTGCTTCAGGCAGGAAAGATATTGCTGGATAAGCAGCTGCGTATTTTTATAAAGCAACTTAAAAGGGAGGAATAATCATGGCAGAGAATCAGTTTGGCGGAGTTTTGGAATCATTACTGAAAGGGATGGATACCGTACTTTCCACCAAGACAGTGGTAGGTGAGGCAACCCAGATAGGGGATACCATTATCCTTCCCCTGGTTGATGTTTCTTTTGGCGTTGGCGCCGGAGCAGGCAGCAATGGTGAAAAAAAGAAACAGAGCGGAGCCGGAGGTCTGGGCGGAAAAATGACACCCAGTGCGGTGCTGGTTATAGGGAAAAACGGCTCTACCAAGCTTGTCAATATCAAGAATCAGGATACGGTAACAAAGGTACTTGACATGATTCCGGACCTGGTTGACAAATTTACCTCCAAAAAAGAAGAGATGATTCCGGATGCGGAAGCAGTGGAAATAGCGTTTCCGGAAAAAACAGCACAATAAGGCACATTTTCCCATACGGCGCATATCCTGTATAGAGAGCAGGAGTGTGGGGTGTGCCGCGTGGACATGAAGAAAATGATGGGATTGCTGGCGTTTTTTGTAGCTATCGGCATGCTGATAATGTTGTTTCTTCACAATGATTTTGTAGGTATCATCATTATTGCGCTGCTTTTGTTTATCGGTTATAACTGCTATAGCTGCGATTAAGCCATGGCTGTGGGAGAGAATATCATGATTGACGTAGAAGCCCTTTTAAAGGCAGAGAGCGATGAAGAACTTAGGGAACAAAAACTGTTTTTGTTTAGGGAAAATATCCGTCTTGAAAATGAAAAACGTGAGGCAGCGGAGTTTAAGGAAAGGTTAATCAAAGAGCGCGCACAGTTCCGAACGGAAATGGACATGCTGAACCATAAAATCGTTATGGAACAGAAACGGTTGAAGGATGACAATCTGTTTTTTGACAAAAAAATGCAGATATTAAAAGATGCTTTTATTCAGCTGGACGCAGACAGACGCAGGCTGGATAAAGAACGTTCCCGGTTTGAAATGGAAAAAGAGTATCGGAAGAAGGAGCACAGTGCAATGGCGGAAACAGAAGATATTGCAAGGGTGTTATTCCGGGGAGCGACAAATCCGTTGACATTAAGAAAGCGGTATAAGGATTTGTTAAAGATTTTCCATCCTGACAATTTATGCGGGGATGCGGAACTGGTGCAAATGATAAACCGCGAATACGAGAGGCGAAAAAGGGCAGAATAAAAAGGCGGTGCAGAAAACTGTACCGCCTTTACATTACAATGTGTTGTTATTAAGCTCTTTCTACAGCGCCTGACCGCAGACAACGTGTGCAGATATGAATTCTTTTGGAACCGCCGTTTACTTTGCACTTTACTCTTTTGATATTGGGTTTCCAAATTCTGCTGGTCTTTCTATTAGAATGGCTTACGTTATTACCAAATTGAACGCTTTTGCCGCAAATATCACATTTAGCCATCTTGACACCTCCTCAAAATGCATTAGCATTAATCTGTTTTTTGCATAAATCTAAAACGAGTAAAACTCGCAACATTGATATATTAACAGAAATGATGGCGAATTGCAAGCAAAAAGTCAAGTTTTTTGAATTTTTGAATTTTTTTATTCCATTTTTTAGAAAAAGCAGTTATAATACAGTATATATGTATACTGGTGGAAAGCGCCGGTGTGCAAGAAGGAGGTTCAATATGAAAGGTTCTTCTATGAATACTCATATGGGTAACATTACGATTGACAATGAAGTCATTGCCCAATATGCAGGAAGCGTTGCCGTGGAATGTTTTGGCATTGTAGGTATGGCCGGCTATTCGGCAAGGGATGGACTGGCAAAGTTACTCAAGATGGAAAATCTCACGAGAGGAATTGCCGTATCCATTAAAAATAATAAACTGACACTGGATTTTCATGTCATTGTGGCATATGGAGTGAGCATTCTGGCTGTTACCGACAATCTGGTGGACAGTGTAAAATACAAGGTGGAAGAATTCACCGGTATTGAAGTTGAAAAAATCAACATCTTTGTCGAAGGTGTAAGAGTGATTGATTAAGGAGGATGTATTGTGGCTTTAAATACAATCGACGCTAAGATGCTCGCAAAGATGTTCTTAGCCGGCGCAAAGAATTTGGATTCAAAAAAAGAGTGGATTAACGAATTAAACGTGTTCCCGGTTCCGGACGGAGATACCGGTACCAACATGACTTTGACTATCATGTCTGCCGCAAAAGAGGTTTTGGCCCTTGGTGAAAATCCTGACATGAAGTCTTTATGTAAAGCTATTTCATCCGGCTCCCTTCGTGGTGCAAGAGGAAATTCCGGGGTGATTTTATCCCAGCTTTTAAGGGGACTTACCAGAAGCATCAAGGAATTGGAGGTAATCGACATACCTGCTTTGACCGATGCCCTTGACAAGGCAGTCGAAACGGCGTATAAGGCAGTTATGAAGCCGAAGGAAGGTACCATTCTTACGGTTGCCAGGGGTGCGGCAGAGAAAGCAAGGGGACTGGCGGAAGATGGCGTGGAGGATATGGACGGTTTTATCGGCAGGATTATCGAGCATGCCCGCTATGTTTTGAGCCAGACACCGGAACTTTTGCCTGTATTAAAGCAGGCAGGTGTGGTGGATTCCGGCGGACAGGGACTGGTGGAGGTGCTTGCCGGCGCTTATGACGCTTTTTTGGGAAAAGAAATTGATTATACCATTGCAGATGTGCAGGAGGCTAAACGTCCCGGAGCAAAACAGGATGTAAAAGCAGAAGCGGATATTAAGTTTGGTTATTGCACTGAATTTATCATTATGCTGAACCGGACCTTTAATATTAAACAGGAATTGGATTTTAAGGAATTTCTGGAATCCATCGGTGATTCCATTGTATGTGTGGCTGACGATGATGTGGTTAAGGTACATGTACATACCAACGACCCCGGATTGGCGATTCAGCGGGCTCTCAAGTATGGTGCATTGTCCAATATGAAGATAGACAACATGCGTCTTGAGCATCAGGAAAAGCTGTTTAAAGAAGCGGAGAAGAAAAAGGAAGAGGAAAAAGAAACGGCAGATACCGGGGCAGCTCCGGAACCGGCAGAGAGAAAACCGTCCGGCTTCGTGGCGGTTTCCCTTGGGGAGGGTATGAATGAAATCTTCAGGGGACTGGGTGTTGACTATGTCATAGAAGGCGGACAGACCATGAATCCGTCCACCGCAGACATGCTGGATGCCATAGAAAAGGTAAATGCGGATACGGTTTATATTCTTCCCAACAATAAAAATGTGATTTTGGCGGCCAATCAGGCGGCCCAGTTGGTGAAAGATAAAAAGATTATTGTTATTCCCACCAAAACGGTACCTCAGGGAATTACGGCAGTAATCAATTTTGTGCCGGATTTATCGGCAGAGGAGAATGTTGCCGTAATGTCCGAGGAAATCAGCAATGTAAAGACAGGTGAAGTCACATATGCTGTCAGGGATACCCAGATAGAAGATAAGGTAATCAGACAGGGAGATTATATGGGTATCGGGGACGCCGGAATATTGACGGTGGGCTCTGATTTGTCCGAAATTACGTTAGGCATGGTGGATGCCATGATGGATGATGATATGGAACTTATCAGCATTTATTACGGCAGTGATGTGGATGAGGCAGACGCTGAAAATATCAAACAGGCTGTGGAAGAAAAGTATTCCGGGTGCGATGTAGAGTTACAGTATGGCGGACAGCCGATTTATTATTATATTGTGTCAGCCGAATAGAGGTTTTTATGGAATTACAATCAGATATTACCACCTTGAAGGGAGTGGGGGAGAAATCCGCCGCTCTTTTTCGTAAACTGCATATAGAAAACATTGGGGAGCTTTTGTTTGCATTTCCGAGGGATTATGAAACTTTCGGGGAACCGGTTCCCATAAGCAATATAAAAGCCGGAAGGGTCTGTGCCGTAAAAGGACTCATTGTGGGAATGCCGGTTTTAAAGCAGGTAAGAAACTTAAAAATTGTAACGGTATCCATCCGGGACAGTTCTGCTTCCATGCAGCTGACTTTTTTTAACATGGCTTTTCTCAAAAATACTTTAAAAAGTGGGCAGGTATATTTATTTTACGGCATGGTGCAGGAAAAGGCGAACCATTCCCTGGTGATGGAACAGCCCAGAATCTATAAGGAAGAAGAATACCGCAGCCTGATGGCATTTATCCAGCCCAGGTATCCGCTTACTAAGGGACTGAGCAATCAGGCGGTGGCAAAGGCAGTCAGGCAGGCGTTGAGCCTGTGTCCCCTGCCGGAAGAAATGCTTCCCAAAGAACTGCTTGCCGAGGAAAGCCTGATGCCGTTTGAAAAGGCGATTTGCGCCATTCATTTCCCGGAAAATGAAGAGCAGTTGGCGGCAGCCAGAAGAAGGCTGATATTTCATGAATTTTTCTTTTTCCTTCTTATGGTAAGAGAGTCCAAGTCGTTGCTTGAAAAGGAAAAGAACCATGCGCCCATGATGGAAACGGCGGAAACCGTGCGTTTTTTAGAGGCGCTTCCGTACCGGCTCACGAAGGCACAGTTAAAGGTAATTGAAGAAATCAAAGCCGATATGACAGGCGAAAATGTTATGAGCCGTCTGGTACAGGGAGATGTTGGCTCCGGAAAAACAATTGTGGCAATCTGGGCGCTGCTTTTATGTGTAACCAATGGTTATCAGGGGGCGATGATGGCGCCTACGGAGGTATTGGCAAGGCAGCATTATGAAACCATCAGCGAACTGACCAGGAGATATCATCTGCCGTTTCGGCCGGTGCTTCTGACCGGTTCACAGACAGCAGGCGTAAAAAAAGAAATATATGAAGAATTGTCAAGCGGCAGGGCAAATCTGGTATTGGGAACCCATGCGGTTATTCAGGACAAAGTTTCATTCAAGAATCTGGCGCTTGTCATTACGGATGAGCAGCACCGTTTTGGGGTAAGACAGCGGGAAGCTTTAAAAGATAAAGGGAATCATCCCCATGTTCTTGTCATGAGCGCCACGCCGATTCCCAGAACCCTTGCGATTATTCTGTACGGGGATTTGCATATCTCCATTATTGATGAACTGCCGGCGGGCAGGCAGCCCATTAAAAACTGTGTGGTCGGGCCCGGTTACCGGCAGAAGGCATATGCTTTTATAGAGAAGGAAATAGCAGCGGGAAGACAGGTGTATTGTATCTGCCCCATGGTGGAAGAGGGAGAACTTCCCGGTATGGAAAATGTGGGGGATTATGCGGAAAAGTTAAAGGCGGCATTGCCGGCGTCCGTTCGGGTGGCCTGCCTGCACGGGAAAATGCGTTCTGCGGATAAAAACCGCATTATGGAGGAGTTTGCGGCCGGACAGATTGATGTGCTGGTATCCACCACGGTCATAGAGGTTGGTATTAATGTGCCCAATGCCACCGTGATGATGGTGGAAAATGCCGAGCGGTTCGGCCTTGCGCAGCTTCATCAGCTTCGCGGACGCGTGGGCAGGGGAAAACACCAAAGCTATTGTATTTTTGTCAACACCAACGATGCAAAGGAGGCCGGAGAACGTCTGGATATCCTGAAACAGTCCAATGACGGATTTTATATTGCCGGTGAAGATTTGAAACTGCGGGGACCGGGAGATTTGTTTGGTATCCGGCAAAGCGGGGATTTGCAGTTTAAACTGGCAGATATTTATCACGATTCGGCAGTTTTGAAGCAGGCATCCGACTGTGTGCAAAAGTATGCGGGAAAGCTGCCGCAGTTAGATAAGCAGGGATTGTGGAATGGTGTTGACTTTACAAGCATCTAAAGGTACAATAGTTTTCATACGGATTAGTGCCTGATGCAGGGCATGGAAAGGAAATTATGTCAAAGATTGCGATAGTTACAGATTCAAACAGCGGTATTACCCAAAAGCAGGCAAAGGAACTTTCGGTGGCAGTTCTGCCAATGCCTTTTATGATTAGAGAAAAAACATATTTTGAGGATATCGATTTGACCCAGGAGGAGTTTTACGATATGCTTGTGGGCGGAGATGATATAGGGACAAGCCAGCCATCTCCGGAGTCGGTTATGAACCTATGGAAGGAACTGTTACAGGAAAATGATGAAGTTGTTCATATTCCCATGAGCAGCGGCTTATCGGGCTCCTGCCAGAGCGCCATCATGCTTTCTCAGGAACCGGAATTTGAGGGGAAGGTACATGTGGTAAACAACCAGCGTATTTCTGTTACCCAAAGACAGTCCGTGCTGGATGCAAAGCTTTTGGCTTCCAAGGGAAAAAGCGGCAGTGAAATCAAAGAGTTTCTGGAAAATGATAAATCAAACAGCAGCATATATATTATGCTGGATACCCTGTATTACTTGAAAAAAGGAGGCCGGATTACGCCGGCAGCCGCGGCTCTCGGTACCATATTGAAGTTAAAGCCCGTATTACAGATACAGGGAGATAAACTGGATGCATTTGCAAAAGCCAGGACTACCACACAAGGTAAGTCTATTATGATTACCGCAATTAAGAACGATATTATTAACCGTTTCGGCGGACTCACCGAGGAAAAGGGAATCTGGCTTCAGATTGCACACACACACAACAGTGAGGCGGCTGAGCAGTTAAAGGCTGAGCTTTCTGAGGTATTTCCCGGTTATGACATTCATTTAGACCCGCTTTCTTTAAGCGTAGCCTGCCATATCGGCCCCGGAGCGCTTGCCATAGCCTGCTGTAAAAAAATAAGCGTGTAAAGTGTATTAGATTCACTACACATAGTATATTTTTCTTTGCACACATACTAAATCTATGGTATACTGCGTATGTGTGCAAAGATTTTTTTTGCGGTAAAAAGGAGAGTAACCAAATGGCAAAAGCAAATAATTATGATGCTTCAAGCATTACCGTGCTGGAGGGGCTGGAAGCTGTCAGGAAACGGCCCGGCATGTATATCGGCAGTGTGTCTACCAAGGGACTTAACCACTTGATATATGAAATTGTGGATAATGCGGTGGATGAGCATCTGGCGGGGTACTGTGATACGATAAAGGTCACGCTGGAAGCGGACGGTTCAGCTACAGTGGAGGATAACGGCAGGGGGATTCCGGTAGGAATGCATGAAAAAGGCATTAGTGCGGAGCGTCTTGTTTTTACCACCCTTCATGCCGGCGGTAAATTTGACAACAACGCATATAAAACCAGCGGAGGATTGCACGGGGTAGGCTCTTCTGTTGTAAATGCACTGTCCAACCGATTGACTGTGAGAGTCAAAAGCGGGGGGCAGATATATGAGGACAGTTATGAAAAAGGAATACCGGTGACCGATTTGGTAAATGGTCTTCTGCCCGTGGTAGGAAGGACAAAAGAAACGGGAACCGTCATTAATTTTCTCCCGGATGACACCATCTTTGACAAGACCCGGTTTAGGGAGGATGAGGTAAAGAGCAGGCTGCATGAAACGGCTTACTTAAATCCAAGCCTTACCATAATTTATGAGGATAAGCGCAAAGAAGTTACGGAACATGTGGAGTTCCATGAACCGGAAGGCATTACGGGTTTTATCAAGGACATGAACAAATCGAAAGAAGGAATCCACGATGTGATTTCTTTTTCAGGGGAAAGTGAAGGGATATCCGTTGAAGCTGCGTTTCAATATGTAAATGAATTTCATGAAAATGTACTTGGTTTTTGTAACAATATTTACAATGCGGAAGGCGGCACGCATCTGACGGGTTTCAAGAGCGCTTTTACCAATATCATCAATTCGTACGCAAGGGAATTGGGCATCTTAAAAGAAAAGGATGTCAATTTTACCGGTGCGGATGTGCGCAACGGTATGACGGCAGTGGTTTCCATCAAGCATCCCGACCCAAGGTTTGAAGGTCAGACCAAGACGAAACTGGACAATCAGGATGCCGCAAAGGTGGTCAGCAAAATAACGGGTGAAGAAGTGGTGCGTTTCTTTGACCGGAATCTGGAAACCTTGAAAAGTGTAATCGGCTGTGCGGAAAAAGCGGCCAAAATCAGAAAGACCGAAGAAAAGGCCAAGACCAATATGCTGACAAAACAAAAGTTTTCCTTTGACAGCAACGGTAAACTGGCAAATTGCGAGTCCAGGGACGCTTCTAAATGTGAAATATTTATTGTAGAGGGAGACAGTGCCGGAGGAAGCGCCAAGATGGCTCGAAACCGCATGTTTCAGGCAATTCTTCCCATCCGCGGGAAAATATTGAACGTGGAAAAAGCCAGTATAGACAAGGTGCTTGCCAATGCGGAAATCAAAACCATGATTAATGCATTTGGCTGCGGTTTTTCGGAAGGATACGGCAATGACTTTGACATTTCCAAGCTCAGGTATGACAAAATCATTATTATGGCTGATGCGGATGTGGACGGTGCACATATCAGCACCCTGCTTCTGACTTTGTTTTACCGTTTTATGCCGGAACTGATATATGAAGGGCATATTTATCAGGCAATGCCCCCGCTTTACAAGGCAATGCCGAGCAAAGGGGAAGAGCAGTATCTGTATGATGACAAGGCTCTGGAAAAGTACAGGAAAACCCATAAGACCCCTTTTACCCTGCAAAGATATAAGGGACTGGGCGAAATGGATGCTTCCCAGCTTTGGGAGACTACACTGGACCCTGAAACGAGGCTGTTAAAAAGAATAGAGATTGAAGATGCCAGGATGGCTACCGAGATTACCGAGATGCTGATGGGAACGGATGTGCCGCCCAGAAAGGCGTTTATTCATGAACATGCGCAGGATGCGGAGCTGGATATTTAGGAGAAGGAAATGGACGATAACAGAATTATAAGAACAGAATATTCCGATTTGATGCAGAAATCCTACATCGACTATGCCATGAGCGTGATTGTGGCAAGGGCGCTGCCGGATGTGCGTGACGGCTTAAAACCGGTGCAGAGGCGTACCCTTTATGATATGCATGAGCTGGGCATCCGTTATGACAGGCCCTATAGAAAGAGCGCCCGTATCGTGGGGGATACCATGGGTAAGTACCATCCCCACGGTGACAGTTCCATTTATGAAGCGCTTGTGGTGATGGCTCAGGAGTTCAAGAAGGGACTGCCTTTAATTGACGGTCACGGCAATTTCGGTAATATCGAAGGCGACGGTGCGGCGGCCATGCGTTACACGGAAGCCCGTCTGGAAAAAATTACGCAGGAAGCTTTTTTAGCTGATTTGGACAAGGACGTGGTGGATTTTGTGCCCAATTTTGACGAAACGGAAAAAGAACCTTCCGTTTTACCGGTCAAGGTCCCGAATCTATTGGTTAACGGTTCGGAAGGAATTGCCGTGGGAATGGCAACAAGCATTCCGCCCCACAATCTTGCGGAAGTGATAGATGCCGTCAAAGCTTATATGAAAGATGCAAATATTTCCACCCGCGAATTGATGAAATATCTGAAAGGGCCCGATTTTCCCACCGGAGGCATTGTCATCAACAAGGATGAGCTTCTGGAAATCTATGAAACAGGTACAGGCAAGATAAAATTGCGCGGAAAAGTGGAGGTGGAAAAGGGGAAAGGCGGGAAAATCAATCTGGTAGTCACCGAGATTCCCTATACCATGATAGGAGCCAATATCGCAAAATTCCTTTCCGATGTGGCGGCGCTTTCCGAAACCAAAAAGACAGCGGATATTCTTGACATTTCCAATCAGTCATCCAAAGAAGGCATCCGAATCGTAATTGAACTCAGGAAAGATACGGATGTGGATAATTTTACCAATATGCTTTACAAAAAGACCCGGCTGGAGGATACTTTCGGCGTCAATATGCTGGCTATTTCACAAGGCCGTCCGGAAACCATGGGACTTAAGCAGCTGATAAAGGCTAATGTGGATTTTCAGTTTGAGGTTGCAACCAGAAAGTATACAACACTGCTGCAGAAGGAATTGGAGCGGAAAGAGATTCAGGAGGGCTTAATCAAAGCCTGCAATGTCATAGATTTGATTATAGAAATACTGAGAGGTTCCAAAGACCGGGCAATGGCAAAGGCCTGTCTGGTAGAAGGCAAAATTGACGGAATCCGGTTCAAGACAAAAGAGTCAAAAATCATGGCTGCACAGTTGCAGTTTACGGAAAAACAGGCAAATGCCATTTTGGAAATGCGGCTGTACAAGCTGATTGGTCTGGAAATAGAGGCATTGATTCGTGAACATGAAGAAACCATGGCCAATATTTTCCGTTATGAAGACATTCTCGAAAGAAAAGAATCCATGGCACAGGTCATCATGAATGAACTGGAAGCCATCAAGCGCGAATACGGCAGGCCCAGAAAAACCCTGATTGAAAATGCCAGTGAAGCCATATATGAGGAAAAGAAACCGGAGGAGATGGAAGTCGTATTCCTGATGGACCGTTTCGGCTATGCCAAAACCATTGATGGCGCCACTTATGAAAGAAATCAGGAGGCGGCAGATGCGGAAAGCAGGTATGTAATCAGGTGTAAAAATACGGGAAGGATTTGCCTTTTCACCAATACGGGCCAGCTGCACACCGTGAAAGTGCTTGACTTGCCTTTTGGCAAGTTTCGGGACAAGGGAGTCCCTATTGATAATGTCAGCAATTACAGTTCAGATAAAGAAAGCATCTTATGTGTTGCCAGTCAGACGGAACTGAATCTTTACCGATTGGTTTTTGTGACTAAACAGGCTATGATGAAAGTGGTTGATGGCGGGGAATTTGATGTGAGCAAACGGCTGGTTGCCGCCACCAAGTTAAATGACGGGGATGAACTTTTGCATGTTTCCATCCTAAAGGAGCAGCGAAATATTGTGTTACAGTCTGTGGAAGGTTTTTTCCTTCGGTTCCCGCTGGATGAAATACCGGAAAAGAAAAAAGGCGCTATTGGTGTGAGAGGCATGAAACTTTCTGCAAATGATTCGCTGGAAGCCGTTTATTATACCCAGAACGCCATAGAAACTTCCATTAAGTATAAAAACAAGAATCTTGTATTAAACAGCCTGAAACTTGGAAAACGGGACAGCAAAGGTACCAAGGTCAGGGGCTAGGTGAGGTGTAGAAATGAGAGTGATTGCAGGAGTGGCAAGAAGCCTTCCGTTAAAGTGCCCCAAGGGGCTTGATACGCGTCCGACAACGGACCGCATCAAGGAAACATTATTCAATATGCTGCAGCCTTATACACAGGGAAGTGTTTTTGTGGACATGTTCAGCGGAAGCGGCGCTATCGGGATTGAAGCGCTGAGCAGGGGGGCAAAAAAAGCGTATTTCATCGATAATGGGGCAAATGCCCTTAGCTGTATTCAGGAAAACCTGCTTTTTACAAAGCTGGCGGATAAGGCAGTTGTCCTGAAACAGGATGCGGTAAGTGCGTTGGGCAGTATTTTTGAAAAAGAGGCAGATATTATTTTTATGGATGCCCCGTACGGGCTTGATTTGGAAAAGCAGGTTCTTTCTGCCATGAGGGAGTACCGGTATGTGACGGAAGATACTCTGATTATCGTGGAAGCGGAGGCCGGAACGGATTTTTCCTATGCGGAAGCATTGGGGTATCAAGTTGTAAAAGAAAAAATTTATAAAAGCAATAAACATGTATTTTTGAAAATAGCGGGTTGAGGGAAGGGAATCTAATGAAACGTGCTGTTTATCCGGGGAGTTTTGACCCCTTGACATTTGGACATCTTGACATAATCAGACGGGCATCGGCAGTATTCGACGAACTTATCGTCAGTGTTCTGAATAATAAAGAAAAGATGCCGTTGTTTTCTGTGGAAGAACGTGTTAAGATATTAGAAAAAGCAACAGAAGGGTTGCCTAATGTAAAAGTGGACTATTTCAGTGGTCTGCTGATTGATTATGCCAGGGAAAAAGATATTCATATTGCGGTCAGGGGGCTGAGGGCTATTACAGATTTTGAATATGAATTACAGATAGCCCAGACAAACCGGGTGCTGTCACAGGAGCAGCTGGACACAGTTTTTTTTACAACCAGTTTGGAGTATTCTTATTTGAGTTCCTCCGGTGTCAGGCAGATTGCCAGTTTTGGCGGAGATATTTCCATGTGTGTTCCCGACTTTGTTGCCGGGCTGGTATATGATAAATATGGGATAAAGCGCAGGGGAGGGTGACTGCCGCTTTATAAGGAGGAGTAGTATGAGCAGCAGAATTGAGCAGTTAATTGACGAAATTGAAGAATATATTGACAGTTGTAAGCCGCAGGCTTTTTCAAGCACCAAAATAGTTGTCAATAAAGATGAAATAGATGAACTTTTGCGAGAACTTCGCATGAAAACACCTGATGAAATTAAAAGATATCAAAAAATCATCAGTAACAAGGAAGCCATTTTAAATGACGCCCGCACAAAAGCGGAGTCGCTGATTAATGAGGCAACCATACAGACAAACCAGCTCATCAACGAGCATGAAATCATGCAGCAGGCATATGCGCAGGCCAACGAAGTGGTAACCATGGCTACCAGACAGGCACAGGAGATACTGGACAATGCCACCATGGAGGCCAATCAGGTCAGGATGTCTGCCATGCAGTACATGGATGATATGCTTGCCAATCTGGAAAACATCATTGCGGCTTCATCCCAGACGGCAGCTGCCGATTACGACGCTTTGATAGGGAATTTGAACCATTATCATGATATTATCCAATCGAACAGGGCGGAACTCAATCCGTCTGTGGATGAATTTGAAGAGGTCAGCCTGGATGCGGAGCAGGACGGCATAGATGTTATTTGACAAAGATAAGAACAAAACAGACCGGTTTCCGGAAAACTTAGCGTTAACCGGAAACCGGCCTTTTGCTTTTATAGACTGGGAGGATAGCTTGATGAAAAGATGTGGAAGGTTTTTTGTTGCCCTTTTCCTTTTTTTCCTGTTATGGGGAACAGAGGGGAAAAGCGAAGCAAGCGCGGAAGGATTTTACTATCCGCCGGATACGGACGGGCAGCTCGTGGTGGTAATAGATGCGGGGCACGGGGGGAAAAATCTCGGCGCGGATTATAACGGGTTTCTGGAAAAAGAAATGAACATGACGGTAGCCAATGCCATGTATGAGGAATTAAGCAAGTATGAAGGGATTACGGTATATCTGACCCATACTGAGGATACGGATATGAGCATACAGGCAAGGGCGGATTTTGCCGCATCCGTCAATGCGGATTTTGTGTTCTGCCTGCACTTTAACATGTCCCCGGAAAACAAACTGTTTGGGTCGGAGGTGTGGGTTTCCGCCTTTGGTGAGCTTAACAGGGAAGGTTACCGTTTTGGCTGTATCCAGATGGACGCGATGAAGGAAATGGGCTTGTTTATCCGGGGCGTAAAGACAAGGTTTAATGACAAAGGCGAGGATTATTACGGAATTCTCCGCTTTTGCAACGAATATGATATTGCAGCAGCGCTGATAGAGCACTGTCACATAGACCACGATACGGATGTGGGATTTTGTGATTCCGAAGAGGATTTGATTGCATTCGGCGTTGCGGATGCCACGTCAGCGGCAAAGTTTTTTGGATTAAAGAGTGAAATCCTTGGGGTGGATTACAGTGGCGGGGGATACGGTCCTGACCTGGAAGCGGACACGCCGGGAACTTTGTATGTGCAGGCGGATGAAACGGACCCTGATATTTGTATGATTGAGGAGTCCTATGTAGATTTGGAAAGGCATGTGGTGGGCGTTACGGTGACGGGACACGATTATGACAGTCCGATGCTTTACTATTCTTACAGTATTGACGGTGGCACTACCTATACGCCGTATCTTGCGTGGCCCGAGACGGATGTGATGGCGGAATACAGCCCCGATATTTTTACTTTTGAGGTTGAGATTCCCGAAGGAATCAGTCCGGCCATCGTGGTAAGGGCAGTGAACCAGTATGACAGATATACGGAGAGTAATGTCTTAACCGGTTTTCCCGTGTTTGTAAACACGCCGGAGGAAGTGCCTTTGCCCACGGAAACGGAAAGTCCGCCTGCTTTACCCGAGGAGAGTCAGGAAACCAAAGAATATACCGGTTTTAAGGCTCCGGAAAGGGAAAAGGAGGAGAAAGAAACTTCTTTTCTTTCCTTTTTGGAACTATGTCTTTTGATATGTATTGTATTGTTTGTTGCACTGCTTATAACGCGTCTTCTGGTGGCAGGGAAAAGACGTCATAAAAGGAAAAAGGGAAGCAGGAAATAGTATCCTGCAGTCAGCACGGTTTGTATGCTTTTATGCATCAGGTAACGGGGCAGGGAGAGGTCTGTGTGTTTTGTCATGCTTGCTGTCTGAAAAATGCATGACAGTCCGCCAAGGGGAAGCAGGATTAATACGGCTGTGGAAGATGTTCCCAAACGGCTGATTCCGCTGGTGATTTCCAGCATACAGTTTGTAACAGCCAGCCATTTTTCCGGCAGGGAAAGGCAAAAAAACAGATTCAAGGCATGCGGAACCAGATTCAGCAGATTAAACAGAATCATATAGCCTCCCAATGTGGTAATGCCGGTAATGCCGGACTGCATGGCGTTGTCCAGGCTTATGGGAAAACGTTCTTCGGGTTCGGGATGGGATGAGCGTTTACCGGTTTCAGGAAGGGAAAAACAGCCCTTGGGCAATAGAAATCCGGTGTAGCGCAGAAAAAGACCATAGAGCAGGGGGATGCCATACATGCCGAACAGATAAAAAGGCAGTCTGCCTTTGGAAGAAAGTCCTGTTACAGGGAGCAAAAAACTGATATAATATACAGGACCGATATTATTGCAGAAAGCCAGCAGAAATTCCGCTTCTCTTTTATTCAGGCGTTTCCTCTCATAAAGTTCCGCTACGGTGCGGGCACCCATGGGAAAACCGCATAAAAAGCCTAGAAGCAGGCAATAGGTACAGTTTCTGCTGATTTTAAACAGTGGTCGCAGTACCGGGTACAGGATGCCGGCAAATCCTTCTGTAAGATTTTGACGTACCATGATACCCGATAAAATCATAAAGGGGAGCAGGGTAGGCACCATACGCTCAAACCATAGTTTCAGTCCGACTGCCGCATAATAAAGGCTTAACTGTGGATAGAGCAGGATGAGGGTAAAGAGCAGTAAAAAAAGGCCGGATTTTATTAATTTATTTAACATTGCTTTCATGGTTATGCCTGCCTGATACGGACTTATTCATATTGTATGATTTGAGAAAACAGAACATGAATGGGAGGTAGTGTGATGGGATATTTTTATGGGCGGAAGGTCAATTATTACGAAACAGACCAGATGGGAATTGTACATCATTCCAATTATATCAGGTGGATGGAGGAAGCGAGGCTTTCCTTGATGGAGGATTTGTCTTTATCCTATGCAGAGATGGAAAGGCAGGGATTGTTGATTCCGGTTCTTTCGGTTTCCTGCAAGTACAGACTGCCCTTCCGTTACGGGGAAAGCTTTCAGATACAGTTGTCCCCCCTGCATTTTAATGGAATAAAATTAAGCCTCGGATACCGCATTTACGATACAGAGGGCAAACTGCACACTACAGGGGAGTCGAGCCATTGCTTTGCAGATTCTTCCATGTGCCCGCGTTCATTGAAAAAGTCTTATTCCCATATTTATGAAATCCTGCAGGAATGGGTACTTGCCAATCAGGAGGACAATGTATGATGCGCCTTGACAGGTTTCTTTGCGAAACCGGCCAGGGTACCAGAAGTGAGGTTAAACAGCTTATCCGGAAAGGGTTTGTCACGGTAAATGGCTTGCAGGAAACAGCGGCAGACAGAAAACTGGAGGAAGAAGCCGATGTGGTTGCCGTGCGCGGTGAAGTATGTCTGTTTCAAAAGTTTCATTATTACCTTTTGCATAAGCCGGCCGGTGTGATAACGGCTACGAGGGACCAAAGCCAGCAAACGGTTGTGGATTTGCTTGCAGGTGAAAAAGTCAGGAATCTTTTTCCTGTCGGCAGACTGGACAAGGATGCAGAAGGTCTTTTGCTGATTACAGATGACGGGGAGCTGGCACATAAGCTCTTATCTCCCAAAAAACATGTGGATAAAACCTATTTTGTCCGGACAAAGCTGCCGCTTTGTCAACAGGATGCAAAATGTCTGGAGGCGGGTGTAGACATCGGGGATGAGACACTGACGCTGCCTGCGAGGGTGGAACAGATTGCGGATAATGAGATAAAGCTTATTATTCAAGAAGGGCGTTTCCATCAGGTAAAAAGGATGCTGGAAGCAGTAGGCAATGAAGTAATATACTTAAAAAGATTGTCCATGGGCCCGCTGGCGCTGCCAAAAGACCTGGAGAAAGGCAGTTTCAGGCCGCTCAACCGGGAGGAGTTACTAAAATTAAGACAGGAGAATCTGTTATGATAAAGAATGATAATCCATTAAAGGAGAAGATTGCAGATTTTGAAGCGGTGATTTTTGACCTTGACGGGACCCTTGTGGATTCCATGTGGATATGGGAGGATATAGACATTGCTTATCTGGGAAGATTTGATATTGTTCCGCCCCGGGATTTACAAACTGATATCGAGGGCATGAGCTTTTCAGAAACGGCGGTGTATTTTAAGGAAAGGTTCGGACTTCCTGACAGTCTGGATAAGATGAAAGCGGACTGGATTGCCATGGCATGTGACAAGTATCTTTATGAAATCCCGTATAAAAAGGGGGCAGAGCAATTTTTAAAGCATTGCAGAACATGTGGGATAAAACTGGGAGTTGCCACGAGCAATTCCAGGGAACTGGTGGAGAGCGCGGCAAAAGCCTTGTCTTTTGAAACATATTTTTCCTGCATCATGACGGCATGCGAGGTAAAAAAAGGCAAGCCGGCGTCGGACATTTATCTGGCAGTGGCAAAGAAACTGGACGTAAAACCGGAAAAGTGTCTTGTATTTGAGGATATCCTTCCCGGCATCCGTGCGGGGATTGCGGCAGGCATGAAAGTGTGTGCGGTGGAGGATAAATATTCTGCCGGTATCAGGAAAAAGAAGCAGGAACTGGCGGATTACTATATAGAGGATTACGAAGAACTGCTTTGATGTAACGTTTTGGAGGTATGACTTGGAAGGCAGATTTTTACCTGTGTGCAGGCAGGATATGCAACAATTGCATTTGGAACAACTGGATTTTATATATGTAATCGGGGATGCCTATGTGGACCATCCTTCTTTTGGTCATGCCATTATCAGCAGGATTCTGGAGGCGCACGGCTACACGGTGGGTATTATTTCCCAGCCCGACTGGAAAAGGGAAGACAGCATCTCGGTTTTGGGCAGGCCCAGACTTGCTTTCCTTGTAAGCGGCGGCAATATGGACAGTATGGTGAACCATTACTCCGTTTCCAGAAAAAGAAGAAGCAGCGACGCTTATACACCGGGGGGTGAGTGCGGAAAAAGACCGGATTATGCAACCGTTGTATATTGCAACCTCATACGCCGTACTTATAAAGACGTTCCCATTGTTATCGGCGGCATTGAGGCCAGCCTGAGACGGATGGCACATTACGATTACTGGTCGGATAAGTTCAAGCGCTCCATCCTGTTGGACTCTCAGGCCGATTTGATTTCTTACGGAATGGGGGAGCGGAGCATCGTAGAGATTGCGGATGCATTAAACAGCGGCATTGACGTCCGTGACATTACTTTTATTCAGGGTACGGTATATAAGACAAAAACGCTGGAGAGTATTTATGATGGATGCATTCTGCCGGATTATGATACTATGAAGGAGGACCCCTCCAAATATGCCGAGAGTTTTGCCGTGCAGTATCAGAATACGGATGCTTTCACGGGAAAGGTATTAATTGAGGGGTATGCGGGCGGCACTTATGTGGTGCAGAATCCGCCTTCCAATCCTCTTTCCACGGAGGAAATGGATGAAGTTTATGCCCTTCCCTATATGCGGACCTATCATCCCATGTACGAGGAAAAGGGCGGAGTCCCTGCCATTGCGGAAATCAAATTTTCCCTGATTAGCAACAGGGGATGTTTCGGAGGATGCAGTTTTTGCGCCCTGACATTCCATCAGGGACGCATCGTGCAGACCAGAAGCCATGCATCCATTCTGCAGGAAGCAGAATTGTTGACAAAAGAAGCAGACTTTAAGGGATATATTCATGACGTGGGCGGTCCCACGGCAAATTTCAGGCATCCCTCCTGTGAGAAGCAGCTTGTGCAGGGAGTGTGTAAAAACAGACAGTGCCTGTTTCCGAAACCCTGTCCCAATTTAAAGGTGGAGCACAAGGATTACCTTTCGCTTCTCAGGAAACTGAGAGCGCTTCCCGGTGTAAAAAAGGTATTTGTCCGTTCCGGTATCCGTTTTGACTATCTGATGGCGGATGCGGATGACGCTTTCTTTCGGGAACTGGTGCAGTATCATGTCAGCGGACAGTTAAAGGTGGCGCCGGAGCATATCTGTGATGCCGTGTTAAGGCGTATGGGAAAGCCGGAGAATGCAGTATACGAAAAGTTTGTATCCAAGTATAAAAAACTGAATGCCGAGATAGGCAGCAAACAATACCTTGTTCCGTATCTGATGTCCTCCCATCCGGGCTCCACCTTGAAAGAAGCGGTGGCGCTTGCGGAATATCTCAGGGATTTGGGGTATATGCCCGAACAGGTACAGGATTTTTATCCGACGCCTTCCACCATATCGACGGTTATGTATTACACAGGTCTGGACCCCAGGGACATGAAACCGGTTTATGTCTGTAAAAATCCTCATGAAAAAGCCATGCAGAGGGCTCTGATTCAATACCGGAACCCAAAGAATTATGAGTTGGTATACGAGGCGTTAAAGGCCGCCGGAAGGGAAGATTTGATAGGGTTTGACAAAAAATGCCTGATTAGGCCCAAAAGGTACGAAAGAAACACAACGTCCGTAAGCAGGAATAAGAAAGAAACGGCAGAAAAGGGTCCACGGAAAACAGGAAAGAAAAGAACCATCCGAAATGTTCATAAGAAAAAGAAAACGGAATAAAATCGCGCAAAAAAGCAGCGCAGAAATGAGGAAAAGTATGAAAAACATTATTATTATTACAGGTGCCTCCTCCGGCATCGGACAGGAATTTGCATTGCAGATTGACACGGCATTTTCCAATATCGATGAAATCTGGATGATAGCGCGCAGGGAAGACAGGCTTTTAGAGGTGGCGCGCGTGATGGAGCATAATACCAGGCTGATTATGATGGACCTTACGGATGAATATGCCATGGATGATTTTGAAATGCTTCTGGAGGAATCCCAGGTAACCGTCCGTATGCTGATAAACGCTGCCGGGTATGGACTGATGGGAGCTTTTGAAGAACTGTCCCTTGAGGAACAGCTTGGCATGTTACAGGTAAACTGTGAAGCACTGACAAAAATGACCTATATTGTTCTGCCTTATATGGCAAGGGGCAGCCGCATCATTCAGATGGCTTCCAGCGCCGCTTTTGTTCCGCAGCCGGATTTTGCCGTTTACGCAGCTACCAAATCCTATGTGCTCAGTTTTTCACGGGCATTAAACAGAGAACTTTCCTGTTACGGCATTTATGTGACAGCCGTGTGTCCCGGTCCCGTCAATACAGAGTTTTTCAGTGTTGCGGAGCAGTATGGAACCACGCTTGCAGTGAAAAAGCTGACCATGATATCTGCCGGGAAATGTGTTTCAGAGGCATTGAAAGCTTCTTATAAGAAACGTTCCATGGCGGTGCCCGGTATTTCCATGAAGGCATTTCTGCTTGCCACAAAGCTGTGTCCGCAGGAAGCCATTCTTGCCCTCATGCAGTTTTTTAAATATGTAGAGCAATAAATAGCCTGTTAAGAAAAAGGATTAAGGATTATGGACTTAAAGCGTTTATTTGCAACATCAGGGGTTAAGGGTTTGAGAAACTACCTGAACAGTCAGAAAAAATATGAAGTGGCCCGTACCGTCATCTATTTTCTGATATCTTTCTCGCTGCTTGCAGCAGGCTGGATTACCACAGGCACGCGCAACAATCTTCTGACAATTGTTGCCGTGTTGGGATGCCTTCCTGCCTGCAAAAGCCTTGTGGAAACCATTATGTACTGTAAGTATCACAGTCTTTCCAAAGAGGAAGCGGATGAGGTTGAGAATCATTCTGAAGGCCTTTTCTGCCTTTATGACATGATTTTCACTTCAAGGGAAAAAACATATCCCGTTTTACATCTGGCAGTGTGCGGGAACACGGTTGCGGGTTATATGCCTTCGGATAAGGTTTCGGAAGCTGACTGTGCAAAACATCTGGATACCTGCCTGAAGGTGGACAATTATACCAACGTTACCATAAAGCTGTATAAGGATTTTTCACAGTATACCAAACGTCTGGAGCAGTTAAGGCAGCTGCAGGCACAGCAGGATGTTTCGGCGGGGATTCTGAATACTTTGAAAAGCATTGCATTGTAAAAAGGCAGGAATCATTATGCAGACATATCAGATTGGAACACACGAATCCGGACAACGGCTGGATAAATTTCTTCACAAATTTATGCCTGCGGCGCAAAACAGCTTTTTATATAAGATGCTGCGGAAGAAAAACATAGTTTTGAACGGGAAAAAAGCCGAAGGAAAGGAAATGCTTAAGGAAGGAGATATCGTATCTTTTTTCTTTTCAGAAGAGACCTTCTCACAGTTTACAAAAAAAACGGAAGAACAGGCCATGCTTTCGGAATATCGGGATGCTTATCATGCCCTTGGGGGCATTGAGATTGTTTATGAGGACAATGATATTTTGATTTTAAACAAACCGGCAGGGATTCTAACACAGAAAGCGGACAGCAGGGAAGCTTCCCTGAATGAGTGGATGATAGGTTATCTTTTGGAGAACGGTAAAATATCCGAAAGCATCCTGAACACTTTTAAGCCTTCTGTTTCCAACAGGCTGGACAGGAATACCAGCGGTCTTGTACTTTGCGGGATAAGCCTTTCTGCAAGCCAGATGTTAAGCAGGCTTATGCGGGAAAGAAACATGGGCAAGTATTATATGACGATTGTGAAAGGGCATGTGGAAAAAGCCGGGGAAATCTCGGGTTTTCTAAAGAAGGATGAAAAAAACAACCGCGTCGGGATTGGATACGGAAAAGAGGCCGTTATGGCAAAAACTGTTTACAGGCCGCTTGCGGCAGGGAAGGACTTTACCCTTCTGGAAGTCAGGCTGATAACAGGCAAAACACACCAGATTCGAGCCCATATGGCAAGCATCGGACATCCTGTTTTAGGGGATGCAAAGTATGGGGACAGGGGGTGGAATGAAAAATACCGCAAAAAGTGCCATGTAAGGTATCAGCTTTTGCATGCCTGCCGGATAGAATTTCCCCGGTTGGAAGCGCCTTTTTCTTCTCTAAGCAACAAAACATTAACAGCGGCGCTGCCGCCTGTGTTCGGGGAGGTTTTAAAATATGGCAACGTGGAATTCCAGGGGCCTTAGAGGTTCTACACTGGAAGAACTGGTTAACAGGACAAATGAAAAGTACGCGGAAAGCGGACTGGCCCTGATACAGAAAATACCGACGCCCATTACGCCCATTAAGATGGATAAAGAGCACCGTCAGATAACATTGGCATATTTTGAGCAGAAGAGTACGGTCGATTACATCGGTGTTGTGCAGGGGATTCCCGTCTGCTTTGATGCAAAGGAGTGTGCCGTTGACACCTTTTCCATTCAGAATATCCATGAGCATCAGGTAAAGTTTATGGAGATGTTTGAGAAACAGGGTGGTATAGCTTTTTTCCTTATTTATTATACAGCTAAGGATATAATGTATTATCTGCCTTATGAGATGTTGCGTTTTTTTTGGGACAGGGCGAAGGAGGGCGGCAGAAAAAGCTTTCGCTATGAAGAGTTAAACCCGGAGTATCAGATTCCCAAAAAAAACGGGGTGTTGGTTCCATATCTGGAAGTCCTGAAGAAAGATTTGGAGGACAGGGCTTGACAGGAGCCGGTTATTTGGGTATACTGGCAATAGTTTTATGTGCTAATATGATATCATATTAGCACGTTGATTTGATAAAGCAGATACTACAATAAGGATATGGATTATAAATTGTTCTACGGTGAAACTTTGGATACGGGAAGGATTTTGAAATTTATGAATAGGAATTTGCTGCATACGCCGGATGGCGTACGGGATATTTACGGCAGGGAGTATGCCAGAAAACTGACTGTGGAGGACCAAATCAGGACGAAACTGGTTTCGTTCGGGTATGAGGATATCCAGACGCCGATTTTTGAATATTTTGATGTTTTTTCCAGGGAGATAGGCACGACCCCTTCAAAGGATTTGTATAAGTTTTTTGACAAAGAGGGGGATACCCTGGTACTGAGGCCGGACTTTACGCCTTCCATTGCCAGATGTGCCGCCAAGTATTTTTGTGATAACAATGTTCCCCTGCGTTTCTGCTACATAGGCAGTACGTTTCTCAATACTTCCCAGCTACAGGGAAAATGGAGGGAAGTTACCCAGGTTGGGGCGGAGCTGCTCGGGGATGCGTCTGTGGAAGCGGATGCGGAGATTATCAGCCTGGTGATTGAATCCTTGCAGAATGCAGGACTTTCCCGTTTTCAGGTCAGTATCGGACAGGTGGAATATTTTAAGGGTCTTTGTGAGGAAGCGGGTCTTAGTGAGGAAACGGAGCTTACCTTGCGGGAGTGCATTTCCGCCAAGAATTATTATGCGGCGGAAAATATTTTGGTGGAAGCAGGCGTGCCTGAGGAAAAGCGGCATCTGCTTTTGACAACCACTGACATGTTCGGAAGCATGAAGGACTTGCAAAACGCCAAAAAAGCGGTTCACAATGAAAGGTCCCTAAAGGCGGTGGAACACCTTGAGAAGCTGTATAAGGTGTTATCCTTATACGGCGTAGAGGGCTATGTATCATTTGATTTGGGAATGTTGAGTAAGTACCGGTACTATACCGGTATTATCTTTAAAGCGTATACATACGGCATCGGGGATGCCATTGTAAAAGGAGGACGGTACGATTCTTTGCTGCATCATTTTGGAAAGGAGGCGCCGGCCATCGGCTTTGCGGCGGTAGTGGATGATATTCTGGAAGCGCTTTCCCGGCAGAAGGTTGAGGTTCCTTTACCAAAGCCTAAAAAAGTACTTACATATGGCGACGGGGATTATGCCGAAGTGTTGAAGCAGGCGCAGCAGATGCGGAAGGAAGGCATTGCGGTGGAGTTAATCAGAAAGGAAAGATAGATATGGGCACGGACAGGTATTTGACCTTTGCGCTGGGAAAAGGCAGGCTTGCAAAGAAGACGCTGGAATTATTCGAGAAAATCGGGATTACCTGTGAGGAAATGAAGGACAAGGAATCCCGGAAACTGATATTTGTAAATGAAAAGTTAAAGCTTAGGTTTTTTCTGGCAAAAGGACCGGATGTTCCGACTTATGTGGAGTATGGGGCAGCTGATATAGGTATCGTGGGCAAAGATACCATATTGGAAGAAAACAGAAGGGTCTATGAAGTGCTGGATTTGGGCTTCGGAAAATGCCGTATGTGCGTGTGCGGCCCCGAAAAGGCAAAGGAGCTGTTACTGCACCATGAGCGTATCCGTGTTGCCAGCAAATATCCCAATATTGCAAAGGATTATTTTTACAACAAAAAGCATCAGACCGTGGATATCATCAAACTAAACGGTTCGGTGGAATTAGGACCTCTTGTGGAGCTCTCCGATGTGATTGTGGATATCGTGGAAACAGGCTCTACGCTTAGGGAAAACGGGCTGGAAGTATTGGAGGAAATTTGTCCGCTGTCAGCGTGCATGATAGTGAACCAGGTCAGTATGCAGATGGAAAACGAACGGATTACCACCCTGATAAATGCCCTTAAGGACGCCTTGAAAAAATAGATTAAGAATCAGAAAGAAGGAAGCTTATGAGAATCATCGAATTGACGGAAGAAACCAAAAAAGATATTCTGACGGATTTGTTAAAGAGAAGTCCGTCCAACTACGGCAAATATGAACAGACGGTATCGGAAATTGTGGAAAAAGTAAAAACAGAAGGGGACGAAGCTGTATTTGCCTATACAAAAAAGTATGATAATTTTGAACTGACACCTGAAAATATCCGTGTGACGAGAGAGGAGATAGAAGAGGCATACGGGCAGATAGATGGGGAACTGGCTGACGTTTACAGAAGGGCGGCCGATAATATCCGTGATTTTCATGCAAAGCAGCTTCGCAACAGCTGGTTTGACGCAAGGCCGGACGGCACTATCTTAGGCCAGAGGGTGACGCCGATTGAAAAGGCGGGCGTCTATGTGCCGGGGGGAAAAGCCGCTTATCCCAGCAGCGTGCTGATGAATATTATTCCTGCCAAGGTGGCGGGTGTAAAGCAGATTATCATGACAACTCCCTGCAACAAGGAGGGAAAGGTCAACCCGGGAACGCTTGTGGCGGCTGATATTGCAGGAGCAGATATGATTTTTAAAGTGGGCGGCGCACAGGCGATTGCCGCCATGGCGTTTGGCACACGCTCCATCCCAAGGGTGGATAAGATTACCGGGCCGGGCAATATTTTTGTTGCCCTTGCCAAAAAGGCGGTTTATGGGCATGTCAGCATTGATTCCGTGGCAGGACCCAGTGAAATCCTTGTGATTGCCGATGAAACGGCAAATCCCCGGTATGTGGCGGCTGATTTGCTGTCCCAGGCAGAGCATGACGAACTGGCTTCGGCGATATTGATTACCGATTCGAGAGAACTGGCAAAAAAAGTATCGGAACAGGTTGCGGTTTTTACCGATGAACTGTCAAGAAAGGAAATCATTCAAAAGTCTTTGGACAATTACGGATATATTTTGCTGGTCCGGGATATGGAGGAAGCCGTTGCTGCGGCCAATGAGATTGCTTCCGAACACCTTGAGATTTTAACTAAGAATCCCTTTGATACCATGACAAAAATTCAGAATGCGGGCGCTATTTTCCTTGGGGAGTATTCCTCAGAGCCTCTTGGGGATTATTTTGCAGGACCCAACCATATCCTTCCCACCAACGGCACGGCGAAGTTTTTCTCTCCCCTTAACGTGGATGATTTCCTGAAAAAGTCCAGTATCATTTCTTATTCCAGGGAGGCGCTTGAGAAAGCGCATAAGGATATTGAGGCTTTTGCGGAAAGTGAAGGGCTTACGGCACATGCAAATTCCGTTAAAGTCCGGTTTGAAAGGAGTTAAAGTATGGCGCGAAGAAGTATTGTAAACCGTACCACGAAGGAAACCGATATCAAGATGGAACTTATGTTAGACGGCAGCGGAAAAGGAAATATAAACACGGGCATTGGTTTTTTTGACCATATGCTGGAGGGATTTTCCCGCCATGGCTTTTTTGATTTGGATTGTGAAGTGAAGGGAGACCTGAAGGTGGATGGCCATCATACGGTGGAGGATACGGGCATTGTGCTCGGAAATGCCATCAGGGAGGCTTTGGGGGATAAAAAGGGTATCAGACGGTATGGCTCTTCTATCCTGCCCATGGATGACGCCCTGTGTCTGTGCGCAATAGATTTATGCGGCAGGCCTTATCTTGACTATAACTGTCAGTTTACGGCGGAAAGAATCGGGGAACTGGACACGGAACTGATTCGCGAGTTCTTTTATGCGGTTTCCTACAGTGCGGGCATGAACCTGCATATAAAAATGATGTCGGGCATCAATAACCATCATATGGCGGAGGCAATGTTCAAGGCGTTTGCCAAGGCGCTGGATGAAGCCGTCGGTTTGGATGAAAGGATTACGGACGTTTTAAGCACAAAAGGCAGCCTTTAAGCTGTTACAGAGGAGATTATGATGAATACGAAGAAATTTACTGCCTGCATCTATTTGCATCATGCCCATGCGGTAACCAATTTTAAGGACATGACGATTGTGGATACGGACCCGGTGCGTCTGGCCAGGTATTACAGTGAAAACAATATAGACGAGTTAATTGTGTTTGACATGTCCGAGGGGGACGACGGACATGAGGAGGCCTTAGATATTATTAAGGAAATCTGCGCTTCGGTGGAAGTGGATGTATACGGCGCAGGCAATGTGCACAGAATGGAAGATATTAAGAAGCTTCTTTATGCAGGCTGCCGGAAAGCGGTGCTGGATTATGATATGCCGGAAAACATTGCCATAACGGAGGAAGTATCCTTAAAATTTGGAAAAGACAAAATCATCGCCTCATACAACGATTATCATGTGGTTGAGGAAAATAAGGAACTGCTGGAAAAGTATGTTTCCATGCTTTTATTGATGAACGCCCATATGATACGGGAAACGGCAGCCGTTACCGCGCTTCCCGTGCTGGTGCAGATTAACCAGCTTGCGCTCAATAAGCTGCTTGAAGTATTTGCCTATGACAATGTGGCAGGCGTAACCGGCAATACCATAAATACAAATGTCAAGGAGATATTGGCGTTAAAGGATATTTGCAAGGAGAACGGCATCTGTGTGGAGAGCCTTGAGGCTTCTTATCAATGGTCTGACTTTAAGTTAAACTCCGACGGGATGGTGCCGGTCGTTGTGCAGGATTATATTACTTTAGAAGTGCTGATGATGGCATACATGAATGAGGAGGCCTATGAAAACACCCTTCGCACGGGTAAGATGACCTATTATAGCAGGAGCCGTCAGGAATTGTGGTTAAAAGGCGCTACAAGCGGGCATTATCAGTATGTCAAGTCCCTTACGGCGGACTGTGACATGGATACGATTCTGGCTAAGGTATCCCAGACGGGCGCTGCCTGCCATACAGGTGCAAGGTCATGTTTTTTCAATGATATTGTGAAAAAGGAATATGAGGAGAGTCCTAACCCGCTTAAGGTATTTGAAGAGGTTTTTGCAGTCATTCAGGACAGAAAGCTTCATCCTAAAGAAGGTTCTTATACCAATTATCTGTTTGACAAGGGAATTGACAAAATACTGAAAAAGCTGGGGGAAGAGGCGTCGGAAATCATCATAGCGTCCAAAAATGTCAATGCCAATGAAGTGAAGTATGAGATTGCCGATTTCCTGTACCACATGATGGTTCTTATGGCGCAAAAAGACATTTCATGGCAGGAAATTACGGATGAGCTGGCAAAAAGATAATTTCCACATATACAGGCACGGATAGACATACATTGTAGTAAGAAGAGGAAGCGAAAAACGGCAAGAGGTTACATAAGAATATTATGTATACTTCTTGCCGTTTCTGACATCATCCGTGAAGAAATGGGGGATAACATGAGTGACATTACCGCAGAAAAAAGACTTGAATTAATTCGTACCATCAGGGAAGATAACAATAGAAACAGATTGAAATTAAAAAACCGGGAAAGTATCCTATATGGACACGGTTATGAAACCGCCCTGTATGACAAAAAGGAGGAAGCACCGCCGTCGCAAAAGAGCCTTTCCATGACGGGTTTCAGGATTCTGGCCGCCATCCTTCTTTTTTCTCTCTTTGTAATTATGGATTATACCGGTTCTACATATTTCGATATCAATGCGGAAACCATATGCGATTACCTGAGAGAAAATTATACGCCAAATACATTTGATTTTATGAAAGAAATCACGTATACTTTTACTCATGGATAACAGCCGGACAACCGGCAGGAGAACAGTGCGCATAATGTATTTGATGTGCGTGGAAAGAGGAATTTATGGTACGACTGGCACTATCTGATGATATTTTGATGCAAGTGGAAAAACCGGCCCGGTATATAGGCGGTGAAGTCAATGCAGTGGTGAAAAAGAAGGAAGAAGTAGATATGCGGATTGCCTTTTGCTTTCCGGATGTATATGAAATAGGCATGTCCCATTTGGGAATACAGATTTTATACGATATGTTTAACCGTTTTGAAGGCGTGTGGTGTGAAAGGGTTTATTCTCCATGGGTAGATTTGGATGCCATCATGCGGAGGGAAAACATACCTCTTTTTGCATTGGAATCCCAGGAACCGATAAAAGACTTTGACTGGCTTGCCATTACCATACAGTATGAGATGTGTTATACCAATATCCTGCAGGTTTTGGATTTGGCGCAGATTCCGCTGCTTGCAAAGGACAGGAAGGAAGGGGTTCCCATTGTGATTGGAGGAGGGCCCTGTACCTATAATCCGGAGCCGATTGCCGATTTCTTTGATATTTTTTATATCGGAGAAGGGGAAACCCGTTATGAGGAACTGGTTGCGCTGTACAGAACGTGCCGCAAAGAAAATCTTGGAAGGAAAGAATTTCTGCGGCGTGCGGCTAAGATTCCCGGTATGTATGTGCCTGCTTTTTACGAGGCGAAGTACAAGGAGGATGGCACGTTAGCTTCTTTTTCTCCCATAGAAGATGGGATTCCTGCCGTTATTGTAAAGGAAATTGAGATGAACGTTTCCGATACTTATTATCCCGAAAAGCCGCTGGTGCCTTTTATGAGGATTACGCAGGACAGGGTAGTGCTGGAAATCATGCGCGGCTGTATCAGGGGCTGCCGTTTTTGCCAGGCAGGACAGATATACCGGCCTGTGCGGGAGCGCGATGTGGAAATGTTAAAGCGTTATGCCGTAACTATGTTAAAAAATACCGGACAGGAGGAGATTTCCCTAAGTTCCTTAAGTTCCAGCGATTATACCGGACTGCCGGAGTTAATCGACTTTTTAATAGAAGAGTGCAGCAAAAATCATGTGAATATTTCCCTGCCGTCCTTGCGGATTGATTCTTTTTCCCTTGATGTGATGAGCAAGGTGCAGGATATAAAGAAGACAAGCCTTACTTTTGCGCCGGAAGCCGGAAGCCAGCGCCTTAGAAACGTTATCAACAAGGGACTTTCGGAAGAGGAAATCTTAAAGGGGGCTGCACTTGCTTTTGAAGGCGGCTGGACAAGGGTTAAGCTTTATTTTATGCTGGGACTTCCCACGGAAACGGAAGAAGACATACGGGGGATAGCGAATTTGTCCAATCAGATAGCCGCCGTCTTTTTTGACACGGTGCCGAAGGACAAGCGTGTGAACGGTAAGGTGCAGATAGTGACGAGCACTTCGTTTTTTATTCCCAAACCGTTTACCCCTTTTCAGTGGGCGAAACAGTGTACCAAAGAAGAATTTATTGAAAAGGCATACCTCACAAGGTCTGCCATAAAGGAGCAGTTAAATCAGAAGAGCATTAAGTATAATTGGCATGAAGCGGACACTTCGGTTCTGGAAGGGGTACTTGCGCGCGGCGACAGGCGGGTGGCAGAGGCTATACTGCAGGTATACAAAAAGGGAGCCGTTTATGATGCCTGGAGTGAGTATTTTGACAATGAAAAATGGATGCAGGCTTTTGCGGAATGCGGCCTTGACATTGATTTTTATACCACAAGGGAGCGTGGATTGGACGAATTGTTCCCATGGGATTTTATCGACTGCGGCGTCTCCAAGGAGTTTTTGAAAAGGGAATGGCAAAAAGCCTTGAAAGAGGAAACCAGCCCTAATTGCAGGAAACAATGTCAGGGATGCGGTGCAAGCCGGTTTGGCGGCGGGATTTGTTTTGATGATATGGGAGTTTGCAACGAAATCATGGAGGCTGGCGATGAAAATTCGGATTAAGTTTCGCAAGTACGGAAATTTAAAATATATCGGACATTTGGATGTGCAGCGTTTTTTCCAGAAAGCAGTGCGCAGGGCAGGGATTGATGTGGTATACACAACAGGTTTTTCCCCACATCAGGTGATGTCGTTTGCAGCGCCGTTGGGTGTGGGATTGCAGAGTAACGGGGAGTACATGGATTTGGAGGTATATTCTTTTACGGGCAGTCAGGATACCGTAGACCGGTTGAACGCTGCAGGTGTAGAGGGAATAGAAATTCTTTCGGCAAAAGTTCTCCCCCAAGAAGCCGGAAATGCCATGGCAAGTGTGGCAGCGGCGGGATATACGGTCTGTTTCAGGGAGGGCAGGGAACCTGCTTTTGACTGGAAAGAATGTCTGCCTGCATTTTATGCAAAGAATGCAATTCCCGTAAGGAAAGAAACAAAAAAGAATATTGTGGAAATGGATATAAAGCCCGGTATCTTTCAAATGGAAATTATCGGTGACGCTATCTACATGCTTCTGGACGCGAGCAGTTCCGGCAATATTAAGCCTGCCATGGTTATGGAAGCTTTTCTGGCGGAATATCAGGATACGTTAAAGGAAAATGCATTATGCATTACCAGAGAGGATACTTATACCAATATTGGTACGGCAGATGAACCTGAGTTTGTGCCTTTGGACGCGATTGGAAAAGAATGCAGTCAGCAAGAGATGACAGAAGAGGAGAGTGCAGGATGAGCGAAGGAAAGCTGCTGATGCTTAGGTATGAGGGAAAACTTCTGACGCTTTTGGTAAAAGACAAGCGTCTTATATCGGTTCAGGTATATGAGGATGAAAAGCAGTCCCTTGTTGGCAATATCTATATAGGAAAAGTCCAGAGTATATCCAAAAATCTCAATGCGGCTTTTGTGGAAATTGAAAATGGCTTAAAATGTTTTCTGCCCCTTTCCGGCATAGTAAAGGCAGGCAGCAAGGAGGACACGGATGCCCGGACGATTCATAATGGAGATGAAGTGCTGGTACAGGTTTTGCGGGATGCCGTAAAGACCAAACAGCCTGTTCTTACAACAAGGATATCTATTTCCGGTAATTATCTTGCAATTTCCTGTGGCTCTGAAAAACTGGGATTGTCAGCAAAATTATCTGATAACAGAAAAAAACAGATTTCTAAATTTTTACTGGAGGAGGGTTTGATTCGTGAGGACCGCAGGTGTCTGTGTGCCTCAGGCTGCGGTATGGTGGTGCGGACAAATGTGGAGAACCTTACGGATTTGGCGCCTTTGAAAAAGGAGTGGCAGCTATTGACGGAAAAGATGGAAAAGCTGTTTGCGGTATCCGCATACAGAACCTGTTTTTCCTGTCTGATGAAAAATGAGCATCCGTATCTGACTGACTTAAAAAATTATTATACAAGGGATTATGATGAAATTATAACAGACTGTGAGGATATATTTGAAGACCTTCAAAAGTATTTTGAAGGTCAGCAGCAGGAGAATGGAATGGAAACGGTGCCTGCCATACGCTATTATAATGAGGAATATCCGTTACAAAAGCTATACAGTGTCAAGACATTGCTGGAAGGAGCCTTAAATAAGCGTGTGTGGCTCAAATCGGGGGGATATCTTATCATTGAACCTACGGAAGCCCTTACCGTGATAGATGTCAATACGGGCAAATATGAAACGAAGAAACCAAGTGAGGAAACGTTTTACCATATCAATATGGAGGCAGCCGATGAGATTGCGCTGCAGTTAAAACTGAGAAATTTATCCGGAATCATTATAGTTGATTTTATCAATATGGCTTCCAGGGAGCGGCAGAGAGAATTGCTGAAGAAACTGGACATGCTGGTCAAAAAGGATTCGATAAAGACCAGTGTGGTGGACATTACCCCCTTGGGGCTGGTGGAAATCACCAGAAAACGGGTGAGCAGGCCGTTGAAGGAATTGATGTAGGAGGAAAACGTGATGGAACTTATTAAGTTTGAGAAAGTAAAGGACGGAAAGTACCTTAAAAATTATGAACTCACTTATCTGAACAAAGCAGGAAAAGAAAAGACTTATGAGATAGTCAGCAGAAAAGAACTCAGGGATATTGCAGATATCGGAAAAATGTCAAGCGGAATTTCCATTGTTGCCACATGCAATGACAGAATGCTTCTTCTGCATGAGTTCCGCATGGGTATCAACAAAAGAGTATACAACCTGTGTGCCGGTATGCTGGAGGAAGGGGAAACCGTTGAAGATTGCATAGAACGCGAATTGTACGAAGAAACAGGCTTAAAGATAAAGCAAATCAAAAAGATACTGCCGGCTTCCTATGCCGCCGTGGCGATTTCTGATTTAAAAACGTACATTGCCTTTGTTGAGGTGGAAGGAAACATTGATGACCATACTTCGGATAATGAAGATATTCGTGCCGGGTTTTATACCCGGGAAGAAGTGGCTGATATGCTTGCCACAAAAGACTTTAGTTCCCGTGCGCAAATTGCAGCGTATTTTTTTACGGTTGGCGGCCTGTAGGAAGGTTGTTAACCCATATATCTAACTATGCGCAAAATGCGAGTTTAACGAATAGTTTGCGCAGGGATGCGGGTAAGCTTATGGAATTGGGGCAAACTATTCGTTAAACATGGGGATTTTTGTTTTGTTTTTGTGTATGTAAAGGGCTTTCTTTATTTAGAAAGGATTTCTTCGGAATCCAGGATGACGGTGAAGGGACCGTCGTTTGTGAGGGATACTTTCATTTCGGCTCCGAAAATGCCTTGTTCTACAACAGGGATTTCTTTTTTGCAGGAATCGATGATGTACTCGTAAAGGGTTTTGGCTTTATCGGGGGCGCCGGCCAGCGTGAAGGAGGGACGGTTGCCTTTTTTGCAGTCCGCGTATAATGTAAATTGTGAAACAAGCAACAAACTGCCTGAAACGGTCTTGATATCCAGATTGGTTTTGCCGTCTGCATCTTCAAAGATTCTTAAACCAATCAGTTTTTTAACCATTTTGTCGGCAATCTGCTCCGTATCGGTCTGGCTGATGCCTATTAGGACTAGGTATCCATGATTTATCCTGCCGGTTATCTTCTCTTCTACTGTCACTTGGGCTGAAAGAACCCTTTGTATCACAAATCGCATTTTCTTTCCCTTTCCCTTCATTCTGAATAGGACATCCTATTATTTCTCCGCTGGTATTGAAAAAATCTTTACTGGCAACTAAAACCCTCTTCACACAGTATATACTTAGTATAAAACCGTGTGAAGAGAATTATCAAGCTTTTCATTGTATTTTCCGTAAAATATCTAAGCTGTGGTTAGTCGCACCGATTAAATCCATTCTTTCACAGGTTGTGAGATGATATTTCATCCACACGTCAAAGGTTGCATCGTCCATTGCGTCTATGCATTCCCGCATATAGTTCGCAGCCCCGTCTGTCGCAACCAGCCGGATTCTTTTTACATTTGAAAATCTTGCATTTAATTCGTCAATTTCTTCCAATCTGACCATCTCAAACAAATCCTTTTCTTTGGAAATACATCTGAAGTCGTCTGATAACATATGGTTATTTATGCAATCCCATATCTTTCCGGCTTTGAAAGTAAATTGAATTATGGTTGCTTCATTCATGCAATATGCCACAAGAATATGTCCGTTCTTTTTTGTTACGCGAATTGCTTCTTCAAGTACCTTCTTTTTATCCTCCTGCGTGTACATGTGATACATTGGTCCTAACACAAGTGTAATGTCAAAGGTTTCATCAGGAAATCTTGATAAATCCAATGCAGTTCCATGATGTGTTCTGATATTCTGCATATCCTTAATTTTTGCATTCATAATCTCCAAGTTATGTATGGTATATTCCAGCGCATCTACATCATGTCCTTCCTTTGCAAGCGCAATGCTATATCTTCCGGTTCCTGCCCCCACTTCCAGTATCTTTTTCTTTTCAGAGCAGCTAATTAGTTTATGAATATATTTCATAGTGGTTAAATACTCCACCTGTCCGTGTTTGCTGGATAACCTTCCGTCTTCATCATAATTTGTATAATAGTCTTCTAAATAATTCATAACTTGTTTACCTCCGATTTTCTTCTTTACAAATTGTTTTTTCATAATCTCATAAACTTGTATTACGCCATTCTTACTTTCCCAGATTCCATGGTCTACTGTCTGATATCCCAAATGCGCATACAGGCGGCATGCCGGTAGAGATGCATCTATATAAGCATTATCATTTTCTTTCATTATCATATCTTCCAACCGGTTCATAATAAATGTTCCATATCCTCTTTTCTGAAATCCGGGCAAGACATATACCCGTGTAATATGATTCTCTTTTTTTGTTCCGGTACCGATAATGGCATCATTTTCTAAAAGGATATATGTGTTTCCGGCCTCAATGTCGTGCAAAATATTTTTTTGATTATGAAATTCGCAAAACATATCAACGATTTCTTTTAGATAGTACTTCGGGTAAACTGCCTGAATAGTTTCCTGAACAAGTTCATATACCTGATTCGTATCTTTTTTCCCGGCTAATATAAATTCCATATCCTTTTCCTCCTTACATGAAAAAACACCATCAAACAATTCCTTATCGTCTGATGGTGTAAATATTTTTTGCAATCATTTATTTATGAAAAACTTTTCTATATCAGGTCAATAACTTTCCAGAGAAAATAGAATTTTTCACAATAGAATTTCTCACAATACAATATTTTCCATCAGCAGTAAATCCCAATTTCCGGTTAGGGACGACGGGATTGACAAAGAAATTATATGACTGTGGAAATCTAAAATAATTCTGCATTGTGCTGATTCCTTTCATAAATTTTTTGATTGTCATTGATAATACGCCTTAAAAAGCTGCTTGTCAATATAAAAACTAAAAATTTTGATAAACCGAATTTTACAAGACAAACATAATCCATAAAATCGGAAATGCTTTCCTGATATCTCTATTGACTAAAAGATATACGCTTCCGAATGCTAATCCTGAAATAACCGTTACAATCCCCGTTGTAACATCTTTCGTGAAAAAGTGTCCGATTCCCCATGTGACTGCAAGGATAATTCCTCCATAAGGAATATTGCGTTTATGAAACCACTTCTCAAAAGCATTTTGTCCGAACACCAAAATAAGCGTTACTAACACCGTTTCAAAAAGATAGTATATGTATTGAAAAATAAACTTCACAGGACCATTTGCGAAAAATTCTTTTATTACCTTACTTCCATTCCAATCGAAATAAGAAAGAACCAAACTTCCAATGACAAATACAGCGACTAACACCCATTGCCAAACAGCCATTTTATTTCCTTTTTGGAACAAGTCAAAATCATATTTCTTTTTTGCAAAATAAATGATGTACCAGCTTGCAGCTCCCCATAGGATACATGTAGCCACCCAGTGAATGATATTTTGCAAATCTGTCCATTCATTTATAGGAGAACCATATATCATTGGCTCTATCCCGAACGCTAATAAAACTTCTAACCCTATACTTGCAAATGCCAAGGCAGCTAAGTTAAAATAATTTATTCCGGATACTTTTTTCATGTAAAAACTTTCCTCCAACTTTCGATTGGAATTGTATTTGTAGAACTCCCTTTTGCAAGAAAGTGTTCCCCGTGCATAATGCACATACCGAACCGTCCTATATAACCGGAAATTGCTTTATTCCTCCCAATGTTCAAGCTCGTCAGCAGGGTAGGCTTTCGTCCAGTGATATGGCTGCAACTCCTTTAACTCTACAAATCGGATTTTTTTCTCTTCGGTTGTAACTGCCACTTGTACATTCTCGCCCCAATACCGCAATCTCTCCTGGCAAATGCCGCATGGTGATAATACTCTATATGGAGAATTTTCGTCATCACGGATAATGCACATGCAGTGCGTCACTTTTTCATTGTATTTGTGGGCCTCAAGCATAGCTCCCAGTTCAATACATACAATTGCAGATGCGTTAGCGGTTTCAATTGAAACACTTGTATAATAATTCCCTTTGGAAGTGTGGACAACGCCAGCTCCACCCCAACCGACAGGATACCTTTTTTCTATCAGCTCCACCGCTCTCTGATACATCTCATTTTCTATTTCGTAATACCTCATAAAGACCCTCGTGACTTTATATTTATTTCCCCTTTTTTCGTGGGTACCCAATTCCGAAAAGGGAGTTGTAGAATTATTTAATATCAATCCAGATACCGTTATGTTCCGAACGGACAAGCAACCATACAAAGACCGCAAGCACTTTTTCTACCATGTGATTTAATATATAAACTTCTTTTTTCGTTGCATAACCTATAATCTATTATATCACTTCTTAATGAGTTGATGTTCCATTGTACATCATACAATGCTTTATATGGACAGACATCAACACATTTTTTGCAATTTTCAGGACAATTGCTTTTTAAGATTTTTTTGCCATAAACAAATTGTTCATCTATTAGGATTACAGATAGTCTTACTCTTGGTCCATATTTTTTTGTTATTACAACATCATTTTTCCCAATCCAGCCTAATCCGGCATTTACTGCCGCAAACTTGAAAGAAAAAGGGGCTATCAAATCTACCTCGTTGTTTTGTGCTACGGGTGGAATATAATATTTCACTTTATATTCATCAAGCATTTTTTGCAGCAGACTCAATATTTCTTCAAGTACTTTTTTTGCAGCTTGAATACCTTTTTCAAACTTTTCTTCAGAATATGTTTCGATTGTAAGCTGTTCCCCATAAGGTACTGCAAATACCAGAGCAGATTTATATCTGTTTGCATATTCACTGTATGCAATATTTGTAAATCCATAAATAACTTCAGGATATTCTAAAAATATATTGCGAATATTCTTTTCAATCACATAAATCACCTCACCAAAATGATTGTTAATTTGAATACCTAATTTGCAGAAATATCAGTGTTTACAAACAACCTTTCTCATTAATGCTTGCTGACACCACAAACTTAAATACTATTTTTTATCAGATTCTTTCTCCTTTTTTTCTTTTCTGGAACGGAAAAATCTGGCTATTGTGCTTTCAGATTTCTTTTCTTTTTCTGCGTCAGGCAGGTCACTCTCCTCTTCTATTGCATGGAACTCTCCGTTTTCGTCTACGGACGAAAGGTTCTGGTATACAGTCGAAGTTAAAGGCAGGTTTTTTCTGTTTAAGGAACGGTGAACCAGTCCTTTGATACATGCAAAGAATACCGCAAATATGGGCACGCCTACAATCATACCGATAACGCCGAACATGCCGCCGAATACGGTAATGGAAAAGATGACCCAGAAGCCGGATAATCCGGTAGTTTCCCCTAAAATCTTAGGGCCTATCAGGTTGCCGTCCAGCTGTTGCAGGAACAGGATAAAGATAACAAAATACAGGCAGTTAACCGGATGGTTTAAGTCCGCAATCAATATCAAAAAGGCACTGGGAATAGCACCCAGATAAGGTCCGAAGAAAGGAATAACGTTAGTGACGCCCACTATCACGCTCACCAGCACTGCATAAGGGGTATTCATCAATGATGTCCCGACAAAACAGAGCACGCCGATGATAAAGGAGTCCAATACTTTTCCGCTGATAAATCCGATAAAAGTGCGGTGTACGAAACGGAAAGAACTCAAAATGGAGTTTGCAATATTATTTTCAAATACAGCATATGCTATTTTCTTGCTCTGTGCAGAAAAGGTTTCTTTGCTTGCAAGCACATATATGGAAATTATGAATCCAATAATGAAATTCCATGCTACCCGCAGAAAGCTTAATACATTTACGGATACCGTTTTTAATACTTCACTGGATTTCTCCAGAAGGGTTGCAGTATCGGTAAGCCAACTCTCCAACTCCAGAGACAGCTTGTTTACCTGAGGAAGGACAAAGTTTTTCAAATCCTGATTATCTTCCAATAGATTGTTCAGCCAGTTTGAAAGATTGTCAACATATGTGTCAAAATTGCTGACAATGTTCTGGATACTGGGAACAATTTGGGATATTAACATGGAAATCAAACCGTAAATCAATAATATCATCAAAAGGGAAGTCATGATTATGCCGATTGCGCGTATCATCCGCTTCCTTTTCAGTGACTGTGATACTTTCAAGACATCAAAAAGCGGATTGAGTATTTTTTTCTCTATGAAATTCAAGATTGGAGTCAGCAGGTAAGCAATAACAAGTCCGAAAACCACGGGCATGACAATGCCTAATAAAGATTTAATGTTTTGAATCAATTCCGAAATATGGAATATCAGATAGTAAAAGCAGATACTGGCGGCAATGACAAAGAAGGCTGTCAGTCCCCACTTGAAATATTTGTTATTGATTTTCAATTTCATTCTAATCCACACCTTTCCCGACCGGGCTTTCCCCAATACGAATAAAGTTTTTCAATATATTTCATACAGAAGTATAGCACGAAAATCTTAGGAAAAACAGAGATTTTTATTAAAATATGGGAAAACGGATAAAAATTATGATATAATTATCCCTATATCATATTTTTATTTGTGGTAGTTATGTATTTAGGAGTTATTCTGGTTGGGATGTGTTTACGATATACAATGAAATCATAATCCGGGAAGGGAAATGAAAGATGAAGCTGCAACAGGTGCTCAGTTTGGTTCGAAAGGGCGTAGATGACTATCATATGATTGAAGAAGGTGATAAAATTGCTGTTGGCATATCCGGAGGAAAGGACAGTCTTACACTCCTTTACGCTTTAAACGGTCTCAGGCGCTTTTATCCCCAAAAATTTGAACTGTATGCCATTACGGTGGATTTGGGATTTGAAAATCTGAATCTTGAGAAAATAAAAGTATTGTGTGAGGAATTGCAGGTCGAATACAAAATAGTCAAAACGGATATCGGTAAAATCGTTTTTGACGACAGAAAGGAAAGCAATCCCTGTTCCTTGTGTGCCAAGATGAGAAAGGGAGCTTTGAATGATGCAATCAAGGCAGCCGGCTGTAACAAAGTCGCTTATGCACATCATAAGGATGATGTGGTGGAAACCATGTTAATGTCTTTGATTTTTGAAGGCCGTTTTCACACTTTTCTGCCGGTAACCTATCTTGACCGTATGGACCTTACCGTAATCCGGCCCCTGCTTTATATGAATGAAGCGGATGTGATTGGGTTTGTAAACAAATATGAAGTGCCGGTTGTGAAAAGTCCCTGTCCGGCAGACGGACATACCAAACGGGAATATGTAAAACAGCTTCTTATGCAGTTAAACAGGGAGAATCCGGGGGTTAAGGAAAGGATGTTTACTGCTGTTAAAACAGGAAATATACAAGGATGGAAATCAGAGGATGGCGAATACAAATAATTATCATGATGCACAGAACAAGCAGAATATAGTAAAACTGAGAAATATTCTGGGTACTCTCCCACCCTTCTGTCAGGAGTTTTTCCGCGGAATAGCGGATACCACTTCTACCCGTACCCGGCTGGCCTACGCGTATGATATCCGGGTTTTCTTTGAATTTTTACATGAAACAAATCCCGTCTGCGCTAAAATGGAAATCAGCGAAATTCCCATTGCTGTCTTAAATCAAGTTACCAGACAGGATATTGAGGAATACCTGTCTTACATCAGTTATTATGAGAAAGAAGGCAGGGAAATTACAAACACGGAACGGGGAAAGGCAAGAAAGCTTTCGGCGCTCAGGAGTTTTTATAATTATTATTTTCAAACCGAGCGTATCGAAAAAAATACGGCAGAACTCGTACCGGTGCCCAAACTGCATGAAAAGGCAATTATTCGCCTTGAACCAAACGAGGTGGCTATTTTGCTGGACCAGGTGGAGGCAGGCACCAAGCTGACGAAAAAGGAACTGGCATATCATGAAAAAACCAGAACCCGTGATGTTGCACTTTTGACACTTCTTTTAGGCACGGGCATCCGTGTATCGGAATGCGTTGGTCTGGACATTCAGGATGTGGATTTTGACAATAACGGGATTAAGATAAGACGAAAAGGCGGATATGAGGCAGTTGTCTACTTTGGGGACGAGGTGGAGCAGGCGCTTACGGAATATCTGGAAGAAAGAAAGCATGTGATTCCTGCTTCAGGACATGAAAATGCTCTTTTTCTTTCTTTGCAGAACAGACGAATCGCGGTTCGCTCCGTGGAGAACCTTGTAAAGAAATACGCCTCCCGCGTCACTACTTTAAAGAAAATCACGCCGCATAAACTAAGAAGCACTTATGGCACTACCCTTTACAGGGAGACGGGGGATATCTATCTGGTTGCGGATGTGCTGGGGCATAAAGACGTCAATACGACCCGTAAACACTACGCAACCATGGAGGATGAAAGACGCAGGATGGCTGCAAAAGTAGTGAAACTCCGCAAGGAGGACGATGCTACTTAAAGATATTTGAATAATACGGGATGATAAGATATTGACCCGCAATCAAGGTTTCTTCCCTCATATGATTGATTTGCATAACCTCATGGATGTAGTCTTCTGCGGATGCATACTCCTCTCCTGCATATTCTTTGGCAAGCGTCCAAAGGGAATCCCCGTGTTGGATTTCTATACTGGTATAGTATTTGAAGGAGATGTCTTTGTCATTGGTGGTTGCTTCCGAAAGGATGGCATGGTAGGAAACGGTTAACAACAGAACCAGAACAGCTGTCAAAACAACAAGGAAGATGCGTCTGTGCAACTGTCGGATTCTTAACATCCTTTTTTGCTTGTTTCTGTATTCCCTTAATAATAATTCTTCATATGCTCTTAAATCCATGTGCATGTCCTTTCTGAATATGCGTTCGGAACGTTTGTTCTTATATAGGGATTATAGCGAACATATTTTCTGTTGTCAATAGTCTGGAGGAAAAAATCGAACATATTTTCTGAATATATGTTTGCTTTTTCTTTTTTCTTGTGTTATACTCAGGTTATCACTAAGAATAATAAATGGAGGGTACGTTATGAGCCAGGGAAAAATCACGCCGAAGCAGTTGGAAATTTTAGAATATATCAAGAAAGAAATTTTAGATAAAGGTTATCCGCCCGCCGTACGGGAGATATGCGAGGCAGTGCATTTAAAGTCCACTTCTTCCGTACATTCCCATTTGGAAACGCTTGAAAAAAATGGATACATAAGGAGGGACCCCACGAAACCGCGTGCCATTGAGATATGTGATGACAGTTTTCATATGGTGCGCAAGGAAATGGTCAGCCTTCCCGTGATTGGTACTGTGGCTGCCGGAGTTCCCATTCTTGCACAGGAAAACATTGAAAGCTACTTTCCCGTACCTGCCGATGTGGTTCCGCAGGGAGATTCTTTTATTGTAAAAGTAAAAGGCGATTCCATGATTAATGTAGGCATATACAGTGGGGACCAGATTTTTGTTCAGGTTTGTAATACCGCGCATAACGGAGATACCGTTGTTGCGCTTGTAGATGATTCTGCCACCGTCAAAACTTTTTATAAGGAAAACGGACACATTCGTCTGCAGCCGGAAAACGATTCAATGGAACCCATAATTGTAGAAAGTTGCCAGATTCTGGGAAAAGTTTTTGGCGTTTTCAGACTATTAAGTTAAAAATATATCAAAAATTTTTTAAAAATTTGTATATTTATCCTTCTCTAAGAGCAAAATAACAGAGAAGGAGGTAATATATTATGGGAATTAAATGGCTTGATATTACGGCCTTGGTCATTACCATTATAGGTGCCATTAACTGGGGTTTGATTGGTATCTTCCGTCTGGATTTGGTATCTTTTCTCTTTGGTGACATGACCTGGCTGTCTAGAATTGTATACGTACTTGTTGGTCTTTGTGGGCTGTATCTAATAACATTCTTCGGAAAAATCTGCAAGGACAAAGATATTTAGCAATAAAAAAAAACTCAGCTATATCTTATAGTTGAGTTTTTTTATTGAATTTATTCATTTTTATAATTCGGAAAGTGAAATCGTTTTACCATCTCTCCAGATACGTTCCAGATTATAAAACAGACGGTTTTCCTTGTCAAATATATGCACAATTACATCACCAAAATCCATTAAGACCCAGTTTGCGGTGCGATACCCTTCTACTTGTTTCATCTCATATCCGGCCCTGCCGAGTGCATCCTGCACATTGTCAGCCATTGCCTGTATCTGGCTCTGGTTGTTTCCGGTGGCAATCAGGAAGTAATCTGCGAGAATAGATATTTCGCTGATATCTATAATGCGGACATCTTCCGCTTTTTTATCTTCCAATGCCTGTATGGCCAATTTTGCCATTGTTTTAGAATTATTTATATCCATTTTATTCCTCACTTTCTTCTGCGTCTGTAGTGTTTTCTAAATGAAGGTAATATTCGTAGGTTTTTTCCGTCATGGAATCAATTTCCTCTTTAGAGGAATGAAGATGTTCCAGGGTGTCCCCTAAAATTTTGAGTGTAGCTGCATTCAAATCGATAAAGGCCAGTTTACGGATTTGGGCCAGATTCGGGGCATGGTTTCTTCTTGGTTCAATATAGTCAGCTACAAAGATTATTTTTTCCAGTACTGACATTCCCGGCCTTCCGGTGATGTGGTTTAAAATGGCATTAATTACATCATTATCCTGTACTTTATATGTCTTCATGGCAAGAAAGCTTCCGGCTTTGGCATGAAGCAGAAACGGATTTCTTCTTTCCAAATCGGTGATGCTGATATGATGTTTCTCACATATGGATATCAGCTTATCTTCATCAAGGCCCTTTGCACAATCATGCAACAGTCCCGCCAACTCTGCATTTTCTATGGATTCCTCATACCGCATGGCAAGGGCTGCAGCCGTATAGGCCACTCCTATGGTATGCTCAAAGCGTTTTTCGTCCAAATTTTTTTCCAATGATTTTTTGATTTTTCTGATATCTGCGCTCTTCATGGTGTCCTTTCCATGCATATCACAGCCGTTTTTGTGATAGTCATTTAGCTGAATACAGTTGGTTTTTTTCTATATATCTCCGCACCGGTTCCGGAACCATATAGCGGATACTTTTGTTTTGTCTGATAAGCATTCTGATGTCGGTGGAAGAAATATCTGTTTCCGGAAATGAAAGCAGTTTGATTTTGGCATGGTAATTATCTGAAAGTTCCCTGCACTTTTCCTGCATTTGTGCATTGTCCACTCCATTACGCACAGCGGCAAGAATGGTACAGGCAGAGAATATTTTTTCCGGTTCTTTCCATGTTTCCATGGTAAACAGGTTGTCAGCTCCAAGGATAAAATAAAATTCTGTTTCAGGCTGTTCCTGTTTTAAGATTGTCAGGGTTTCACTGGTATAGGTATTGCCTAAGCGCCGTATTTCCATGTCTGAAACACTAAATGACGGGTTATCAGCAATTGCAAGTTCTACCATCTTTTGCCTGTGTGAGGCATCCAAAACTGAGTCTTCGTCTTTCATATAAGGCTTTCCGCTGGGGATAAACATCACTTTTTGAAGTCCTTCACTTGACAGGGCTGTTTCCGCCAACAATAGATGCCCTGTGTGTATGGGGTTAAAGGTTCCACCCATAATGCCTATTTTGCATGGAGAATTTACAGGCTGAGGAATCATAGCAGCCTCCTTATCAGGGCAATATAATCTTTTTATTGTTTTTACTTTCTTTATACAGTACAATCTTTTTCCCGATGACATGTACAACCTGGGAATGGGTTCTTTCGGCAATCATTTCCGCAATTTCTTTGGGGTCGTCAAAACAGTTCTTTAATACGCCAATTTTGATGAGTTCCCTTGTATTGAAGGCTTCCGATATGGCAGCCGTAACTTCCGGCGTAAGGCTGGACTTGCCGATTTGAAAAAGAGGTTCCAGGGTGCTTGCCAGACTTTTTAAATATGCTCTCTGTTTGCTAGTCATTTTTCCTCATTTCTGCGTTGCCTTGTTGCAAAAAGTCATAAATGGCTTACGAGTTTGTGACAAGCAACGCGCAGACACAACTCATGGTTAAAAATGCAAATATCAATCTGATTATTTATAATAGTCAAAGGACAGACCGTACATCCGCACAGTATCTCCTTCCTGTATACCCAGGGATTCCAGTTCTTTCAAAATACCGGAGTCTTTTAAGAACTTCTGGAAAAAGGTAAATCCTTTTTCACTTTCCAGGTTCGTATATCCCAACATTTTTTCTATTCGTGGACCTTCAATCACATATTCTTCTTTTTCCTCGTCATAAACTACCGTATATGGCTCGTTTTCATCGGCCATCATCGTTTCCGGGAAAAATTCCGGTTCAAAGACAACCGGTTTTTCATCCAGTGTGGCAAGCATGTTTTTTACCTGATAAAGAAGCTCTGTCACACCGTCCCCGCTGACTGCGGAAATGGGGTATACAGGTATATTCTTTGGTTCAAATTCTGCTCTTAGTTTTCCAATAATGTCGTCCTCTGCATGATAAATCAAATCTGTTTTATTGGCAGCGATGATTTGAGGCCTGTCTGCAATTTCCGGATTGTAAGCCTTCAACTCTTTGTCAATGGCATAAATGTCTGCAATGGGGTCCCTGCCTTCCGAACCGGCGGCATCCACCATATGAATCAGGATTTTGGTGCGTTCAATATGCCTTAAAAATTCATGTCCCAGTCCAATGCCCTCTGATGCTCCTTCAATCAGTCCGGGAATATCGGCTATGACGAAACCGGTTCCGTCGTTTAAATCCACTACTCCCAGATTGGGATTGAGGGTGGTAAAGTGATAATTGGCAATTTTGGGTCTGGCGTTGGTTACCCTGGCGAGAAAAGTGGATTTTCCTACATTAGGAAACCCTACCAGCCCTACGTCAGCGATGACCTTTAATTCCAGAATCAGATTCAGTTCCTTTGCCGGTTGTCCCGGCTGTGCGTAACGGGGTACCTGCATGGTGGATGTTGCATAGTGCTGGTTTCCATTGCCGCCCCGACCGCCCTTAAGGAGTACAACCTGTTTGTTGTCACCGGACATATCCACTATGACCTTACCGCTTTCCGCTTCTTTAATGACGGTTCCTTCCGGGACTTTAATCAGAATATCTTCCCCGTTTTTTCCGCGGCAGTTTTTCTTTCCGCCGTCTTCCCCATTCTGCGCCTGATATTTGCGAATGTGTCGAAAATCGGTAAGCGTATTCAGACCTTCATCAACTACAAAAATCACGTCTCCGCCTTTTCCGCCGTCCCCGCCGTCAGGTCCTCCGTTGGGAACATATTTTTCACGGCGGAAGGAAACATGTCCGTCCCCGCCTTTTCCGCTTTTTACATAGATAGCCGCTCTGTCTGCAAACATAGAAACTCCTTTAACTGAAAAGGGGCTTCAAACTGCCGTTTGAAGCCCGTGACAAATCTCTTATTTTTCAACAGGATATACGGAAGCCTGCTTTTTGTCTCTGCCTTTTCGCTCAAATCTTAAAATGCCGTCTACCTTGGCAAATAAGGTATCATCGCCGCCGATTCCAACATTTACGCCGGGATGAATTTTCGTGCCGCGCTGTCTGTATAAGATATTACCGGCTTTTACAAACTGGCCGTCAGCTCTCTTTGCTCCTAAACGTTTGGATTCGGAATCCCTGCCGTTTTTGGTAGAACCAACACCCTTTTTATGAGCAAAAAATTGAAGGTTCATATTCAACATCGGTTTACACCTCCTCAAATTTAACTTTTAGATACTTTTTTCCATATTCTTTTTGGATGTTTTCAAGTCCATAGACCATGGCATCCAAAAGAAAAACAGAATGTTCCTGCAGGGGATGTGGAAAATTACATTGTATATAGCCATCTTCTTCATTAACCATTGTTTCAAAAGACTCTCCGGCTAATTCTTCCAATGCGTTGATGGTATTGATTACCAGCACGGATACGGATGCACATACAATATCCCTGCCGGCTTTTGCAAACCCGGCATGTCCTGCACAAACCAATTGTCTGTAAGTGCCGTCTGGCTCCTTACGGATAGTAATATTTGTCATATCCACATTATCTCATGATGAAGCTTATGCGTTGATTTTATCAATCTTAACCTGAGTGTATGCTTGTCTATGACCATTTTTGTTGTGGTAACCGGTTTTTCTCTTGTATTTATATACAATAACCTTTTTGCCACGACCCTGTTCCATAACAGTTGCGGTTACGGATGCTTTTGCCACATCTTCGCCCACTTTTAAAGAACCGTCACTTACTGCGATTACCTGGTCAAAAGTTACAGTATTTCCTGCTTCAACGTCCAGCTTTTCCACTCTGATGACATCACCTTCAGCAACTTTATACTGTTTTCCACCTGTTGCAATAATTGCGTACATAAGGCACCTCCTATTCATGAACCTGAGTATGGTTCATTTACTCGCTAACTTTGGTGGCAGTAACAAGATGTTTCTGCACTTTTACCTAGTTATGCGGCATACTCAGATATCATAGCATTAAGAAGGTGCCTTGTCAAGCAATTTTACTACTTATTGCGTATTTCGTAGTCCTCAATATATTGTATAATAAGTTTTACAGTGCCTTCCACGCCCAGAACGGAACTGTTGATGCATAAATCGTAGCTGTCGGCGCGTCCCCATTTTTTAGAGGAATAATAGTTATAATAACTTTGACGTTGTCTGTCCTTTTTGATTATCATATCCTTTGCCTTGTTTTCGGTCAAATCATATTTTTGCATGATTCGTTTCACCCGGACATCTTCATTGCCATAGATAAACAGATGAATACAATTGGTATAGTCGGCAAGGGCATAATCCGCACAGCGCCCTACTATGACACAGGGGCCTTCATCAGCAATCTTCTTAATGGTGTCAAACTGCGCCAGAAAAACTTTGTGGCTGATTGGCATATCCACAAAAGAAGATGCGTTGTAACCAAAGGAGTAGGTATCCATTACCAGATTATATAAAAAAGAGTTGGTAGGCCTTTCATCGTGATTCTGAATCATTTCCTCGCAAAAGCCGCTCTCTTTGGCTGCCCTGGATAAAAGTTCTTTATCATAGCATTTGATTCCAAAATATTCTGCCACTTTTTCACCGATTTCGCGACCGGCGCTCCCAAACTGTCTTCCAATTGTAATTACCGTATTCATACCTGTCCCTGCCTTTCTGATTAGATTACTATTATTATATAAAAAATGATGCAAAATTTCCAGTATTTTGTGCTGTTTTCAATAAATTATTGCATAATTTCCAAAAGATGTGCAAAATAGTCCGGCAATGGTGCGTCCGTTTCTATATATTCTTTCGTTTTGGGGTGGTGAAATCCCAATGTTTTTGCGTGTAAGGTCTGTCCTTCCAGGCGATAAGGGGAAGGCAGGCTGCAATAAAGAGCATCTCCCAGTATGGGATGTCCGATGCTTGCCATGTGAACCCTTATCTGATGTGTCCTTCCTGTTTCCAGAACGCATTCAATGTAGGCATATTTATCAAATTGTTGTAAAACGGTGTAATGGGTGACGGCGGACTTTCCGCCTTCCCTGACGGCCATTTTTTTTCTGTCCGCAGGGTGTCTGCCAAGCGGTTTATTGATGGTGCCTTCTGTTTCTTTCAAAATACCGTGGCAGATTGCCCGGTAGCGCCTGTTAATGGAATGTTCCTTTAATTGGGCGGCTATCTCCCTGTGTGCCATATCATTTTTGCATACAAGCAAAGAGCCGGTGGTATCCTTGTCAATCCGATGCACGATGCCGGGCCGCATTACGCCGTTAATGCCGGATAATTCCTGCCCACAGTGATACATCAGCGCATTTACCAGGGTGCCGCTGAAGTGTCCTGCCGCGGGATGTACCACCATGCCTTTCGGCTTGTTTACCACAAGAACATCCGTATCTTCATAAAGAATTTCAAGGGGGATATTTTCCGGCTGTATATCGGGTTCTATGACTTTAGGAAGGAAGAAGGATACCTCATCATCGACCTTAAGGCGGTAGCTTCCTTTTACGGGTTTGCCGTTTACCATGACGGATTCTTCTTTGATGAGCTTTTGAATATAAGAACGCGACAAAGAATCGATAAGCATACTCATACACTTATCGATTCGCTCCTCTTCCATCTCTTCGGTTATCTGAAATCGAAAGGCATCCATCATCCCGTTATTTCACCTCACGGTATTTCTTTTGTTTAAAATTTAGGAAAGCAAGGTCTTCTTCTTTATAGACAAACAGAAAAAGAACGGCAAGAATGATGACGGAAATCACAATGCACATGTCCGCTACATTGAAAATGGGAAAATGAATCAGGGATATATAGATAAAGTCCACAACATATCCCAGACGGATGCGGTCAATCATGTTACCGACAGCGCCGCCCATAAGAATGCCGCCCAGTATATAGATAATGTGAAATTTTTTGTTGTCAGGCAGTTTTATGATACAGAACAGGACAACTGCCAGAAAGACAATGCCTGTCAGCAGGATAAAAATGACTTGTCCTTCCAGCATACTCCAGGCAATGCCTGTATTTGAAAAAAACTGAAATTCCAGTACACCCTGTATCAGAGGATAAGCCCCCTTGTCTTTTAAATGCAACAGAACGAGATTCTTGGTCCATTGGTCTATTATGATGGACAGGGTCATCATCACAAAAAACAGAAACATCCACTTTATTTTAGATTTGTATTTATTCATGGGCATCCTCTTCGCTAAAATATATTTCATTTACGGCATCCAGTATTTCCGCTTCTGTTACCGTATTATCCAAAAAGGCTTTTCCGATTTTGGTAAGAAGCACAAAGTTGATTTTTCCGGCTGCCATTTTTTTGTCGGACCGGCACAGCCTTACAATTTCTTCCGGGTCAATGCCATCTACACTGATTGGCAGGTTAAAAGGCACAAACATATCCCGTATTTCATAATACTCTTCCATTTTGAGCATTCCCCGTTTATAGGAAATATAAGAAGCAGCAACAGCCCCTAAAGCAACGCATTCGCCATGAAACAGGGTGAAATTTTTTGCTTTTTCTATGGCATGTCCGATAGTGTGCCCAAAATTTAAAAGTGCACGCTCGCCGGTTTCTTTTGGGTCTTTTTCTACCACTTTCTTTTTGACAAGACAGCTCCGGTATACCATTTCCTGTAAAACAACCGTTTCACGGTCACAAATTTCATACATGTTTTCCAACAGCCACAGGTAAAAGGCTTCATCCTTGATGAGACCATGCTTCATGATTTCCGCAAAGCCGGAATAGTACTGTCTTGGCTCAAGTGTTTTTAACGTGGAGACATTCATATATACCAGACGCGGCATTTTAAATGCGCCAACCATATTTTTGTAGCCGTCAAAATCCACACCGGTTTTTCCGCCGATAGAACTGTCTGCCTGTGCCAACAACGTAGTGGGAATCTGGACGTAATCAATCCCCCTAAGGTAAGTCGCTGCAACAAAGCCGGTCATATCGCCTGTCACACCGCCGCCCAGGGCAAGAAGCATATCTTTTCTGTCAAAGCCTTCTGCAATCAGAAAACGGTAAATGTCCTTGATGGTGTCAAGGGTCTTGTGTGATTCTCCGGCAGGAAAAGAATACAGAACCGCTTTTTTGCACCGGCCTTCCAGTTTATGTAAGACCTCTTTCCCATAGAGTGCGCAAACCGTTTCATCCGTCACGATACACAGCCGTTTTTCTTTTGTCCCAAGTGCAAGCAGTTCTTCGCCTATTCTTTCAAAAGACTGTTCAAATACAATTTCGTAGCAGGGCTTTTTTTCGTATGTTATCTGTAGTTTGTTGATATCCATTTTTCATCCATGCCTTTCACGATTGTGCGAGTAAATAACTTGAAAGGGCAGATTGTAGACATCTGCCCTCAGTGTAATCAATATCCGTTATTTATGGGAACATCAAAGGAACCACTGTTCAGAATATCCTGAAAATCACCGGAAATGTCCACACTGGCAGGGGTAATGATAAATATGTAATGTGAAATTTTTTGCAGGTTTCCGCTGATTGCAAAACAGGACCCTGAGGTAAAATCAATAATCCTCTGGGCAATATCCACATCAAGTCCCTCCAGATTCAGTACCACGGTTCTGTTTGCCAGAAGTGTTTCGGTAATTTCCCTGGCATCTTCCACGGAAGTAGGTTTGATGACACAGACTTCCATGCCGCTTGCACCCTGCATTCTCCGGGTGTTGCTTTTGGGCATGGGGGTGACTTTTGCTGCCGGCCGCCTTGTAGTGGATTTGTCTTCGGCTTCCTGTTCCTTATAAGACTTTTTGGCAGGAGCATCGTCTACATAATCATCATCCAGATAATCATCATCCGTATCATAATCGTCATCCTCGTCGTTTAATTTCATATAATTTAAAAACTTGTCCATTACTCCCATAGTGGTAATCTCCTTAAATAAATTTACATCTCATAATTTCTATCCCCAAATATTCCTGTGCCTACTCGTACATAAGTGGCGCCTTCTTCTACAGCCACAGCATAATCTCCGGTCATGCCCATGGATAATATGTCCATACTGACATTATCAATGTTTTTGTTCTTTATGTCAACACATAATTGGCGCAGTTTCACAAAATATTGTCTGTTTTCTTCCGCGTTTTCTACATATGGTGCTATTGTCATCAGCCCTTTGACACAAATACCCGGCAAAAGAGCAATTTTTTCCACCAGCGCCGAAGCCTCGCCGCAGGATATGCCGAACTTGCTCTCCTCTTCCGCTACATTTATTTCCACAAGAATATTTACCGTTACCTTTTTCTTGACAGCTTCCCTGCTGATTTCTTCTGCCAGTTTGAGGGAATCCACGCTATGGATGAGAAAAACTTTGCCTACGATATACTTTACTTTATTGCGCTGCAGGTGTCCAATCATGTGCCAGCGGATGTCATCCGGAAGCTGGCTGTATTTATCTGTCAGCTCCTGCACTTTGTTTTCGCCAAAATCACGGCAGCCTGCCTCATAAGCTTCCAAAAGCATGGAAACAGGTTTGGTTTTGCTTACGGCTATCAAAGATACTTCACTGCTGTTTCTTCCGGCTATCTTGCAGGCGCGCGCCATAGTGTCTTTTACTTCTGCAACCTTGTCTTTAATCATGTCAACCTCCATGATTTTGCTTATTTGTAAATGAACTGGTCTACCGAAACACTGGAGGCATCCTGTACAATTAAATCATATACATTAAGGCCGTATTCCGTATTGGACTTGACAATGGAATATTCATCATTCTGGTAAAGGATTTCTATCTGTCTGAAGTCGGCATATCCTTTGTTCATATTGTAAACTCCTTTGAGGGTTGCGCGTTTGCTGACGGTATATGTTTCTGTGGAGTCCGGCATAAACAGATGGTCAGCGCTTTTTATGACACCGGCATCCACATAATATTCCCCGTCAACCAGACTGTAAACGGTGACCGGCACATATTCCGTGCTGCGTGTCCCGTCCTCCAGAACGGCCTCTCTCAACACGCCATAAGAGTCAGAATCTCCGCTTCTTGTAACAAAAGCTTCCGGAATCAGGAAAAATTCTCTTTCGACAATAGAACTGTTTGGTATTTTTAAGCCGGTTTCTTCATGCAGCAAAAGTTCTACTTCCAAAAACCTGTCATTGGCAAAACTTACCATGGAATTGGTAAAGGTTAACTGGGCATAGACATTGCCGTCCGGATTATGCAGAATCTCTACTTCGCCCCAGGACTCATCCTGATTTTTCATGAATCTTACTTTTACAAATTCTTCTTCCAGCAGTTCTGCGGCCTTGCTTTCGTCCACGGGAATGACCAGGGACCAGTTTTCTTTGTCGCAGATTTTATAGACGGTGTCACCGGCTGCTACCAGTTCGTTGCTTATGAGCTGTTTTTTTTCATAGTCTTCGTTTTTAAAGGTGCCGGTATTGACCGCGTCCGGAGTCAGCGTCTCATAGCCGTCAATCCAGTACATGACAATCCCGGTATAAGGGGTATAGGAAAGGGATACTGTACTGCGAAACTCTCCGTCCAAATCCGAAATATTGTCCAAAAGTGATGCACTGGCAAGCTTTAAGACCGTGCCTTTGATGGTATATTTAAAATCATATGCAGTAGAAAAATTTTGTGGTGAAAAGCCGTGGGAAAAGTTAACAATTTCGCTTTTTAACTGTGACAGGTCCGAATCGGAGAGGGAATTTTCCCCTGTATCGGCACTATTCAAATAATCCGATAGCCTGCCGGTTTCGTCTACCGTGTAAATCAGATTGCCAACAGCGGCACGCTCCCCTTCCCGTGCATAATAATTGACGTATCCCGCCGCATCGGCAGTGACAACGGTTTCTTCCCTGAGTACGACTCCGGTGTACAGGTTCTCAGAAGAAAGGGAGCCTTCCCTGACTTCATATGGCCTGATATGATTATCTTTAAAGTACATGCTGATACAGATACAGACATAGATAAAAATGACTGCAAAAATCACCATACCGATGTTGAGGTTTAAAGGTTTATGGTATTTACGGATTTTTGTCACTTTTGGTGTCTTCTTACCTGACACTGCCGCACGCCTCCCCTCCGGTTTCCATTACTTGTTTTTTCCTGTCATACATGAGAAAGCCCCGGAAAACATCCGAGGCTTTGTCTGTTTCCTTTATGTATTATAAAGAGATAATTATCTTTGATTTTACTGCTTCAGGAAGTTCATGTTCATCTTTGGAAATACTCAAGGTAAAATCAACGCCAAACTTTTCACTGATTTTTTCCAGCTTATCAATGGCTGAAAGAAGGTTTTCGTCTTCTAATTGGGAAATCTTTAAAAAACTGTCAAAATACATCTGCTGTAAGTCATGGTCCTGAGAAATGATACCGCAAATGAATCCCAAAAATCCGTCTGTATTTTCAATTAAATATTCAGATACATCGATTAACCTGACTTTATTATTTAATTCATACATATGTTTGGGAGATTTATCAAGATATACAATGCTTCCCTCTGCTTCTTTAATTTCAGCATTGACTTTATTTAATAAATGCTTTGTTTTGCCTTTTCCTTTATTGCCTACAATTAATTGAACCATCGGTGAACCCTCCTAGAGTAAATTGATGTATAAAACTAAAAAACTTACTATCATTATAAAATATATTACGATAAAAAACAACTACTATTTCCTTCGAGTTTCCGTATTTTGCATGGGCGGTGGCGGCGATACAAAATACGGAAACTTGAGCTACTTTCCTATTTCAGCAAGCAAGTCTGACATTTCCTGATAGAGCAGGTCTGTGGATTCGGAGCGCAGTATCACGGAAATATATGGGGCTCCGGCAGAATCCCTTGATAAAATGACAAGACAATGGCCGGCAGCATTGGTAGTTCCGGTTTTTCCGCCCACTATGTTAACATTTTCAGGGGGGGTATACCGCTCCCTGAGGTATTGGTTGGTGGTGTTGATGGAAAGCTCCTTGCTGTCCCCGTCCTTATCGTGGTAAACGGTGCTGTAGGAAGTCATATGAATGATTTCCCGGAAGGACTCGTATTTAATGGCCTCATTAAATATGAGGTACATATCATAAGCTGTTGTATAATGGTTGTCCTGTGTCAGTCCGTGGGGATTGGCAAAGTTGGTGTTGGTGGCGCCTATGGCTTTGGCTTCCTGGTTCATCAGTTCCACGAATCCCTCCACACTGCCGCCAACGCCTTCCGCAACCATCATGGCAGCATCATTTCCGGAATAAATAAGCAGGATATGGACAGCTTGTGACAGCGTCATGGTATCCCCCGGTTTTATGCCGCACAAGGTAGCCCCCTGTTCCGTGATATTGACGGAATTGGTGGCAGTCAGCAACTGGTCCATGGAGCCGTATTTCAGCGCCACAAGCGCAGTCATTACTTTCGTAAGGCTGGCCGGATGCATTCGTTCATGGGCATTTTGGGAATACAGGACTTCCGCATGATTGACATCACATAGAAGCGCCGCCCCGGCCTGTGACATGTCAATGGAGGAATTTCCTGAAACATCTCCTGCCACAATGCATAAATCTTCCGCAAAAGGGTCTGCCTTGGCTGTATTGTATATCTCAGCAACCTGAAAACTGCTTACTCCGTATTCTGCATCATACTTAAAAAGGTATGGTGCGTTGCCGCATCCCGAAAAAGAAACCAGCATGAAAAAAAATGCTGATGCCAGACACAGGCATTTTCTCTTATTTGTACATTTCACGCCACTCCAAATCTCCTCTATCCAATGATTTAATCAACATTTCGGCTGACGCAAGATTTGTTGCCAGCGGAATGTTGTGCATATCACAAAGCCGAATGATGCTTTTCGGGTCCGGCTCATGCACATTGGGTGAAAGCGGATTCTGTAAAAAAATCACCATATCCACCTGATTGTTTTCTATTTGTACGCCAATCTGCTGTACGCCCCCCAAATGGCCGGCCAGATACTTGTGGACTGACAGATTGGTAACCTCCTCAATCAGCCTGCCCGTGGTGCCTGTAGCATAAAGTTCGTGTTTGCTTAATATGCCTCTGTATGCAATGCAGAAATTCTGCATCAGTTTCTTTTTGGCATCATGTGCAATCAGTGCAATATTCATAGAATCAACCCTCTCTTTTATTAACCCCATTATCTCTTACGCTGTAATCTGATATTTAATACAAATCCCAACCCTATATATAAACTTACCAGGGAGGTAAGCCCATAACTGACAAAAGGCAGCGGCAGACCGGTAGTCGGTATGATAAAAGTTGCTACGCCGATATTAATAAAACTTTGAAAAGCAATGAGGCTTCCTATGCCCCCGGCAATAATGGTACCGGCCAAATCCTTTGCTTTTACCGCAACGGAAAAGCATTCCAGTGCAATTAACATTAACAGTACTATCAAAAGGCAGCTTCCTTTAAAGCCAAATTCCTCTCCGACCACGGCAAAAATAAAGTCCGTCTGCGGTTCAGATATATAATTTCCGTTTTTTACGGAACTGATTTCATTTGTTTTGTATCCTTTGCCGTCAAGCTGTCCGGAGCCAATGGCCGTTATGGAATTAAGCTGCTGGTAGGCTTCTTCCGTGGCATATTCTTCGGGATTGAGGAAAGCGAGAATGCGGTTTAACTGGTATTCCTTGACTATATTTTTTTCCACAAGAATGGAATCCGGCTGCAGCGCAAGACTAAAGAATATGAGAAGGGAAGGAATTACCACCGCAAGAATCCCTGCAATTACCTTGTAACTGAGTCCGCCCAAAAACATAATTGTGCAAAAAACCAGCAAAACAATTATACTGGTTGACATGTCCGGCTGTTTATATATCAATGCCCAGGGAACCGCTATCAGGACAATGCATAAAGCAATGTATTTAAAGGAATTAAAACGCTCCTTATGTTTCATAATAAACTGTGCAAAGAATAAAATCAATATGATTTTAGCAGTTTCTGAAGGCTGAAAACGGAAACCTCCTATTTCCAGCCACCGCTGTGCCCCTCCGGCATCATATCCGGCTAATATGACGGCAGCAAGAAGTCCCAGGTTGCCTATATACATCAGCCAATAGAGTTTGCACAGCATACTGTAATCCAGGAAGGAAATAGTAACCATCAGAAACAGTCCCATAAGAACTCCCGCAATCTGCCTTGTCTGCAGGGCTTCCTTGGCGCTTCCGATGGCAACTATACCGATGGTGGATACTGCCAATACCATGATGATTAATTTAAAATCATAATCCCGTAACCGGTAGTGTTTAAACATATTCCTTCTTTCTGCCTACTGGTTCAAATCAATAATGGGAATATTGGCATATAACGTAGGATTTTTCATGTTCCTGCCGCCTTTGGTTCCCGTTTTACTGATTTGTATTTCCATACTTTTGGCATCTATCTTCATGTATTTTGATATGACCTTGGCTATATCTGCCTTTATCATTTCCATCATTTCGGGGGAGCAGTTCACCCTGTCTGAAATCAGCAGTATTTTCAGCCGGTCTTTTGCTATTTCTTTAGAACTTTTTCTTCGGAAAAAATGTTTCATCAAGACGCCTCCTTATATTTTATGAAAAATCCCGGTTACCCTCGTCCAGAAAGAAATTCCTTTTTCAAAATCCATAAAGGGAACTTCTTTGCCTGTGACTCTGTTACAGATATTCTGGAAGGCAATCCCGGCAGGCGTGCCGTTTCCAACAAGTGGTTCTCCCTGATTGGTGGATATCACAATGTTTTCATCGTCCGGCACAATTCCGATAAGCGGAATGGCCAGAATATCCACAACATCGGAGGAAGACATCATGTCTCCCCTTTTTACAAGTTCATATTTGAGGCGGTTGATAACTAAATCGATTTTTTTAAACTCATTTGCTTCCAAAAGCCCGATAATCCTGTCCGCATCCCTGATGGCAGATACCTCCGGCGTTGTAACCACAAGCGCCCTGTCTGCTCCTGCGATGGCATTTTTGAAACCTTGTTCTATGCCGGCGGGACAGTCCAGAATGATATAGTCAAACTGTTCCCGCAGGTGGGTTATCATTTTTACCATCTGTTCAGGTGTAACTGCCGATTTATCCCTTGTCTGGGCGGAAGGCATCAGGTAAAGCGTAGGATTGCGCTTATCCTTTATCAGGGCCTGCTTAATCCGGCAATTACCTTCCACTACGTCAACAAGATTGTAAACAATCCGGTTTTCCAGTCCCATAACCACATCCAGGTTGCGGAGACCGATGTCTGTATCAATCAGACAAACCTTTTTTCCCATGCGTGCCAGACCTGTACCAACGTTTGCAGATGTGGTGGTCTTACCCACACCGCCTTTTCCTGATGTGACGACGATTACTTCACTCATACTTCCTCCTTTTGCTGCAAAAGCAGCTAAAATAATTCTTCGTCCACCAGCACCCCGCACCGGCGCATTGCACCATTTGGCTAGAAAGCACTTAGCAATTCTTTTGTGAGGGATTCCAGAACCAGCCTGTCATTTTTAATGTAGGCTATCTGCGGTTGTATTTTGGGTTTGATTCCCCATTTCGCAGGTTTGGAATTTTTATATTTGAAATCGCCGATTTTTAATCTTTCCGGCGCCATTTCAAGCGCAACAACATAGTGTCCGTCTTCACCGTTCCCACCGGCATAGGCTTCTCCGTATAATCCGCCGAGAACAATAATGTTATGGGCGGAAATCACTGCGGAACCGGGATATACATCCCCTAAAATGACAATGCTTGCTTCTGTTTCGATGACCTGGTTGTTTTTCAAGGTTCCTTTGTAAAATTGTCCGGATGCATCTTCATGTGAAAAATGCCTGTCCACCTTTTCCAGCGCCTTAATAAAATGCTGTTCGGTTTCCGTATCCGTGCCGACGACACAAATGATGTTCAGATTGCTGCATTTTCTAATGGTTTCTATTACTTTCAGCTGTTCTGCGTCATTTAATTCTTTTCCGGTCATGGAAAGCGCCATTTTAGCTTCTCCGAAAAATGCTTTCGATTCCGTAAACTTGTAAGCAATTTCCTCCAATAATTCTTCAAAGGAACTTTCGGGATTCAGCAACAGGGAGATGCCGTTCTGATAGCTCTTGATTATGACTGCGTCTTTCATTACAAGTTTCTCCTTTCAGGACATATAACAGACTGCCGCATTTAATCTCCGTAGGTTGCCCCTTCCACATCGGTGGCTTCCCCGGTCAGAATTGTCTCATCATCCTCTACGTCATAATAATATTTGATGATATCTTTGCTTGTCTGGGCGGCAAAACTGGAGGAATATCCAAATGCAATACGGGTTGCAATGGCAATTTCCGGATTGTCATAGGGGGCATAACCTACAAAGAGTGCATGGTTGGCCCTGGTGGTACTCTCCTGCGCCGTACCTGTTTTCCCGGCAACCGCAATGGGCATGTCGGCGTAATATCTCATACTTTCCACCACTCCACGCATTCCGGTATGAATGGCATTCCAGTATTCCTCCGGCATTTCAATGGTATTTCTGATATTTGGCTCAAACTCCGTAATGATTTTGCCATCCGGGCTTGTCACTTTGTCCAGTAATGTAAGATTGTAGCAGGTGCCGCTGTTTGCAACGGTTGTCACATAGCGTGCAAGTCCCACTGTGGTATAGTTGTTTGTACCCTGTCCGATAACGGACTGAATAGGGAGTTCATCGGACATTTCCGGCATGTATTCCGCAATTTCCACGCCGGATTTCTCGGACAGACCATACATATCCGCATAGTTGTTCAATATATCCAGGCCGTCCTGTGCATCATAATTTCCGCTGACGGTACTCATATCATATGCCACCTGGTAAAAATAAGCATTGCAGGATTTCTGGATTGCCCCCACTATATTCAGGGAACCGTGTGCCCCCGGATAAATGTGGCACTTCGGGGGAGGGGTCACGGTATTGAAGATACCGTGGCAGGTAATCGTGGTTCTGGTGGTGACGGTTTCTTCCATCAGCGCTGCTGTTGCGGATACCATTTTAAAAGTAGAACCGGGAGCTGATTTATACTGTGTTGCATAATTGAGCAGCGGGTTGGACTTGTCTGCCTGAAGCTGCGCAAAGTATTCTGCATCCACGGAATTTGCCATCAGGTTGTTGTCGTAACTGGGGTAAGACACCAGTGCCAGCACATCTCCCGTATGGATATCCGTAATTACCACGGAACCGTTGCAGGGGTCAAGCGCCAGCTGGGCAGGGGTGATTTCCAGACTTCGGATACGGTTTAACATGAAATCGTATGCGGAAAGTTTATTGGCATACAAAAGCGCAATATCCTGCTCATCAATTTTGATTTTTCCCTGTTCACAAAGAATGTAGCATACCTGCCTACCGTTGATGACATCCCCTTTCAGCATGTATTTAAACAATTTTTTCTGGTAGTCGTTGGTATTATCGAGAATCATGAAAATACTCTCAACAATCTTATTGTATATTTCCTCGGAATCGGAATACTGGCTTTTTAAGTCCAGTTTTGTCACGTCCACCCAGCCCATGGAGATGGCATAATACAGATACTCGGATAAACTGATGGTTTCCTCTTCCCGCCAGGCCTTGTAGGTGGCATCCCCCGTATCAATCAGGTTCTGGTCAAGAATCCCTCTTTTCATCAGATATTCCACGATGTTGCTTTCATAAACCTGATATTCTTTGCTGAGTTTGTTATAAGGCGTTCTTTTATCCGTCAGTTCCTCTAAAAGCCGTGCATAAACCTGTTCCCTGTAATTTTGGTATTTTTCATAGACCAGTGTTTCATATTCTCCGGCATTTGGGGAAGCCATATGGTTTAAATCAATGACGCTGTTATCAAATAGCGCAAAGTAAACATCATAAATGGGAATATACAGCTCTTTGCTGGAGTTTGACGTGCCGGTATACTCTTTGGCGTTCCTGATTTTTTCAAGCAGTACGCCTGCAATCCTTTGTTCGAGAATATTGTAGGCGGCAATCTGCAAATCTTTGTCGATGGTCAGATAGACGTCATTGCCGGCAACCGGCTCCCATGACTCTTCTTCGTCGATGCTGATTACCTTGCCGGTGTTGTTTACATATACCGTTTCGATTCCTTTTGTTCCCTGCAGGGTAGTTTCCATGTATGATTCAATTCCGGATTTGCCTACCACGTCATTGATGGTGTAACGGGTCCCTTCTCCGCCCTCCTCCAAATCCTGTGCATTCAGGGCTTCCATTTCATCAGAGGAAATTTTTCCGGTATAACCTACTATCTGTGCAAAATAAATACTGTCCACATATCTGCGTACAGGGTCTTCTTCAATGGAAACCCCGTCAAGTTCGGATAAGTTTTCCATAATGACGGCACGGGTCTCTTCACTGATATCTTTTGCCACTGTGGTTCCCAGATATTTCTGGAATGAAGTCAGGCCCATGGCATAGCGGATGGTCACCATCTTTAAAAAGTCCTGTCTGGTATAGCCCTGGCCGATAATAAAAGTGCTTTTCCGGTCTTCCGGGTCTTCATAATCTCCGATGGCGTACAGCTTGCCCAGATATTGCATGACCTCATCCGGTGTTGCTGTCTGCTGTTCCAGCTTTAAGTCCTGTATGTAGGCTTGTCCGTATACATCCGCCAGAAAACGGAGGCGCTTGGTGTCATCCGTCATGCCAAACGCAAAATTGTTGTTTTCATCCAGTACAATGCCGAAATCGGAAATGACATCATCCCCGTTTTTTTCTATCAGCTGAATCAGTTTGTATATATTGGCATTCAACAGGGCATTTTTATTTTTTCCTGTTTCATAGACGTCTTCTATCTTGACGGAATAGGCCAGTTCATTGTACGCCAGCAATGCCCCGTACCGGTCATAGATATTCCCTCTGGTGGCAGCAATCTCGCGTGTTTTTTTGCTTTGCAGGATAAAATCATTTAAAAACTCTTCTCCCCGGACTATCTGGAGTTCAAACAGGCGGGAAATCAAAATGGCGCTCATGCCAATCACCACCAGTGTCATGACGGTGAGCCGACTGGTTAAAATTTCTATCAGTTTTTCTTTTAATCTTTCAACCAAATTACTGTGTACCTCTCTTCCCTCCGTTTTCAAGCCGTACGTTGATAAACAGAATTAATGGGTATAGGAGTAATGTTATCACTGTCGTATAGACTACTTCCGGCAGGATGATATGTAAAAAATAGTAGGGAAAATCGAGTTTTCCCCTAAGCAGGAACATGCAGATATAACAAATCATGCAATAGGATAAATCGCTGACTATGATGAGGGCCATGGGAAGCTTGATATCCTCTGGATAAAAAATACCGGAAAATTTACCGTTAAAAAAACCAATGTACATCATGACAAGCGCATAAAAACCTATTACGTCGCCGAAAAAGATATCACAGATTAGGCCGCAGAAGAAACCGATTACCAGTCCTTCCTTTTCGTTGCGCATGAATCCGAAAGCAGCTGTCAGCACAATCAGAAGGTTCGGGACAATACCGTTAAAGGCAATGGCTTGAAAAACCGTACTCTGCAACAGAAAACAAAAGAATATTAATATTGCGACAATGATTTTTCGTTTCAATGCAAGTCCTTTCCCTGTAGATACGGTTTGTATGTAGATTACTCTTCCACAGTCTGTTTCAATTCCAGTATAATGAGGACCTCATCCAGATGTTCAAAATCAACAGCCGGCGTCACCGTTCCGGATTTGGTCAGTTTATTGGAATCCAAAGTAATGTCTTTGGTATACCCGATTAAAATATTGGGTAAGTATTTGTCACTGATATCGGAGGTCACAATCTTATCCCCCTCCACTACTACCCCGGCGCTGTCAAGGAGCTGCGAAAAACGTATCAGTCCGCTCTGCATCATCTCCAAATCCCCGGATACAATAAGCTTGTCCCCGGTTGCAAGAATCTGTCCGCTGACATTGGAATTATCCGATATGATGGAAACCACTTTGGCCCAGTTAGGGCCTACGGCAATGATTCGGCCGACCAGACCGCCGTCTGCAATGACATTCATGTCCACGGCCAGCCCGTCATCACTTCCCTTGTCTATGGTAAAGGAATGGTACCAGTTACCGGAATCCCTTGCAATAATCCTTGCTCCCACTTTTTCGTAGTCTGCGTATTCACTGTCAAGGTCAAATAATTCCCTCAAGGTATTCAGTTCGTACTTTTCCTGTTGTAACTGTGTGTTTTCTACTGTCAGTTCATCCACCTGACGCTTCAGCTCGGCATTTTCCTCCAACAGCGCCCGGATTTGCACCAGTTCTTCGGAGCGCTTGGAAATCCAGCTGCCAACGCTGCTGATGCCGCGCTGGAAAGGGACAACCACATATCCGACTATGGTGTTGAGAGGTTTATTGAATATGTCCGTACTGAAAGTCATCAGCATCATGCCTGTACACAGGATGGTTAAAATAAAAAGGAGATATTTACCTGGTAATGTAAACCTCTCTCCTTTTCTTCTTACGATTGGGCTCATTTACTCATTCCTTCAATTGCATATGCGACATTTTTGTAGTTCTCATCTTTGATGATTTTGGAAAGACCCAATACAACACTTTCCAGCGGACTGTCGGACACATTGACTTTTAGTCCGGTACCGTTTGCTATTTTTTCTGCCAGATGGTTTACCTGCGAAGCGCCTCCTGTCAGATAGACGCCGTGCCTGTAAATGTCCGCGGCCAGTTCGGGAGGGGTACGCTCCAAAATAACCTTGATGTTATCTATGATGGCGTTGATATGTTCTTCCAGGGAAGCGTCTACCAGGTCGGTGGGAATTTCCCGTTCCACAGGCAGGCCGGTCACAATGTCACGGCCGTACACAACGGCTCCCTTTCCCGCAGCCTCCAGTTCTTTCAGGCTCATTTTCACATTCTCGGAAGTTTTTCCGCCGATAATCAGGGAAAACTCCCTTCTGATTGCATTCCTGATGGCTTCGTCAAATTTATATCCGCCTATTTTTATTAATTTGCTTAAAACAATGCCTCCAAGGGAAAGAATGGAAATTTCCGTGGTGTCATATCCGACATTTACCACAAGGACGCCTTGTGAATTTTTTACATCAATGTCCATGCCGAGGCCGTCCGCTACGGCTTTTTCCACCACCATAATCCTTCGTGCCTTTACGTTGGCATCGCGGATTAAGTCATAAAAAGCTCTTTTTTCGACTTCCGTCACATCTGTGGGCACTGCGATATAGTAATCAGCAGGACGCATATTGCCTTTCATCAAATCACCGATAAAATAACGGACAATCATCTGCATGTTTTTGATATCTGCAATAACACCGTTGCAGAGAGGATAAGAAATGTGAATATTTACAGGTGCTTTCTCATACATTTCAAAAGCAGAGTTTCCATAGGCGAAGAGAGTGCTTTTGTTTTCGATGGCAATCATGTTTTTTTCCACCATGACGCTGTCATCATTCCTGCTGTAGATTTTAATGTTACTGGTACCGAGGTCGATACCAAATACGTTGTTGGCCAAGACGATAACCCCTTTCTATAAGTAACCTTGTTCTTTAAAACTGATATATTTGTTATCCCCAATTATAATGTGGTCTATGAGCGGTATTTCCAGCTTTTTGCCAAGCTCTGCAATGGCAGCCGTAATGCCCATATCCTCTTTGCTGGGAGTGGGGTCTCCACTGGGATGATTGTGCAGCAGAATAATGTGCACGGCTTCCGATTTCAATGCTTCGAGAAACACTTCACGCGGCGACAAAATGGATGCTTTTACGGTTCCCTTTGACAGCTCTGCCTCCCGAATCAGGTGGCCTTTGGTGTCAAGCATCAAAAGAAAGACGCTTTCGCGGCTTCTGTGCCTGAGCGATTCCATGTAATAGGCAGCCACGGAACCGGAACTGTTAAAGGAGAAGCTTTCCCATGCTTTTGTTCTGGCTACCCGGGTACAAAACTCCATAACACATTTAATCTGTATGGCTTTTACCCTGCCGATGCCTTTAATCTGCAATAGTTGTTCCATGCTTATCTGATGAAGCCCTAAAAGCCCCTGCCTGCCGTAGGAAGCCATATCCAGTATGCGGGCGGATAATTCCTCCGCATCCTCTTCCCGGTTTCCGGTTCGCAAAATGATTGCCAGAAGTTCGCTCTCCGTCAGATTCTGTGCCCCAAACCTCATAAATTTTTCATAAGGGCGCAGATGTGCCTGTTTTTGTTCTTTTTGTCTGTCCATACGTTTCTCCCGTCTAACCTTCTTACACGCATGGACTCCTCTCGCACGGTTATCGGATAAACCGGTACACCACAAGCGCTATTATCACCCCGATTACACTTGCAATGCTTATCTGAATCTTTAAACCAAAAGTCAGAAGGATAAATCCCAAATCCAATACTACCGGTTCGTTTAATCCGAAAGCCTGTCCGTAATTTAAGAAAGTGCCTTCAAAATAAGTGCCGATAAAACCGCCTATGACAAATCCAATCAACACCAGTACAACAAATGTCCAGTTTACCTTTTTCAAAATCGTATCCTCATTTCACTCTTTTGTCTTAACTATTCAGAGAATATGCCAATAATTACCTTTAGCATATGGAAATAATTTTATCACAGTTCACAAATTCTGTATATAAATTTTATGGAAAAAATTTCGACACAATTCGCCTGTCACTTAATGCCTGCAAAGATTTCAATATGCCGAACTTGGCATGAGGCCATGTCAGCCCGCCTTGAAAATAAACTGCAAAAGGAGGCTTTATCGGACCGTCGGCCGACAGTTCAATGGAAGAACCCGAAACAAAGGCACCGGCTGCCATAATCACTTTTGCATCATAACCGGGCATGTCCCAGGGCTCGGGCGTCACATGGCTGTCCACCGGTGCGGCGGACTGTATTCCTTCACAAAAAGCAATTACACCGTCCGGTGAGCCGAATTCCACTGCCTGAATGATATCATGCCTTTCCTCCAGGCTGTTTGGAATCACCCGAAAACCAAGGCGTTCATACAGGTTTGCCGCAAATATTGCGCCCTTTAATGCGCCTGCCGTTACCACAGGCGCAAGAAAAAGTCCCTGATAAAAAGCGCTTAAGATGCCAAGGGAAGCGCCCACCTCTTTTCCGAGTCCGGGTGACGTAAGGCGGAACGCCGCATTTTCCACACATTCCCTTTTCCCGGCGATATAGCCGCCGATGGGAGCAAGTCCGCCTCCCGGATTTTTGATAAGAGAACCGACAACCATGTCAGCTCCGACGTCCGAGGGTTCCGGTTTTTCCACAAATTCTCCGTAACAGTTATCCACCATACAGATAATATCCGGTTTTATGCCCTTGATAAAAGAGATTAACTCTCCTATCCGCTGAACGGAAAGCGTCGGTCTTGTCTGATAACCTTTGGAGCGTTGTATGGTTACCAGCTTTGTTTTCTCATGAATGCTTTTTTTTATGTTATCATAATCAAAACTGCCGTCGGGTAAAAGGTCCACCTGCCTGTAGGTGATGCCGTATTCCCTTAAGGAACCTTTTGAAGGCCGTATGCCGATTACTTCTTCCAGCGTATCATAAGGCTTACCCACCGGGGAAAGCAGTTCGTCGCCGGGTCTTAAATTAGACAGCAGCGCCAATGCCAGGGCATGGGTGCCGCAGGTAATCTGGGGCCGTACCAGTGCGTCCTCCGTGTGGAAGACGGATGCATATACTTTTTCCAGCGTATCCCTGCCGATATCGTTATAGCCGTATCCCGTGGTTCCCAATAGACAGGCTTCACTGACCTGATGCGCCTGAAGCGCTTTTAACACCTTAAGCTGATTGTATTCGGCGGTTTCATCAATCAGTGCAAAACGTTCTTTCAGCCCGCTGAGCACTTCTTCTCCAAACGAAAGCACTTCCTCTGAAATCCCCATGGCAGTATACATGCTTTTTAATTCATCGTTCATTTTTGTCCTCTTTTCCTGTTTTTTCCCGTATGATGCCAAGCATGTGGGAAAGCATTGCCTCATCATCATATGCAAAGTCCGGCTTGTTTAACCAGATAACTTCTTTTTCCCGTTTAAACCATGTCAGTTGTCTTTTGGCAAAATGTCTGGTATTTCTTTTTATCAGGTAAACGGCTTCTTCCAGAGTCGTTTCTCCCGATAAGTAAGAAAGGATTTCTTTGTAGCCAAGCCCCTGCATGGAAACCATCTCTTTTTTACAGCCGGCATCAGCCAGCTTTTTTACTTCCTCCACCAGTCCGTCCGCAATCATTTCCTCCACTCTCTTGTCAATTTGGGCATAGAGTTTTTCTCTCTTATCATTGAGGATAAAATAGCAGGAATTGTAGGAACTTTCTTTTTTACGTTCCTGTTCATTATGTTCGGAGATGGGTCCGTTTGTCTGCCTGTAAAATTCAAGGGCGCGGATGACTCTCTTGATATTGTGGGGATGAATGGCATCCGCTGATTTGGAATCGACTGCCCGAAGCATTTCATGCAGATAATCTGCCCCTTTTTGTTTTGCTGTTTCAGTCAGTTCTTCCCTGTATGCCGTATCTTCCGTTGTTTCGGTGAAATCAATGTCGTACAGAGCCGCCTGGATGTAAAAGCCGGTGCCGCCCGTCAAAATCGGGATATGTCCCCGCTCATATACTTTTGCTGCCGATTCGCAAAACAGTTTCTGGAAAATCACAACATTAAATTCTTCCGTAGGTGAAAGCACATCAATCAGATGATGTCTGATGCCTTTCATTTCTTCCGGTTTTATTTTTGCGGAACCGATGTCCATTCCTTTATAAACCTGCATGGAATCGGCGGATATGATTTCCCCGCCGATTTCATGCGCAAGGGCGATGGACAACCTGGTCTTGCCCACCGCAGTGGGGCCTGTCAGTACGATGAGTGGTTTCTTCTCTCCCATGCCATACTCCTAAACAATGCGTTTGAATTTTTTTTCTATTTCATATTTGCTCATGGATATGATGGTAGGTCTTCCATGAGGACAATGATAGGGATTCTCAAGTGTAAGCAGTTCATCAAGCAGCGCTTCCATTTCCGCAGCATCTAAGCTGTTATTTCCCTTTACCGCCGCTTTGCATGCCATGGAAGCAAGCTTTTCTTCCACAACTGTCAGATTTTTATACACCGGCCCCTCTGTAAGTTCATCCAGAACCGCAAGAAAAAGAGATTTTTCGTTGCAGCCGTATAAATCCGTGGGAACGCTGCGCAAGGCATATTCGTTTCCGCCAAAATTTTCCGTTTCAAATCCCAGACTCTCAAAGACGGTTTTGTATTCTGCAAGTATCTGCTCTTCTTTTGCGGACAAAGTCACTACAATCGGCGGATTTAAAAATTGTGAAGAAAGGCTTTTTTCGTGAAACTGTTTTATCAGTCTTTCATATTTCACCTTTTCATGCGCCGCATGCTGGTCCACAATAAACAGTTTGTCCCTAAAAGCAATCAGCCAGTAGGTATCAAAAATCTGACCCAATATCTTGTATTCCTCCTGATTGGCGTGGGAAAGCATTTTTTCCTCAAAAAAGTCCATCTGTGCAGGCTTTTCCAGAAAAACGGTATCTTCTTTTTTGATGATATTTGCATGAATATCTTCATTTTGTGCGCATTCTGTGCCGGAAGTGGAACCAATTACCCTGTTCCACACAGGATTTTGCATGAAGTCTTGCATTTTGGGCTTTTCTGCCTCGTATTTCATAGCCTCCATGACCTGAAACTGTTTCGTGCGTACGCTTTCGAAAGGTTCAGGAACCGAGATGTTTTCTTTTTCTATATTTTGTGTCCGTGTATCGTTTTTTCCATGCTCTTCAAGCGCCGCTTCCGGTATCATTTCCCTCATATGAAGTGTTTCCGAAATGGCTTTTGCGATAAAGCCGTAGATTTGTTCCCGTTGTGTAAAACGCACATCCATTTTTGTAGGGTGCACGTTTACATCGACAAGTCCGGTGTCCACCGTAAAATGCAAAACGGTAAACGGAAATTTGTGCTGCATCAGATACTCGCCGAAGCCTTCTTCGATAGCTTTCGCCATCAGGCTGCTTTTCACGTACCGTCCGTTGATATAATAATTCTCAAAATTGCGGTTGGAGCGGTTTAACACAGGTTTCCCCAGGTAACCTGACAGGGAAATCCCGGAGGATTCCTGCCTGATTTCCACCAGATTGGCGGCAATCTCCCTGCCGTAAACACGATAAATCACTTCCCTTAAATCCCCGTTTCCGGAAGTATGGAACTTGATTTGCCCGTTTACCGTAAGCTTAAAACAGACGTCCGGCCTGGAAAAGGCCAGATGTTCCATTAAATCTATGATATAACTGCCTTCCGTCTGGGGTTGTTTCAGGAATTTCCTGCGGACAGGCGTGTTAAAAAACAGGTTTCTGACTATAATGGTGGTTCCGTCAGGCGCTCCCACTTCCGAAAATTCCTTTTCAGCGGCGCCTTCCGCCAAATACCGTATCCCTGTCAGTGCGCCGGGCGTTTTGGTAATGACCTCTAACATGGACACTGCGGCAATGCTGGAAAGCGCTTCCCCGCGGAATCCAAGGCTTTGTATGCTGTATAAGTCTTCTGCGGATGATATTTTGCTGGTTGCATGGCGCAGAAAGGCGTTTTTTACCTGGGAGGCTTCAATGCCGCTTCCGTTGTCGGTAACACGGATAAAAGAGATTCCTCCTTCTTTTATTTCCACGGTGATGGCTGAAGCGCCGGCATCCAGTGCATTTTCCACCAGTTCTTTGACAACGCTGGAAGGTCGTTCCACCACCTCCCCGGCAGCAATCTTGTCTATCGTACCGGAATCAAGTACCTGTATTTTCGCCATAAGCTTCCTTTCTGCTGCTACCAGCGGTTAATCAGTTTACTTTGCAGACGGTATAACGTATTTAGGGCATCCAGGGGAGTCATATTGCTTACATCAACTTCCTTCAGTTCTTTTATGACATCTTCATCCGTCACAACGCCAAAAAGTGACATCTGTGCCATATCTACTTCGTCATAATGCTCTGCTTTTTTTGTGCGGCTTTCGTTTTTGATATCTACCGCAATATTCTGAATTTTCTCGGTGATATCATTATCCGTAAGCTGGTTCACGATTTCTTTTGCGCGGTCTATCACCATATCCGGCACGCCTGCCAGTCTGGCAACCTGTATGCCGTAACTCTTATCGGCGCCGCCTTTGATTATTTTTCTCAAAAAGACAATGTCATCGCCGTTTTCTTTTACCGCAATACAGTAATTGTTTACATTGTTCATTTTACCTTCCAGTTCGGTAAGTTCATGGTAATGGGTGGCAAACAGCGTTTTTGCACCTAAAAGCTTTCGGTTGCTGATATGCTCGATAACCGCCCATGCAATGGAAAGCCCGTCAAAAGTGGAAGTTCCCCTGCCTATTTCATCCAGGATAAGCAGGCTGTCCGAGGTGGCGTTCCGTAGTATATTTGCCACTTCATTCATCTCAACCATAAAGGTGGACTGACCGCTGGCTAAGTCGTCCGAGGCGCCTACCCTGGTAAAGATTCTGTCCACGATACCGATGTTGGCGCTTTTTGCAGGCACAAAACAGCCAATCTGCGCCATCAGCACAATCAGGGCTGTCTGGCGCATATATGTGGATTTGCCTGCCATATTGGGACCGGTAATGACGGCAATACAGTTTTTTGCATTGTCGAGGAAAGTGTCGTTGGCGATAAACATGTCGTTTTCTATCATTTTTTCCACAACAGGATGCCTGCCGTCTTTTATGTCTATAATGCCCTTTTCATTGAGTTTTGGCCGCACATAGCCGTTTCTCTCCGCCGTAAGGGACAGGGAGGCAAATACGTCAAGCCGGGCCACTGCCTTGGCTGACCGTTGTATCCGCTCCATTTCCATGGCTATGGAATCCCTGATTTTGCAGAACATATCGTATTCCAGCGTACAGAGCTTATCTTCCGCATTTAAAATGGTATCCTCCAGTTCCTTCAGGCGCGGGGTGGTATATCTCTCGGCGTTTGCAAGAGTCTGTTTTCTGATGTAATCCGGCGGCACAAGGGCAGCATAGGAATTGGTGACTTCAAAATAATAACCGAAAACCTTATTGTATTTTATTTTCAGGTTTTTAATGCCGGTTCTCTCCCTGTCCGCATTCTCCAGCTCCGCCAGCCATTCTTTTCCGTCCCGTTTTGCCCTGCGGAGCTTATCAATGTCCTCGTCAAAACCTTCCCGGATAATGCCGCCTTCCCGTACGGATATGGGAGGTTCCTCTTCTATGGCTTCCGCTATCAAAAAACTGATGTCCTCCAGACCGTCGATGCTTTCCCTGATTTCGGAAAGCAATTCTTTTTGAAAGCTGCCGAGAACCGTCTTTATGTGGGGAAGCATCTGTAAGGAATTGCGAAAGGCAATCAAGTCCCTTGGATTGGCCGTTTTATAGCTGATTCTTCCAAGCAGCCTTTCCAAATCATACACGGGATTTAAGTATTCCCGGATTTCGTCCCGGGTTACACTGTCCAAAGACAATTCCTCCACGGCGTCCAGCCGGTTTTCAATCTCCTCTTTTTCTATGAGGGGTTGTTCCAGATAACTCCTTAACATCCGGCCGCCCATGGCGGTTTTGGTTTTATCCAGCACCCATAGCAGTGAACCCCGCTTCTGCTTTTCACGGAGTGTTTCCACCAGTTCCAGATTGCGCCTTGTGGCGCTGTCAAGCAACATGTATTTGCTTGTTATGTAGGGATAAATATGGCTCAAATGGCTGAGGGAAGTCTTTTGGGTATCGTAAAGATACTGTAAAAGTGCGCCTGCAGCAATCAGCCCCGTGGGGAAATCCTCCAGTCCGAGTCCCTTTAGTGTATTTACATGAAAATGCTTCATCAGGCTTTTTTTAGCCGAATCGTCGTCAAAAAAATGTGGCTCCAATGAAAAAACCGTAATCCCCAGCCGGTTCTTCAAATCACCGATATCCATGCCGCTGACCAGAAAAGCATCGTTACAGATAATTTCCTTTGGCTGGTACTTGATGATTTCATCCATCAACTTTTTGGTATCGTCCACTTCCGTCACAAAGTAATCGCCGGTAGTCACATCCGCAAGGGAAATTCCGATTTTGGACTGCATGTAGGTGATGCACATCAGGAAATTGTTTTTGGCTTCGTCCAGTGCATTCATGTCGATGTTGGTGCCGGGTGTGACAATTCTGACCACTTCCCTCTTCACAAGTCCTTTGGCAAGCTTTGGGTCCTCCACCTGTTCACAGATGGCCACTTTATAACCCTTGCCCACCAGTTTGTTCAGGTACCCCTCCACGGCATGATAGGGAATGCCGCACATGGGCGCGCGCTCCGCTTGCCCGCAGTCCTTGCCGGTAAGCGTTATTTCCAGTTCCTTGGAAGCTGTAAGGGCATCTTCAAAAAACATTTCATAAAAATCTCCCAGCCGGTAAAAAAGGATACAGTCAGGATATTCTTTTTTGGTTTCCAGGTATTTCTGCATCATGGGAGTATATTCTGCCACTTTAAAACTCTCCTTTGGTAAAATCAATCTTATTGTAACTCGGCAGCGCGTTTGATTGCATCATCAATATGCGCGCAGAAATTTTCTTTGCCTACTTTTTCGTCAAACCCTGCCTTGTGCATGATGGACATGGGCTGCTTTGCCACATGGGAGAAAACGAGGGTAACTTTTTTCTTCTTGCAGGTTTCCAACAGCTTTTCAAAATTGCGCATGGCGGTGGAATCGATTGCATTTACGTTTCTCATTCTCAGAATCAGGCAGTTGGTGCCGTCTTTGACGCCGATTTTCAACAGCTTGTCCGCAGCGCCGAAAAACATGGGGCCGCTGATTTCATATACCAGCGTATTTTGCGGCACGGATTTCAGCCCGTCCTCATCCGTATCTTTTTCCACCTCGGCGTAGCGCCAGCCCTCTACTTCCGTTACTTCGCTCATGCGTTTTATAAACAGTACGGCAGCCAGCACCATACCCACTTCAATCGCCACCACAAGGTCGAAAAGCACTGTCAGGATAAAGGTAAGTACCAGCACGATAATATCGCTTTTCGGCGCTGTTTTGCACAGACCTGCAAACTCCCGCCAGCCGGACATATTGTAAGCCACCATAAAAAGGATTGCCGCAATGGCGGGCATGGGAATCAGCGCCGCATAAGGCATCAGCACCACCAGAACCAGCAAAAGCACCACGGAATGCACCATGCCGGCAATGGGCGTGCGGCCGCCGTTCTTTACGTTTGCCGCTGTCCTTGCAATGGCGCCCGTGGCGGGAATGCCGCCAAACAGCGCGGAGGCAATATTTCCTGCGCCCTGTGCCACAAGCTCCATATTGGAGCGGTGGCGGCTGTTCACCATACTGTCCGAAACCACACAGGAAAGCAGGGATTCAATACCCGCAAGAATGGCGATGGTAAAGGCGTCGGGAAGAAGCGTCTGTACCATATGGAAAGAAATGTGCGGCATATGGAAAACGGGAAGTCCGCCTGAAATCGTATATAAATCCCCTATGGTGTATACCGGCAGTTTTAGAAAAGCAACCAAAGCGCTGCTAACAAGCACGGCAATCAGGGAGCCGGGAATCTTGGAGAGAAATCCCGGCAGGTGCGGCCAAAGAATCAGGATGGCCATACAGATGCCTCCGATAAGAAGCGCATGCCAGTTGATTGTACCGATAAAGCGGAACACCGCGGCAAGCTTATCCATGGTTTCCACCATAGGCTCTTCAGTGACAATGGTAAGTCCCAGAAAATCCTTTATCTGTCCGATAAAAATTGTAACGGCAATGCCGGCGGTGAAACCTGTGGTGATGGTATAAGGAATAAACTTAATCAAATTGCCAAACTTACATAAGCCCATCACAATCAATATGATGCCAGCCATAATGGTAGCCACGACCAGTCCTTCCATCCCGTTTTTTGCCACAATGCCTGCCACAATGGTGGCAAACGCCGCAGTCGGCCCTGCTATCTGCACCCGGCTTCCGCCTAAAAAGGAAATGACAAATCCGGCAATAATTGCCGTATAAATGCCCTTTTCAGGTGTAACACCGGAAGCAAGCGCAAGGGCAATTGACAAAGGCAGCGCAATAATCGCCACAATGATACCCGCCACAATATCTTTGACAAATTGCTCCTTTGTGTAAGACTTCATCACCGAAAACAATTTTGGTTTTAACTTATCCATTAATCTGTTACCTCCCCTACATAATAAAATCCATGGCACTCGGACAGCCGTACCTTGACAATCTTGCCGATAAGCGACTTATCCCCTGCAAAATGGACAAGCGTATTGTTGGAAAGACGCCCCGTGAGCAGGGAAGCGTCATGTTCATTGACCTCCTCCGCAAGCGCCTCCATAACTTGTCCCTGATAACGCTGCACCTGTTTTTTGGCGGTTTCCTGTACCACTTTTAAAAGTTTGTCAAAGCCTTCCTTCACTACCTCCTCCGGCACCTGGTCCGGCATGGAAGCTGCCGGCGTTCCCGTGCGTTTGGAGTAAATGAAAGTAAACGCGTTGTCATATCGTACTTCTTTTACCACGGATATGGTTTCCTCCACATCCGCAAGGGTTTCCCCAGGAAATCCCACAATCAAATCCGTTGTAATCGCAATATCCGGTATTTCCTCCCGGATATGCTTTGCAAGCGCTATGTACTGCTCCTTCGTATACCTCCGGTTCATCGCTTTTAAGATACGGTCTGAGCCTGCCTGCAGGGGAAGGTGCAGGTGTCTGCATATCTTTTTGGATGCTTTCATCACCTGTATCAGTTCCTCTGATAAATCCTTTGGATGGGAAGTCATGAACCGGATGCGCTTTATGCCCTCTATCTGTTCAATTTCCCGCAAAAGCTGTGCAAAGCTGATTTGCTCATGCGCGGGAAGGGTTTTTCCGTATGAATTGACATTCTGCCCCAAAAGCATGATTTCCACCACGCCTTCTGACGCTAGCTTTTCTATTTCCCTCAGAATATCCTTCGGATTCCGGCTCCGTTCCCTGCCCCTTACATAGGGCACAATACAGTAGCTGCAAAAATTGTTGCAGCCGAACATGATGTTGATACCGGATTTAAAAGGATATTTCCGCAGAACGGGAAGGTCTTCCACGATTTTGTCGGTATCCTCCCAGATATCCACCATCATGCCCTCCGTTTCATGGGAAGCGGCAAGAAGCTCCGCAAATTTATAAATATTGTGGGTTCCGAAAATCAAATCCACGAAAGGATAGCTTGTCCGGATTTTTTCGATTACGCTGTTCTCCTGCATCATGCAGCCGCACAAGGCAATTTTCATATGGGGATTTTTCTTCTTATACCCTTTCAGTTCGCCGAGTCTGCCGTATACCCGCTGGTTGGCATTATCCCGCACGGTACAGGTATTGAAAATGACAAAATCCGCATTTTCCTCCTCTGTCATCTCATACCCGGCAAGCTGCAAAATGCCGGTAAGCTTTTCGGAATCCCGTGCGTTCATCTGACAGCCGAAGGTGGTGACATGGAAAGTGGGCGCGCGCCCGTTTTTTTGTGCAAATGCATTTACCCATTCCCTGCATTTTGCCATAAAATAATATTGGCGGGCCGGTTCCTCTGTGGGTGGCTCTGCATGAATATCTATTTTATCTAAATCAATTTCATTATACATTTCTCTTGACTTTTTCCCTTTTCGTTTCCTTATTTTTGTTTACAATATCATACCAATACAACGTCTTATTTTGGGAATGTCTTATGACTGCTTGGCATGAAATACATTATAACGCAAAACCTTTCCATCGTCATCAAAAATCGGAATTGCAAACCTGTTTTCCCGCAATCCGAACCAATAGCGCCACATTCTTTTCCATTGCCTGTACGCAGGCATATTCGTACTTCCCGTGGAAGTTATGTCCTCCGGTTCCCAGATTCGGGCAGGGAAGCCCCATAAAAGAAAGCCTTGCACCGTCGGTACCGCCCCTGATGGGTTGGACAATCGGGACAATGCCTAATTCTTCCATGGCGTTTTTGGCATTATCAATTAAGTGCATATGCTTATCCATGATTTCTTTCATGTTATAATAAGAATCTTTCAGGGAAATGCAAATCGTGCCGTCCCCGTATTTCCTGTTCATAAAAGAACCTGCTTCTGAAAAGAGCGCTTTCTTTTGCTCGAATTTTTCTTTGGAATGGTCCCTGATAATATAATCCGCCACTGCCTCTTCCACATTGCCGTTTATACTGTCAAGGTGGTAAAAGCCCTCGTAACCCTCTGTATACATGGGATTTTCCCATACGGGCAGGAGGGAATGGAACTCTTGCAATAAAAGTACGGCATTTACCATTTTATTTTTGGCGTCTCCCGGATGCACGCTGCGGCCATGGGCCCTTACCCTTGCACCGGCGGCGTTAAAGTTTTCGTATTCCAATTCCCCTATTCTGCCGCCATCCACGGTGTAGGCAAAATCTGCGCCAAAAAGCCCGACGTCAAAATAATCCGCTCCCGCTCCTACTTCTTCGTCAGGGGTAAAGCCCAGCCGGATTTTGCCGTGGGCAGTTTCAGGGTGTTGCAGCAGATATTCCGCCATAGCCATAATTTCCGCAACACCGGCCTTGTCATCCGCGCCCAAAAGCGTGGTGCCATCCGTTACAATCAAGTCCTGTCCCACATACAAAGAAAGGCTGGGAAAATCTGCTTCCTTCATAACGATGCCTTCTGCATTCAGTACGATGTCCCCACCCTGATAGTTCTTTATGATGCGTGGGCTGACTCCTGCACCGGACACGGCAGGGGAAGTGTCCATATGGGCAATATATCCCAGCACAGGGGCGTTCTCACAGCCTGCTGATGCCGGAATGGTGGCATAAACATAGCAATGTTCTTTATCATAGATAATATCCTGCGCCCCCATTTCCCGAAGCTGCCGTTCCAGCAGCTTTGCCAGTTCATGCTGCTTTAAGGTGCTGGGATGGGTGTCGCTGTCCTCAACGGACTGCGTATCTATTCTGACATACTCCAAAAACAAATCAATTACTCTGGACATCTTCTTTTCCTCTCTTTTCCATATGATTTTCCAATGCTGTAATCCGCTGGCTGACCGTTGGATGGGAATAGGTAAGCTTTACCACTAATCAACCTCCACAATCTTTTCACGCTAAGGCCAATCATCCCACAACCCGGAAAGCGGACTGTCAATCAGCCGGCTTTTCGGTATCAGACAAAAAGACGGCCAATACTCTTCTGTGTTTATCAGACAAAGCCCTTCATGAGTTATCAGTACGGTCATGGAAGGACTTTCAGCTTTCAGCAGGGTTTCATAATCATTGTACTTGTCATACAGTCCCATACTTACATGTTCCCTGCTTGGACATTCCGCACTTTCACAGGCAAGAAGTCCGGCTAAATCTTCGGATGTAATATAGTCTCTGTAATCGATAACTTCCCCGGTATGTAAGTCTATGGTGATGGGGATGCTTCTTATAACGGAAACATCCTCTTCTGTGTCGTCCCTAAAAGTCAGTTTCAAAACAACAATGCGGCTGTTTATATATATGATGTCGTTCTGGAGCAGTACATCATGACATTCATCCAGTTTTTCCATTGCCGCAAACAATTTATCTATTTCTTCTTTTATTGATTCAGTAATCCGAAAAGCCATATCTTCATCAGGCACTGAAAAAAGACAACCGTAATCTTTATATCCGAATTCGCATAATAAATAACCATAGGTTTCATTGACATATTGTTTTACGGAAACAGGATATAGGGTTTGCGCCGATGAAATGTCAAAATCATATTCAAAAAAGCCTGCGGGATTTGCGTAAGTATCATTTCCATAAAGTTTTGTCAGGTTCCAACTTCCGTCTGTGTAAACATATTTCTTTAATTTTGTTTCAAAGGGAGAACGCCCAACGAAGTATTCCATGTAAAATCCCCCGTCAAAACCTGTTATGCCTACAAGGGTAAAAGATTCGTCATCCACGACGGAATAGGCATCCATAAGACGCTCCGCTTTGTAACTGCCATCCGGCTGCCCCGAAAACATCCAAAGTTCCAGATAATAATAACTTGGAATATGACAGTATGGGGAATCGTCAGCATAGGAACTTCTGTTTTCATACTGTTTAAGCACAGGGTAAATCAACGTCAGCACGTCCAAAAGACCATCCCCGTTCATATCTGCCACAGTATAATCATCAAGTTCGTATCCTGCCGGCAGTATGGCATTTACGTCCTCCACCGATACGGCCGTTTCATTCAGAAGGTTCTGGCAAAGTTCCTTTTGATTATAAAGCCAGCTTTCATATACGAAATCTGTCTTTGCAGGTGTGCCGGAGGGTAACAGGGCATCAGGTTTTTCCACTGCAATAAGCGCTTCCTTCTGTCTGTCTACCTGATAAAGGACTCCGTCTATCTCCAGATATTCCCTTTCCGGGATTTCTACTTTAAAATTCCGGTAAAATTCTTCATCAGGATTCCCTATTTCCTGATGATATACAGTGTAGTATGTTTCGTCAGGATTTGCTTTCCGCAGGCATTCCATTTCTTCCATGCACATAAAAGCAGGAAACAAAGCCATGCCGTTTTTTTCCGAATCTGTGTAGGAAAAATACTTAAAACCTTCCATTTCGTAATATTCGCACAGATATGCGCTGCTATCCGGTACGGTACAATAGGACGTATGTCTGTTACAGCGGATTGTCATTGAAAACCCTTTTAAGGCGTTATCTTCGGACAATATGGTAATTAACCCTTCCGGAATATAAAACAAATCGAAATAATAATACCTGTCATATACTGCATAATCCACGTTAAAGCCGCGTCCTTCCCGATAAGTCTCTAACGCTTCCTCCATTCCTGGTGCGTATTCCTGATAGAGATTTTTAGCAGATTCCATAAATGTGCCGCCTGTTAAACGGGCTTTATCCCCAAAATCGGACAGCCAGACACAAACATCCTGCATCTGGCCTTCCATGCTTTCAGAAATTCCACCCTTTATCAAAGAAAGGATTCCCGGTTGTTTTGGTGTGCCGTATCCCGAAAAGAGCAGGCAGGAAAATAGTAAAATACCTGCCTGCCACATGATTCGTTTCATTTATTCTCTCACCTGTCCTTTGCCGTACACAGTATATTTGTATGAGGTAAGTTCTTTCAGACCCATGGGTCCCCTTGCATGCAGCTTCTGGGTGCTGATGCCGATTTCCGCGCCAAATCCGAACTCAAAGCCGTCGGTAAACCGGGTGGAGGCGTTGACATAGACACATGCGGCGTCCACTCCGTTCAGGAAAGCTTCCGCTGTCTGGGGATTCGCCGTAATGATGGCGTCGGAATGCCCGGTATTGTTGCTGTTGATGTGGGCAATGGCTTCCTTGGTGCTGCTTACCGTTTTCAGGGATAATATATAATCCAGATATTCGGTCCGGTAATCCTCTTCCGTCGCAGGAATGCAGTCCGGAATCACTTCGCAAACTTTTTCATCCCCCCGCATCTCCACATGGTATTTGCGCAGGGCATCCGCAAGCATTGGCAGAAATTTCTCTCGCACTGCCTCATGGATAACAAGGGATTCACAGGCATTGCACACGCCAATCCGCTGTGTTTTTGCATTTACGATGATATTGACTGCCATAGTCAAATCAGCTTCCTTATCTACATACACATGGCAGTTGCCGGTTCCCGTCTCAATCACGGGAATAGTGCTGTTTTCCACTACACTGCGGATAAGGCCCGCACCACCCCTGGGAATCAGCACATCTACATAACGATTCATTTTCATGAATTCTGCTGTTATGGTCCGGTCCGTACTCTCAATCAGCTGGATGGCATCTGCGGAAATCCCCGTTTCTGACAATGTGTTTCTGATGATGCCTGTAATAGCAAGGTTAGACTGCAGGGCATCGCTGCCTCCCTTTAAAATTACGGCGTTGCCTGTCTTAAAGCATAATCCGAACGCATCCACAGTGACATTGGGGCGTGACTCATAGATAATGCCGATAACGCCCAGGGGTACCCTCCTTTTTGCAATCTGTAATCCGTTGGGGCGTTCAAACCGCTCAAGAACTTCTCCCACAGGGTCTGCAAGTTCTGCAATCTGCCTGAGGCCTTCTGCCATTGCCGCAATGCGTTCTTTTGTCAGGCGCAGACGGTCAAGCATACCGGGATGCATACCGTTCTCTTCCCCGGCCTGAATATCTTTTCTGTTAGCACTTAAAATATCTGTGGCGTTTTCTTCCAGTTTGCCGGCGATTAATAAAAGTGCGGTATTTTTTTCCTTTGTACTCCTGTCCTGCAAATCATATTTTGCCTTGACGGCATTTTTACCCATATTTTCCAAATCCATGATTTCCTCCCGCTTCCCGGCTGCTACATACAAATCACCTGCATAGGTTTGATGTCTGTTTCTTCTGCGTCTATATTGTGTACCATCTGGCACGCAAAGCCTATTGCAATGGTACGCAATTCTTTTTTGTCTGATAGGTATCTGTCATAAAATCCCATGCCGTAACCGATTCGGCTGCGTGCGGCGTCAAATGCCACACCCGGCATCAGCATCAGCGTCATTCCGATTGATTCTTTATTATAAAAAAAATGCTCCCGTCCTTCTATGTCCGAAGGCTCAAAAATTCCTTTGTATCCTGCTGTAAGTTTTTCTCCTGCAAAGATACGGTAAAACTCCATAAAGCTCCCCTCTGACTTGGGAATATACACCCTTTTCCCGCACCGGAAAGCGTCCTCCATGATGGCAGAGGTATCTATTTCACTCCCGTGGCTTATGTAAGAAAGAATATTGGAAGCCCCGTAATACCACTGATGTCCCAAGATTCTTTCCGTCAGGAGAATTTCGGCCTTTTTTCGTTCTGTTTCTGTCAGTGCATTCCTGTATGTAAGTACCCTTTTTCTGATTTCTTTTTTACTTTCCATTTTCTTCACATTTCCATGCGGTACGGTTTCTCCCGTTGTTTTTTGCCTGATATAACATATTGTCGGCAGTTTCCACTATATCGGAAACATTTATATTCTCATTGGGTATCATGGTGCATCCGCCTATGCTGACCGTCAGAAAAGGACATACATCGGAATGTATGTTGGGAATGTTCAGCTTTCTGATTCTTTCCCGAAGGTCTTCCGCTATCATCTCCGCTTCTTTGGCAGTTTTACCATAAAACAGTACGGCAAATTCTTCTCCTCCATAGCGTGCCAGATATGCCTGCTCCCACAGAAGTGCTTTCTGCATTTCATTGACCGTGGTTTTCAGTACAAAATCTCCTTCCCCGTGTCCGTAGGTGTCGTTCACTCTCTTAAAAAAGTCGATATCCACGATAAAAAGGGACAGGGGTGTCTGCTCAATAATAGCCTTATCCCAAAGACGCTGCTTTTGCTCCTCAAAAGCCCTTCTGTTGAAGGCGCCTGTCAGACCGTCCACCGACATCTGGGTTTCTATGGTCTTCATATACAGATAGAGCTTTACATGGGTGCGGACCCTTGCGCGTACAATATGGGGATTAAAGGGTTTCTTGATATAATCGGTTGCACCTTTCATAAACCCCTTTTCTTCAGTACTTTCATCAGAAAGGGCAGTCAGGAAAACTACCGGAATTTCTTTTGTGCTGTCCGTTCCTTTTAAAATTTCCAGTATTTCAAAGCCGTCCATAACGGGCATGACAATATCCAATAAAATCAACGCCGGCGCTTCCGTCCGGGCTTTTTTTATGCCTTCCTCCCCCGTCAGCGCCGTGATGACTTCATATTCTTCTTTTAAAATATCCTCCAGCACCTTGACTTCCAGTTTACTGTCATCTATTACCAATACTTTTTCCATTCCTACCTCGTTCGATTTTTAGTATCCCCAACTATTGTTCTGATTTTGTGCGGTGCTTCTCTCCCAGATTTTCCACTGTGCCATCTTCCTTGAGAATGTCTATATTGTCTAACTGCCCTTTCAGGTTTGCGCGGATATTCAATACATATTCACGTCGCAGTCTAGCCTGTTCTTCTTTTTCTTCGGCATTTAGTCCCTCTTTTTGGGACTTATGGTATAACTCATTAATACGTGCTATTTTTTCATCCAGATTCATAATTGTTTCCTTATTGGTTTTTATGTAAATTATCTACAAATTCGGGAAGATTAAAGCAGTCATCCCTGTGGGAAAGAAAAAGGGTTCCTTCCTTTTCCCCATTTAAAATGCGGTGCAGCACGTTCACGTCCCTGCTGTTTGCAATCACCATGTCCGCGCCCACGCTGGTGGCAATCTGTGCCGCAACCATTTTGGTGTTCATGCCGCCGGTTCCCACGTTGCTGCCGGTGCTTGCTTTTCCCATGTTCCGGTAGGCTTCGTTCAGTTCCTCCACAACCTCAATAAATTTTGCATCGGGATTGCAATGGGGGTCATCCGTATACAGTCCGTCAATGTCAGAGAGCAAAATCAATATGTCTGCTTCCACCAGCGCCGCAACAATGGCTGACAGAGTATCATTGTCCCCTATCAGCGTGTCATTGTCCTCTTTAAAATGAATTTCGTAGGTCGCAATAGTGTCATTTTCATTGACTATGGGGATAATTCCCATTCTTAACAGTTCGGAAAACGTATTGTGTGCATTGAAGCGGTTCATGTTATCTACAATGGTGTTTTTTGTCATAAGGATTTGCGCGACAATCTGGTTGTATTCCGCAAAGATTTTCTGGTAAGTCATCATCAGCCTTGCCTGCCCCACCGCAGCACATGCCTGCTTGTATGCGAGCTGAGAGGTCTGTTCACCCTTATCCTTATATGGCTTGACTGCTTTTTTTCCAACGGCAATGGCGCCTGATGTTACCAGCACCACATCCTTTCCCTGATTACGGATATCACAGAGCACCCGTACAAGCTTTTCCAGTTTTATGTAATCCAAATCTCCCGTACCCGGATGCTGCAGGGAAGAAGACCCGATTTTTACCACTACTCTCTTTTTTTCCTGCATCCGTTTTCTATAGTCAGTCATGGCTTTCCTACCTTTTCCGTTAACATGCAACACTGTACATTATTTTACTGTATCTTACCGGAAACGTCAATGTCGGATTGTAATGTAAATATTACTCCAGCTTAAGCAGTTCGTTCATTTCATCAACCATCTGGTTTATCAGATTTGCCTGCCCGGTCATTTCCGCAGCATCCAGCGCATTGCTCTCAGCCATGGCATTGATGGAAGAAAACTGCTCTATCTCACTGCGGACATCAGAGGCAATAGCCTGATTGATGGAAACGGTATTTTTAATGACTGACGCCTGTTTGTGGTGTGCATCCCCCATAGTATTAACCGTATCCACAGACGTATGGAGCAGTTCAACCATGTCCTGCATACTTTTGAAGAGATTTTGAAACTGCTCGTTCTGCTCGTTCAGCTTTTGTGAATTTTCTTCCACTTTCAGCATTATTTCATTTACATTGCTCTGGATTCTTTCAATGACGTTCTCTACCTCGCCCAGTGATTTTTGTGTACTGTTTGCCAGGTTGCCGACTTCACTTGCCACAACCGCAAATCCTTTTCCTGCCTCCCCTGCCCTTGCAGCCTCAATGGAAGCGTTTAGTGCAAGCAGATTTGTAGAGGTGGATATTTCATTGATTAAATTCAGCGTTATTCCTATTTCTTTTACTGCTTCTGACAATTTGGCCGTAACATCTGTAGTCGCTATCATGGAAGCGGCTACTTCGTGATTGATGGTCCGCAGTCCCTGCAGTAAGTTTTCATTGTCCTTTGATTTTTCCAACAGTGCATTTGATGATACTTCTACCTTGTTAACATTGTCGGCAACCACAGCTTCCCAGTGTTCCAGTTCAGATAAGTTTGCCATGCTTTCTTCCATTTTGTCACTGAGCAAATTGCTGCCTGAAAGCAACTGTATGCTTGTGGCGGAAAGCTCCTGCGCTGCCGCACTTTCATTTTCCGAAACGGAAAAAAGTTTGTTACCGGCTGAATGCAGGTTTTCAGACACTCCCTTTACCGAAGAAAGCACTTTTTGTATCCGTTCGTTATTTTTTTGCATTTCATCTTTTTTTGCATTAACAAGAAAACGACTGATAAACACGGTGAGCAATATGATGGAAGGCAGGGCAAGGGCTACACATATGATACGGTCTAAAAAATTTACCATAAAATATTCATTTTTGGCGGGAAGATGAACCTCTCCCCAGACAAACCATGAAACAATGACGGAAACGCCTATTTCAAGGGATGATATGGCAACCATTTTGAAATCCAGAAAAAAGGCGGTCAGAAGCACAAAGAAAAATGCAAATCCCCAGAAGTCTGTTGCCGGTATCATATATAAGATAAAGTTAAACTGAATCAATAAAACGACTACAATGAAAACCTTTCCCCATTTTAATTTGTCTTTTCTCACCAGATTGTCACGAAAACCCGTACGGACTAAAAAGATGCCAATCAAAAGATAAATCAGGCATGTAATGTCAAAAATAAGTAATGTTATCCAATTGACGGATGGCAGCCATCCCATTATTTTTTCAAAAGTATACGCAAGACCTGCGCATTGACATGCTCCTGGTATCAGCAGCAATACCAGAATGTATACTTTATTTACATATTCATCCAATACCGATAACAATCGCTTTTCACTGCCGGTGTCCTTTTGTGTTGTTTTCATAACAATCTCCTTTTTTTTGATAATGTCAGATACATTATATCAATTTGTTTGGATTAATGTCAATTTGTATTGCTTCCGTGACCGGATGCAAAAGCCTCTGCAACCCGTATGCCGTCCATTGCCGCCGAGGTAATGCCTCCCGCATAACCGGCACCTTCCCCACAGGGATACAGGCCTTCTACAAAAGACTGCAGGTTTTCATCCCGAAGAATCCTGACGGGAGACGAAGTACGGGCTTCCACCCCGCAAAGCAGGGTATCCGGCCTGTTAAAACCACGGATTTCTTTTGCAAACTGCTCCATCCCCTCTATAATTCCCTGATTAAGGTCAGACGGAAGGATGTCCGTAATATCCGTAAAAGCATATGAGCCTTTTATGGCGGGGTGAAAACCTGCGCCTTCTGAAGGATTTGTCCTGCCGTCCTTTTCCAGAACGGATTTTTTAAAACTCAGGTAGGTTTGCACAGGAACTTTACCGTTCCCGGCGCGGTGTGCCTTTTCTTCCAGTTCGCGCTGGAAAGCAACTCCTGCAAGAGGATGGTCTGAGGCATAATCTTTGGGTGTTACGGTTACAATTACGGCGCTGTTTGCATTTTGTCCGTTCCTGTTGCTGTAACTCATGCCGTTTACGCAGAGGCGTCCCGGTTCTGAAGATGCATTTACCACATATCCTCCCGGACACATACAGAAAGAATACACGCCCCTGCCGTCTTTTGTTTTTGCTGCAACTTTATAAGCTGCGGCCGGAAGCGCCCCTCTGTCCGCTAATCCGTACTGGCTTTCATCTATCATTTTCTGGCTATGCTCCACGCGCAGCCCTACCGCAAAAGGCTTTGCCTCCATGGGAACTTTTTTATCAAAAAGCATCTCAAAGGTATTTCTGGCGCTGTGTCCGATTGCGAGGATAACGGCGTCTGTATGAACGGTATCGCCGCCGTTTATCACCACCCCTTTTATTTTGCCGTTTTCAAGTAAAAGGTCCGTGACCTCGCTTTGAAAACACACAGTTCCCCCAAGGCGCTGTATTTCCATGCGCATGTTTTTCACTACCTGCCTGAGGATGTCCGTGCCGATATGCGGTTTGCTGTCATACAGAATATTTTCGGGAGCGCCAAAATGGACCAGAATCCTAAGCACCTCTTTGTTTCTGCCATACTTATCCTTTACCAGCGTATTCAGTTTTCCATCCGAAAATGTACCTGCGCCGCCTTCCCCGAACTGCACATTGGAATCCGGATTAAGCACCCCGGTTTCCCAAAATGTTTCCACGTCTTTCTGCCTTTCATCTATATCCTTTCCCCGCTCCAGAATCAGGGGGGCAAAACCTGCCAGTGCAAGAAAATAACCACAGAAAAGTCCTGCCGGCCCCATACCAACGATGACAGGACGCATAACCGGTTCTGTACCCCGGCAAAACGGGAACCGGTAAGGATGCTCCCGGATGCACAGGACTTTATGTCTGGAAGCATTTTTACAGCGCTTTACTATTTTTTCTTCGCCTGCCGCTTCTATGTCCACTATGTAGCTGTAAAACAACTCGGGCTTTTTCCTTGCGTCAAGGGAACGTTTTACAATATGCAGCTTTTGGATGGCATTCTCATTTATATGAAGGATACCGGCAGCTTTCGCGCGAAGACAATCCTTGCTTTGTCCTGCTTTTATTTTTATCTCATGAATCCGAATCATAATGCGTCCCCTTTTTCCGGTATCGTCCGGGCAGCGCTTTTTCCTGCCACGTATCCTGATGCCCATGCCCAATGCAGGTTATATCCGCCGCATTTTCCATCCACATCCAGTATTTCCCCTGCAAAATACAACCCCCTTACCAAAAGGGATTCCAGATTATCTGACACTTCCGTCAGTGGAATGCCGCCCGCCGTTACCTGTGCATTCTCAAAGGACTGGGGTCCTGAAACGGTAAGGGGAAACTTTTTACACAAGGCAAATACCTTGTCGATTTTTTTGCGCGGGGCATTCCTGTAGTTGTCACCGGGCTTCAATCCCGCAAGTTTTATAAAAAGAAGCATCAGTTTTTTATTTAATATTCCGGTAAAAAATTCTTCCACCGTGCAATCCGGCATGGCGGCAATCCTTTGCCCTGAAAAAATCCGGAAATCTTCGGGGGGAAAATCCGGAAGGCAGTCTATGTATACGGTTACCTTTTTCTTATGAAGAATGGCATAGGACGCTATCCTGCTTAATTGAAATACCACAATCCCCGAGATGCCGTATGGCGTAAGCTGCAATTCTCCCCGTTCTGCGGCTTTTTCCTGTTCATCCGCAAACAGATATATTTTTGCGTCCAGCCTGACCCCGGCAACAGCCTTTAGGTATTCTTCCCTGCATTTTAGCTGTACCAGGGCAGGTACGGTGGGAATCAGGGAGTGTCCCATGGACTTTGCCAGAAGATATCCGTTACCGTCTGACCCCGTCTTTGGCGCAGCCTTTCCTCCGCATGCAAGAATGACCCTGTCATATTCTTCTTTTCCGCTTTCCGCAAGCACAATAAATTTCCCGTTTTTATCCACCCGGATTTCTTTTACTTTTTGTGCCGTGAACATTCGGATGCCGTTTTGGGCAAGCTGTATCCTAAGGATGTCCAATACAGTGGAAGCCTGTTCGGATAAAGGATAAAGTCCACCGTTTTTTTCTTTTGCAAGCATTCCTGCTTCCTCAAAAAAAGAAACAGCTGCCTTTGCATCAAAACGCTGCAAAACCTGTTCCACATGCCGGGGCGTTTCACTGTAATAATAATGCAGGTTTAAATCCCGGTTGGAAAAGTTGCATTTGCCGTTTCCGGTGGAAAGAATTTTCTTTCCCACCCTGTCATTCTGCTCATAAAGGAAAACCGATGCCCCGGCTCCGGAAGCCGTGATGGCCGCCATCATGCCGGAAGCTCCTCCCCCGATTACCGCTATTTTTTTTTGTTTCATTGAATGCTCCTTTTCGTCAGCTGGAGTAGGTTTCCAGAAAGTGGTAAAGCGCCGCCTCATCCTCCATAAACATACCCATTATGACCTGACCCTGTAAATACTCAGGCAGACTTTGCGCTGAAATGTCCGTATACATATATACGGTTTCTTTGTCGTCACAATAGACAACAATATTATTGTCTTCCACCCTGAGGTAAAAACTTTCGGTAGGCTCCACATACGCATAATTCATCCGAACCACAACCCTCTGTGCGGAAAAGGACCGGACTTCCAGTCCGACAAAACCGCGTTCCTGTTCGGAAAGAGGCGGGGAAAGCGCATATAATTCCATGGACTGTATAAATTCCTCCCTGTCCATGCCCAGATATTTTGCAGGGACTTTCCATACGGTTTCTACCAGAGTATCCCGTCTGGTGTCATATTCTTCTATTACATATTCCGTGTCTGCATTCAGGACTTCTTCTTCCGTTGAGGAAACGGAAACCGCCGATGATTCCGGAAGGCTGTATTGAGGCCGGGGTGTGGTGTTAGGAATCTGCACATAAGAAGAATCGGGCTTCTTTGGCACTGTGTCCTGCCCCGGATAAAAAAAATCATCCAGAAAAATTCCCACATATAAACCGATTACAAACATAATGCAGGGATAAATGAAAAATAAACCGATACATTTGATAAACTTCATACAAATACTCCTTTTTATCAGTATCAGCCCATCTTTCAAATTTATTCATTTTTTAAATAAGATGCAGTAAACTTCCCAGACCGCGTATCCATTTCCCGCCGGGCAACAGGGATAAATCCCTATCCCTGACGCATTTTAATGCCAGAATCAGAATCAGATAGCAAAATCCTCCGACCGGTAAACAGATAATGCAGGTGAGAAGTTCTCCGACCAGGGAGACCAGTGCTTTGCTTAACAGGAATAAGCATAAACCGGTTACAGTGCAGGCAGCTGTTGGAAAAGCAAATAAATGCAGCCAGTCAGGACTGTATCGAAGCATGCGCATCAGGAAAAAGCCGCAAAGAATGCAGAACAGCATGGAGGCAAGCCACTTTGCATAGACAAGCACCACCGGATTTCCTCCCGCTGCTTTTAATCCGATGGCAGAAAACAGGATGTAAAAGAGAAAGGAAGAAAGTATATGAAGCAACACAGTGTTTCTTTTTCCGATTGTCATTAATATGCCAAAAAACCAGATACCCATGGGAAGAACTACGATAAGCAGGAAGCCGTGCCGCAGACACATTGCCGCATAATCCGTACCTGCACCGCTTCCAAATATCAGGTTCATCAAATGAGGCGCCAGAACCAAGGATATCATTGCAAAAAAAGCCCCTGAAAGAAACAACGCCTGAATACCGGCACTCAGGTAATCCCTTGCACTTTTATTTTCCTCTTTCTTTGCAGCATGGATAACAGCATAATCCATTTTAGAAACAAACAGCAGGACAAGTAGGGATAACAGCCCTGCAAACACAAGATATTTGCCGTAGTATGCACCGTATAATGTAAGGCCTTCGGTATCCTTGACCTGATTTTGCTGATAAAAAACCAATCCTAAAAGAGTATCTGCCCTGAGCAAAAAACGCTGGCAGGCGAGGGGCGCAAGTGTAATCAACATCAGCCTGCATATCTCCATGCTGCTTTCCGTAAGTCTCATGCCGTCCCGGTATTTTCTGCCTGCCCGTCTCCCGGCGCCAAGGTATACCAGAAATAGGAAACAAAGGGTTATCACGCCTGCACAGACAAGTCCTGTTGCTGCGCCGGCGGCTCCATACATATTGGCAAATTTGGTATTGTGTAAAAGTAAAGAAACTTTTTCACCATACCGAAAAAGTATATAGCTGAACAGGATTGCAAAGGTCAGGAAAAAAATTTGCTTTATGATACCTGCAATAATAGAGGGCATTGCTGTTCCTATTCCTTCAAAGTATCCTTGCAGAACAGCGATTACTGCGTTCACTAAAAAAGCAGGGGCAAGGATTTTCAGGGCCAATACCCCCTCCTGCATATGCAGAATACGGACCAGCAAGAATCCTGATGAACAAAACAACAGTAAGCTTCCTGCCACACCTGCCGTGATACAGTAAAGGAACGATGTCCTGTATACTTTGGTGACGTTTTTATATTGTCCTTTTGCAATTCTGCTTCTGACCATTTTTGCCATACATTCCGGAACACAGGACAGAAGTATAATCTGCAGAAGGATATAACATTCTGCAGCACCTGCAAAGTAGGCCATTCCCAAATCACCTATCAGGCGGGCAAGCACTGCCATTGTAATGAGTCCAAGTATATTTGCAGCGAGCATCAGCTGCTTTCTCCTAATCTCCATCCGAATCATTTGTCTGTTTCCTCTCTGGTAATACCAAGCGAATGTAACACTTCTTCCTGTTTGGCTTCCATGATTGCGGCATCTTCCGGTTCTTCGTGGTCGTAACCGCATAAATGCAGCATGCTGTGGGCAACCAGAAAGGCAAATTCCCTTTTAACGGAATGTCCGAAACTTTGCGCCTGTTCTTTTACTTTGTCCACGGATATAATGATATCACCCAAAATCAGTTCACCGCTTTCCGGGTCAAAATAATCTGCCGCCTTATTTTCAAGATTGGCAAAATCAGAAGGCTGTATAAAGTCTGCATTTGGAAAAGAAAGTACGTCTGTTTCCCTGTCCATGCCCCTGAATTGCGCATTGTAAGCACGAATTCCCACATTATCCGTCAGTAAAAGGTTGATTTGAGACTCATAAGGACAGCCTTCTTTATCCAGTACGGCTTTCATCACTTTATCTGCGAGCTTTTTTACGGTAAACGGAAATACTGTATCGGTTTCATTTTCAACGTAAGAAGTCATAATACAATTTCTCCTCTTTAAATATCTTCTTCATCAGTGTAAGCTCCGCCATGTTGATTTGACAGTCATTCAGCACATTGGATGATAATTTTTTCTTGAAAACGGCATCTATTACCTGGTCATAATCTATATTCCCGCCCTGTTCTTTGGCAAATAAAAAGAGTATGGAGGAAACAATGGCGTCCGACATCATAAGTACTGCCGTTTCTTTTTGCCTGATTGGCGTATCCAAATCCAGAAACTCCTGTAAAATTAATTTCGCTTTTGGAGGAAATGCATGTTCTTTTGCGGTTTCCATTACCGAATTCCATGTGTTCTCTCCTTTCAGCAGTCCGATACGGTGATAATAACCGCCGGTTTTTACGGCATCGGCATCCAGAGAAAGCCTGTGGGCAATCCTGTCACAAAAATATGCCGTATGGACAGCCTGATAATATTCTTCCCGGTGATGGTCTTTTAGCTCCACCAGCAGGACACATTCAGGGTCATTAATTACCATATATTTGTCCCTGTAACGGAATATAACCAGAAGGGAAAATATCTTCAGAATAATCAATAGAAGTATGATGCTGAGTATAACATTCATAAGCGGCAGCAAAAACAGTTCCCATTTCAGTGTCTGATTGGCGTATAAGACCACGCAGGCTGTTTCCCCCGTCAAGAGAAACATGGCAGACACCATAACCGGAATCCCTGTTTTGTAGGACTCGTCCAAACTTTTGAAAAGGCTTGCTCCTGTCAGGCCGCAGATAAAATATAATAAAAATATTTCCGTTCCGCTTTCTGAGAGTATTACGGAAAGAACCAGAAGAAAGGAGCCTGAAAGAATACCGATAATTGTATTGGAAAAAAGGGAAAGGGATACAAAGACTGCCAAAAACGGCCAGCCTGCCGGGGGGATATAGACACAGGCAAGCGCCAGACACAGGCATATGACATAAACAACGAAAAATTTGCCGTAATTCTTTTCATTGCCGTAGTCATACATAGACTTGTCCCTTGCATGTGCAAGCAAAAAAAGCACGGCAAAAATCCCTATACCGCTCATTACGGAATTTCGGATGATTCCTGTCATGTCATTTCCTTTCAGCAGGCTGATTAATAAAACCGACAAAACCGTTACAAAAAATATCACTGCTGATATAAGAAACGTCTTGAAAGTATTAAAATATTTTTTTAGGTTATTTTCTGGCATTTTTTCTGGGTTCCCTGTTTCTGTATTTTTCTTTTGATTCATAGTCTTCGTATGCTTTTACTATCTTTTGCACCAGCGGATGTCTGACAACATCCTTGCTTGTCAGATTACAGAATGCGATGTCCGCAATGTTTTTCAGTACCCTGCCTGCAATATCAAGCCCCGATAAGGTATCTTTTGGCAAATCCTTCTGGGACGCATCACCGGTAACGATTACCTTGGAATCGAACCCGATTCTTGTCAAAAACATTTTCATCTGAGCCGGTGTGGTGTTCTGCGCTTCATCCAGAATAATAAAAGCATTGTCCAGGGTGCGTCCCCGCATATAGGCTAAAGGGGCAACTTCTATTAATCCCTTTTCCATATTTTTGGAAAAGCTTTCCGCTCCCATAATCTGATACAGGGCATCATACAGAGGGCGCAGATAAGGGTCCACCTTGCTCTGTAAATCACCCGGCAAAAAACCCAGTTTTTCCCCTGCTTCTATGGCAGGCCTTGTCAAAATAATGCGGCTTACTTCATCTTTCTTAAATGCGGTTATCGCCATAGCCATCGCAAGATACGTCTTGCCTGTACCCGCAGGGCCAAGGCCAAACACAATCATGTTTTTCCGGATGGCATCCACATACTGCTTCTGTCCCAGGGTTTTGGGTTTTATAGGCTTGCCGTTAATGGTATGGCAGATGACATCCTCATCTATCTGGGAGAGGCTTTCTTCTTTTTCCTCATTTCCCAACAGAAGTGCGTAATCTACTTTTTGCTCTTCAATTTCACTGCCCCGGCTGGAGACTTCAAAAAGTTGTGAAAGAATGTTCACACATTTTTTAACCCTTGCCTCTTCACCGGTAATTTTGATATCTCCGTTGCGGTCAACTATGCTTACTTCGAGGCCGCTCTCCAGTTTTTTCAAAAACTGGTCGTTCCTTCCGAAAATTTTCTGCATATGTTCCACCGGTATTTCCATGGAATATGTTGTTATACTCATGCTGTCACTCCGCTTCTATAGTCCCGGCATCCGGTAGATTTTCCGGGATTTTTTCGTCAATCGGGACTTCATAGCCTATTTTTTCTTTGACCCGTAACTCTCCTTGTAAAATCCAGATGCCGCTGCTAGTATCTATTTTAACATTTTTTTCAATTATTTGTACCCCTTTTTCTTCTAAATCTGCAAGAATTGCAGAATATTTTTCTTTTAACAGATATTCTGCCTCTTCAAGCGTATAAGAACACTCTACATTTTGGTACTCCCGGTACAGATAAGTTCCAAACGTAACAGGAAGGGTAAGTCCTTTTAACAGGCTTACTTCCTTTTTGCTGACTACTATATCATAATTTAAAAAACCAACATCTCCCCCTAAAATCAGTTCTTTTCCCGAAAACTCCAAATAATATTTTTTCTTTTCCCTTCCCGTATATACTTTTTTGATGTAATCGAACGGAAGCGTTTCGTAAACATCTTCTATCCGCTCGATATAGATGTCCGCATCGGCACGGGTATACTGATATTTTCTGACAGTGGCATCCTCGTTGTAAACAGGTACGCTGCCCGAAACCAACAGGGTTCCCATATCTACGGTATCCCCGATTTTCACCTGCGGAACCCCGGAACGGACAATCATGGATACAACGACGCCCTCTTTATCGGCATATAAATCAGAAAAGGTCTGCTCCTGCATGGGGGATAATACGGCATCGCTTTCCTTGACAGAGATAATCAGGCTTGTGCCCGACAATTTTGCGGATGTCCATGTGATTTCAGGAAATTCTCTGCGAATGTCTTTTTCCAGCTGTTCAATATCCACTCCGCTGCTTTTTACCCCTACCCGGATGCCTTTTTCGTCCAGAAATTCCAGAAAAACATCCTCTGTTATGGCAAGGTTTCCCTCAAACCTGATTTCCCATACATATAAAGAAGACCAGAACCAGAAAAAACAGGCGGCAAAAAGTCCCACAATAAAAACTTTTCTCGCAAATATTTTAGGTATTAAAAAGGGTAGTCCAAATCTTTTCAGAATGGCTACCCTGGTTCTGGTCTTACGTGTGATTCCTTTCAGTTTCCTGAAACCTGCAAGGCTTATATACATGTAATAAATATCATCTTCCTTTTTGATGTCCCAAAGAAGGATATTTTTGTTGCTGCACAAGTTTAAAAAGCGCTCCGGTGCAAACCCCCATACTTTAATTAACACATACCCTCTGATATATTTTAGTACTCCAATCACTGGTACCGCTCCTTATCCGAATATTACACTTGCAATGCATCCGCTGATTTTCATGTCTTCATTGGTATAATACTCAATCGCAAGCCCGCTGCCTTCAAAGCGTACCTGCCCGTTTTTTGTCTGCAGAAGAATGCAGGTGTCGGTATATTCCAGTATTCCCCTGTAATTCTCAATAAAGGCCTCCCTGTTCCCGGTCATGGATAGCATGAAGGCCCCCATCATTATATCCTTTGGCAGTTTTAAGGACTCTACCAGAAGTTCCTTTTTTGATTCTTTTTGTATGGCTGTGTTTTGTTTTTTTGTCTTTTTCATATTACACTATATTCTGCCCACAGCCATCTCATGCCTGCCAATTGCCCTTATGTAATAATCCCCTTGATAAAAGGCTTTTTTTCGAGCTTCTCCTGACCTATCTGAAATGCCTTTTGCAGCCTGTTTTCCGCTGCAGATAATTTGTCCGCATCATTGGCATAAAGGACAGCCAGACATTCATTTTCTTTCACATAATCCCCCACTTTTTTCTGAAGGACAATTCCAACGGATAGGTCAATGCGGCTTTCTTTTGTTTCCCTGCCGCCGCCCAAAAGCAGGGAACAGATTCCCACTTCGTCACAGGCAATATGGCTTACAAAGCCTTCCGTGCGGGCGTAGAGGCTCCTTTGCAGGGATGCTCTGGGTAGAAGCGATGTGTCATAAACCGCAGATGCATCACCTCCCTGTGCTTCCACAAATTCCGCAAGCTTTTTCAAGGCCGTCCCCTCCTCAATGGTTTGCAAAAGCATCTGCCTTGCTTCTTTTTCCCCATCTGCCCTGCCGCCGGCTATTAACATCCGGCTTCCCAGCGTCAGGCAGAGTTCCAAAAAGTCATCAGGGCCGTTTCCCTTTAAAGTGTTTATGGCTTCTTCCACCTCCAGGGCATTGCCGATTGCAAATCCAAGGGGCTGGTCCATGTCAGATACGATGGCAGATGTTTTCCTGCCGGCTCCGTTTCCGATTTTTACCATTTCCCTTGCCAGGGCAAAAGCATCTTCTTCTCTTTTCATGAAAGCGCCGCTACCCGTCTTTACATCGAGCACAATGGCATCTGCACCTGCCGCCAGTTTTTTGCTCATGATGGAACTGGCAATCAGGGACATATTATCCACAGTTGCCGTCACATCCCTTAGGGCATACAACTTTTTATCTGCCGGGGCAAGGCTGGCAGTCTGTCCCATAATGGCGATGCCGATTCGATTCACGTTTTCCACAAACTTTTCTGTGCTGATATCCGTGGAAAAACCCGGGAAACTTTCCAACTTGTCAATGGTTCCGCCTGTATGCCCCAGTCCCCTGCCACTCATCTTTGCAACGGGTATCCCGGCGGCAGCTGCCATGGGGGCAAGTGCAAGGGAGGTTTTATCCCCCACGCCTCCCGTGGAATGCTTATCCACTTTAATTCCCTTAATCCTGCTTAAATCCAGTTCATCCCCGCTTTTTTCCATTGCCATGGTAAGGGCAAGCGTTTCTTTTTCATCCATTCCTTTAAAATAAATTGCCATCATCATGGCTGACATCTGGTAATCCGGTATGGTGCCATCCGTATAACCCTTTACCATATAGTTGATTTCATCCCCGGAAAGCGCGAAACCGTTTCTTTTTTTCATTATCAAGTCATACATTCTCATAGCAAACCCTCCTTTTTTCGGAAACAACGTTCCTTATCCGGTAAACGGACAGGCAGATTCCCATAGCAGCATAATAAGCAAATATCGCTCCTGCACAGTAACTTCCCTGAAGATAAGCATCACTGCCCGCTGCCGAAAAAAACGGCAGAACCAAAGCCCCGGCAGGAAGCAATCCGATATTATAAAGCAAGTGCTCCAAAACAGGAAGCATCAGGGAAAACACTGCGGCGCAGCCCATCAGGGTTCCCAACCGGTTTTTGGCATTCTTTATCCCTTTCATCAAAAGGAAAAACAAAATGCCCAGCAATGCCATAATGAGAAAGGCAGCAAGATATCCATGCCGTGAAATCAGGCTGATTAAAAAATATTCGTTTTGGTTGTGGCTGTCTGCGGGCATACTGTTTCCCGTTCCGTGTAAAAGACCGGCTCCCGATACTTCCTCCTGAATCCGGGAAGTTACATAATTGAACTGTGAATTAGCTGTCTGAAACCATCCCTGCATCCTTTGCCATCGGTAACCGTTGGAAATCAACCCCGGAAGAAAGAGAAAACAGGCGGACACTGTCACACTTCCCCATATAGCCGGAAGCGCCTTTTTTCTTTCCACACCAAACCAACCCTTCCATGCCGCAACGCTCATAACCAGCAGTCCATTCATATAAAAGTTGAATAGATTGACAAAATGTCCCGAAGAAAGGAAAAGCAGTACCGTCTGCACAAATAGCCACATCAAGCATATAAAAATACCTTTATACCCTTTTTCTCTAAATGCATATACCGCCGCGCCATAAAAAAACATGACAAACGCAAGAAACAGGTAATTCATACCGTATTTTCCATTTAAGGGATAGCCTGATTGCAGGTTGTAAATCCATGCAAAACCAATTACCATCAGCGCTGCAGCAAACGGATGTCTGCCCAAAAGTGTATAATCCATCCGCATTACCAGAAACATTATCAGTATTCCAGGCAGACAACTGCTTACCAGGGTTTTTGTGAAAGCACCCAAATCAAAAATTCCCCCACCGTCCCTGCCTGCTAAAATATGCCAGAGGAAAGCGCCGAATACACTCATAAGGCAGATAAATAAAAAGGTGCTTTTATCCATCCCGGGCCTATGGATGCAATCCATTTGTGTTCCTACCAAAACCGGGTCTCCCATCTGTTCCACCGCCTTTTGCCGGGCATCTTCCTCATTCATTCCAAACTCCATATATTTTGCGGTCTGGTCTTCCATGTGCTGTCTCAATTCTTCCGCCACCATATCCCGTGCCTTTTTACAGCGTATCTGTCCCGTTACTATTTCCAGATATTCAGTTTCCCGCATAGATGGCACCTCCCAACACATGGTTTACGGCACCGGCATAGCGGTTCCATTCGGCTTTTTTCTCAGACAGTGTTTTTTTCCCCGCCTTGGTAATATGGTAGTACTTCCTTGTTTTACCACAAGCGTCCATTTCATATGCTTCCACCAGTCCTTTATCTTCCAAGCCATGTAAAAGCGGATACAGGGTGCCGGCTTTTAATTCAAATACATTGTTTGACTGTTTGTCCAGGGTTTCTATCATCTCATAACCGTACATATCTTTTTCTTCCAGAAGTTTTAATAAGAGCATGGTCATGCTTCCGGATACCAGACTTTTATCAATTGCCATAGCGTTCTCTCCTCTAAGATAATTTGTTATATAGGCTGCCTATATAACAAATTATATATAGATAATCTATATATGTCAAGGAAAGATTTTATCAAAAGGTTAGTCAACTGATTTCAAGGACTCCGTCATGCTTATTTTTTCCAGTTTTCTCGACATAAGCCGGTTGATAAGCCATGCGAACAGGAAAGTGAGTATGACGCTGAACAGATAACTGACGGCTTTGATGCGAACGTCAAAGGAAACCACATCAATTTTTATTTCACTCATAACGAATGCATGGAGAAATTTTCCCAAAATCAGGCCAACACAACAGCCGACGCCTGTAAGCACCATATTTTCCCGAAACACATAGGCAGCGGTTTCTTTTTTATAGAAGCCCAACACCTTTATGGTTGCAATTTCCCTGACGCGTTCCGTAATATTGATATTATTTAGGTTATAGAGCACGATAAAGGCCAGCGCTGCCGCACACATCAGCACCACCAGTACAATATAGTCCAGACTGTCCATCATGCTTGAAAAACGCAGCATGGTATCCTCATTGACTGCCACGGCTGCTACGTTATCCTCCTTCATCAAGGTGGCGCTTGCCATATGCACATCAACCTCTTCAGAAAGATTTACATACAGGTTTTTGTATTCCACATCTCCTATTTGTTCCCTGTAGGTTTGCGGATGCAGGTAGGCATAGTCATACACAAAGTTCTGTACGATTCCGGATACGGTTGCCTCTATCGTTTTTCTGTTTTCATCCCGAAGCAAAATCGTATCTCCTGCTTCTATGTCGTAAATATCGGCAATTTTATTGGATAATACAACTTCTCCGGGCCCGGGATAGGCAACGGCTTCTCCTTCCTCCGTATGCAAATTGATAAAATCTCCAATTATTTCGGGCTGTTCCACTAATACCAGACTGACAGCTTTGATTTGTCCGTCCACCTCCAAATCCAAGGATTTTTCACAGGAAAACAGATAATTTCCGCCAAGTACATCCAATGCCTCCAAAACAGGCTGGACTTTTCCAGCCGCTGTTTCGGTTTTGCCATCCTGCAGGGTAACGCCAAGGTCATAAACCTGAATTTCCCCAAACTGCTGGACCGCAATATTTGCTATGGAATCTTCCACGCCAAAGCCGGTCAATAGCAGTGCGGTGCAGCCACTGATGCCGATTACCATCATAAAAAACCGCTTTTTATACCGAACAACATTCCTGACAGAAACCTTCTGTAAAAATTTCAGCCTTTTCCAGATAAAAGGAACATATTCCAAAAACACCCGTTTTCCGGCCTTTGGCGCTTTGGGGCGCATCAGGCCTGCCGCAACTTCCTTCATTTCATGCCGGCAGGAAAGCCATGTAGTGCCCATGGAACAGAGCAAAGCCACAATCAGGGAAATAACAGCCAGTTTCCAGTCAAACACATAAGCAAGGGAACCCATGCTGTACATCATACCATAGGCATTCCAGATAACAAGCGGAAACAGGCTTGTTCCCAAAAGAAATCCCGTCACACTTCCTATCAGGGCAGCACTGCCGGAATAAAAAAGGAACTTGCCCATTATCCTGCTTTCCCCGTATCCAAGGGCTTTTAACACACCAATCTGAGTCCGCTGCTCCTCCACCATGCGGTTCATGGTCGTCATGCATACCAGCGCCGCAACAAGGAAAAAGAAAACAGGAAACACGTTGGCAATGCCCTCCACTATATTGGAATCGTTTTCAAAACAGGCATAACCTATGTTGGTGTTTCTCCCAAGCACATAGGTATCGGGGCTTTTTATGGAAGCGATATCCTCCCTTGCTTCGTCCAATTCTTTTTCCGCCTTTGCCATTTCTTCTTCAAACTCTGCAAGGGCATCCTGATATTCTTCCCAGCCGTTTTTCAGTTCTTCTTTGGCGTCAAGAAGTTCCTGCTTTTTGTCTGTAAGTTCTGTTTTGGACTTCTGTAATTCGGTTCTGCCGTTTTCCAGTTCGGTTTTTGCCTCCTCCAGCTCTGTCCTTGCCTTTGCAAGCTCGGCTTGGCCGTCGGTAATCTGCTGCTTAGCCGCTGCAATTTTGTTTTCCGCATCTGCTATCTGCCATGCGCCGTTTTGCAGCTGGACATATACGTTGTTAAGTTGGGAATCCGCCTCGTTTAATTGAGCAAGTCCGCCTGCAACCTGTGCTTTTTTTTCATTTAGTGCAAGCGCTTTGGCATCCAGTTCTGCTTTATAAGCTTCATATTGGTCTTGTGATATCATTCCGCTGGAAAACAACCCATCCAAATTTTCCTGCGCTTTTTGCAGTTCCGCCTCCGCTGCCTTAATCTGTGCATCAGCAGCCGCCAGCTCCTGCCTTTTCTGTTCTATCTGTGCTTTCCCGGAATAGTAGGCGGAAAGTCCGCTTTCATATTCTGCTTTTTTTGATTCCAGCAGCGCTTCGTTTTCGGCAATTGTCAATTTGCCGTCTTCCAATTCTTTTTCCTTTTCGGAAATGGTAACCCCGGCATCTGCGATTTCCTGTGCGCCCTCTTCCAGTTCCCGTTCCCCGTCTTTTATCTTTTTTTCGCCGTCCGCCAGCTTTTTCTCGCCATCCGCGATTTCTTCTTCGGCATCCAGCAATTCTTTTTCGGCGTCCTTTAACTCCAACTGTGCCTCTTCGCGTTTTTCTTCCAGTTCCCGCTCGGCATCCGTCAGCTCTTCCATGGCTTCCGTATATATCTTCTGATATCTGCGTTCTCCCTGCTCCTCACAGTAAGCTTCCCATTCTGCATCTTTCCCGTCCATAAAAGCATCGTATTCTTCCGTGTAGATGCCATAGTCCTCGTCAAATTTTACAAAAATTTCCGTGTAATATTCCAGTTGGAACCCTTCGGGAAGAATATAGACAAAGCCGCTGATTCTGCCGTTCCCAAGCGAAGTGTTCCCACGTTCAAACTGGATGTAATAGGAAGACTGCACGATTCCGGTTATGGTATACTCCCCATATGTAAAGTTATCCAAATCCTCTTGTTCGTTGCTCTCAGACAACACAATTTTCGTACCGATTGCGCTTTCACTAAAAAGATTGGAATCCACCACACACTCATCTGCACTTTGGGGCATACGGCCTGCCACCACCTCAACACCGTTTATATCGTCTGTCAAAGAATGCGCCTTGATAACCATGTCGCTTCCCTGTGCGTTTACACAGACAATGTCGGCAGATATGGCACCTGCAACGGCCCGGACATCCTCCTTTTGGGAGAGCGCATCCACATCCTCTTCTTCAAAACCTAATGTGGACAAAAGCCTGTAATCATAAAGCTGGTGCTTTTGCAGGTATTCATCCGTTGAAACCATCATGGCGTCTTTTGTCACTTTTAAGCCTGAAAAAAAGCCTACTCCGAGAGCAACGATAGCCAGAATGGCAGAATATCTCCCAAAGCTCTACCTGATTTCCCGCAATGTTGTCTTTCTCATCATAGACTTCATACACATTTCTCCTTTAGAAAAAAATATGTTTTCTATCCATATTTACCATTCGATATCTTCCACTTTTGTAATTTCCTGATTCTTAACCATACTCCGGATGGTACCGTTTTTCACGGTAATAATCCTGTCAGCCATGGCAGTCAGGGCTTGATTGTGGGTAATGACAACCACTGTCCTGCCTTTCTGCCTGCAAGTGTCCTGCAACAGCTTCAATACCGCCTTACCTGTGTTGTAATCCAATGCCCCGGTAGGTTCATCGCATAAAAGTAATTTGGGATTTTTGGCAAGCGCCCTTGCAATGGCAACCCTCTGCTGCTCCCCGCCGGAAAGCTGGGCCGGAAAATTATTGCAGCGTTCTTTTAATCCCACCTCAGCCATTACCTCAGCGGCATCCAAGGGATTCTTGCAAATCTGTGCTGCCAGTTCCACATTTTCAAGCGCTGTCAGGTTCTGCACAAGATTATAAAACTGGAATACAAACCCAACGTCATGCCTTCTGTAAGTTGTCAGCTGTTTTTTATTGTACGCTGAAACTTCTTCCCCGTCTAAATATACTTTCCCCTCTGTAAGGGAATCCATACCTCCTAAAATATTTAATATCGTTGTTTTTCCTGCTCCGGAGGCTCCCACAATCACGCAGAATTCCCCCTTTTCAATTTCAAAATTCACATCATGAAGCGCCTGGATGGACACTTCTCCCGTTTGATAAACTTTGCTTACATTCTGAAATTCTACGAATGCACCCATTATTTTTCTTCACTCCTTCTACGACTGAAAAACAAAAAGAGTCCTGCCGCCAGCATAAACAGGGAAATAAATTGTGATGTAGAGAAAATCCACACCTCTCCCCGGTAATCATTCCGAAGAAACTCCACAAAAAATCTGCCGATACTGTAAAGAATCAGGTACAAGGCACCTACAGTGCCTTTTTTCCGCTCCTTCTTTGCATACAGGATTAAAATCCCCGCAATAAGGAACATGCCTGCACTGGATATCAACTGTGTAGGAATCAGTTTCACTCCGTTTGGTGCGAAATCTGATTGGGTAAAGGTAATGCCGATAAAGGAATCCGTTTCCCTGCCGTAACAGCAGCCTGCCAGAAAACATCCTATCCGGCCAAATGCCTGCGCCAGTGCAACCGATGGCATTACCAAGTCAAAATATTCCCAAAAATTCAGCTTTTTAATCTTAAAAAAGATAAATGCGGCGGCAACACCGCCTATAATGCCTCCGTATACCACAAAACCGTTGCTGGAAAGAAGGCTTAACGGCTCTTTCACAAAATTTTTCCATTCTACTATGCAGTAAAGAAGTTTTGCGGAAAGGAAACCGAAAACCACACAAAGAAAGGTCATGGGATAGAGCACATCCGCATTCATGCCACGTTTTTTTGCCCTTGCCTCCCCCACAAAAAGCGCCGTAAGGACGCCGATTGCTATCATAAGGCCATACCCGTGTACGGTAAACGGTCCTATGGAAAATAAATCATTGTACATCTCTTATTTCCTCCTGTATCATGTTTATGATACCATGATTTTTGCTTTCATGACACCTTTTTACGATTATTTAATATTCTTTTCATATTCATAATCTGAAAGCTGCTCTGTATGCCCATGGAATTTCATCTTATATTTGCAAAAGTAATGTCACAGATAATAAGACACCAATATTTTCTCCAATTCTCCATTTTATCAAATTATCACCAATAAACCATTCTCTGAAAAAATCAGATGAAACTATCCGTTGAAAAATCAATATCATACCTCGTGCCATGATTAAACAGCACTCCGTCCGTCAGACGGATGCGGAGAATACAGGTGTTTACATCTTCAAAATTATTGTGTCCGTTATGAATCCATTCCGAAAATGCTGTTTCCAGTTTTTTAGCCATCCCCTCGTTTTCTTTCTTGCCAAAGTAGCCAAGAGAAATACCTTGTCCGTGAGCCGTAAACCAGTCCCCTGAAATGGCTACATTGGGATTTTGGCTGATTTGGCGCATTTTATTGGAAAGTCCGTAAGTAATGACGTAAAAAGAACCGTCTTCATAATAGGCATTGACGTTGCGCACAAAAGGAAGCCCGTCTTCCACTGTTGCCAGAGAAATGACGGTATCCTTTCCAAAACGTTCTTTTAATATGGCTTCTGCTTCTGCTGATAATTTTTCCATAGTTCTTCTCCTATCTTAAATGAATGTTTGCATTATCCAGGCTAATACGATAAACTGTCATAAAAATTTCCTGCCCTTTCGGAAACTTCCGACACAATATCGGATATTCAGACAATACCAATTCCCTGCTTTTTTGTGATATGTCTTCTGTGGCAGTTCCACTGATACATAGCCATTTGCCGGTGTGTGGCTGATACCCGGACAGAGAAACCTTCGCATTCTTCTCCAGTTCCAGACATACGTTTTTCCGCTTATCCGTAACAATATATAAGCAGTTTTCCCCGGCGCATATCATTCCAAAAGGTCGAAGTCTGGGAGTGTCTTCGACGGATGTTGCCAGAAAAAAATATCCGCATTCCCTCATAAAGGCGGCATATTTGTCTGCCGTAAATTCCGAATCCTCTTTTTCCGTACCCGGATTGGTATTTAACAAAAAATCAACGCTGCAGGAAAATATCCTGCTTAACAGAATCAGTTTTTCCGTTTCGGGAAATGCCTGATTCATTTCCCAGCGGGATATGGACTGACGGGATACTTTCAATAATTCTGCCAGTTGTTCCTGTGTTAAATTTTTTTGCCTGCGAAGCATTGCCAGTTTCTCACCGGTGGTCATTATCGTATTACTCTCCTGTTATGGTGATTTTATAAAAGAATAAGAAAAAAAGAAACCACGTTTGACGTGCAAAATGTAACATATTTATTGCATGGCCTACACGAATTATGTTTCCATAAACTTCACTGCATAATGATTTTATTTTCCGTCATGGATTTAACCACCCCTTGCTGACTGCATTGTCAATATTATCTGAAACCCAGTCATATACTTCTGGCATAAACTCTTTTATAATTGCCATCCTTTTTTCCACGGATGCACGGTTCACATGGTTTCCCACCCATGTATGTCCGTCGGTGAGGGTGTTGTGTAAAAATGGCTGTAAACGGTCCATGCAGGCGGCATACTTGGCATCTGCGGTTTCCATTGCGTCAAATTCCTCCCAAAAACTGCGAAGCATTTTTCCCTGTTCCTCTGGAATTTCCGAAAACAATTTGTCGGCTGCCGCCTTTTCCCTATCTTCTTTATCCGAATTCCCCTCTGCATCATAAGCAAAGGTATCACCGGCTATTATTTCAACAAGGTCGTGAACCACACACATCTGCACGACCCTGCCGATATCAACCGGTTCTGCGGCATATTCCGTAAACAGCATTGCCATAACCGCAATATGCCATGAATGCTCGGCATCATTTTCCCTACGGCTTTTATCAATCAGCATTGTCCGGCGCATTACCGAAGTCATCTTATCAATATTGGCCGTGAACAGAAGCTGTTTGTTCATACGCTCATTACTGCTGTCAAGAAAATCCTGTTTACCCATTTGCCTGCTCCTTTCCAATCCTTAAGCAATGAAATCTGTTTAATAGATGACATCTTTATTTTTATATCCCTTTCCGATAAACGGCACTTCAAAGAAATCTTTGGGATTGCTGCGAATGATATAATCCATGTAATTGCCTATCATCAATGCGTAACTGTAATAGCCCATGGCATTGGGATGGAAACCCATGGCAAAGGTTTTCCTCATTTCCTCGTCATAGACCGGTCCGTAATGTGACATGTCGATGACATATGTGAAGGAAAACAGTCCGCATATTTTTTTCATTTCTTCCGCTATGGCACAAATAATCGGGTCTCCCTCCGCTTCTCCCCTCCTCTGCATGGATACCAGAAATATACGGGCGTCTTTTTCAATGGTTTTTAACTTGGATATAATGCGGCCCATATTGCCGAAAAAGGTGTCCGGATTAGCGTCCGGATTATCAGGATGAATATCGTCCGCGCAGCCGACGGGATGATTAAGAACAAACACATCATTATTTCCCAGGGCAATAATGTAAGCCTGATTCCATTGCCAGAAATTGTTTTGCTCCGCCCAGCTTTCATAAAACTCTTTTGCACTCATGCCGCCCCGGGAGTAATTGTGATATGCCGTCCCTGTCAAACGCTCCAGAACCGCGGGCCAGGAATATTCATACATGTCGTGGTATACAATGTCCCCGGCTTTATCGTGGTACTCAAATTCCCCCGACGACAGGGAATCGCCAATAATTCCGATTGATTTAAAAATACCTGCAAATCCGCAGTTATCCTTAAGTTTGTCCAGCGGGTTCTCACCCGGGGTTACAGTAAATAAGTCCAGATTCATATTTCCCTCCGATTCTACTTCCGCGCTTTTTTGCGGACAGTAATATGATTATTATTTATCCCATTCCGCACCGGTAACCTTCTTCAAATCCAGTCCCCTGGTTTCACCGACATATTTCCAGATAATGAAAATTGCACCGATAAGTCCCGGAACCGTCAGGCCCAGATACATATACCCAAAGGCTGCCTTGGGAATAAGGGGGAGCAGGATAATGGTTACAATAGTAGCCAGTCCGCCGATAATGCCGTTTAACAGCGTATTGATTACGGTAACGGAAGAACGCAGATTGGTTGGCGAAGATTCCGAGAACATAATCCCACCGATAGTATCTCCGGCCCCCCAGTAGCTGCCCATAAAACCGCCAATGGCAAATCCTGTAAGCAATGGCGTCCATCCCAGCATGGAACCGGCAATAAACAGACTGTAGCATACCACTGCGGAACAGGACATGGCAATAATGGTCACTTTCCTGCCAAACCGGTCCGAAACAAGCCCGGCGATAAATGTCAGCAATGCATTTCCTACGGGATACAGATACAGCGCCATCGTGATGGCTTCTTCCGTCATCAGGGCAGATTCTTTCATTACGGTATTGTAAGTCGCCGTAGCAAGGGAAGCGGAATAATAGAAACAACATGCCAGCATCAAAAAACGCAGTTGACGGTGTTTGAAAGCAAATTTGACTGCCTGGATAATGCCGCCCTGTGCATTGCTGTTTTTTTCTTCCCGGCTCTGTTTCTCCCTTACTTCGATTGGTATTTTTAAGTATTTTACCCTGTTAACAAGGAAAGTGTTGGTTTCTTTTGCAAACAACAGCGCCACAAAAGACAATACAAAGCCAAGTACGGCAGGCACCAGATATACCAGATGCCACCGCTCGCTTTTATTCTGCATAAGCGTTTCCCGCAAAAGGGGAATAAGCAGAGTTCCCAGTATTGCTACCGCCTTAATGAGGGCATAGTTTCTTGCACGCTTCTTTTCGCTGGAGCATTCCAGAATATATACACACTGCATATCATGGGATACCATAAATCCCATAATGGTTCCGCCGAGCATATATACATAAATATTATCAGAAAGATAAACCAAAAACAACCCAAAGCCCATCATAAAAGTATTAATGACCAGAAAAGGCTTTCTTCCGAAACGGTCGGCCAGCGGACGGTAGAATACAATCAACAATGTCACCGGATATGTAATAAAGCCGAGGGCAGAAGAAACGGACAACCCCTCTCCATACGTCATCCCCATTTTCTGCACAAAAAATTCGTTGATGATATTGGATTGAAACTGAATCGAAATGGTGGAGGCAATCTCGTCAATAATGTAAATCAGAGACAGCACCATAAAAAGATAAATCATGTAAAATCGATTGTTTCTGGCTTGTAGCTGCTTTTCCCGTCTGACAAGCTCTTTGGTTTCATGAGCCTTCCGGCTTTCAATGCTCTTCACTTTCATAATACTTCCTCCTTTGAAATTCATATACCATAAGATTTTTTGTCATATCCTCATTAATACCCAGTTCTTTTGCCAGCGCTTCGATTATCTGCAAAAATTCTTCACTGCTGTTCTTTTTACGAAGCAGTCCCCGTTTTTCCATATATTTGTACCAGAATATATTTAATACAATTTCGTCTGTTGCAAGAGAAACAATGGCATGGTTTTTTGTGTATATGAAAATGCTTCTGTCACCGTTGTTTTCACCGGTCAGACACTGTTCGCCATCAACAACCAACGTCATCCTGCGGTACGGAAACAAACTTGCTGCATCACTAATCCGGTAAGAAAAGAGGACGGCTCCCTTCGGATTCACTTCTTCAAAGGTAAACAGATATACTTTTACTCCCCTTTCCATGGCACGGGTTAAAGCACCCTGCAAAAGTTCAAATTCATTGCTCCATACAGAAAGGGATATTTCTTTTGAAGCACTGTCTATTAACACTATGGCTTTTTTGATAAACTTATCAAAGCCTACCAGATTCATAACAAAATCGCGGTTTTCTTCCTCTCCCATCAAACCCTTCAGATATTCTTCCGCCTTGTTTATATGGTTTTCACTTTCCTGCTTCATCCGCCGAATCAGCTTATCGTATTCCAACGGCTTATAGTAATTCGGTTCTCCTTCCAGTCTAAGAAGAATCCCCTTGCCCACCAGACGGTTGATTACCTCGTAGACCAAAGACCGTGATACTCCCGACAATTTGGCGATTTCATAACCGTTTAGCTGTTTGTGCTTCAACAGAGTGGTATAAACCTTTGCTTCATTTCTGGAAAATCCCAGATTTTCCAGACAGTTGCCTTCTTCCATTTAGTAGTAATCCTCCTTACAACTATTTCTGTATTTACTCTAGCACAGATATAAATCCGGGTCAAGAAAAGACCGGAAACTTCTTTTTTATAAAAGAAATTTCCGGTCTTTTCTGTTTACCATTCTGATTTCCGGTAATTCACGTCCGTCAGACAGTAACTATGCTTTTTTGTCAAATAAAGAGCCATTTTCGTTTTCCGCCACATTAATGAACATCTCTTTGTCGTTATGCGGAAACAATAATTCCATAAACAAATTGCCGAGCAGACTCTTTACACTGTTTGTATCAATGCCCGTGGTTGGGAAATCATTCATTTCCAATCGTTCCAGATTTTCTAAAATTTGTTCTATTTTTTGCCGTTCCGTCAGTTCGGGCTCCTTTTCATCTTCTTTCGGTGCCTGCGAAACAATGGGTTCCATGAGCGGCTTCGTTTCAGGGATGTTATACACCACGTTTTTACAGGTTTTTGCAAAACATTCCTCATCATATTCCGCCAGATACCCCAATTCATCCATTGTCAAGTTCTTTTTGTGATGTATCTTCAGATAGATATTAACAAGACGTGTATCCTTTGCCATAGCTTCATCCCCATTTCTGCGCCTTTTTTTGCTTAAAAAATCCGCCTACAGGCTTCGTACTTAAGCTATATTAAATAATGAAAGCAGTTCTGTTAAAGTATGTATCGTTTTTGCCTGCCCATAATTTTCAGTGACATCATTCCTATTGATGAGTACCGCGTATGCACCGGCATTTCTTGCACAGACCATACTCTGTAAAACGGATAAACTCTGATTAACTTCAGCTTATTTCAATGATTTCTCAGACACAAGTTTTGTCCATCCATTTTCCTTCTTTATCTGCTGAATCAAGCCTGACCCAGGCATAAATTTCGGCCGATTATAATTCCTTTTGAATCACTTCCATGGCCTATTTCATCTGTCACTGCAATCGGCAAATCCTTTCCTGCTGTTTCACAGACAAGCGTTTCTACTGTCGGAATGCATTTTTCCGCGCTCATTTGAGTAAAAGTGCCCAGCAAAATACCTGCCGCCTTTTTAAACGCGCCCAATTGCTGTAATTGGCGCAAATAGGTTTCTATCTGGGGTACTGTTCCGTTATAGCTTTCCAAAAACAGTATTTTTCCTTCCAAATCAGGCATAAATTCCGTGCCGGCCAGTTTCAAAAAGCATCGGATATTTCCGCCTACCACAATTCCCTGCATTCCCTTATGCTGCACAAACCGATAACGTATCCGAAACAGGTCGTCCCTGCCATTGAATACCGTATTTTTAAAATTTGCCAGCTGTTCTTCCTGCTTGTCATAAATAAGATTGCGAATCTGATATAGTACGGATTCTTTTCCGGTTTTGGAATAGATGGCATTGATAACGGTTGTCAAATCGCTGTATCCCCAGAAAATTTTAGGGCTGTTTGCAATGAAATCATAATCAAGATACGGCAAAATCCCGTTTGCAATATCACCGCCTGAAATATCAAATATTCCCTTAATCTCATCATCCATGTAAAATTTCATAAGCGCCTGTGCACGTTCTTTGACAGTGCCTGTAAGGACGTTTTCTTTTTCGTAGATACATTCACTGAAGGAAGGCCGAAGCCCTATTTTTGACAAAGTAGTTTCCAAATATTCTGTTTTCTCTTTGTATGATGATTTCTGTCCGTTTGAACAGCATACTATTCCAATCCTGTCGCCTGTTTTCATCATTTCTGTTCTTCCTTTTTAGCTTTATCACAATTCAGCCATAAAATTTCCAACTTATGTTCTGCATATATATTTCCCGGTTTTACCATATCTTCGGTCCTGTCATTTAAGGTTTCCGGTACAATCTCTGCTGCATTTGCCGTAACTCGTTTAATTCGAATTTTATTATAGTTGCATTTTCAACGTTTATAACAGTATATGATGTTTCAAAGTCAAGATTATTTTTTAGTGTTAACAGTGACAGGATTACCGCACCATGTGTTAATATCAAAACATCCCCGCCTAAATCAATATCATCCTTCGACTCTTCCATTATCCGGTTCAAAGCTGAAAATAATCTCTCCAGTAAATCCTGATAGGATTCTCCTTTTGGTGTCTTGTTATAGCGTTTATCAGACTGCCATTTTTTAAGTTCATCAGGATACAGAGTTTCAATTTCGTCCCAGGTATGTCCTTCAAATAACCCCAAATTCATTTCTTCTAATCCGGAAATCACTTTCACCGGTATATGAAATTTCAAACCGGCTTTCTCGGCCGTTGCCAATGCTCTTATTTGACAACTGCTGTAGATTCGGCAGAGGTTTACACGCTCCCTTTCAAGATTTTCGCACAGAAGTTCCGCCTGCCTTATTCCATTTTCGTTCAAAGGAATATCCGTTGTCCCCTGCACTCTTTTCAACAGGTTCCAATCAGTTTCCCCGTGACGTGCAAATAAAAAGCTCATGAATGTTTCCTCTTTTCTTCGGAATGATTATACGTTTTTTGCAATAAACAGCACACCAAGGGTTCCCGGTCCGCAATGACTGGATATTACGCCTCCGGCCCTGGTAACCAAAATTTCATCAAAGATGTTTAAATTCTGCAAATAGGCATAAATCATTTCAACCGTTTCATTGTGACATCCTGAATGCGTAATGAATACCCGATTCTTTTTTGCGTGTCTCAAATCATTCTCCATTTCATTGACATAATCCATAAGAACCTTGTTCATCTTGCCACGGTACTTTTTAGAAGGCTTCATTCTGCCGTCTTCAACCACAATCTTAGGGTGAAGCTTCAGTGCTCCTCCTGCCATGGCAGCCAAACCACTGCACCGCCCTCCTCTGTGAAGATAAACCAATGTGTCTACTACAAAACTTGCCCGGACAAAGGGTTTTAATTCTTCCATTTTCCGTGCAATCTCCTGAGCATTCTTTCCTTCCCGTGCCATAATTGCCGCTTCAATTACCAGTAATCCGATACCGGTGGAAAGGTTCGCCGAATTGATTACAGTAACCAAATGGCTCCCATCCAGTTCTTCTGCTGCAAGGCGCATAACATTCGCTGATGCCGACATTTCTTCTGATATGGAAAAGCATACTACCTCTGTGCCGGCTTCCACATAAGGTCTCAGCAAGTCCATTGCTTTGTCCAATGCCGGAGCGGAAGTTTTTGGTGTGGTTTTATGCTCATCCGACCATTGATAGATGTCATCCGGCGAAATATCCCGGCCATCTTCACACTCCCTTTCCCCTAAAATAACGTGTAAAGGCAAAATTGATACCTCATACTTTTCCAGCAACTCTCCGGACAAATCACATGTACTGTCTGAAATTATTTTTACCATTTTCACATTCTCCTGGTCTCTCATCAGCATTGTCATATTCTCATACCTCCATTCCCTGTTTTTCTTAGCTTCCTGCACAGCTTCTTCCGGTTTCTCGACATAGGAATCCTCCGGTTTCTCTTAGGAGAATTTATAGCTTTCGTGCAAATATACTTACTTCGCATTTACTTATGATATGGTTCTCCATATCATACCTAAGTGCGAAAATTTTCATAGTATTATCTTAAAACAACTTTCGACAACCCTCTATTTTCCGCCTAAATCTTAGCTTTCCTGCACTTTCTGACCTTCCTCAAAACTTCGCCTTTACTTATGGTAAGGCTGTCCATAACATACCTAAATGCGAAAAATATCGTAATATTATTAAGGACAGAAAATCTTTAAAATTTTCTGCCCTGTGATGCCCTGCTTTTAAATGATATGATACTCCAAATAAAGTTTCTGACGATAACCATTATCCGCCTTTATTCTGGCAATATCATCAAAACGCCTATCTTCTATCAGCCTTTCTATTAACAAAAGCATTTTTTCTTCGCCAATTTTCACATTCTCCTGGTCTCTCATCAACAACGTCATATACTCATGCCTCCATTCTCTATTCTTCTTGGCCTCTTTTACCGCTTCTTCCAGCCTCTCTACATAGGCATCCTTCGGCTTCTTCCCTGCCACATAATCAAGGAACGCCTTTAATTCATCACTCACATCATCCAGAGTTCCTTTTGCATTGAGAAATATCTTTACCGCCTCATCACCCATAGAAATGCTGCCGTCTTCTTTACAGATATTTTCAAAGGTATAAATATGCCGCCCTTTCCCATATAAATCAAATGGACAGATAAATATAACATAGCTTCGCTTTAACTCATCATAAAGCTGCCCTTTATCAATAAGCTGCAGGTCTATCATACTCTGATAATACCGGCTTCTCTTAGGAAGTTCCTTTGTATGGCTTACCTGCATTTCTATGTCGTAAACCACTTCTTTCTCATCTTTTACATACACATCCAGCCTCACACTACGAGCATCCATATCCATGTTAATACTTTTCTGTAATTCTGGATATTCAATGCGTTCAATGTTCAAATCCGGGAGAATCCTCTGCAATAACTCTTTGCACAGTTCCGGATTCTG